>JBQKHY010000020.1:0-48069 GCA_052118065.1 Ruminococcus sp. LCP21S3_E8 | reverse complement strand
TTAGCAGTCTTACAGCGGTCTAAGATATTAGGACTATATAAATAGTCTTTAATTTCATTATACAGCAGAATTAATAAAAATCAATGTATTTAAGTAGTGAAAGGAATTTTACAATGACTGATTATAACAGTGTAGCACCTTTAAAAGTTCCTAAAATGCGAACTATAAAGGAATGTATTAATGAAATCAAGGAGCTTGACCCACATACAGCAGTAACAGAATACCACCTAAGACAACTAACTATTACCGGTGTTATTCCTCGTGTTAAGGCAGGCAAGAAGTATTTAGTTAACCTAGATACTGTACTAGAGTATTTACAAAACCCTACAGCAGAGAAATTCAAGCAAAATAATAATACTGCTGTAAATAGTGTTGTAAATGGTATTAGGGCGGTTTATTAAGGTGGTGATATATTGGGTAGCCATAGAATGTTTACAAGCACTATTACCGACAGTGATTTATTTATTGAAATGCCAATATCAGCACAAGCTCTATATTTCCATTTGGGATTACACGCGGATGATGAAGGCTTTTTAGACACCCCTAAACGAATTTTACGGGCAATTGGTTGCAACATAGACGATTTAAAATTACTTATTGAAAAAGGTTTTGTCATTTGTTTTGATAGTGGAATAATTGTAATTACGCATTGGAATTTACATAATAGCATACGAAAAGACCGTAAAAAACAAACATTTTTTCAAAGCGAAAAAGCATTATTATCCCTTAAAAATGGTGTGTATTCACAACTTGACAACCAAATGACAACCAAATGTCAACCAAATGTCAACCAAATGACCGCACAAGATAAGTTAAGTAAAGATAAGTTAAGTAAAGATAAGTTAATAAGTATACAGTCAACTTCCGTTGACGGTGTAAACGGTATTAATTATCAAAATGTTTTAAATTCTTTTAATTCTATTTGTGTTTCACTACCAAAAGTTAAGAAACTTACAACAGAAAGAAAAAGAAAGATTAAAAACCTTAAAAAGAATTTAGACAACTTAACATTTGATGACTATTTTACAATGATTGAACAATCAGACTTTTTAACCGGTCGTAATGGTGTATGGAACAACTGCAATTTTGATTGGTGTATGAAACCTTCTAACTGCATAAAAATCATTGAAGGCAATTACAAAAACAAAGAAAAGGTAGTACAGAATAACTTACCTAACTACGAGGAGGGATTTTAATGTTTGATAAAATTATTAATGATGCTATTGAAAAATCAAATGAAGGTAGTAAAAATAATACCTATCTAAAAGACGGCTTACTTTACTGTTCAAAATGCAACGAACCAAAGCAAGCAAAAAAGATGTTTTTCGGTAAAGAAAAGATTGTTGGCATTCCTTGTAAATGTGATGAACAGCAGGAGAAACAAAGACAGAAGGAGTTACAAGATAACATTTTTTGGGAGTCCGTAAAAAGGAATAAGGAAATAGGCATTACTGATAAAGCCTATTTAAGCAATACTTTTGAAAATGACGATAACAGAAACCCTGATATTTCGTCACTTTGCAATAAATATGTTAAGGCTTTCGATAAAATGAAAGAAAACAACTACGGTATCCTATTTTATGGTGATGTTGGAACCGGAAAAAGTTATTATGCTTGTTGCATTGGTAATGAATTACTTAACAAAGGTAAAAAAGTGTTAATAACTAGTCTAGGACGATTGGCAAAGAATAGATTGGATAAAACAACGCTTACTACTGATTTAAGTAAATTCGACCTAATTATTATTGATGATTTAGGCGCTGAAAATGACAGCACAGCAACAGTATATAACATTGTTGACGATATTTATAGATTTGGGATAAACTTAATTGTTACTACAAATCTATCACCGGAACAATTAAAAAATCCTACTGACCTTAATAAAAAAAGAGTTTACGATAGGATTTGTGAAATGTGCTGTACTTGTGCACAATTTGTACCAATAACAATTACAAGACTAGATAAAGCAAAAGCGAAAGTAAAAGATATGCAAAATTTATTGAATAGTAATTCATATGATGAATAAAAAATCAATAACCATTTCAAATATAAAAAGACTGCCCCACCGGTACAGCAGAACAGCCCTATAATTTTCCTATGGCTTGATTGTATAAAATGTGATTTTGGTGTAGGTGGTGTATGAAAAGTGCATACATTTCCACTACCTACCTACACCCTCGATAACCTAGATAAATACTGTATTACTTAATATTTAGTGTATGTGGTGTATGTAACTTCTAATAGAGTACCATAGAATATAAAAAAATAATAAATTATATTTTTTTATTTTTTCTTTAGTTTTATATAATATATAGACTTTTTATACACTACACACACCACATACACGAAACAACAGTATTTTGCAGTTGACCGCAAAAACCATAATTATTCTTACAGCAGTAAACACAATAACATAAAGTAATAATGTTGTACTATTTTATTCAGTAATTATCTTTCTTATTAATTTTGCAGTTGACTGCAAAATAATAAATTATACTTACAGCAGTAAACATATCCCCCCTAATCAAAAGCACATATATTTTTCAATAGATACCGGTGCAAGAGTTTGAAAAAACACACATCTTACGCGTGTGACCCCCCTCCCCTAAAATTGGATAAAATAAAACAAAACACACCTAAGATTTGTAAATATCTCTTAGGTGCGTTTCATTTAATTTATACTGCTGTATCTTGTTTATTCATTTGCATAAGGTGTAAATGAATTATCCCTTAACATCTTATCCACATCAAGTATTGTACAGTCAAGTGCATTTGCCAAGGCTCTTGCTCTAGGAAATGCTGTTTTTATTTTTTGAATATCGTGTTTATCCTTAGGGTTCATAAGCAAAATTTCTTCTAAATCTTCAAGAAGATATTGCATAGCATTTACATCTTGTGAAATCTTATATAACATATTTTCCATAATGGTGGTCTTATCTAACAGTTCATTCATATTTTCAACCTCTCTTTGTATATACATCTTCCAACATATCAATTACATCTACAAATTTATCCTCTAATACTTCAGCTTTCATTATTCTTTTCTTAGAAATACCTTTTTGTGATATTTCATAAACTGTATTGCAGAAATCACATAAAATAGAAAAATCTGTATTAGATAATAAATTTCTTTTCTTGATACTCTTAATTGCTGTTGTGCAATCATTATAAAGTTCCTCGATAATGAATTTACGGTCATTGTTCAGACCTAGTAAATAAACACTATCGTATGTATTCACTAACAAATTAAATATAACTAAATCAAATTCTAACAAATTATCACTCCTCTGTTGATAAATGTAATCTTATTCCTTGCACCATATCTACATAAAAACCACCTGTAATAGCTTGTAGGGTTGCTTTTATTGATGTGATGTTATCTATCACCCCACATAATAAATTTGACACTACAGCAGAAATATAACCCATTTTATACATTTTGCTGTTACCTACCTTTGCATATACTGAAATAGCATTACTATCGTATATGTTGTTAGGTTCTCTTTTTAGGATAAAGCTGACCATATCAAGGCTATATCTCTTTAAATGTTCAATAGCTTGTTGTCTGTTGCCTTTGGTAACACCTGCAACCTTTACACTTGCTTTTCCTTTGGCTAATCTCCACGCAAGGCGGAAACTCTGAGAAAGTGTATAACCACTCTTATGTAATTGGTTGGCTACCTTACAAATAATTGACCTATTCAACATTATGTATTGCCCCTTTCCTTATCCTGTAATTACATTATACTATGTACATAGTAATATTACAATTAGCATTTTACACAAAGTTATGTACATAGTTTTGTATGTATTAACTATGTACATAGGTGTATAAATTTGATATAATACTATTGAAAGGTGGTGACAGTATGGCAACATCAGACAAGAAAAAACAATATGATTTACAGTATGCTAAAGATAAATTAAAAAGAATTCCCCTTGATGTTAGAAAAGAGGAATATATTAATATTAAAGACCACGCAACAAAACAAGGTGAGAGTGTGAACGGCTATATAAAAAAGGCTATTTCTCAAAGAATAGAAAAAGAGGACAAAATAAGCTAAATGGATAAGTTATATAAAGCAGGGGAATACATAGACAAATACAACCAAATTCTAAATATAAACTTACCTTGCACTACTATTTATGTTTCTCGTGGTTTAAGAAAGCATATACAAGCAAGGCATACCGAGTTCGTTAGTTATATATCTAAAATACCGGAGATAATAAAATCACCCGATTATATCGGTAAAAATCCAAAAGAACCAAACAGCATAGAACTTGTAAAAGTCTATAATGATAATATCCAAATAGGTATAAAACTAGACACTAATAAAAATTATTTATATGTTGCAACCTTATTTGATATTAAGACCGGCAAAATACAACGCCGTCTAAACAGTGGCAGACTCAAAAGACTATAAAACTACGCTAAAATAAAAAATTGTTGTTGACAAAATTAAAAATAGCGGTATAATTATAAGTGAAGAGAATATTATATATTATAGGTTGTTGAGGTCGGAAAGGGTTCCCGACACACCTTATATAAGGTACCTGAGATGTAGGATACACCGCCCTACCAATAACCTAAGATAGATAAAACCGCCTTATACTGCTGTAGTATAAGGCGGTTTATTTATTGTAAATTTATATAAAAGGAACGGAAAAGGTATCACTAATGACAGATAGAGTATATTGGTAGCACTCGCAGAAGTCATAAAATACATAAAAAAATAACCGCCCTGTACCCCACATACAAGACGGTTAAAAAATAAAGCCTATTGTGGAACAGCTTAAACCATTCCCCTGTAATGGTATTGTACAGCAGTATAGTGGTTAAGTCAACATATACAGTAGTACCAAGCCACCACACTATAAAGATATTTCTTTTTAGGGCATTACAAATATAACTTTTTAGGAACTAACTACCGGTATAGGTGGCTAGTTCCTTTTATTTTGCCTTGTATGAGGTGTTGTGGTCTTATGGGTACAACTTCCCCACCATAATAATAAAACTGCTGTAGTGAGAATATAGAGCCTAAAGGAGAAAAGAAAGGATATACAAACACCACGCATATACATACTTCTATATTTTCCACATAGCAATAATAAATTGTGGATAAATTCAAGTATTATATACAGCAGTTTTCACACTATGAAATAGGGTTGTTTTTTTGCCCCTCGGGTGACCGTTTATTGACCGTTTATTCTACCGCGTAAACGGTCAAAATTATGAGAAGCTACAAAAATCAAAAGTGCTAAAAATGGCTTACCTATGCGATTATTTGAGATGGCAAAAAATGACAAAAAGTTAAAAATAGCACTCCAAAACCGCGTGCCGAGGGTTCGAGTCCTTCTGCCCCTGCCACAAACAAGTCCTTGAAAATGGCTTAAACAAGCCGTTTTTGAGGATTTTTTCTTTTGTCGTTTTTCTTCTGATTTTTTCAATTTCACATCAGTTCCACCGTAGTTCCACCACTTTGGCGTTTACAGTGGCTTCAAATGTTGTAGAAAAAGTGTAGAAATCAATCCGCTTGCAGGCTTTTTGCAATTGCTAATTTTGAGGTTTTGTCAATGTGAGCATAAAATTTTAATGTGGTTGTTGAACTGCTGTGTCCCAGCCATTCGGCAACCTGAACAGTAGTAAATCCATCATTCAACAGATTACTTGCAACGCTATGGTGTAAATCGTGAAATCTGATTTGCGGAAAATCGTTTTGCTTCTCAATCAGCGTATGAAATTTTTTCGTCAGATAATTAGGCGTTATTTCCTTACCGTTATCAAAGGTACAAACATAGTCATTTGAGATATATGCGTCTTTTAGAAATTCTTTGTTTCTCATCTGACGATCCCTCTGTTCAAGAAGTATCTTTTTTACCTGCGGTATCATTGGCAAGGTTCGGTTACTGCTTTCTGTCTTTGTGGATGATGTATAATTACTGTCTCCGCTTATTTCCTTTGTACTCTGCTGTAAGGTTTCCCTAATCCATATGGTTTCGTTTTCAAAATCAATGTTATGCCACTTTAAGCCTAACACTTCACTTCGTCTGAATCCGTAAACCGTACAAAGATATGTCGGTAGGTAAATGCTTGTTCCTTCAAGATAATCTAATAGCTGTTTTATCTGCACTCGGTTAAGAAATTCCGCCTTGAATTTTTCTGTCTGCTTTGGCGTTTTGGCGGCTGTTGCAGGATTTATTGATATTAAACCCTTTTCTACAGCGTCGGCAAGAGCCTTTGATATATTTTGATGGTGATGCTTTATCGTTGTGACGGATATTGTTCCTACCTTCGACTTGTAATAATCGGAAAGTTGATGCGGCTTTAGCTCTTGAAGCTCAGTACCCAGCTTTTCAAAGTAAGGGATAATGTGGTTTTCCATATTCCCCTTATAACTGCGATAAGTATTAGGACGAACTTCTGATTTTATTGCTACAAGCCATTTCTTGAAATAGTCGGCAACCTTTATGTTGGAGTAAAAGTTTAAATTCTTGTTGTCATACTCAACACACAATTGCTTTAATATCTGTTCTGCTTTTCGCTTATTATTCTTAACAGGCAAGCCTGTTGCGTGGGATTTCTGAATTCTCTTACCTGTACTATCGTAAAGATTCAGCACAGCATAATATCTTCCTTTTTTCTCTCTTAAATATCCTGTGGTCGGCATAATAGCTATCTCCTTTCCAAATTGAAAGCCGACCAATATTCATTAGACTTATTCTAACTTAATCAGTCGGCTTTGACAATTATGCGTTTTTAATATAATCCTGAATTAATAAAGGCTGTAACGCTTTGCTTCGGGATTATGTATTTTCTTCCTACCTTAACCGTTCTTATCACACCGTTTTGCAATAATGAATAAACTGCTGATCTGCCAATGTGAAGCATTTTCATAATATCATCAACGGATACTATGTCTCCGTATTCAGCAAACATTACAGTTTCTTGGTTGGTATTTTTTTCTTTATCCATTTGTTTCTCCTTTCGTTAAGTGCATTTTATTTTAATTGAAAGCCGACCAATATTCAGCAAATTTATTCTAAATGAATTTTCCGGCTTTGACAATTATGCGATTTTGCTTAATCTGAATTTTCAAAGTTTATAAAGTTTTGCATTGAATTATTAATTTTTTCTTGCCATAGCTCCTCCTCTTTTTTTAAGTACTTCTTTCTTGTCAAAGAAAACATAATCATATCCGAGGTCATTACATTTGTCACACTTATCCTTTTTAACCTGGAGTGGATCAAAACGCTTAATAATAAAATCCGGCAAAAGTTTGTATTCTTGTAAGTGCTTTTGGCATAAACAACGTATATCGCCTGTGTTTATACTGTTATTCTGCCGAATTCCGAATGTTCGCATCAAAGCAGCATTTATATTTCGGATTAGTGCCTTCTCCGTGACTTTTCCGAGGCAATCCTTCAAATCACTTTGATTTACCGTAGTTATCTGTTCCATAAGTATCATAGAAGGAATTTCAAGCCTATATCTTTTTCCTATATAAACATGAGAAAAGAAATAAGGCTTTTTAATGATTCCCGTCAAAGGAGCTACAATGGTTGTTGTTGAACGGACATTGATTTCATCCGCCTGTAAAACAATCACCGGTCTAAATCCGTTCTGAACAGAACCTCGGGTTTCACCAAAGTCAAAAAAAGAATATTTCGCCTCGCTTGACTTTATGTCCTTTCGTCATATCATTACCTCTTTTCATAAATTTAAGGAAAAATTACTCCCTTCACTTATTTGGACAAAGGGTACCCGTTTGTCAGGGTGTTTTGAAAAATTTTTTTAGTTTTTTATTGCTTCCTCAAGAGATTCATTTATTGTTTGATATTTAACATTCTCTTCTTCGGCAATATCTCGCAATGTTTTATCTTTTACATAATATTTAACAACTCTTGACTTTTGCTTTTCTGTTAAAGTATCAAAAGCTTTGTAAAGGGTAGAAAGTACCTCACTTTCCTTCTCTTCGTTAATTTTTTCCAATACAAAATCATTCACTAAGAGCTCCTTATGAAATACAGCGGTAGTTTCATCAAAGTTAAAAATGTCTTGCGTGCGCTTGGCTCTTTTGCAAAACTTATCTTCGTTATTGATATACTTTTGACGAACATCTATAAAACTCAAATCCACCTTTACGAACGGTGCATAGAGTTTCGCTTGCTTTGGGTATTTATTCCAAATTTCCTTTTCTGTAAGGCAGCTTGCTATGATATACCTCTCTTTTCCGCTAAAACCTTCATATTCATATCTAATATTTATAACTTTACAATCCTTATTAAACTGCTCATCAAGAGCTGAAATAACATTATTTGACATTTACTGTAATCTCCTTTGAATTTTGAATTTGGGTTAATTCAAAATTCAAAGGCTACGGATATTTTGCAATAACAGCTTGCCAGTATAGCAAAAACATTTAGTGTCCTTTCCGCAGAGAACAGTCAGGACAAGAATAAAAATAGGGTTGGCACCAATCGGTACCAGCCCTTGCAATTTTGAGTATACAAAGGTAAGGGTACCGATTTCTGCTTTTGACCTTTCGGTCTTTTTAGCAAATATCTGTATCCTCGCCCTGATGTACACTCAGGCTTGAATATTTTTTATTTCACATTTTGATAACAAAACAAAAAGCCGACACGAACATTTTCAAAATCTCAAAATCAGAAATTCTGAAAATACTCGTGTCGGCTTAATTCATCTTGATTAAGCTCAATCGTTGAGCTATATTTTTTTGTAATGCGAAAACCTCATATTTGGGTTTACTGCTTAATTTTGATTGGACATCAAAACCATAAGTTCAATTAGTTGGCTCATTGATATTGTTTCATACATATCTTTATTGCTCTTTTTTACTTTGAGTGCGGGTTCTCCCGTCTCCGTTCTCACGCACTCACCAAGCGTAATTCTTTCTTTCGGTGTTTTTATCAAATTAGTTTTTTTCATCTTCCATCTTCCTTCCGAACTAACTTCATTATTCACATAATTTGATACATATTCAATTGAAAGTAAAACTACACTTTTTTGAATCAACTCCCATAAACGCTAATATATTTCTAACCTCGCAACGGGGAAGCAAGGAAAGATGCTTGAACAAAATAGAACTATTGTTCGATTTCTATCATGCATTATATCGCCATTAACAAAATTTGTCAAGACTTTTATATTGATTTCTTTTTATAGTGTTTAACATTTTAAAATTTGTTTCATAATTTTTCCACTCTCATAGTTAATTTCTATATAGCAACGACGTTTATTCTCACTCACAGTTTTTCCAACAAGTTAAAATGAACAAGAAATGTCTTATGATTCTCTTAAAATCAAAGAATTGTTATATCCATCTGTCCAAGGAAACAAGTCAAGTTTATATTTGCATAAATTATACTTTTCAAGTCTAATTATACTTTTCAAGTCTATAATTAATCTCTTAAATTGCCTCTTTCCCCGTACCATAAGTTCCGCTTTTTTTCAGTCTCAATTTCCGGACTAGACATGTCCGAACCAGTTAATACACTTGTACTCCTAAAGAATACAATTCTTCACCTGTTTGAGTATCAAAATATGTAATATGTTCTGCTTCAGGCATACCCGAAATATGACCTATTGTTCTTGATATCGAAATTGCTGAAGAAAGTTTTCATCTACATATTGTCGAACGAAAAACTTCGTATTAAAATTTCCCAAAATATTTTCAACTGAATAATAATGCGGATATTTAGTACTATACACTTCTGAATTATCAGCTATTGTTTCTGAATGCATAATTAGACTTTGTCCTTTATCAGGTGCAACTCATATTTGTATTCAATAGTAATGTTATCCGATATGCTCAAACACAAACCAAACAAATTATACGACAAATCTGGTTTTTAATATAGGCTCCATTTTTATAAATGTACAGAGTCAGATGAATAAAAATTTAATTTTCTTCTCCATTGACATCAAAATCTATATTGTGTCTCTTTAAAGAAATGGTAAGTTAATCATCTTTGCTATCATTATCTAAATCTGCTCCAATTCAGCTAATTAGGCTATTTTTAAAATTGTCGCAATAAAAAACATCCCTTACTCTTTACTTCTTTATATGTTTTGCCATAAACATATCCATATTTACTCTTATTATGATTATTACGACTTTTTATATATCTTCCTTCCCATCTCCCATCTTTTCTTTTATAGATGTTTTCCCCTTTGCGTGGCGTTTATATCATTCCTTTCTAAAATTTATGACGAGAAATTTGACGGATAATAAATTAAACAAATGCATTTTTCGCAAAATCTATTGTGATTTTCAATAAATATAACCGATTAAATTTGATATTTTTATACAAAGTAATCTTTGACAGGTTGACAAAATTAGCAACAATTTGTATAATTTTAGATAAACAAGAAACATAATTCGATTCGTCAAGTGAAATACTCTACGAAAGATTAATTATGTTTCTTTTCTTTTTTCTGGCTCTTTCTACAAATTTTGCAGCACCCCCTGTTATATGGGTAATATAACATATTACATACTGCGAATTATCTATCATCCAGTTGTTTCTCCACGATATACAAAAGCGTTTCGGTACACTCTCTATTCCATATGGATAGAGGGTGTTTTTTTCGTTATAATTCTCATTCTCTTTGGGAAGATAGGCAAGGACTATGGAATAAGAAATCTGAGGAAATTTATTTTTCATTTCTTTAAGAACGGAAACAACCATTGAATCAAATTTGCCTTGATTTCCTATATAAAAAGTTGTCACACCATATTCTGTAATTAGAGTTTCAATATTTGATTTTATTTCGTATATTATATATTCCGGAGCATCTCTATGCCCAAAGAAGCAACAAGCGTTATTTATTTCTAGCATTTTTCTCAATCCTATTTTTCCTACCTACTATTATATATCATATTGTGTAGCAAAATCAACAACTAACGATTAAAAATTTTCTTTTTGTGGATATAATTTAACAAAACGACATACAAGGAAGAGGGAATAACTTGGCTGAAATTGATATTTGCTTACAGGATATTGGAAACCGCATTACAGAATTGAGAAAAAGACTTGGATGGACACAAGAAGAACTTGCCGAAAAAGCAGATTTAACTCCTCAGTTCGTTTCTTATGCAGAGTCCGGAAAAAGAGCGATGCGCCCTGAAAATTTATTAAAGCTATCAAAAGCATTAAATGTGAGCGCTGACTATCTTTTGACAGGTGAAATCATTGATAAAGATTTATTGATTTTATCTGATAAAATAAAACAGCTTGCACCTTCACAAATAAGAATAATTGAAAATATAGTTGACCAATGCAATGTTTTATTCAACTAAAAGAGAGGTTGCCCGCAATGGACAACCTCAATTTTTATGTAGCCAAATAGTTAGAATAATCTGGTAGCTAAATTTTCTCACCTAATTTTTATATATTTGATTTTATAAATTTTTTAAATTGTTCTATGGATAAAGTTCTTTCTTCTCCATTAATCAATTGGATAATGTGCCATTCGTTATCCCTAAGCATTGACAAATAAAGCCTGTCAATAGTGCAGCCAATATGTAGCTTCTTCTATTTTTTTATATTCGCCATCATTAAAGGATTTTGATATAGCATTTATTTATTTAAACTTTTAACTTAAAAGATAGGTATTCTATATTTAGTGTGCAATCAGGTATACTTCAATTGAGCAATGTCTGCGTATTTTTAATGAAAACTACTTCCGTAGTACCGAAATAGTCCAAATATTCATTGACGAGTTACCAGTCAAAGAAGTAAAATTAAGTTCGCTTTTCACTATGCGAATGTACAGAATAATACTGTTACAAATATATAAGTAACCAGCAAGGAAGTTGAAAGTCAAATCATTTTTCCAGATTCGACTCTTTTCGATATTTTTATCTAAAATCCCGTACTTAAGATTGATTTTTAGAATAAATAGTGCTATAATATAGTAAATTAGTCGATTTATATCTTAGTTTGATTAAACACACGCCAAAGGAGATTAAATATGGCAGTCAGGTATAATAAACTTTGGAAAATCTTAATTGATAAGAAGATGAAAAAGAAAGACCTCCAAGAAGCTGCTCACTTAACCCGCTATCAAATGCTGAAACTTGCAAGAGACGAAAACATAACAACGGATGTCGTTGGCAGCATTTGCAGGGCTCTTGATTGCACTCCTAATGAAATAATGGAGTTTTTTGACGAATAAAGTACAGTTTATGGGACATAGAATATGATATTATATTACATAGAGTCGTGTGTTGACATCTCAAATTTGGCAAAAAGGGGGATTTAGTATGTGGTGCAAGCAGTGTAATATTGAAACAAATGCAAGTGTTTGTCCTGTTTGCGGCGATACCACAGTCGAAGATCTTCCTGTTGAAGTATATTGGTGTGAGCGCTGCCATACCCCAATAATTAATACAGCTGTACAAGCAGATAAAGGATCCTGCCCTGTTTGTGGAGGAAAAACGAAGTACCTTGCCGCTGATCTGCGTCCTGTATTTCCAGAAGAACGGCTTTTAGTAGAGTTACTTCTAAATAAAGAACCTAACAGCTTGTGGGAAGAGTCTGTGTGGGCAAACAATAATAGATACTACATAAATGGAAAGGCTATATCTATGCCGAACAGCATTTATGAAACAGCAGATGTTGACTCTATAATCAAAAAACTAAATGAATGTTCCTCGAAGAATGATGATGCCTTCGATCGGCACATTGAAACATTCATCCTCGCAAATCGCAGCAGGTTGGAGTACCTGAAGGACGAAGCATTTCAATTTATCAAAAAAGCCTCTTCAAAGTTCCCAGCTGAGAATATTGTCGTATCTTTTTCGGGGGGCAAAGACTCTACAGTGTCCGCCGATCTCGCTGTTAAGGCATTAAGTGATCCTTGCCTTGTTCATATTTATGGAGACACAACGCTTGAATTCCCGAGCACCGCGGAATACGCTGAACGCTTTAGAGCCGCTCATCCGAACGCTATATTCCAAATTGCCAAAAACGACGAGCAGGATTTTTATGATGTTTGCGAGGATATTGGTCCTCCAGCTCGTATGATGCGTTGGTGTTGCTCTATGTTCAAGACTGGACCAATTACTCGCGTGATAAACAGTATGTATGGCAGTCAACAGATTCTAACATTCTACGGAATACGAAAAGCGGAGTCTGTAAGTCGTAGCAAATATAATCGAATCGAAGACAGTGCTGAAGCGGTTAAAATCAAACAGCAAACAGTCGCCTCGCCTATCTTCTTTTGGAAGGATATTGATATTTGGCTTTATATTCTTTCTGAAAAAATAGATTTCAATGATGCATATCGTCTTGGCTATGATAGAGTGGGCTGTTGGTGTTGTCCTAATAATAATCAGCGTGCTCAATTCTTATCACGTATCTATATGCCGGATAGGTCAAAAAAGTGGAGAGCCTTCCTTGTTAACTTTGCTGCGAAGATCGGCAAACCCGATCCTGAAGTGTATGTCGATTCGGGCAAATGGAAAGCACGTCAGGGTGGAAACGGATTGCCATCAGCTAATGATGTAAAAATCAGATTTACAAATTGTACAGCCGAAGATCATGCGAAAATATATCGCTTGAATCGTCCATTTGATGAAGAATTTATTGGAATGTTTGTCCCCTTTGGTCGCATAGCTCCCGAACTTGGCAGAAAACTGCTACACGAGGTAATTGTGCTTGATAGCAGAAGTAATGTGCCAATTATATCTTTACAGCCATTTACACAAGATGGTTACGATTATTCTGTTAAAGTAAGGACGATGAATGTTGCAGATCATGATGACATACAGCGAATGGTCGGCTATCAAATTAGAAAGTTTAATGCGTGTAGAAAATGCTTGAAATGCGAATCGATTTGTAAAGCGGGAGCAATTTCTATAAACAGTTTTGGGTACAATATTGACCCTCAAAAGTGTGTCCATTGTAAAGCGTGCATAACCGCAAAGTATCTTGATGGTGGCTGTATGATGGATAGGTATCTAAGAACAAAGTAAGTAGTGGAGGAGTTTGCATGGCAATGAAATTCCGTGCTCATGATACATTTTTTATACGAAAGGGCTGGTTGAGCAAGGGCATGAAATATGTCCATGCAAAAGGAGATGTTTTTATTTCTAAAGATGAAAATCCTATGGATGTCTTGGGTATTGGAGCTAATATGGTAAAGGCTTTGCGCTATTGGCTCCAAGCAGTAGGTTTAACAGAGGAGCCAACAAGTGGCAGAAGAATACAACGGTTTACATCTTTTGGGGAAAGTGTTTTCAACAACGATCGCTACATTGAAGAAAAGGGTACCTTATATTTACTTCAATATCGTCTTGCCAGCAATCGTTCAGAAGCAACTTCATGGTATTTCTTCTTTAACGAGTTTAACATGAATGAATTTAGTCGTGAAGATTTTGTTGTTTCGCTACAGTGCTTCATCCGTATGTCTAATGAGAGTGATTCGGTTGCTATCAGGTCACTGAATGATGATTTTTCCTGTATCATAAACACATACTTACCGAGATATAAAGTCAATTCAAGTCGTGTTTCACCAGAAGGTAATATAGATTGCCCATTTGGAGAGCTTGGACTAATTGATGTATTAAGTAAAGAAAAAAGAACTTATCGCAAAGCTGTTCCGGTAGCAAGATCTATCAATCCGTGGGTCGCCTTAGCTGTTATTGCAGATCAGGCTGGGACGAGAGAAGAAATAAGTCTAAATGAGCTTTTGACTTCGCCAAATAATATTGGTCGAGTGTTCAATTTGGACGCAATCACCTTGCTGGATGTTCTTTATCAAATTGAGAAAATAGGTGAAATCAAAATAAATCGTACAGCAGGACTTGATGTTATTCGACTTCTCCACCAGACTTCATTTCAACAGTGTGTGGAGACATACTATCAGAGCATCAGCGAGCAGGAGATGAAACAATGAGTGATATGATTTCTGTTGCTTCCGGGTTTCAATATTCAGTGAATATTGGCTACGACCTAAACAACGATGGAAAACTCAAAAACTTTATACCAACACAATCTGCACTCCGGTTATTATCTGATGTTTTAGATAGCACGGCGGTAACATCCACGGAGCGTTCAAGGATTTTGATTGGAGCATACGGAAAAGGAAAATCGCACATTGTTTTGATGATTTTATCTATGCTTCTAAAGAAAGATCTTTCCTTGTTTGAAAAGACGATGCCAAAGATTTCAGAAAATCCTCGGTTGCTTCAAGCTGTTCAGAATTACTACGATAGTTCTGAAAAAATACTGCCTGTCGTTATTACGGGAAGCAATACCAGTCTTACTCAAGCATTTCTGTTAGCACTTCAGAGAACCCTTTCAGATAATGATCTTTTGAGCATAATGCCTGAAACGAATTACCGCGCTGCTATTTCGGTAATTAATAGATGGCAAAACGAATTTCCAAAAACCTATGAATTGTTTTGCGAAGCAATTGACAAACCGGTTAGCGTTTTTATTGAAGAGCTATCGAACTATAGTATTTCTGCTTACGAGGTTTTTGAACGCGTTTATCCATCACTTACCGCAGGAAGCACATTTAACCCGTTTTTGGGATTCGATGTTGTTGAGCTCTACGAAAGTGTTGCAAAAAGCTTGAAACAGTATGGATATTCGGGTTTATATGTTGTTTACGATGAGTTTAGCAAATATCTTGAAGCGAATATAACAGAGGCTTCTTTGAGCGATACAAAAACGCTTCAAGATTTTGCAGAAAAATGCAATCGCAGTGGTGCGACTCAACTTCACTTAATGCTCATTTCCCATAAGGAAATTGCTAATTATATTGATAAACTTCCAAAGCAAAAAGTTGATGGATGGCGTGGAGTTTCAGAACGCTTTAAACACATCCACTTAAACAACAATTTTTCCCAGACTTATGAGATTATTTCTTCTGTAATCCAAAAAGAACCAGCGCTATGGACTGCATTTCAAGCAAGAAATCAAAAGGATTTTGAGAGCATTTCAAAGCGATACAAAAATCACCCTTTGTTTTCAGCTAATAGTTCAGAGTTGCAAACAGCCATATTGGGCTGCTATCCGTTGCATCCAGTTTCAACGTTTATTTTACCACGCCTTTCTGAGCGTGTAGCTCAAAACGAGCGTACACTTTTTACATTTCTGTCAGCAGATGGTCCCTCAACATTAAGCACTTTTATTGACTCCTATGATGACAATCACTTTGAACTCATAACCCCCGATGCGATCTATGACTATTTTGAGCCGTTGTTCAAAAAGGAAGCTTATGGAGGGGAAATTCACGATAACTATGTGTTAACAAGTACGATTTTGTCAGCGTTACCACCTCAATCGCTTGAGGCAAAAATTGTAAAGACACTCTCGCTTATTTATGTTTTGGCACAGTTTGAGCGTCTCAAACCAACGAAAGACGAGATTGTTGGGATCTATTCAGCTTCATACTCTGTGCAGGACATTAATGGTGCTATTGACAATCTCATTGAAAAAGAATTTGTGGTATATCTGAAGCGAAGCAATAACTATCTTCGTCTCAAGCAAACTTCTGGAGTTGATATTCGAAGTAAAATAAATGATTATGTTGAAGTTCATGCTAACCAAATTGTAGTAAAAGAAATACTCAATACATCGAACTTTGACAACTATATGTACCCATCAAGATATAACGACGATAGAGAAATGACCCGTTTCTTTTCATTTATCTTTGTCGATGAAGACGAAGTCACAAATGATACGAATTGGGTAATAAAAAGTGAGAACATAAATTCAGACGGCGTGATTTTTGCAGTTATTCCGCATAAGGAAGAATCGATACCGACTTTACGAGATACGATTTTGAAAACAAGTAAAGGCTGTTCTAGACAGATTTTTATTCTTCCTAAACATTTCTTTGACATTGAGCGGATCGTACAAGAATTTGAGGCAGTCTGTGCTCTTAGAGAAGAAGCCTCAAATGATCCCGTTCTATTTGAAGAATACGATGTCGTTTACGAAGATCTTAGGGATGTTATAAACTCTTTTTTGTCTGCTTATTCGCATCCCGAGGAGTACAAGTCTGACTACTTTTTCGACGGTGTAAAAAGGTATATAAATAGGAAAGCCACACTAACAGAACTCATGTCAGATATTTGTGACTCAGAATTTTCAATGACACCAGTTATCAGTAACGAAGCAGTAAATCGTGATGAAATTACAAGCATTGCGAGAAATAGTAGAAATAAAATTGTATCTGCTCTTTTGCGCAACCAGTTAGAGCCTAATCTTGGCTTAAATGGTACCGGACAAGAGGTTTCAATCATGCGAAGCACACTGATTCGGACCGGCATATGGGACGAATCAACTGGAATCCCGGTTATCAATCTGCATCCGCAAGATTCTAAGATGGCTAACATGATGAAAACGATTGAATATTTTATCATTGGAGCGCGAAGAAATGGATCTATTGCTTTTGATATTTTATATGATATGCTCTCTCTTCCGGAATATCATATCGGTTTACGCAAAGGATTGATACCTATTTACCTTGCTGCTGTAATGCATGAATATCGTCAGCAAGTTGTAATAACAGACAAATACGGACAGGTTGCAATGACAGCAGATACTTTGCTTCAAATAAACGCTAATCCGGCTGCCTTTATGCTGTCTTATATTGACTGGGACTCCGAAAAGGAAGAGTTTGTCTCAAACATGGCGGAAATTTTTGACGAATATGTTATTGATGCAGAAAAAATGTCTAATACATACGACTATATTGTAAATGCCATGAAGCGTTGGATGCTTTCTCTTCCTAAATTTGCGAAAGAAAGCAAGGCTCTTCCAAACGGGAAGAAAATTGATGCGCGCTACCTTGGCATGATGAAGTTGCTTAGACAAAGCACAAGCGGATACAGCTTGCTTTTTGAAAAGCTTCCGCAGACATTTGGATATGATGAGTTTACTCCCGGACTTAGCGAGAATATACAGGCGGCAAAGAATTGCTTTGATAGCATTCTTGATAGGCTTAAAAAGTCTCTATCAGCTGAGATTAAAGCTATATTTATGCTACGTCAAGATGAAAAACTTGATGGAAGGGTATCGCTTGCATCTGTGATTAAGGATTGGTGTGATTCCATTGATCAAGGAGCTTTTGACTATCTATTTCAAGACGGCACTGATAAGTGTCTCGGCTTGTTCCAAAATGTAACTAACGATGAAGGCTCTTTCATAGCTAGACTCGCAAAAACTGTAACAGGACTGCGTTTGGATGATTGGGATAGCAATACAAGCACTATCTTTGTAGAAAAGCTTGCTCAATTCAAAGCTTCCGCAGAAGCATATAGGAGCAGCAGCGAAACCAAAACCGCTTCTTCAACAAGTGATTATCAAGTCATATTTGTAAGCAAAGGCGGAGAACGGACAACAAAAAGTTTTGAAAGAGCAGAGATAAGCAAGAGAGGGATGTTACTCCATAACCAAATTTCAAAGTCTTTGGAGGCTATGGGACAAGCAATATCTGAACAAGAGAAGCGCCAGATACTAATCGATATTCTTGAAAAACTATGTTAAGGAGGCACACAGTGGCTTATTTTGATAATGCTGCAACCACATTTCCAAAACCCGAATGTGTATATGAATACATGGATCAGTTTTATCGGGTCGCCGGTGGAAGTGTTGGCAGAGGCAATTATGGTCTTTCATTGTCTGCAAAAGAGCTAGTAAATGATACCAGAAACAAAATTACTGACATACTCTGTTGTCCGGCTAAGCAGGTTATTTTCGAGCCTAGTGCGACAATTGCCTTGAACATCGTTCTTCAGGGGCTTGTATACTCTGGAACAAAAACTTTTTATATTAGTCCATTTGAACATAATGCAGTTACAAGAACACTCCATAATTTTGAAGTACAAGGTAAAATCATTGTAAGGCAACTCTCTGTTTCTAAAAGTCTTGAATATGATTTGGAGCGTATCAGGTATCAGTTTGACAAAGAAAAGCCAGATGTTGTTGTTGTAAGCCATGCTAGCAATGTGATAGGACTTGTTGCACCAGTTGAAAAAATTTTTCAACTGGCAAAACGGTACAATTCACTAACTGTTTTGGATATGTCGCAGACTGCAGGACTTATTGAATGTGATGTAGGTCAGGAATCGTTTGATTTTGCCGTGTTTGCAGGTCACAAAACACTTCTGGGACCAACGGGTATATCCGGCTTTGTTATGAATCCGCAAATAGATTTACCCGCAGTGCTTTTTGGCGGAACTGGATTTGAGTCAGCAATTCAAGATATGCCTATAAGCATCCCTGAACGATTTGAAATAGGAACGATGAACATTTCAGGAATTGCCGGATTGAATGCGGCATTATCTTGGATAAAAGAAAAAGGAATATTAACATTGTATTCTGAAGAGCAGCAAAAAAGAAAGCAATTGCTTGAGTTGCTCAATAAATACGACTTTATAAATGTTATTGGAAACGAACCAACTCGAAAATATGTGGGAATTGTTTCTTGCACTATTGATGGTATAAGCAGTGATACTTCGGGACAGCTTTTTAGCGAGCGCAATATTGCTGTCAGAACAGGGCTTCACTGTGCCCCTCTTGCACACAGGTTCTTAGGAACCTTTCCTTCTGGGACAATCCGTTTTAGTGTAAATCATTCTACAAACGCTAATGATTTTGCAGCTTTAGAAGCAGCACTTGATGACATTGATGATAATCTTTGAGGGGGTTATGATATGGGATTGCAAGATGCACCAATAAAAAATGAATATCGATCTCTCATAGATAATGTTGTTCAGGATTTCTATATTCCTTTGCTTAAAGAAGCGACTACATACAAACGGGCGGTTGGCTTTTTCTCTTCATCGTCCCTTGTTGAGATTTCAAAAGGAATCGCAACTATGGCATCAAAGGGCGGTAAAATTCAAATTGTGGCTTCTCCCTATCTTTCAGATGAAGATATTGAAGCAATTCAGAAAGGTTATGAGGAGAGAAACTCTGTGATTGAAAAGTCGGTTTTGCGTCAAATCACTGATGAACGCATTGATTACTTTTCCATGCAAAGACTTAATCTTTTGGCTACTCTGATTGCTGATGGTATCATGGACATACGCATCGCATATACCGAAGATAAATGCGGAATTGGAATGTACCATGAAAAAATGGGGCTAATCGAAGATAGCGAGGGTAACATTGTCGCATTTTCCGGCTCAATGAATGAGTCTGCAACAGCAATGTCAATAAACTATGAAACAATTGATGTCTTTAGAAGCTGGGGAGATGCAAATGAAGCAGAACGAGTAAAATTGAAAGAGTCAGCTTTCTATTCTATCTGGAACGATTGCGAACCCAATATTCATGTACTCGAATTTCCCAGCGTATCAAAGACTTTGATTGAAAAATACAAGCGGTCTGCTCCTAATTTTAATGTGGATAATGAGCAATTTCCTGATAAAATATATCGAGCACCTAAAGGTTTTGAAGATTCTTCAAGTCCAATAGGTCCACGTATTCCGAACGATGTAACTCTTCATGACTATCAAAAGGAAGCCATCTCTAATTGGGTCGGTGAAAACTACCATGGAATCTTTGATATGGCAACCGGTACAGGAAAGACATTTACTGGATTAGGCGCAATTGCAAAGCTATCGGAGGATCTTTCAGATCGTCTTGCTGTTATTATTGTTTGCCCTTATCAGCACCTTGTTGAACAATGGGTTGAAGATATTGTTCGATTCAATATGAAACCTATAATTGGGTACAGTAGCTCACCTCAAAAAGACTGGAAAGCCCGCTTGTCTAAAGCGGTGCGGGATCAGAAGTTAAGGGATGACAAGAGCTTTTTTTGCTTTGTATGTACAAATGCTACATTCACAAATGATTTTGTCCAGGAACAGATCAGTAAGGTAAGAACTCCGGTACTACTCGTTGTTGATGAAGCACATAATTTTGGTGCAGCATCCTACTCGTGTTTACTGGATGAACGATTTACTTACCGACTCGCTTTGTCTGCGACATTAGAGCGCCATCGAGACGAAGAAGGCACAGCACTTCTTTATTCTTTCTTCGGGAAAAAGTGTATCATATACCCGCTGGAACGCGCTATTAAAGAGGATAAACTGACCCCGTATAAGTATTACCCTGTTGTTGTTAATTTAAATGATGATGAGCTTTCTGCGTATGAACAATTGTCATATGAAATGTCCAAATGCCTCATCAAAGATAAAAGTGGAAGGTACAAACTCAACAAACATGGCGAGATTCTCGCACTCAAAAGGGCAAGGATTGTTGCAGGAGCAGCGGAAAAGCTTGATGCCTTGCGTGAGCAAATCAAGCCATACATACACGACAATAATATTCTTGTGTACTGCGGTGCCACCAATGTTAATGACGATAGCGTTGACTCAAACGATAGTGACATACGACAAATTGAAGCGGTAACCAAAATTCTCGGAAATGAATTAGGCATGGCAGTTGCCAAGTTTACGTCCAAAGAAAATATGGAAACTCGAGCATCTATCAAAGAACAATTCCAACGTGGAGATCGTCTGCAAGCTATAGTTGCCATTAAGTGTTTGGACGAAGGCGTCAACATTCCGGGAATTCGTACTGCATTTATCCTTGCGAGTACGACTAACCCTAAAGAATATATACAGCGAAGAGGTCGTGTTCTACGCAAAGCTCCTAATAAGCCGTATGCGGTTATTTATGACTTTGTGACATTACCAAGACCACTTGAAAATGTTTCAGGTCTGACCGCAGAACAAGCTCACAGAGATTTATCGCTAGTAAAGAATGAACTGTCACGAATAAAGGAGTTCGGTCGTTTAGCGCAGAACTCTATGATTGCAAATAACCTGATATGGGAAATACAAGATGCGTATCACATATCTGAGGAAAATGACAAGGAGGGCATAACCGACAATGGAAGAGATTAAAATTAATGAGAAAGCAGTCGAGAGGCTTAAGAGAAAAATAATTCTTCAGGAAAGTCAGAACCTCAAAACTCGCGAGAAGACCGATCAGCAGATGGTCGCGTGGATCAAGAAACAAATTGAGGAGGAAGTACAATGTTACTCGAATCAATAAAACTTGAAAATTTCCGCCAATTTCGCAACGAATCCATCGATTTTGCTCAGGGGCAAAATGGAAAAAATGTTACCATCATTATTGGTGAGAATGGAACAGGAAAAACGACGTTTGCGCAAGCTTTTTTCTGGTGTATGTACGGAGAAACGGAGTTCTCAGATAAAAATATGCTTAACAAAATAGTAGCCAGCAATTTAACTCCTGGTCAGAGGGCAAATGTTAGGGTTGAACTGCGGTTAAAGCATGGTAATGTTTCCTATACTCTCATACGTGAACAGACATATAAAAAGGATTATTCGGGGAAAGTCAAGGGCGACAATACGGTGTTCAATATCGCGATCAAAGGTGCAGATGGAAATACTTCTTATGTTCCCAAAAGCCGTTGCGAAAGCGAAGTTAAAAATATTCTTCCAAAAGAATTGTCTCGTTATTTCTTCTTTGATGGCGAGCGAATAGAGAAGATGAGTAAAGATATTTCCACTGGAAAAAAGGCAACGGACTTTGCTGAAGCCGTAAAAGGCTTGTTAGGTTTGAATGCCATGTATAGTGCCATTCAGCATTTTAACCCACGGATTCGTAACACTGTCATCAATAGCTACGAAAGCAGTTATGATTCTCACAGTAATGCAAAAATCCAGGAATATACAATGATTATTGATGAGTGCAATGCAAAAATTGCTGAAATCGACGCACGGCTAGAGGAACTTGAAACACAAATAGAGTCGGCTCAAGCAAGAAAAATTGAAAGGACAGAGGAACTGAAGCAATATGCCGAAGGCGAAGAACTTCAGCGTCAGAAAGACATATTGCTCCAAAAGATTGCACGAACTAAAGTTACTCGTAGCTCGGTTGTTAAAGCAATTTGCAAAGATTTCAATTCCGGAATGAGTTCGTTCTTCTCAACTGCCCTCGTGAAACAAGCTCTTGAGTTACTTGCAGAAAAAGATTTTGTAGGAAAAGATATTCCTTATATGCACACAAAAACAATAGAGTATCTGTTGCAACAAAAAGTATGTATCTGCGGAACGCATCTTGATGAAGGTTCCGTTCCATACACAAAGGTTAAAGAACTAATAGACTATTTGCCTCCTCAGTCTATCAGCACAACCATTGGTGATTTCAAAAAAGAAGCAAAACGACGTGCTAATATGAGCAATAATCTGTATATGCTTGTGCGGGATAATACAGCTGTGATCAGCCAACAAGATGACGAGATAACCGAGCTTAATGATGAATTGCATGACATTGAAGGTAAATTGGCTGGCGGTGATGTTCGTGAGCGCGTTCGTGCAATCAGTAGTGAAATTAGGATTTGTGATGATACCATTCGCAGTAGCAACGATGAACGAGATCGAAAAAATCGCGAGCGTGGAGGGTACGAGCAAAAAGCTACACGAGCTGATTCAGAACGCAGGAATTTGACGCTTCTTGACGACAAAAATAAGAAAATTGAAATCTATAAAGCTTATGCAGAAAGAATATATGCAGAGTTACAAGCTGTTTACAGTCAAAGCGAGGCGGATATAAGATCACGACTCGAAGCCACTATAAATGAAATATTTAAGCAAATCTACGAAGGCGGACTCTCTTTGACAATTGATGATAAATACCGCATTTCAGTATATGTCAACGATTATGAAGGTGATGTTGAAACTTCTACTGCCCAGAGCATTTCAGTAATTTTCGCCTTTATTACCGGCATTATCAAAATGGCACGCGAAAATAGAAATGCAACTAATGAGAATGCAAAATTACTCTCATCTGAGCCATATCCACTTGTAATGGACGCTCCTTTATCTTCCTTTGATAAACGCAGAATCAAAACGGTTTGTGAGGCTTTGCCTAATACAGCCGAGCAGGTTATCATTTTTATCAAAGACACAGATGGTAATCTTGCCGAAGAATATATGGGCGAAAAAATTGGTTGTCGTCATAGCTTTGAAAAGAAAAATGAATTTGAAACTGTGTTAATTTAAGGGAGTGTGCAATAAATGTTTGATAAACAGTACCGTTTCCGAGGCAGACACGCTGTTAGAGTCGATAAACTGACTGGCGTTTTTGATTCAGATAGTAAAGCTAAGCTATTCGACCGTAATGTTGATGTGTATGCTAACGCTCCCTTAGTGGGTTTCCTTTATGGACGGAGAGCGGATATAGATAATGAGAAAAATCCCGAAACCAATCAAGTGTACAATCAAAACGTTATGGGTGATCGAGTTATATATTCTCAAGAAGAATTGACATTTAATTTTAGACTTATTATGCTTCTTGATAAAGATTATGAACCTGACGAAGATAAACGAATCGACAAAGCTTTTCGCCATATGGGAGATGACCCAGCTGATGAGGAACGCTTTGACAGCTATGTCCGAGGCGGTGTTGACGTCCTTTATGAGAAGCTAATTGAAGGTGCGTCATCACCAGATGACTTCATTTCCCGTTTATATGATTTCATTGAAGAATTCCATGAAAGATTTCATGAAGAAACGAATGTAGAAGAAATCCTAAAGATGTGTTCAAAGTAAGAATGAGGTGAGAGAGTTTGGAAAGCGAGCAACATCAATTAGCATACAAGTCTCTTCTTGAATTGGCAAAAAATCAAGGATATGTGACATTCGATGATATTATGGAAGTTGCAGAGCAATTTTCTCTCTCTATTCAGGACTTTGATCGTCTAAGCAGTGCAATCACGACTTTGGGTATAATCGTTTATGCAGAAAAGCCATCATCACAGAGGGACATACATTGTACTGACCCAGAAGATGATATTGATGATTTTGCGCAAACCGATTACGAGGTAATCTACAAACGTATTGTTGAACTCAATCCTTCATTAAAACCGCTTGTAGAATATGTTCGCAAAATTATTCCGCCTCAGAAAAAAGAAATACGAAAATTAAAGTATCAAATTGCCGAGGGCAACTCATTTGCGCGTTCACGAATGATTGAAATGCACCTGAGATTGGCTTTACGTATTGCACTTCAAAGAGCAGAATTATACGACATGGAGATTGATGATGCTATTAGTTATAGCTTCATCGGGCTAATATATGCTGTTGATAAGTATGACCCTGATACTTTCGGTGCATTTGCCTCATATGCCGCTTTATGGATAGTGCAGAGTATTTCGAGAGAACAGTATACTCAAAGACCGCTTGTTTATTACCCTGTACATAAAAAAGAAGCTTACTTCACAATGTACCCAATTCTAAAAAGTCACGGCTGCATAGGATGTAGTGAGTTAGTTGATTGTCAAAAAGCCAGAACAATGGTAATGAATAAACTGTTATGCGATGAAACAGAAGCTTCGAGTATAATACTTGAAGCTGTTCCAGAAGAAAGCGTAGAAACACTTATGGAAGCTGCCCAAAACACTATCTTCAATGATGCAGATAGTATTCTTGTGAATGTTGATTCCAATGATGGAAATCCTAACTGGGAAAAAGAATTGTTTTATGCTACTCTTTCTTCTGACATGATAACGAACGCTGATGAAGATTTCCACACTCTATCTAACAAGTTCCTCCATCAAGCATTGGAGCAGGCACTTGCATTATTGAGCGACAGAGAGAGCGAAGTGCTTCGCCAACGATATGGGTACTATGGTCGCGAGAAAACTCTCGAAGAAGTTGGACAAATGTTCGGAATTACAAGAGAGCGAGTTCGTCAAATAGAGGCAAAAGCTCTCAGAAAGCTTCGTCATCCATCAAGGTCAAAGCACCTGAAAGATTTTCTGTAATTATTGTAAAATCACCCACTATAAAAAAGATAATTTACTTTAGTTTATTAAAACATAGATAAACGAAACGAGGTTGCCCGCAATGGGCAACCTCAAATTTTTTTAGTAAGCCGGAGCGCCGTAACCAAGTATTTCGTAATGGCCTATCGGATATGAGTTTTCCTGACAAGCGTCGCTGGAATTACCTTCTATTGTGTAAACTCTGCCACTCTCTACTTTTTCTACGATTCCTGTGTGGTCGGAATTGCCGTCAAGTCCGTCGGATGCCCAATCAAAGAAAATAATCATCCCTGCCTGTGGCTCCTCTGTACCGTTGAGCCATTCTCCTTTGGTCTTAAACCAATTAACACCGGTATCGCATACTGAGTATTTTGGGATAAGGTTGTTTTCTATATATCCGCACTCGTTGGCACACCAGGAAACGAAGCAGGCGCACCATTCGACACGAGAACTAAAACCGTACCAGTTCCAATACGGCTGACCGCCAACATTGCCGAGCTGTTCCTGAGCTACCTTGACTATGTCACTATCCGAGCTTGAAATCCCGTGAAGAACGGATAGCCATAAAGAGTTGTTCTCGTCCGATAATAGCTCTCGGCACATTTCCTTTTGTTCGTCTGTAAAGCTCTTGTTGTTCATCATCGTTTCAAGGTCAATGTGGCTTGTGGTAATATACAAGGTCGTTTTTTCAACATCCTTTTCCTTTTTGACCGTCTTGCCGTTCTCTTTCACCTCGACGGTTTCTTTTACGGTTTTCTTTTCTGTATGGGATTCAACTTTGTTCATTTCCCAGAACAGTTTACGCAAATCTTCCTTTTTACCCTCGTCCATTGTCGCAACCTCTTGTGCCTCATCAGGATTTGCGGGATTCAAATCAGCCATATTTTTATCCACAGCGTAGATAGCTATAACTTCTTTCCACTCTGCTCGTGAGCCTGACACTTCAAGAATATCGTAGGTATTGTCGTTCTTAATATCCTCAATTTTTTGATTGTATTCCTCGTTTATTTCCTGCACGGCAGTCTGCATTGTAACGCCTGTTCCCGAATCCTCGCCCGAAGCGAATATTCCAAAGCAGGAGCAGACAATTAACGCTATAAGGCAGATAACGATGATAATCACAACAGCTACCCAACCGCCTGCGGCGATAGCTGCCGCTAACGCCTTAATTCCTGCTATAATTGCCTTTACTGCCGCTATTGTTGCTTTGATTGCAACTTTCGCCGCCTGAACAGCCGCTTTTGCAGCCGCCCTCGCTGCCTGTGTCGCTCTCTGAGCCGCCTTTGCAGTTGCTTGTGCTGTTTTCTGTGCAGCTTTTGCGGCTTGCTTTGAAGTTTTAATGGCTGCCTTTGAGGTTTTTTCTGCGGTTTTAACTGATGTCTTTACTGTTTTGGCTGTTCCCTTCTGTGCAGTTTTCACTGTTTTTCTACCTGCCGAGCGTGCTGATTGCTTAACTGTCTTTGAGGTTTGCTCAACTGTACGAATACTTTTTCGCTCTCTGTTGAATGCTTTGGAAGATGTTGTTCTGAAAGATTTTTCAGCGGATTTTTTGGCAGCATTTTTTGATGATTTCTGAACAGAATCCTTAACTGCGTTTTCAGCTTTATTCTGTGCTTTGTTCTCGATACGCTGTTTCACCTTGTTCTTGACCATTTTAGCTCCGTCTTTTGCATTTCCGAGCTGTTTTTTAGTCTGATGGACAGTTTCTTCTGCACCTCGCTTTGCACCTGATTCCATTCTGTCAGTAGCATATTCGTTTGCTGAATACTCCTCCGCTTCAACAGAATGCTCGGCTTTATCTTTTGTCTGTATATATGCAGATTTCATACGACCGGATGCAATCTTTGCCTTGTCGAGCGTTTTGATTGTACCTTTATTTTCTTTTTTTGTTTTTATATCAGGCAAATTATTACCTCCTTCAAAATTTATTAACGCAAAATAAAAACTCTGACTGGCGTTTCTCCAATCAGAGTTTTTATAATGTTATTTAGTTTGATAAACTGGAAGTTGTAAACATCTCCTGTTTACACAAAACTTAAAACTTTCTTCTTTAGTGAATAAATTCAAGTTGTCCGTTAGGATAGAATGCATTTCGATTTGTCCATATCAATCCTAAAAAGTCAGCCTTTACAACTTCATCAGAAACATTCTCATCAATGAATTTCACGCAATCACATTGAGTATAATCTTTTCCGCACTTGTTACATCTATCTTGATTAATTCTATAAAATGGTACACTGGAAATTTTGTGTTGTAATAATTCATCTCCCTCTTCTTTAGTCATATTAAATTGTGCATACACATGCCCATCTTCCATCCACAATTTTCTAATTATATCTGGGTGAACAATAAGGCGCTTAAAGCACACCACATCACCATGAATCAAACGAAATTTATCAGGATAATTTTTTCCTGCTTTAAACTTATTATTTTCTTGATATATAGTCTCAACCCACTCATCAAACGCCACATTAGATAATTTAGGAATGGCATCAAAAAGTTTAACAAAATCATTTACATGACCCGCAAAAGATATATGCCCCGATTCATTTGCTAAATTAACCATAAGTCCAAACGATATCAACCGATCATCTTGGATTCTTACCCATGCCTGACACAATTCTTTTATTGCCGTGATTACAATGTCCGCAACCTGTAAACTCTTACAGCACAATGTTGGAAAATTGAATATCATATCGTTAAAAGAAATCAAGGAAGTAATTGGCATTCTTAAACTAAGCCCTTTACGCTTTAAGTATTTCAAAAGAGTAACTGTATCTGCGTCTAGTATCTTAACTTTTCTCCCACCTTGAACAATAAAAGAATCTTTGTTATATATTTCAACATCTCTGTCTTCAATTATATAAAACTTATTAGTGTATCTAAAATAGATGCGAACACCATCCCCTTCATTTAAATCAATATGTGCAAAATTATTCGGTCTTTTAACTTCAGAGTTATGCTCATTGCTTTCTTTTTTTATTTGATCATATTTTTCATCAACACCACCGAAATACTCGCCTATCAATGCATTCTCCCTATAAAACGAACTGATAAGTCCTTTCCACATAGCTACAGAAAAATCGTTGTCTATTCTCCAGAGCTTTATATATTTCGAGTTCTTTCCATATTTACTTATATCTGTTTTAGCATCAATTCTCTCAAGAATTTGCTCATCATTATAAATTCTAATTGCGCCATCAAGATGAGTTGGTAATCCTGTACTCGGATTTATCATACTATGAACATATCTACATCCCCATAACATAGTTTGTCCATCATCAAAAGAAACATTTTCCCTGTCACATAGTTCTTCACATTCAAAAGTTCGTTTTCCATCTTGCATATGCCAATAAAACTGTGTGCCTAATAAATTTGAAAAAACATTATCATAATGTTCGTTTTCATGGCAAGTAACACCTTCAGGAATACATGCCAAATCATCATCAAAGTGTGGTCCTCGAATATACTGATATTCTAATTCTGCATGTTCTGTACCAACAAGTCCAATCATATCCATGTCCAATGCAAGTTGTAGTTCAACAGCTGGAACATCACGCATTTTTTCAAACAAATTAAAAAATACCTCGTTTGTAGTATTCAGTATAGATAAATTTCTACGGAAAAACTGATGTGCAAAGAGTAAATATCCCTCTTTATGATAAACACCTGGCACAAGAACTCCCTTTTCACCATTTTCATTTTTCGTGTAAACAGGTTCCAAGTCCCGCATATCTGCAAGTCCTTCTTTTATTGTTTCTGACCATTCAGGAAAAAGACGATATACAATGTCCTTGTCTTTAATAGCCACCGCTTGACCAACTGGTGCAACACGAAATTCATCAGAAAGCACATCGCCTAATCTATTAATTAGAGCATCAAGTTCTTTCTTATGATCTTCACAAAATATCTTGTAGTCATAGGCTTTTATCATTTTATGCATTTTTTCATGCTCTTCTTTGGTTTCCATGATTACTGACTCATTCGTTACATACGCTTTCCCTGGCTCCATATATACACCAGTTAGCATGGTATACCCTATCGGCTTTGTTCTATCGTGTCCCAAATTCATCGGAATAACAGTATTCCACGAGTCACGATATGCCTTAATAATCGTACTTAATGGCAGCATATGATTTTTTCTATTTACTCCATCTGTTATGGCAACACCTTGATAATTTTCCACTACTCCGCCTTCTTTTTTCATATAGAATCCAAAACATATCATATCAAAAAATCCCGATTTGTTCTACTAAAAATTATATCACTCTTGCTCAACTTTGTCTATGATAATTTACTTACACCTTTTCGCCACAACGACAAGTCTGCCATTGTCGTGCGTATATTCGCAGGTGGAAAGCGTCAACAGCTTATCGCCGTATTTTGCTGTTACGCCTGTATCATAGAATGAAAGTTCCTTACATTTGCTCACGAAGTCTGAAAAATGCTGTGAATCATAGGCGTTGACAAACTCATAATACTTGAATGAATTTTTATCTGTTTCATCAACAGGAACGGCGAACACGGCAAGAATGTCATAGGTTGCTTTCCTGTCGAGCGTATCAAAGCTGATTTGCTTGTGGGATTTCCAAAAATCCTTACTTCTGAAAAGCTCAAGATTTGCAAACATTGAACCGTCATTCATATGGTGAGCATAGATTATTACATTGTCCGACGGAGTTTTGACATCACAATTTGCCTGAACATAAGGGCAGCCGTAAACGGACTGATTTTTGTAAAAATCTCGGTTGAGATAATAGTCAGGCTCATTTGGCGTCTGCATAACAGGATAATTAATATTTGTTCCTTCAATCTTTATCCAACCTACCATATCGGGGTTATTGGCAAAAGTCATTGTGTCAGTATAGCCTTGAGTGTTACTATTACCGCTACCTCTGTCCGTGTATTCCGTATACGGATTGACAGCTGCTTCACTTGCAGAAACGGCTGTGCTGTCCTCCGTAGCCGAAACTTCCTCGGCTACGGTTTCATACATCTTTTGGTTTTCCTCTGATTCAATTCTGCCCTTGATATAAAAATAGGTGCTGACACCGCATACAGCGACAAGCACCACAATCAAGGCTATTAAAATTTTCTTATTCATAGCAGATTCCTTTCTTCTACGCAGTAGCACCTTCACCCGGCTTGGTTGTCATCAATCTGTAAAGCTGTGTATTCTTCGGGAATTTGTTTGCAAACGGCACAAGTGAGCTGCCTACCTTGATAAGTCCGTGTCCTGCTTCAACATTAGTGATATACGAAAGCTGTAAATCGGATATATTGAGCAGTCGTGCAAGTTCCTCTCTGTCGGTTGATGCCTGATTGAGCATAACGATAAATTCAGAGTTTGCAAGCATCGTCCTTGCCGTATGGCTCTGTAACAGGTCGTCAACATTCTGTGTAATGCCTGTCGCATACGCTCCGTACTTACGAACACGCTTCCAAAGTGTAAAAAGGAAATTAGCGGAATACTCGTGCTGAAACAGAAGATAAATTTCATCAATGAAAATAAAGGTTGATTTACCTTTCGCTCTGTTCTGCGTGATACGGTTGAGGATGCTATCCATTACAACGAGCATACCGATTGACATAAGCTGTTTGCCGAGGTCGAGAATATCGTAGCAGATAAGGCGATTATCGGTATCAACATTTGTTTGCTTTGCAAAGGTGTTGAGTGAGCCGTTGGTGAACAGTTCAATCGCAAGAGCGATTTCCTGTGCTTCAGGCTCGTCCTGCTTGAGAAGCTCCGCACGGAAGTCCTGCAAGGTAGGAACCCTGCCTGTATAGTTGTTCTGCTGATAGGTGCGATACACGCCTGCCGTACAGCGGTCAATAATTGATTTCTCTTTTGCGCCCAAAGGCAGAAACTGCTCGCAAAGCGACATAATAAACTCGGATTTCAGGATAACAGGATTTGCACCGTCACCGTATTCCTCGGACATATCCATAGCGTTGATATGATTTTTAGAGGTAGCCGATATATTTATTACCTCGCCGCCGAGCGCATTAACAAGTGCTCCATACTCACGCTCAGGATCGACAATAATTACATCTGCATCCGATGAAAGAATTTGATTGACAATCTCACCCTTTGCTGCGAATGATTTACCGCCGCCCGATACACCGAGGATAAATTCGTTACCATTCAAAAGCTGTTTTCGGTCGGCGATAATCATATTCTTTGAAATAACATTCTGACCGTAGTAAATACCGTTGTCGTGGAAAATATCCTGCACACGGAACGGCATAAGCACGGAAAGTGATTCGGTTGTCAGCGTGCGGAATGAATCAATTTTGCGTACACCGAAAGGCATAGCTGTATTCAGTCCGTCCATCTGCTGAAATTTCAGTATTGCAAACTGACAAAGATGTTTTCTCGCTGTTGTAAGTAATGCTTCCGTGTCGTTGTCAAGTTGTTCCTTTGTGTCTGCTGTGTGTACCATCGTAAGGACACCGAACATCATACGCTGGTCACGGGTAGTAAGGTCATCAAGAAATTCTTTCATTTCTTTCTTCTGCTGTTCCATATCATACGGAACGGTTGCGGAAAAGTTGTTGTTGGCGTTTTGTCTGCGCTGCCAATTCGTTATGTTGGTCTCAACGCCGAGCAAACGGCTCTCAGCTTCTCGCACGGCTTCGTCTGTCGGTACGGGTATAACATCAATAGACAATATCAGGTTACGGTTAAGCTCGGTAAGTTCCGAAATCATACTATCCTTGATATACGAAGCGTAGTCACGCATAAAAAGCACTCTGCCGTATCTGTCGCCGATTTTGAAAAAGTCCTTTTCAAACTCCATTGAATCAGGGCAGATATAGTCCTTAAAACTATGTCCTTTCTTACAGCTCTCCTTAATGCTGAAATGATAGGAGCTTTCTTCACCCACACGGTAGAAATCGTGAAAGATACGAAGTCGCTCCTCTGCTTCAAGCTCAATGCACTGACTTCCAAGCTTGCTAAGGTGAGTAATCATATCGTTACCTACACGGTTAAAGTAAGTGCGAGCCTCCTCTATATTTTTCTTGCAGACAGATACTGTAATATACTTGTCCTGTACCATTGAATTTGCGCCTGTTGCTTTATCAAGCAGCATTTTGTTGTACTCATCACGGTAGATGTCAAGAGAGTCACCCTTGAGAGGAATCAGGATTGACTTTTCAAAGTCAAGTCGGTTGAGCCTGCGGTTGTTAATGGTAATCTTTGTAGTAGCTCCGCTGTCAAATGAATTTAGCAGTTCGGAGTATTCAAGGAACATTTCCTCTTTATCCTCACGGCTTGCAACAGCGTAATTAATATCGGTAAATTTAAAGGACTTGGAAAATTTGTCCTTTCCGATTCGAAAAATGCCGTCATCATAAATGGCGGTAACAGGAATAACATCCTGAACTCCTTTTGGAACGACAAACTTTTCTTTGTCCTGTTTTCCTATGTTTCTTAATGTTTTAATCATTGGCTTTCATAGCCTCCTTTGCTTTTCTTTCGATACTCGGCTTCATAAGCTCGTAGTAGGTATTTGTGGATTTGAATGTCAGCTTTTTGGGCGTAAGAAATTCTGATTTCACCCAAGCAATGACGAATTTTTCGGCAGTCATTCCGTTGTACTTCACAAAGCCGAGTGCCGCAAACGGAGCGGCGGACAGAATGCAAATCCACGATACGGTTTCTGTACCCACATACGGCTTTAAAATAAAGAAAACTGCAACCGCTACAGCACAGGCGCAGACGGAAAAAATGATTTGTCGAAGTGACAGACCAAAAAATACGGCTTCTGTGTAGTTTCGGATTTCTCTGTTTATTTTTACCTCCATAATCAAGTTCCTTTCTAAAATTAAAGTCCCATCATCTCACGAATGATACGGTCGGACATCTTTACCGTGCCGACAAGGACAAGCATATTGAATATCAGTTCACCGATATATGCCCAAGTCATTGTAACGGGTGAAGCGTCTGTTGCTACCACAGGCGGTGATGTTACGAACAGGGAGAATATCAGGCAGGCTAAAACGATAACTGCACCCTCAAGACAAACTGCGCAGTAACTTTTGAAGAAGCTCTTACCGACATTCTGCGTAGGCTCGCCAGCAAAGGTTGAAAGCGGTATGGGAGCAAGCGCCGTGTACATATAGAGCTTGAAAAATCGTCCGTACACGGTCAATATCATAATGAAAGACATTACGGTAATGAACAATCCGCCGATAAGCGTTACTGCCCATAGCGGAATACTCTCCCAGAATCCGCAATCCTCTATTGCTGTTACCATTTCATCTGGCAACACGGTTTGCGTTGCCGTTTCCAAGCCTGCGGATGTCATAATCGTTGCGATTGTACTCTGTACGATATTGAACAGAGTCAGCATAAGCTCCATTCCGTTTGTAATGACGGCTTTGGCAAGAATAAACCGGATAAACAGCTTTACTGCGTGTTCAGGCTTCTTCACTTCTGCAAAGCTGCCGCAGGTTTTCACAACTCCTATGACAAAGAACAGCACAAGTAATGCTAACCCGATAGCCTGCACGGCAGAGTTTACATTCTCAATCGCCGTCCAGATACCGCCACCCTTAAAGTCTTTCGGAGATGTCAGAACGAGAGACCAAATCTCCGTAATTTTGGAATTCCAGGTGTCAAGTGCATTTTGTAAATTCTGAACAACCCAATTATCGGACATTAAAGCACCTCCTTAAAATTTATGGGGTATGGGTCATAAAACTTATACCCCTGTTTTGGTTAAGAGCCGATAATAAGGTTAAGAATTTCCTTTGCAAAGGTGATGATGACGCCGCCTGCAAGGGTAAGGAAACCATTGGCTCTTTGTGACGGGTCGTGTGATTTGAGCGAAAGACCAATCTGCACAACGCCGAAGCCTGTGAGGATAAGTCCGACTGCTCTGATAAGTCCGAAGATAAAGGTTGAAAGGTTATTGATTGCCGTAAGTGCATTGCCGCCGCTTTCTTCTGCTGCAAATGCCGTTAGCGTAAAGCAACATACAGCGAGTACAGTTGTAATTACAACCATACAGTAAGTACGAAAGCCTTTCTTAACCTTACCTTTCATCGGAAGTCTGTTATTCTTTCTCTGTGAAAGTCTTTTAGAAATATTCATAATAAAAAGTCCTCCTATATTTTATAAATTTCCTGCAAGTCCTCATCGGACAACAGTTCATAGCTTGTTTCGGATATATCAATATTCTCAACTTCTTCTTTTGAGAAATTGCCGACAGAAATAGTGGCAATATCATCTCTGACTTCACCGTGTCTGTAAACATCGGCTTTACCGTCAGCCGTCAGACTGACATTAGGATGCTTCAGTATGTCATACTTGAAGTCCTTTATCGGTTGCTCACCTCGTATAAAGAGGATTGCGTATTTGTTATCAAGCAACCTCACTTCATCAGGCGTCATAAGTTCCCTGCCGCTGATTTGGTAGTTTGTTGAGTAGTTACCGCTGTGTCCTGTACTCTTGCCGTAGGTGTTGGTATCAATCGTTTCCTTGCCGAGAAGCTCCGAAACATATTTGTGTGTACTCTGTTCATTACCGCCGAGGTAGAGAAACTCATCGCAGTTACCGACAATGCTCTCCCATTGCTTTTCAAACAGTGCCTTGAGCTGTGCAAGGTTCTGTAAGATAATGCTGACCGATACGCCACGGGAACGCATAACCGACAAAATCTTGTCGAAGTCATCGGGAAGCGATACATTTGCAAACTCGTCCATAAGAAAGTGAACCGGAACAGGTAACGCTCCGCCGTGAATATGGTCTGCCGAATAGAAAAGCTGTTGGAATAACTGTGTGTAAAGAATTGATACCAAGAAATTGAAACTCGAATCGTTATCCGGTATCAGCGCAAACAACGCAACCTTTTTCTCACCCATAGAAGGCAAGTCAAGCTCGTCCGTACAAGTCAAAGCCGCAAGACTTTCAAGGTTAAACTTTTCAAGTCGTGCGGCAAGTGTAATCTGTATTGACTTCAATGTTTTAGCCGAGCCGGAATGATAGGAACGGTAATATTTGAGTGCAATATGGTCGGGATTTTCGTATTCCAAATCGCTGAACAGATTGTCAAGCGGAGAGGGGCGAGGGTTGTCGTCATCCTCAATATCTGCTGCTCTGAGCATCTCCATAACCATTGAAAAATTCTGCTCTTCCTTTGGAGCTTCATAGTGCAGATAGAAAACTAATGCGAGAAGCAACATTGAAGCCGCCGTGTCCCAAAATGGATCGTTGGACTGTGAGCCTTTCGGAGTTGTGCTTTTGAAAAGGTTAGTTACCAAACGCTGAATGTCGTTATCATCACGCAAATATACAAACGGATTGTAGCAATGGCTCTTTTCCATTGAAATCAGGTCAAGCACACGCACCTCGTATCCCTTTGCTTCAAGCAAGCCGCCTGTGTCACGCAAAATCTCGCCTTTCGGATCAAGAATCACAAATGAGGTATTCGCCTGCATTAAATTCGGTTTACAGTAAAATCGGGTTTTACCTGCACCCGAACCGCCGCAAACTAAAGTGTTAAGATTTCGTCTGTGCTTTTGTGCATTTATTCCGATACGGACATTCTGCGTCATCAGTTTGTTATCCGACTGTGGGGACTGACGGTATTTTCTGTCAATGGCTTTTGCATTTCCCCATTTTGCGGAGCCGTGTTCCTCTCTCCGGCGATAATTTTTTCGTGTGGAAAAGTATATACCTATCGCCATTCCGTATGCCGCAAGAAAAATGAGGACAGTTTTAAAGCTGTCCTCACAAAGCTGTATATTAAAAGGATTGCTAAAGGCGTTCATAAGTCCTGATACGATTTCAGATAAACCGCCTTTCAGAAACGGAGCAATAAGCAAAGCTAACCATACAACAGGAATTACGCCTATTGAAGAAACTATGATAACGGATTTTTTCTCGCTATCTTGCATCATCGCTGTTCCTTTCAATTACCCTGATTTTACGGTAAGGGGCGTTGCCGATTTTGATAATAAGGTCATCCAATAAGTCCGTTGATTTTTCTTCTGCAAGCAAAGCGTTTCTTGTATCATTAAGCGACTGAATGACGGCACTATGTTCGTTATCGTCAAGTACGATATGATAATAAGGTTCTTTCATATAAGCACCTCACTTTTATCTCTCACGGTCTTTTGAGCGTTCCTGCTGCTGACGGTAAAGTTCGTCGGATACACGGTTGTGAATATCGCTCATTGCTGTTCTTATTTTGGAAAGCTCTGCACGGACTTCCTTCGGCTCTTTATTCTTCCATTCGGGAGGAATACGGTCAACGGCAAAATTCTTTGCCTCAACTCCGTACTTCTTACAAAGCATATAGCCTACGCATACCGCTTGAAAACTCATATCCTTACGGCTGTAGCTGTCGCTCCTGCCCGAAAGCTCCGCATAGCCAAGTTCCAGGGCAACACCCTGAAACAGTGCCACGCTGTCACCAACACTTTTCTTGATAAAGAGCGTGTTCTTATCATTGTCGTAGTAGGCAACTGCATCGGGATTAGGAATCTCACTGCTGCTCTCGCAGTTTACGGGAGAAGTGTCAAGCATTACCGAAACAAGATTTTTCGGGTCACGGTTGACCGTAGGTGCAGGCTGTCGTCTGCCATTGGTCTGTGAGATGTCAAATGCTTTCTTGACATTGTATGAAATACCCGTTGAGCCATCCGCCTTTGTATAATCAACAGGCTCCAGAATGGAAATACTCTTTGCACCCTTTTTCACACGGATATTGTCATCACGCCATCCGTTGAAATCCTTGAGTTGAGTAGCTTCCGGGCACTGCTTGTAAATAAGAAGTGCGTTAGCCGCCGAGTATCTGTCCATACGAGCCTGCGTATCAAGATATTTCTGAAATTCAGCAGGGTTGTTTACAATATCGGAAATCGCCGTATCAATGAGATTGTAAACGGCTTCTTTTTCTTCCTGTTTTGCTTTTGCATATTCTTCGGGAGAAAGCTTCGGTTTAAAGTTGCCGCCTCTCCTTGAATTAAAATCGTTTGTCAAAAATATTACCTCTCTTTCGGTCTGTTATGCTTTGCCTTGTATTTTTTTCTTAGGCTGTGTATGTTTGGTCTGTCTGTTTTTTGCAGGAGTTTTACGCTCCTGAGTGTGTTCAGGCTGATAGCGTTCTGCTTCCTTCTTCTGTCCTGCTGCCTTGTAGCGTTCCAGCTTTTCCCTAACGGAGGGTTTCTTTTCAGCGGACTTTATATTACCCTTATCAGTGCGCATATCTGCCTTGTCTGAGTCTTGCCTTGACTGAGGGCTTTTGTCGGTCTTGGCAACATCGGGGTTTTCATTGGCATTGTCTTTCTTCTCGGAAGGCTCTGCCAAAGCCTGTTCGACAATAATCTCACCTTTGGATTTGGTCGGCTTATCAATCTGCACTTCATCTCTTTTTGCTGCTGATTTTTCCGCTTCCTTGATAATAGAAGCCTTATCAACCTTTGAAAATTCAAATCGGTCTGCAATTCGCTGTATTTTTGAAGCGTCCTCGGCACGGGCGATTACATCAACCGTTGCATTCGGATCGTTGCTGTTCTTATCACGCAGGACTGTGTATAAAACTCCGTAGCGCTTAGCCTGTTCGGTAAATTTTTTCAGGTCTTTGTTTTTGAAAGTAAATACCTTCAGCGGGCTGCCCGATTTAATCATCTGCGTAAGTCGTGCCTTGCCTTTGGTTTTTGATTCCTGTTTCAGCGTAGAAGCAAGCAAAGGTACTAATTCCTTAATGCCCTTACCCGACAGCTTAACCACTTCCTCAAAGCCTTCAAGATAAAGTCTGACAATAATTTCAGCAGCGTCACCGCCGTTGTTCATATCTTCGGTTCTCCTTTCCTTTGGATTTTTCTTCCTCTGCAAGCACTTGTTCAAGGTTGGATTTCAGAACTCCCGACCTCTCTGCAATACCGTCGCAGAGTTTAACTTCTTTGCGAAGTTTCCGTAATTTCTCCGTGATTTGAGAAATCTTTTCCTTTGCCTGCGACAGCTCTGCATCATCAATTTTTGTTCGTATCTTTTTTCGGAGGTGCGTTCTGTCGGCAGTAAGGCTTTTGATTTCATTTTCAACAGAGGATTTGTATTCAAAAAGCTGCTCGTCGGTCTGAATACCGTGTTTTCCGAGCAGCCTTGTCTGTTCGCTCAATTCATCAAGCTTCAAAAGTTCTTCTTTGAAATAGTAATGAATTTGAGAGTTGCTAATTCTTTTGTATTTTGGCAATTTGCCAAGCCTGTAAAGATAATAAAGATAAAGACCGTATAAGCCGCCGATTTTTCTGATTTTATCTTCCCGTGTCGGAAGTCGGTACTGTCGGCTCGTAACCGTACTTATGGTGTATCGGTACACATCAACACGGCTCATATTTTCGTGAAGTCTTTTTCGTATAGCGTCGTTTGAGTAGTTTTGACCGAGGTTGATTAATCGGACAGGCTTCTTGTAGCCGAGTGGAGTAACCGTCCAATATTTTCGGCTCGGGCTCAGCTGATAGGTATATCCCATATCACGGAGAGCGTACTTGAAATCCTCTATACTTTTACAGTGCTCTAAAGCCAAGTCGATTACTTCACGCAGGGTGCTGTACCGAGTAGGCATACCGGCTTTTTCCTTGTTGTAGTAATATGACGATTGCTTACTTCTGTTGGGAGTTTTATTGAAATACAAGCCGTACTCCTTGCATACTTCATCTGCTATATGCCTGAATTTAAACCATACCTTTTCATCGTTTTGCAAACGCTTTCCGTCAACAAAGGAAACTGAGTTGATTACAAAATGGCAGTGCAGATGTTTAGTGTTCAGGTGAGTAGTCACTACAATTTGAAAACGCTTTCCCCACATACGGCTTGCAAATTCCATACCGACCTTTTGTGCAAGTTCAGGCGTAATGTCCTGTTCCTTAAAGCTCATATATCCGTGATAGGCTTGTATGCCGTCTATCTTTCCAAAACACTCTTTTGTTGTTATGAATTGGTCACGGGCAGTTGCAGGATTGCAGTTTATGCCATCAACATAAAACTGACGCTCTGTTTTTTCCTCGTCCTTTGCATAGGCAATGACATCAGCAAGTGCCTGATACTGTGCGTCGGTATAATTGGGGTTGCAAGTTTTCTCGGGATTATTGGCATAGTCAATCACCCTGCCCAGATTATCTCTCACAACCCATAGCTTAGTTACTGCCATTTCAGCTCTGATTTATCAGGTCGTAAAAATACGCTCTCAATATCCGCCTGAAATTTATGCCAACGCTCCGCTTCACGATAAAGCATCGGTGCATCAATAAAGCCGAGGGAGTTTGCCTTTGCCGCAAGCTGATTTATATTGTTGCCTATTGAGGAAAGCTCACGCATTGCTTCAAAGAAACGCTCGTCAGGTTTTTCTTTCGGCTCATAGCCTTTCATCAGAAGACGTACTAAAGCAGATTCATTAAGGCAAGTCATTTGTGCCTTTCTCTGCCATTCATCTTTTTCTTCTTTTGTCAGCCTGATATGCTTATCATAGCTTCTCCTCATCTTCATCATCCTTTTTGTCTTTCATTTCGTATCGGTTGATATGGTTAATCTGGAGCATACACATTAAAGCTACTCCGACAAAACCGCCGAGGAAACAACCGAGTATGAATATAATAAATCCGTGCATAATTTCAGTCCTTTCTTTTCGGGGTATTAGGGCAACCCCTAACGAGCCTTTTTACTGTTTTATCCGTTATGTGGATACAAACAGTCTGCTCGCTAAGATTATTCATCAATCCTTGAGGTTGCCTGCATATTCAATCTTCAGCGTATAGTATCAAGCTCTTTAGGTTTGTACTGATACGCTTTTATTTCACCGTTCTGCTTGTAAAAGCGTTCGGGATATTTGAATTTTTCTCTGTATTTCTGCTCCAAATCTTTCGGTAAGTCCTTAAACTTTTCAGAGTCAATAGGAGCGTAGGCAATGAAGAAATCTCCTGCGATTATATCAATCATTTCTTTGGTTTCCTCGGCATAAACCGCCCTGTTAAGGGGCAAGCCGTTCATTTTTCCTTCCTCGTTGCATATGATTGCCACCTCATCTTCAAATGGCATATATTCCTCAATATTCCCTCCGACAAGTTTCTGCATAGCTTCAAGAGAGTTATCAATTGCAACGGTTTTCGGATAATGATTCGCCTGAATATAGAGGACAGTAATCATATTTTTACTGACTGTATCCTGCGTTTTCGACGGCTCAAAATCCACCTTTTTGAAGTCGTAGGTATTGCAAAAATAAAAGCCTTTTTCCAAGCTTTCATCTTCCAAAACCTCAACGACATCCGATATTGAAAGCGACCTGCCACGATAACCTGTCGGGTGGTCTGTATTAAACTTTGAGTAAACATCATCAAGAGTTTTGCAGTCAACATCACCGCTGAAAACCTTGTCATAAATCTTGCTGTCAATAGCAGAAGTTCCCTGTGCCTTTTCAAGATACTTTGTATCAACAAACGCAAGTCTATGAGTATCACGCTCGTGGTTTACCTGATAAATGTTAATTTTCATTATCTTTCATAATTCCTTTCTTTAGATTTTTGCTTTGAGATATTAAGCTGTAAACACAAAAAGTCGTTGAAATCCTTGCCCCTTGGTGGCGGTAAATCAACGACCTTGTAATCATTTTTCAGTTTGTTTATAAGAGCAGTTGTGGCTTCTCTTCCGCTTCTGTCATTATCAAAGTGGATAGCAATTCTTGTTGTGTTTGGATGGTCTTTCAGATAATTTTCAAGTGCAGCAGGTACTTTACCGACTCCTGTTTTCTTATTTGCCGAGTAAACCCCCGCAAGTGATAAAAGGTTGTACTTGCGGTAAACACAGCCATAGATTTTCAGCAAAGTTGCGTAAGATAAAAGGTCAATCGGACATTCAAAAATGTGGACTGTGTTACTAACTCCGTCAGCCAATCTGAAAGAATAATGCTTGTCACTTCCCGAACAGTCACCTAAAATTCTCCTGCCGTCTGTCGCACGGTAGGAAGCATATCTTGGATTATTTTCCTTATCAAAGCCAACAAAAACTACATCGTGATACGGAAGGCTCTCGAAAATCTTACCCTCGGATATGCAAAAATCAATAAGCTCCCTGTCAATACCTCTGCCGCAAAGATACCTGAAAATCACTCTGTTGGAAGTACTTTTATCCGGCAGAAGTAAAGGCTTGGGTTGCTTGATTTCTTTTTTCTGCAAATTGATATTCTGAGTTACCGCACACTTTCCGACTATGGTTTCAACGGCTTGTACAAAGCCTAAGCCTTTAACTTTTATCAGGTAGTCAAGGGCAGAATAACCTCCGAAGCCTCTTGACCACCACATCCATTTTCCGTTTGAGATTTTCAGACTGTCGTGTGTACGAGTACAGTATGTGCCGTCCGAAAGTCTGACAAGCTCGTGCGGCTCATAGTTCTGCAAATATGTCAGCAAGTCCATTTCTCTCGCTTTTTCTACAGTTTCCGGATCAACATAATACATAGCTTTTACCTGCTGTTCTTATCTTTCTGCATTGCTTTCATTTCCTTAACTGCCGATTTAATACGGTCATCTATTGTTTCACGGAGCATATCACAATAGCTCATATCGTTGCCACACCACTCCTGATAGATGTCATCAAGCGGAGCTTTCAGCCGGTACAAAGACTTCGCTTCGGTTTGAGAAAACTCTGTGTATTCAAAAATTGCAAGCAAATCTTCCTTGATAACTTTCTCGTAGCTGCCCTCAATAATCTGTTCGGGCGGCTTGGTTTTAAGTTCTGAAATAAAGCTGTCAAATTCATTTTTTATCTTGTTGTACAGCAGCTCGTTATAGTCAACAGTAGTCATAAAATTCCTCCTATCTTTCTCTGTCGTTTCTGTTTCTTGTGGGTGGAAGGTCGCCCTCGTCAGGCTCGCCGCCTAAAACAGGAGTATCTCCCTTATCCATGTCAAGCAGGGCATTCAGCTCGGTCAGACGAGCCTTTTTTTGTTTCAGTTCATCCTCCTGCACAAACGGTTTTTCCACCTCAACCTTTGCGGTTTCAAGCTGTGCCTTTGTGTTTTCCAGCTTTTCCTCCGCCTTGTGCAGTCGTGTTTCAATATTATCAACAGCGTTGTCAATTCGGGTGATATTTCCGTAAACATCTGTGCCGAGAGTAACTGAATGTGTGAAATGTCCTTTGAGTTTTACGGCATATGCACGCTCAAAGGTATCAAATTCAAGCTCCATCTTAAACCCTCTGTACTCACCGAGAGGCGTAGGCTCAGAAGTTGTTTTTGCTTTGCAGGCTTCAATAATCACCTGACCTGCTTCTGCCTTTTCCGTGTAGCTGTAACCGTCAATAACCATTCCAGCAAACTTTCCGTCAATCTCCTTCGGGTGTGCTTTTGCAATCTCTAAATCTGCTTTCAGTCCGTCAACTCTTGCAGTCAGTAAGGATATTTCCTGCGGATAAAACTTTATGATTTTATCTTCAAGCTCATACTTTTCCGAAAGATAATGTGACTTATACAGTCGTAGCTTCTGCACCTGGATATCCAAATCCATTTTCTCCTTGATATACGGATTTCCCGTTGCAAGCATCTTGATTTCAGCGTAGGAAAGAGCGGTATCGTCTATATCCTCGGCAGAACGGACAGGAGATTTTGAAGTCATAATCTGTGAAGCAAACTTCTGTTTACCCTCGACAAGCTGATACAGATATGCGTCGAAGGTTTCTTCTGTTACATATCGGTAAATATCCACATCAGAATTTTCATTTCCCTGACGGATAATTCGTCCCGAACGCTGTTCAAGGTCAGTCGGTCATTTTTTGCGGACAGTTCATACATGCTATCCTTTTCTGTTCTCTGCTCCTGCGTTTGCTCTCGTTTGATTTCTCCCTCCGTATCTTCTTGGCACAAGCAGGACAATACCTTGATGCACCAGAGCCCGGGACATATTCAACGCCGCACACCGTACAATTTTTAGCGGGCATTGCTGCCCACCGTTTTGTAGGTATGATATGTAATTCATCGACAAAGCCGATGAATTTATAGTAAATCTTGATTTCCTGCTTCACTGTTCCGTCTGCCATCTTCTCACGCTCCGAAACAAGTATCTTGTCTATGAGTGCGTTTATAACTGTTGCATCCAGTTCTTTTAAGCCTTGATAATTTCGGATAAGGGCGAGGAAGTCACGGATTCCCCGTGATTTCTCGTAGCTTTCATTAAGAGTTTCCGTCACCTCTTTCAGCCTTGCTTCAATTTCAAGCTGCTCTTTCTGGTATTTCCCCGACATCATCTCAAAATTCCGCTCGGTAATACGCTCCATGACCTTATCCTCGTAGAGAGAGGAAAACAGCCTGTCCAGTTCCGCAAGGCGTTTGTTCAGCTTCTTACGTTCTTTCTCTAATGCTTTCGCCCTGCTCTGGTCTGTTTCCGTGAGCCGCTTTTCTATGGCCCTGACCGCCTTTTCATCATTCACTGCCATATCCGCAAAACAGTTGATGTCGGCAAGAACGGCATTGAATAAATCCCTTGCTTCTATATTGTGGGCACTACACTCGCTTCTTCCGTTTCTTGCATAATTATTACATGAATACTGTACACAGTCGATAATCTCTGGGCGTTTCCTCCTGTGTACGTTCATTGCCCGCAGAGCACATCCGCAGTCCACACACTTGATAACGCCTGCAAAAATATTTACAAATCCTCCCTTGTTCTGTGGAAGCCTACGACTTGTAATAAGCTGTTGGACAATATCAAATTCCTCCTGCGTGACTATTCCCTCATGGGTATTGGGTATCACTTCCCATTCTTCGGGCAGCTTAGAGGGGCGTTTCTTGCTTTTCATATTGGCGGCAATCCGTTTGTAGCCTACAAGATTTCCCGCATATATCGGGCTTCTTAAAATGCTCCTCACGCTGTTCCCACTCCAAATATAGCGTTTGTCCTCGTTCCCCTCAAAATGACGTTCAAAGCCTGTTTCGCCACGCTCCGCCGCATAAGCGGCAGGGCGTAGGATATGCTGTTTATTAAGATGTCTGCAAATTTTGGCAACTCCATTCCCTTTTAATGCAAGGTCGAATATCTCTTTTACAACATGTGCCACTTTATCATCTATCAGCAGATGGTTGTGGTCGGCAGGGTCTTTGATATAGCCATAAGGGGCGGTAGTTCCCATGAATTTCCCCTGTTGAAACCTCGCCCGATATGCCGATTTTATCTTAACAGATATGTCAGCGGCATACATTTCGTTTAAAATGTTGCGGAAAGGCGTGATGTCCATAGCAGATTTATTCAAGGTATCTACGCCGTCATTGACCGCTATATACCTCACGTTATGCTCTGGGAAGAAAACTTCCAGATATAACCCACAATCAAGATAGTTTCTCCCCAGACGGGATAAATCTTTCGTAATCACGCAGTTTATCAGACCGCTTTCAATGTCTTTTATCATATTCTGGAAACTTGGTCTTTGGAAATTTGTACCAGAATAACCATCGTCCACATACGTTTTTGCTATGTGCCATCCCTGCTTTTTCACATAATCCGTGAGGATGGATTTCTGTGTCGCAATGCTCGCACTCTCGTTATCCGTACCATCGTCTTTAGATAAGCGGCAATAAATGCCGACTAAATAGATTTTCTTTTCTTCTTTGATTCCTGCCATACTGTAAAACCTCCGTATCTGTCCTATCTGTTTTCATGTCCCATTGCGTACATTCTAAGCGGACAGCCCCTCATTGTCGAAGGTGTCGCCCTCGGCAATCTTCTTCCGAATATCCTCGGAGATAATCGGGACAAACGCTTCTGTAACGGTCTGTGTGCCGACATATTCACGGCTGATTATCATCTGCACTGGTGCTTTTGGCACGATACGCTTTCTCTTTTTATCTGCTTTCTTATCCTCGCCCATACTTAAATCTTCCTTTCCAGACAGGGCAGGGAAGAGTTTGGAAATGTCCCCGCCCTGCCAATCAGATACCATTAATCCTCGCTGTTTAATTCTTTCTGTAATGCTTTAAGGAGTGCCGCCGCTTCATCAGCGTTCAGCGTGATTCCCTTGCCGCACTTTTCACGGTTCGGGGAAAAGCTGCGGATGTCATACTTCGGCTCTTTCCCATTCCATGAAATGAGATTGATTTCCTTTGTGTAGCCACTGTCGCCCGTAGACAATACTGCGATTTCCTTTACGATTTCATACTGGATTTCTCTCATTCTCCATACCTCAACTCTCTGTATTTACTTCCCGAAAAAAGAAGATTAGCGGCTGTCACGGTTGCGTTTCCTCTGCAACTCACGCTCCAAAAGTTTGATGATGGTTTCCTCCATCTGCTTCGGCGTTGTGTTCTTCGGAAAGTATTTTTTCAGCTTGCTTGTGTTGATTTTCAAGGTTTCTTTCTGGTTGCCCTTTTCCTCCGTCATAATCGCAAATATCGTATCCATGTCAAGCCGCCCGCTCTGGCTTAACTGTTTCATCCGCTGTGCCTGTGAGAGTGAGGGCGTTGCTTCTTCGCTCTCCATCGTGGCAAAGAGGTTTTCCTGCTCGTCTTTCTTCAAGAAGGACAGTTCCACCGCAGGCGTGAGGGCGATTTTCCCCTCGTCCACCATCTGCAAAATCGGCGGTATCAGTTCCGTCAGGCGGATAAAACGCTGCACGGTCATCCTGCCCACGCCGAAGCCCTGTGCCACCTTGTCGTCCGTCCGCAACTTCGTCACAACTTGTGACGAGGTTAAGTCTGTGCGGAAACCCTGCCGCTTCATGGCTTCGGATTTCATCTTGTAAGCAAACGCCCGCTCCGATGGCAGGATATTCTCACGCTGCAAATTGCTGTCTACAAGGGTGATGATGGCTCGGTCACGGTCTAAGGGCAGGACAAACGCAGGCACGGTATTTATCCCTGCAAGTTCAGAAGCACGGACACGCCGCTGTCCTGCAATCACTTCATAACCGTCCCCGTCCTCTTTCGGGCGTGTGATTATCGGCGTGACAATGCCAAATTCCTTGATGCTTTCCGCTAACTCTGACAGTGTTTCATCTTCTGCCACATGAAACGGATTGTCGGGGAACGGGTACAAGTCTTTGGTCTTTAACACCTTAAAATCCTGTTTCTTCATTCACATATCTACCTTTCTTTCGCTCTGCTTCTATGATTTTTCTGCAATTCTTCCAACACTTCGGGCGGTATTTTTGACAGCAGCCGCCCCATCTGCTCGTTGGTTCTCTGCAATTCAAATATCTTCTGATTCGCTTTCTGCACCTTTAGTTCCTGCTCGTACTTTTCATCACGCATACGCCCCGCATAGTCTGATTCCTGCCCAATTCTCTCTTTCAAACTGTCGATATACGCCTGCTGTTTCCCGATTTCCTTAGAGAATTTCTCCACGTCTGGCAGCCATGCAGAGAGTAAATCTAACGCTTTATCCCTTTTCTTCCCTGCGTTAAAGGCGTTGATGTCGGATAGGGCAGACACGATTTCTTCATACTGTTTATCAAGCCTGCCGCCTAATTTATAGAGCCATGTGGGGACGTGTTTCCGCTTGGTTTCCATTGAGGACTGCCCCCGTTCAAGCTGATTCCACCGTGAGGACATCCGCTCATGGTAGGCGGTCTGCCACTCGGATAATGATTTCTGGTTGCCTAAGATAGCTTTCGCTGACAGCTTATTGTCTGGCGTAATCGGCACAAAGCAGAGGTGCATATGGGGCGTTCTCTCGTCCATATGGACGACAGCGGAGAGGATATTCTGCTTTCCAACACGCTCCGAAATGAAGTCAAGAGCCGTCTGGAAATACGCTTTTTGTTCTTCGGGCGGTAACTGGTTCATAAATTCTGGTGAAGCTGTGATGAGCGTTTCCACCATCATCACGCTGTCTTTCCTTGTCCTGCACCCCGCTTCGGCTACCATGCGGTTAATCTCTTTCTTGTAGGTGTACTTTGGTGGTGCTATGAGATGGTAATTGTTTTTAGAGCGTTCCATATCTATATCTGGGTTGCTTTTGTAGGCTTCTTTCTTCCGCTCGTTGTGGCGTTCACAAGCCGCAACGCCGCCCGCTTTTCGTTTCTGGAAACGCAGGATTGCATAAGGCATAGGCGGATTCCTCCTTTCTTTCGGCGGGTGACCGTCCTTTGGGGTGACAGCGGTGACGGTGGTGACAGCAGTTTTGGGATACCCCCTGCCGACTGCCGCAACTGTCACCCTCACCCCCTGCATGACGGTCATGGGGACTTTGTCAATAATTTGATATAAAAAAAGTAAAAAAGAGGGGGATATTTACATTGCTAATCGGTGTGAAGTGACTTCTCAAAATCACAAGGTGAAAGATAATTAATA
>JBQKHY010000019.1:0-49520 GCA_052118065.1 Ruminococcus sp. LCP21S3_E8 | reverse complement strand
AAATAATGGCTTTATTCTGGAAGCTAAAGATAGTGCAAAAACAAGAACCGTAAATCTATCAATCGGTGATAAAACTCATCATAAGCCAATGTTTACAATGGTTTATAAAGACTTTACAGGTAAAGAAGAAAGTTTATCATATCACACTGTTTCTGCCGGTAGTAAAGCTGATGTTAATATTAATGATTATCTTGGAAATTTAGTAGTAAATCAGAACTTTTACGAAAGCAAGGCAGCTAGAATGCCACTTTCTCTTTCAGCAACATATAATAGTTTTGATTATGATAAATGTTATCAAGATTCAATGATTGGTTATGGTTGGAATTTTTCTTTTAATCAATACATTGAACCAATTACAGATACTAACTTAAATACCGGTGATAATCCATATCAATATGTATATATTGAGTCAGATAGAAGAAAACATTATCTTAGAGGTGAAGGCAATGCACCAACTGAATGGGAAGATGATGAAGATTTAGGCTTAAAATTAACTAAGACAAGTAGTGGATATATCCTTGAAAAAGATTCAGAAAAGCTTTATTTCCAATCAAATAATGGTAGAGGAATATTATACAAAATTACTGAGTTAGATAATTCTAAGAATTACTTAGTGTATGGTCGAAATAGTAGTGATGGATATATAAACTATATTTATGATTCTACAAATCAAACACAAGCTACTTTTACAACTACATATATTAACAGTAAGAAGTATATAACAACTATTAATCTTCCTAATTCAAGAAAGGTTAATTTATCATATACACAGTCAAACGGAAAAGTACTGTTGACTAAAGTAAAATTACCTGATAACAGTTGTTCAAATTATACTTATGATAATCTAGGTAGATTAATTTCAGTAAAATATACAAAGGAAGACGGTTCAGAAGTAAAAACAGGATCTTCATATTCATTAACTTATAATACTGCTAATAAAGTTACTAATATTACTGAAAGAAGTTCAGAGAATAAAATAGGTAATTATCTAAACTTTGAATACAAAGCTGATAATACAACTAAAGTTACAGATAGAAACGGTTCATCAGAAACATATACTTTCGATACTGATGGAACAAAAGTTTCAACAATGAATGCAAATGGTTATATTTCAAATAGTCAAAGTTCAGAACTTACTGTAACTAAAAGTAAAGATAACTTTATTAAGAATTATCTTGATGAAACATCTGACTTTTCCGGTATTAAGAACAATGATGGCTATTACTATAGCGAAAGTTCAAATCCTGATAATAAGTATAGTTTAGATACCGATACAAAATACTTTGGTACAAATGCTATTAAAATATATAACAGAGATAAACAAGACAATGATAGTGTAATTTATCATAATATTAGTCAAAAAGCTTTGTTAGGTAAGTACATTACATTCTCTGCATATGTTAAGGCTTCTTGCGAAAATAACGGTACAGGCAAAGTAAATCTGGCTATTCAGTATAAGGACAATTCAGAAGAAAAAACTATTGATGGTTTTGCAGTAAGTGATGAGATTAATTGGAAAAGAATTAGTGTAACTGCAAAGCTTCCATCAACAGCAACTGATGTAAAGGTTCTTTTAAAGTCAAACGGTAAGAATTATACTACATGGTTTGATTGTTTACAGTTAGAAGAAGGCGAAACTGTAAATGATTACAATGCATTGAAAAACAGTGATTTCACTAATGCAAATAATTGGTTTGATAATAGTAACAATAAATTTACATTTACCTATGGCAGACCATACATTTTTGGTGCACCTACATATTTGAAAATGAATAGTGATGAAAATGATACTACCGATTCAACTACAGAAAATGCAACTACTACTGTTAAGGAAACCACACAATCTGTTCAATCTACTACTGTAGTTAGTGAACATGATGTGATTGACACTACAGATGTATACGGAAATGTAGTAAAATCAGTAGAAGGTGTATATAACAGAGTATATGAAGTATATAGTGATACTGATAATTCAGAAAATTCCGGTAATGATAGTGATTCAGAAGATACTACAAGTGAAGAAAATACTGATAAGAAAAATTATTTAGCTAATAAGTATATATATCAGAAAGTAAATGTAAATGCTAAGAATGTTTCATTTGTATTAACAGGACAAGCACAAGGTGTTTCTGTTCCTTTATCAAATGAAAATAGAACTTTTGGTATAGCACTAAATGTTTATTATCAAGGTGAAGATGCTCCTGAAAGTCATTATCAGTCATTTAATTCTAATACAACCTCTGTACAGTCAGTATCATTGTCAGTAACACCTGAAAATAGTGAAAAGCTCGTACAATGTGTTGACTATGCATTTGTTTATGGTTATAATAGTAATACAATGATACCAAGTAATGCCATGTTAAAAGTTATGGTATCACCTGGCACAACTTCAACTGATAGTGCATCTTCTCCTAGTGGGGATGATAATACCCAAGGTACAACAAGTGCAAGTAGTGAAGTTGAATATGGCGATATGCTTTCTGAAGAATTAGATACTTCAAAATCATATATTAAGTCAGAGTCAACTTATGATACTAAAGGTAACTATATAACAGAAGGAACTGATGAAAACGGTAATACTACCAAATATACATATGACGCTAACGGAAACAAATCATCCATAACTAATGGTAATAATGTAGAAACATCATATACATATGATTCTTCAGATAATGCTACTTCTATTACAACCGATGGAACAAGTAATAAGTATGATTATGACTATCAAGGTAATGTTGAGTCAATATCACATAATAACTTTTCTTTTAAGTTTAATTACAATGAATACAACAAACTGTTATCAACATATGTTGGCGATTCACAGATAGTTTCCAATACATATAGTCCATATAACGGAAATTTATTGAAAGTATCATATGGAAACGGTAGTGTAATCTCATATACATATGATGAGTACAATAATGTTACAAATATTAAATGTAACGACAATATCGTTGCTGAGTATACTTATAACAAGAATGGTCAAATTTCTGTTTGTGATGACTCCGAAAGTGGAGAAACAACTTATTATTACTATGATTGTAACGGAAACTTAGAGAGTCAGTTTATACTTGGTAAAGACAGCACCCTTGCAAATAGTGTTACAACCGATGAAAATGGCAATACTGTAGAAAAAACAGAAATTGGAAATAACACGAGAACAATAACTAGTGGTACTGATAGTGACAGTAAATCATTTGTTGATTATAACGGACTAAAAACTACAGAAGAAAAAGACTCCTTCGGTAGAACTACTTCTATTTTAACTAAAGGACTAAAGGATAATAAGGATTATAAAGTTGAATATACTTATGCTGATGGTAAGGAAACCAATTCAACATCTAAAACTGTTAGTAATTTATCTAGTTCTTTTAACGATAATGAAATTGCAACTTATAGCTATTCATATGATGAAAATGGAAATATTACTCAGATTAGACTTGGAAAAGATATCATAAATAAATATATTTATGATGATAAGAACCAACTAAAACAAGAATATGACTATTTACATAATTACTACATTAATTATTCTTTAGATGGTAACGGTAATATTCATTCTGTTAATACACAAGCTCTTGATGCAAATGGACTCCCAACAGGTAGTCCTCGTGGTAATGTATATTATTATGAGGATAAAGAATGGTGTGACAAGTTAACCGGAGTTAATGGAGTAGACAATATTACTTATGATGAAATCGGTAATCCATTAAACTATCGTGATGGTATGTCTTTTACATGGAAAAATGGTAGATGGTTGTCAACAACTACTCTAAGTGATGGTACAAAGATAACATACCGTTATAATGCCAACGGAATGAGAACTCAGAAAAAAGTGGGATCAAAGGTAACTGACTATTATTATGATAGTAATAATAACCTAATTGCTGAAAAGACTGACAGTGCAACACTGTTTTTCTACTATGATACTGAGAATAGTCCTGTAGCTTTATCCTATAATGGAAAAATGTTCTATTATGTAAAGAACTTGCAAGGTGACATAGTAAAGATTCTAGATGAAGACGGTCAAGAAAAAGCCAATTATGTATATAATGCATGGGGCAATATTCTATCACAGTCAGAAGATGAACTATCTTCAATAAATCCACTTCGCTATCGTGGTTATGTGTATGATGAAGATACTACAATATATTATCTTCAAACTAGATATTATGACCCAACTACAGGTAGATTTATTAATGCTGATGATACTGCTTTTATTGGTTCTTCTGGTACTGCTATTGGCGATAATATATTTACATATTGCGAAAATGATCCAGTTAATAGAAGTGATGCTGAAGGAACATGTTACTTTGATTTTAAAGATAATATAAAACATTTTAATAGTGAATATAGGTTGGATTTTTATAAAGATTGGAGAAAAAAAGAGAGAAAGTACAATAGAAAGTTTGCAGTAAATTATGCTAGAAAATGGGCTTATTTTCGTAATAATCAATACCCTTGGTTTATAAGAGGAGATTGTACTAATTTTGTGTCACAATGTTTACATGCAGGTGGGATATTGATGAATGATGATTGGTTCTATCTTTATTCTGCTAGAAATAAAAAATGGAAGCATTCTAACTATTGGTCTGTAGCAAGTCAAAATATGGCATATTTTTATCGTTCTAAATACGTCAGAAAACATAAGAGTTTTAATTTACATAAAACAAATATGTCATCTCAAATTAATATTATAAAGAAATATAATATAAAAGTAGGAGATTTGTTATATTTTGATTTTGATGGGGACGGAGTGTATACACATGCCGCTATAATTTCATCTGTTAATGCAGGAATAAAGTATTGTGCGCATACAAAAGACAGAAGAGATTATCCTCTTTACAGTGAGAATAACAAGAATGCTTCTTTTATGGTTTTGATGATGAGGTGATTATATGAAAAATAAGCGAAGTTGTTTACGAAAAGTTATTATTGTTTTATGCGTTATAGCATTTGCATTTATTTGTTATTCAATATTCTTTTGTGTGTTATCATACCAAATTGTAAAATGTGTGAATTCAACCAAAAGCTATGATGAGTTTAAATCGTCCCAATATTCACAATATATAAAGGATGAAGAGTATTATAATCAAATGCATTTTAGTGGAGATAGATCTGATACTGATACATCATATTATGGCGTATATGTTGCTATACCCGTGTGGAATGAGGTTGTTGTGTATCATTATTACATTTATGACGTTAGAGATGCTAATGGAAAAATTGTATCCGGTGGAGGTAACTTATTTGAACCTTGCAGAACTAAAATAACATATAAATATGAAGGTATGAGCCTTGTTGTAGACAAAGCATATGAACAAATAGCTTATGAATAGTAATAATAACCTAATTGCTGAAAAAACTGACAGTGCTACATTCTTTTTCTACTGCGATAATAAGAATAATCCTATAGCTTTCTCTTACAACGGAAAAATGTTCTACTATGTAAAGAACTTGAAAGGTGATATAGTTAAGATTCTTGATGAAGACGGTCAAGAAAAAGCCAATTATGTATATAATGCATGGGGTAATATTCTGTCACAGTCAGAAGATGAACTATCTTCAATTAATCCTCTTCGTTATCGTGGTTATGTGTATGATGAAGATACTGCAATGTACTATCTTCAAACTAGATATTATGACCCAACTACTGGTAGATTTATAAATGCTGATGATACTGCTTTTATCAGTTCTTCAGGTACTGCAATAGGTGATAATATTTATACATATTGCGAAAATGATCCTGTAAACAATGTAGATTATACTGGACAATGGTATCATAATCTGAGTTCTTATTACAATGCTCATAAGAAAATGTATGAGGGCTATCCTGATGCATGGCAAGCATTTTGTACAAGATATAATAAACTTAAAAAAAGATATAAAGACAATCGGTCTGCTCTAGGTAGATTTAGTGGGTATATCTATGGACAAAAAACAAGAAAGTTAAAAATTTAAAATACGGATCTAATAATGCTACGGTTGCAAGTGTAGGTTGTGAACTTATTGCGATCTATAACACTTTAAAGCGTTTAGGAAAATTTCAGTATTTCTATCAAGTTATGCTTGAGGCTGAAATGAATGATATGGATATGCTTGGTGGGCTTTGGGGTACAAACTCGTTAAGTATTGCAGGATATTTTGATTTTCATAAGATAAAAAGAGACATGTACTAAGGAGAGTCAACTTTTGATCGTTTTATAAAGTCAATTAAAAAAGCAAAAATTGCTATTATTTCACTTTGGAACGATCATTTTTATAATGGTATTCATACTTATTGCATTGAGTATGATAAAAAATCCAAAAAGTACAATGCATATAACAAAGATGTTTATAGTACTGATAAAACTCCAATCAATATTAAGTCTTTTGCTAAAAAACAAAAAAGCAATTTTATAATTGGTTTTACATTTTGACGAGGTAAATATGAAGCATTTAAAAACATCAACTAAAGTTATTATCTTTGGCTCTGCTTTTTTAATTTTATTAACAGTATTTTTTAGTTTTTTAAATTATAATATGCATACATATTTAGATAGTGATGAAGAATATAAACAAAATTGGTATTGTAAGGAATATAATTTTTCATTTTCAAGTTACGGCAAAAATTTTCCTGAAGCTAGTGGAGATCAATGTAAAAATGCAACTATTAACAATCATAAGGTAGATGTTATGGTTGAGTACGATTGCTTTTATATAGGAAAATATTATACAGTCACAGAAAATGGTGAAAAATATACTGATTTTAAAAGTTATGCTTCTGCATCTTCTTATGATTACTCATGGGGAAAACTAACTGTTAAAATAGATAAAGTTGAGAATAAGAAATACAACTACCTCAAGGGGAAAACCTTGATTTTTAAGAAAAACAAATAGAACTATTTAAATGATTCTATTCATTAAAAAAATCTTTAATGTAAGATAATAGTAATAATTATCTAATTGCTGATATTATGATTCCGAGAACAGTCCGGTGGCAATATCTTATAACGGTAAGATGTTATACTATGTAAGGTGATATAGTAAAGATTCTTGATGAAGACGGTACTAACTATGCAAGTTATGTGTATGATTCTTGGGGTAATATTCTTGAAGAGAAAGGCGAACCAATATTAAGGAGATTAAATCCACTTCGTTATCGTGGTTATGTTTATGATGAAGATACTGCAATGTACTATCTTCAAACTAGATACTATGACCCGTTTACAGGTAGATTTATCAATGATGATGATACTGCTTTTATCAGTTCTTCAGGTACTGCAATTGGTGATAACATTTATACATATTGCGAAAATGATCCTGTAAACAATGTAGATTATACTGGCCAATGGTATCATTCTCTTAAGCAATTCAAGAGACATTTAGATAAAATAATAATTCCTTCACAATATTATAATGAAAAAAGAAAGTATGATTTAGCTTATGGTCATTATTATTTTAATAAAAAAATAGTCCACTCTTTTTTGGCTATATTTTTGGACAGTATGATAAGAGAATAAAAAATGTTCGTATGGGAACAAGCAATGTTTTACTTAGAAATAATGGTTGTGGATTAGTAGCCATATATAATGTACTAATTATGTTGGGAAAAAGACAATATTTACACCAAATTATTCTTGAAGCAGAATTGAATGGAATGTTATCATGGGGTGGAACTTTTGGAACATCAAGTTCTGGAATAGAAAAGTTTTTTAAAAGCCATGGTTTTAAATTCAAAAAAGTTGAAACATATAAAAAGCTTAAAAAAGAAAGGAGTACAACTTCTATTATTATACTTTACATGAGAAATGAAGGAAGTTTTAAACGGCATTATTATTGTGTTTATAGAACCTCAAGTGGATATTATTCACTTAATAGATGTAATGAAGACACATGTAATGAAATTTTCAGTTGGAAATATTTTGAAAAAGTTGGAGATCCTGATAGATTTATTAGAGCTTTTTGTTTCTATTGATAAGTGGTGATTTATATGAAAATTACGAAAAAGAAGTTTATACTTAAGTTATCTGCTGTTGTATTTGCAGTTCTTGTAATTCTATTTCTCTGGTGGAATTTTGGTGCAGATTCTGATGACTCTATCTTTCATAGAAATTGGTCAACTAGTGATAGCAGTATTAGTTTTACAAGTACAAATATGAAAGGTATTTATGGTTCAGCACAAAGTATTTACCCTGGAAAAGTAAAATACAACAATAAAACTATGGATATTCAGGTTGCATTAGGTGGTGGATATAGCTTTGATGTATATTACAAATCAAGTTTAATTGCATGTGGAAGCGCATCATATAATCCATTTCTAGGAAGAATTAGAGTGAGAATAACAGATTTAGGTACTGATCAGTATCATTATTATATGTTTGATGGAGTATTTAAAATTAATCAGGAATTGGTATTTTATAAAGAGTAAATCATATGTTAAGATGTTCTACTATTTGAAGAATAACAAATGCTGACACATCAATAATTATTATTTTTGTATAAGATACAAGATTGTTACTTATTGTTACCGTATTAATTCATTAATAACAAGTGAAAATTGCGTGATAATTATTCAGAAACTTAGTGCGGAACTATTAAAATAATAGCCTAATTATCCAATAATAACAATCAATTAAATCTCCCTTACTCATTAAGATTGAGTAGGGGAGATTTTGAAAAAATGTTCTACTATGTAAAGAATTTGCAAGGTGACATAGTAAAGATTCTTGATGAAGACGGTATTAGCTATGCAAGTTATGTGTATGATTCTTGGGGTAATATTCTGTCACAGTCAGAAGATGAACTATCTTCAATTAATCCTCTTCGTTATCGTGGCTATGTTTATGATGAAGATACCACTCTTTATTATCTCCAAACCAGATAATATGACCCAACTACAGGTAGATTTATTAATGCTGATGATACTGCATATGTAGATACAAATTCCGGCACTCCTCTAAGCACAAATATGTTTGCTTATTGTGAGAATAATTGTTTAAACAATTATGATTATGATGGACGATTACTAAAAGAGGAAAAAGATGCAGGGAGAGCATTTTGGAAGAATAATGTTGCATATTACTTAAAGTTGTACGGATGGGAGTTTTCTGCGAAATTTCTATTACACAGTTTGAAGGATAAACCTTCATCACTATTGTATTCATCACACGATAAAATTACGAAAATAATCAAAAAAACAAATGAGTATAAAGGTTTTATTAGATCAATACGGAAAAAATATAAGAATAAGTGGGTCGTAAACAAAAAAAGTAAAATTACATTCAAATCTAGAGACCTTTTCGGCGCATTGCACCATGTAGAAGCAACTGTTAACGAGATTTGGATAAATGGTAGTAGATATTTTCAAACTGTATTGAAAGATATGTATGACTTTAAACTTGAGAATTATTCGGGTAATTGGCCGATAAAGATTGGAAATAATATGGCATTTTTTGACCAGAATTTAGGTATAATTGTAACCTATAAAATATTTATTGTTATCAATACGAGAAGGTGATATGAGGTGTCCAAAAAAGTATTTTTTATATCAATTATTATTGTTAGTGTGATGGTTTTATTTTGTAGTTTTCCTTATAAGGAAACTGGATATTCCTTTATAAAAGAAGTAAATAAAGTGCTTGATGTAAAAGTAAATGCTGACAATATTAAATATTTTTCGGATGATGTTGGAGGATTTCATGGTGACGGGGATACTGTTGAAATAATTGAACTAAATAGAGAAGAAAATAAGTTGTTTAATAGTACAATAGATAGCAGGTGGTCTTATTTAGAACAAAATAGTGAAATATACAATTTTTTATGGGATTCCGAAACTGATATTGACATGAATCCGATTGGTGGTAGACTAGATGGTAAAATAATACCTAATCAAGATTTAAGATTTATACTTTATGATATTGGAACATCTAGAATTAATGAAGACATTAAGATTAATGAATTAATGGATTTTTATTTTATTGGGTATTCATATAAAGAAAATATGGTCTATATACAAAGGTCTAATATTTAGTGTTGATTTATACATCAAAAAACAACTGCCACAGTATTGGCGTAAAGTTGGGAAGTAACCCTATAGTTCCGTGATACTATAAATTACATTCAAGTATAATGCAGATGGTCTGAGAACTCGCAAGGATGATTCCAACTACACTACATATTACTACTATGATGATAACAACAACCTGATTGCAATGATGCAGGGTGGAGTAGTAGCATATTTCTACTATGATAGCAACAACTCTGTAACGGCAATGTCAATAAATGACTCAATGTATTATTATGTAAAGAATCTACAGGGTGATATTACAAAGATTGTAAATGAAAGTGGTAATGTATTAGTAGAATACACTTACGATGCATGGGGAAATATCCTAAAAGAAAAATCTAATGTTAACCCATCGTATGCAACAGTTAAAGAGTTCAACCCATTCCGATATAGAGGATATGTGTATGATACAGATACAGGTCTTTACTATCTCCAAAGTAGATACTATGACCCAAAAACCGGTAGATTTATCAATGCCGATGATACAGCATATGTAGATACAAATTCCGGTACTCCATTATGCACAAATATGTTTGCTTATTGTGAGAATAATCGAATAAATGATAATGATGTAATGTATATCAATTAATAAACATATCATTTCATTCTCCCTTACTCATTTTGATTTTACAAGCAACTTGCCATACTGAAATTTTTATTTATTCCGATAATTACAAAGAAATTATATCTAAAATTGAAACAATTGTTGGTAGTGAAAGTGAACTTAATATTAAATATTTAGAATTTGATTGATTATCACATAATTTTTATAGAAATTCTCTATATCAATATTGACTATATGTTATGATTATTTTTTATAATGTACTTTACTTGTTAAATAGGTGTATATATGATAAAATAATTCTTGATGTCAATTTGAAATGGGGGAGAAACTTTGGGAAGAACTTCAAATATGTTAGCTGAAATGGCTGATATTAATATTAATGCCGGAGTTAAAAAGTCAAATTTACCACTACTAAAAATGTTTATTTTGGGTATGATGGCAGGTGCATTTATTGCATTTGGTGGTGCAGCAAGTAATGTTGTTGTTCATGGTATTGATAATACCGGTGTTGCAAAAATGTTAGCCGGTGTGATTTTCCCTGTAGGTCTTATGCTTGTTGTGTTTACCGGTAGCGAACTTTTTACCGGTAACTGTTTGATGATAATGGGTGCACTTGATAAGAAGATTAAAGTATCTAAGATGATTCGTAACCTTGTTGTTGTGTATTTCTCTAATTTACTTGGTGCGCTTATAATGGATTTTTTGATTTTCTATACAGGTCAGTTTGACCTATCAAGTGGTGGCCTAGGTGCTTATACAATTAAGGTTGCAATTGGCAAGACTTCACTTGCTCCGTCTACTGCTTTTGTTAGTGGTATTTTGTGTAACATTCTTGTTTGTTTGGCAATCCTAATGTCCAGTGTTGCTAAGGAAGTAATTAGCAAAATTTTTGCAGTATTTTTCCCAATTTGTTTATTTGTTGTTTGTGGATTTGAACACTGTGTTGCTAATATGTTCTATTTACCTTCAGGTATTTTAGCAACAACTAACCCACAGTATGTTGCAAAGGCTAAAGAGCTATTTGGTATTACTGCTCAGCAGTGTGAAAATTTAAAGCACTTTGCAGGTACAGACCAATTAATCTATGTTACTTTAGGTAATATTGTTGGTGGTATGCTACTTGTTGGTGCAGTATTCTATTTCGTACATATTAGAAATTGGGATAAGAAAAATTCCTGATTTCTTGTCATATATTGTCCTTTTAGCACAGAGTATTCTCTGTACTTTTATTTTTATATTAAATTTACATTAATAATCCTTTATATTCATTGACTATATGTGAAAATTTGTGTATAATTTCAAATGTAAACAGAGGAGTTTTCCTCTGTTTTTTTAGGCGGGTAATAAATAAGGAGGTTGTTATGTCTAAGGTATCTAATTCAATGAATATAATTGAACTTAAAAATGTTGGAAAATCTTTTGATGATGTTGTGGTTGTTGAGGATTTTAATTTGGAAGTTAAGAAAGGTGAGTTTGTAACCTTTCTTGGTCCATCCGGTTGTGGTAAAACAACTACACTAAGAATGATTGCAGGTTTTGAAATTCCTACTGAGGGTCATATTACTTTAAAAGGTGAGGACATAAGTAAACTTCCTCCATATGAAAGACCTATCAATACTGTGTTTCAGAGATATGCACTTTTCCCACATCTTAATATATATGATAACATTGCTTTTGGCTTAAAGCTAAAAACTAATGAAGTTACTTACAAAAAAGATAATGGCAAGATTATCACTCGTAAGGAAAAGCTTTCTAAGAAGGAAATTGATAAAAAGGTTAAGAGAGCCTTAGAGATAGTTGACCTTGAGGGTTTTGAAAAGCGTTCTGTAGATACTTTGTCTGGTGGTCAGCAACAGAGAATTGCTATTGCAAGAGCTATTGTAAATGAACCTCAGATTCTTTTACTTGATGAACCTTTAGGTGCATTGGACCTTAAGATGCGTAAAGAAATGCAGATTGAATTAAAGGCAATGCATGAAAGACTTGGAATTACTTTTATATATGTAACTCATGACCAAGAAGAGGCACTTACAATGTCTGATAAAATTGTTGTTATGTCGGATGGTGTAATTCAGCAGATTGGTACACCGGAAGAAATTTATAACGAACCAAAGAATGCATTTGTAGCTGACTTTATCGGTGAAAGTAATATTTTCAATGGTAAAGTTACCGATAAGTTACAAGTACAGTTTTGTGACCATACATTTACTTGTGTTGATGACTTCCATATTGGAACTAAGGTTGAGGTAGTTGTTAGACCTGAAGATATTGTAATGAAACCTAAGGGTGAGGGTATGATGGATGTTGTAGTTGACTCTGTTGTATTTAAGGGTGTTCATTATGAAATTACAGTTCTTTCAGGTGATAATGAAATTGTTATCCATTCAATTTACAATGCAGTTGTAGGTGACACAATTTCTATTGATATTGATCCTGATAGTATTCATTTGATTGAAAATAACCTTACTACTAATGACTTTGATGGTATTATTACAAAGTACAATACAGTTGAATTTGCTGATGGCGAATTTGAATGTGACCTTACTCAGCTTTATCCTAATTCAAAGTATGTTGATGATGTACTTGTTGATGAAAAGGGTAATGAAATTGATGTAGTTGGTAAAGAGGTTTCAGTTTCTATCCCTGTATTTGGTTCTATTGAAATGAGTGATGATGCTGATAAAGGTGGTACTACCGGTAATATTATTTCACTTATTTATAAAGGTGACCACTATCAGTATATTGTTAGAACAGAAAACGAATATGACTTCATATTTGATGATGAAGACCTATGGAATGAAAATGACTTTGTCAGTCTAATTATTCCTAAAGAAAATATTTCATTGAAATTAAAGTAATCATCATTTTGGAGGTTGAAAAATGTTTAAGTTTTCTCGTAAACAACTCTGTATTCCATACGGATTGTTTCTTGTTTTGTTTGTAATTGCACCTTTACTTGTAATTATTTATTATGCTTTGACTAATGGTGAGGGTCAGTTTACACTTTCTAATTTTACAGATTTCTTTACAGACAGTAACACTATAGGCACTTTGCTTTATAGTATGTTTACTGCTTTAGTTACTACAGCAGTATGCTTATTAATTGCTTATCCTGTAGCACTAATACTTGCGAATTCTAAGCTAAAAAGAAAGTCAGTACTTTTAATGCTATTTATTATGCCTATGTGGATTAACTTTACATTAAGAATTACTGCATTAAAAGAAATTCTAACTGCAATAGAGGGTAACCTTGCTTTTCATCCATTTTTAAATACTATAATCGGTATGACATATGACTTCCTACCTTTTATGATTTTACCTTTATATACAACACTGGAAAAGATAGATAAAAAACTTCTTGAGGCATCTAATGACCTAGGTGCTAATAATAGAATCACTTTCTTAAAGGTAACTTTACCACTTTCAATTCCGGGTATTATCAGTGGTGTTACTATGGTATTCTTACCTGTAATGACTAACTATGTTGTACTTGATATGCTATACAATAGCACATATATTATGGGTAGCTTAATCGGTAGTTACTTTAACGCATATGATTGGCACAATGGTTCAATGATTTCTATTGTACTTCTGGTTATTATCTTTATTGTAACAATATTTACCAACAGACTTGGTAATGGTGTTGGAGAAAGCAGAGGTGCTTCTCTATGATAAAAAAGATACTTTCAGCTAGTTGGGTATTCCTTGTACTGTTAGCAATATACTTGCCGATTATTATTTTGGCAGTTTATAGCTTTACAGATTCTACAACAATCGGTGCTATTAGAGGTTTTTCACTTCATAACTATGAAACCTTGTTTACTACAAAAGAACTGTTAGAAATGATTGTAGATACATTAGTACTTGCATTAGTTGTTGCTATACTTGCAGTTGTATTAGGCACTAGTGGTGCAATCGGTGCATTTTATTCAAAAAGATTACCCAAAGCATTTATCAGAAATGCAAACCAAATTCCTGTTGTTAATGCAGATGTAGTTACAGGTTTTTCAATTTGTATTTTGCTAATTGTTGCTTTTGGTATTGATAAAAGCACATATATTCCACTTGTTATAGGTCAAGTAACTTTATGTACACCATTTGTATATCTTTCTGTTGTACCTAAACTTATGCAAATGGATAATAACCTTTATGAAGCAGCTCTAGACTTAGGAGCAACACCATCAAAGGCATTATTTAAGGTTGTAATTCCTCAGATTATGCCGGGTATAATTTCAGGATTTATGCTTTCAATTACACTTTCACTTGATGATTATTTTGTTACAACATACACAAAACCTGCTACTTTTAATACAATCAGTACCTATGTAGTAAATGCTACAAAAGGTGCTCAAACAAATATAAAAACTGCTTTGTGGGCATTATCTACTATTATTCTTGCAATAGTTATTTCAATTGTTTTGATTAATTATTTCAGAACAAATAAAAAGGTAGGTGAAAGTAGATGAAAAAATTAATTTCTATTTTAATTATGCTTTTAATGACTGCATCTATTTTCATTTTGCCTATGTCAGTATCTGCAAAAGATAATGATGTTATTACCCTTAGAATTTCAAATTGCGAAGAATATATTGATGAGGGTAATTGGGACAAAGATGATACCATTGACCTTGATAGTGGTGATATAATCGGTAAAAATTCTATGATTACTGATTTTGAAAATTGGTATTACAAAACCTATGGTAAAAAGGTTAAAGTAGAATATTCAACTTACGGTACAAATGAGGATTTATATAACCAAATTACTCTAGGTGATAATTTTGATTTAGTTTGTCCTTCTGATTATATGGGTATGAAAATGATTGATGAAGATATGTTAGTACCTTTGTCAAAGGAATTTTTCGATACAAGTAATAAGTACAATTATTATGCAAAAGGTGTTTCTCCATATATCAAAAACCTAATGGATACAACTAAGATTGATAACAAAAAGTGGAGTGATTATTCAGCCGGTTATATGTGGGGTACAATGGGCTTTGTATATAACCCTAAAGTTGTATCAACAGAAGATGCTTCAACATGGAAGATACTTGAAAATAAAAAGTATAGCCGACAAATCACTATTAAAGATAGTGTTAGAGATAGTTATTTTGCAGTTTTAGGTCTTATAAATTCAGACAAAATGTCAACAAGTGAATTTAAGAATTCTAAAAACTATAATGAACGAATCACTAAATTAATGAATGATACTTCTCAATCAACAGTTGATAAAGCTGAGGAAAGATTGCAAGGTATCAAGGATAATGTTTATTCATTTGAAACTGATAGTGGTAAATCCGATATGGTGTCAGGTAAAGTAGTTGCTAACTTCCAATGGTCAGGAGATGCAGTATATAGCCTTGACCAAGCTGAAGAAGACAATTGTTACCTTGAATATGCAGTACCTAAGGAATGTTCAAATCTATGGTGTGACGGTTGGGTAATGCTAAAGCAAGGTATTAACGGTGATAAAGAAAAGCAACAAGTTGCTGAGTCATTTATTAACTTTGTATCAAGACCTGATAATGTTATTCGTAATATGTACTATATCGGTTATACTAGTTGTATTTCAGGTGGAAATGACAATAGAATTTTTGAATATCTTAATTGGAACTACGGTGCAGAAGATGATGAAGATTCAGTTGATTATCCTGTAGGTTTCTTCTTTACAGGTAATTCCGATGATAAAAATTATATTTTAAAGACAACAAAAGACCAAACAAAAAGACAACTGTTTGCTCAATATCCGACAGAAGATATTTTGAACCGTTGTGCAGTAATGATGTTCTTTAACAGTGATGAAAATAAGATAATGAACCAAATGTGGATTAATGTAAGGTGCTTTAATCTAAATTCAATTCCGTCATATGTTTGGTATATTGTTGTTGCAGTAATTATTATAGTTGTAATACTAATAGTTATTTATACTAAAGGTCATACTTTCAGAAATAAGAAAATGCAGAAAAAGTATAAAAAGATATAATAATTCTATTATTGCATTATTTGAATTAAGAAAAGTTGTATAATTAAAGGTAAGTGTGGTATTAATTTAGCACACTTCCTATTTATTTGGAGGGTTGTCCGAGTGGTCAATGGTCCAGTACTCGAAATACTGTATTTTGTGAAAACAAAATCTGGGGTTCGAATCCCCAACCCTTCGCCATAAAAAGCCCATTCTAATGGGCTTTTTTCTTTAATTTTGTATAAGGTGTTGAATTAAATGAATAAATCAGAAAACAACTCTAAAAATATATCTCAAGAATTAGAGAATAAAGCTAAAAATACAGATAAATATAAATTTGGAATTCTTGATTCTATAAGTACTGAAGATATTGAAGTAATGGAAAAATTACTAGAAGAAAAGTATATTGAAGAAAATAATAAATAAGATTATCAGAATTTAAATTAGTCATATTTATTAAAAAATTAAGTCCTAAGATGAAATTATCATCCTAGGACTTTTGTGTTATATATTACTTTTTCTTCTTTTTCTTAATGTGAACTTCCGGAACTGCTACATCATATAGCACCGGTTCATCATCATTATCTTCTACAATATCATTTTGCTTTACTTTTCCTGTGTGAACTTCAGGTACTGCTAAATTTTCTGAATTGAAACTATACTTGTCTTTCATAAAACATTACCTCCAAATTATCACAATAAATTAATAAAGAATGTTATTGTTAAGCTGTTTAAGAAATCAGCAAACAAACTACCTACAATAGGAATAATCAAATATGCCTTAACTGATGGAGCATATTTATCACAAATAGCTTGCATATTAGCCATAGCATTAGGCGTAGCACCCATACCAAAACCACAAGTACCTGCAGCAATTACTGCAGCATCATAATCTCTACCCATAATGTTATATACAACAAAATAAGCAAATAAGAACATAAGTACTGCTTGACCTGCTAGTAGGATAACCAGTGGTAATGCCAGGTCAGCTAATTGCCATAACTTAAGTGTAATCATTGCTATACCTAAGAATAGAGATAGACAAATACCACCTAGGTCATTTATTTCACCCATATGAATAGTAATTTTACCTGTGTATTCACCTATGTTTCTCATAATAGCAGCAACAATCATTGCTCCAATATAAATAGGGAATGTCATTCCTGTAAGTGAAAGTAGTTCTGATACTATTGTACCAATTCCTACGGCAATAATCAACTGAAAAACTGCAGGAGCATACATAGAAAAATGTCTTTCATGCTTTTCTTCTTCTTCAACTAGGAAACTGTCATCTTCAGTTTTTATAGTATCTAGTAGATTATGCTTTTTAATAAGTCTGTTACCGATAGGGCCACCCATTAGTGAACCTGCAATCAAACCGAATGTTGCAGCAGCAGTACATACTGTTGTAGCACCTGAAACACCAAAGTCCTCTAGTACAGGACCAAATGCACCGGCAGTACCATGACCACCAATCATAGGGATAGAACCTGTTGTCATACCTGTTAAGGAGTCAAGTCCCAGTACATTTGCAAGTCCGATTGAAGCAAAGTTCTGTCCAATCATAAGTGCAACAACTAGCACAAGGAATACGATAAGTGCTTTACCACCACTTTTGAGGACTTTTAAGTTGGCTTGGAAACCAACCGAAGTAAAGAACAGAACCATACAGACTTCTTTTAATGTGTCATCAAAGTCAATTACTGCAATTCCTGTTGCGTACAATATTAATGTAAATATTGCAAATAGCAAACCACCAATAACAGGTGATGGAATACAGAATCTTTGCAAAAATGAAATTTTCTTCTTTAAGAAATTACCTATCATCAAAACAACTACAGCAACTGCAACTGTTTGATACATATCTAGTGTAATATCCAATGTTATCAATCCTTTCGCAGCTAATAGTTATTTAACTGTAATACCTTTTTCTTTGTAATATTCAATAGCACCTTTATGGAATGGAATGTTAATGCCCTCAACTGCATTTTCCTCTGTAATGTCAATATCTGCAGATACAGTTAACTGAATTTCCTTTGCATTATTGAAAATTAATTTAGCTAGTTCTTTTACTTTATCATTAGATAATTTGTCACTTACCAGAATAACAGATTTAATACCGATAGTTTTTATATCTGTGTTTTGACCATTATATGTATTCTTTGGAATTTTGTAATCAATATAAGAGTAAGCTGACTTTAGCTTATTAGAAGTTGCTTTATCTATTTCAAGTAGCTTAATATCGCATTGCTTTGCTAATTCATCAACAATAGTTGCATTCATACCAACAGTAACAAATAAACAGTCAATTCCCTTATTTTCTAGTTTCTTAGCAGCTTCGGCATAATCAAGGTTAACTTCCTTAACCATCTTAGAGTTTAGCCCATATGATGCAAGAATTTGTTTTGCGTTTAATTCGGAACCTGATTCTTTTTCACCCACACTAACTGTTTTACCAAGCAAATCATCAACTGAATTTATGTTAGAGTCTTTTCTTACTACAATATGACAAGCCTCAGTATAAAGAGATGCCAAAGCACTATAACCTTTATATGCACCTGACTTTTCAAAATTGTTTTCACCATTATAAGCATCACTCACAATGTCAGATTGAGCAATTGCTGCATCTAAATATCCTTGAGAAAGCAATCTTACATTTGCTGTAGAACCGGCAGTAGTTTTTTGTTCGATTTTTAGCTTTCCACTTTCATCAGCAAGTTGTCTGATTGACGTAACTGTTTCGTTATAAATACCACCAATACCGGCAGCACCAAAACGAATTTTATCATCATCTGATGAACAACTACACAAAGAAACAACAAATATCAATGAAAGCAATATTGCAATTATCTTTTTCATTTAATCCCTTCTTATGACATAATTTTTCTACTTTATTATATCATAATCGTTATTTTTTTGTCAATTTTGATTGAAAAGTAAATCCCTTTTAGTATTAAACTAAAAGGGGTTTTAGAATTAATTATTATTATTTACCAACAATATTATAATTGTTTTGAATAAATGAATTAATATAATTGAAGTTTGTACTACAACCACCATAAACATTAGTGCCGGTATAATCGTTGTAATGGGTTCTCAATAAACCATTTGCATCTGTATAACGAATATATGATCTAGCAATAACATTAGTTGATTTAGCTTGTTCAATTTGTTCTTCAGTATGTTGACCATCATTTTTATAAGTAATTACAGCAGAATAAATACTGTATGTTTCTGACTTATTATTAAAGTGATCAAGAGGGACTTGACTACCATATCCACCAACCTGACTTGTACAATTTTGGTTTTGTACATAATAATACTCTTTAGTTGTGTCCTCGCCATTAACATTTATACCGTTATATTCCAGCTTATAATTATTGCCTTTAGCATTATTTTTTGCAGTGCTTTCTTTTGCAATAATGTAACCATATTCAGGTTTAGAAGTGAAAGGTTATCAAGTTGACTTAGTATATTTTCACTTAGAGAAGTAACAAATCTTAAGCCTGATACATCAAAGCCATGTGTACCGTTAGGATAGTTATCATCCTTTTTAGCATTACGAATTTGTACACCAAATAAGTCAAATTCGTTATAAGAAGTTAAGCCGTTGCTGAACACCTTTGTATCATCAGAAGTTTTTTCAACTGTATTTACATTAATCCAATGAGCATATAGGTGAACTTCACCTGATAATATATCGTTCCAATTATATGCCTTGCCATCCTTATAATACCAACCGGCAAGGTAACATTCAAGTCATCTAATACTAAGGTTGCTACTGTAAATGCTAAGGGTAAAGTAGTTACTAAGAAAAAGGGTAATGCTACTATTACAGTAAAGGCAAACGGTATCACTCTAAAGTGTAAAGTAAAGGTTAAATAATTTTTTAACAATACAAAAGTTAGAACCACTAATGGATTATTCATTAGTGGTTCTTTTTGTTATTTTGAATATAAAATTATCAATATTTGTACTAAAATCTTGAAAATTCATTTTTCAAATGTTATAATAAAATTAATAATTTGTAATTATATTATTGGAATTTGCACAAAAGTAAAAAAATAAGAAGATACATTTCTGCACCTTCTTATTTTCTCATAAAACCGTAAAATTACACCGTAGAAAGCTTTTTGCTTTCCTTTTTCATTATATTACTTTACAACTAAAATTTCAATATTTTTATAAATATTTTTTAAATTTTTAAAATTTTTTACGCAAAACACAACATCTTGTGCTTATTTCATGGTATAATTACTATATAAGGAAAGAGAGAAATAGATGAATTAGTTCTCTTTCTAAAATCGGTTAAATATATTAATTAGTAAAATAAAAAAAGGAGAAAAGTTATGAAAAAAATCGTTTCAATTTTACTATCTACTATTATTTTCTGTTCACTATTTTCTGTTCCTTTATCGGTTGGAGCTAAAACAATAAATATTGTAAGTTCCTCAAGTGCAGATTGTGAAGACGGCTATCGTTTTGTTGAAAGATATGAAGAAGGTGTTACCAAAGATAACTGGGCTTACCATATTATCAAAGAACAAAATATTAATACTGATGAATATAAGTTTTTTGCTGCTCTCGGTTCATATAAAGGAACTGCTACAACAGTAACACTTCCTACTAAAATTTCTACTGAAACAGGAACATATAATGTTTTAAAGTATTATGATGGTTCGTTGAGAGATAGTAGTACTGTTAAAAAAGCAATTATCCCTAATAGTAATACTAAAATTCAAATTTCAAATAGTTTTTTCTGGGGTTCATCAACTCTTGAAGAAGTAACAATTGGTAGTGCTGTTAAGAGTGTTTACACTTCTATGTTTGAAAGTGACACTAAACTAAAAACAGTAAACTTTACTAAAGAATTCTTAGCTCAGAAGCCTTATATTGGTTCTCGTGCTTTTGCTAAATGTACTTCTCTAAGAAATCTTGTGCTTCCAAATGGTATTTCTGGTGTTTCTGATGATGCTCTAGTAGGTTGTAAAAATTTAAATACTATTACATTTGGGGAAAGTATTCAAGCATGTCCTATTACTACTGATAATGTTAATTTAACCAATATTAAGCTATTGAGAAAAAAAAGTGACGCAAGAAATTATTTTGTAAATGCTAATAATGGTAATTATGGCTCTCCTGTTGAATTCACTAATAAGCCAGTAACAGTTGAATGTTATGAAGGTACTATGGAAGCTTATAATATTCAAAATGTTTATCCAACAAAATCTGGATTTGAAAACAGCTTTAAATTCGTTAGCTTAGGTAAAGTCGATGGAGACCCTTATGTTCCACCTACAACTGAACCTCCTACAACTACTGCTCCTTACACTGTTAGTGTTGGGGAAGGGGACGAGTGGTATCTAATTTCTAGTTTTAATGATTGGATTAGAGATGATAATTCTAAAATGACATATAATCCTGCAAATAACACTTTTGAAAAGACATATACTGTTAAAGCAGGAACTTATACATACGAAGCAATATCTCCTTCTTGCGAAGAAGCTTTTGGTTCTGATGGTGTTATTACTTTTAGTGACCCAGAATTTACAGTAGAAACTGACAACTCAACTGTCAAATTCGTTTTTGATGGTATTAAGGTAAAAATGTATATCAACGAGCAGGAAACAACTTCAACTACTGTACCTACAACTACTACAAGTACTACTGTACCTTCAACTACAATTACTACAAGTACTACTGTACCTTCAACTTCAGTAACTACTAGTACAGCAGTTCCAGATACTTCTGTTAGTGAAACAGCTAGTGTTCCTTCTACTCCTACTATACCAACTGTTACTGCTGGTACTCTTGAGCTAGAAAAAACAAATGACACTTTATTTGTAGGTAAAAGTAGAGAATACAAATATACATTCTCTTGTAATGACCCAATTAATTATGTTAAGTTTGTAAGTAGTGATAACACTATTGCTCAAGTAAATCTAAATCTAAATAAAGATAATACTTTTACTGTTGTTCCTCTAACTAAAGGTACTGCTACTATTACTGCTACTCTATATGATAGAAATAACAGAGAAGTAACTAAATCTACTTTTACTGTTACTGTTAAACAACCTGTAACTAAAATTACTATTAAAGTTAATAATAAGGTTGTCAATAATAATGTTATTAACATTAAAAAGGTTAATGGCAGAGCTAAACTAAATGTTTCTGTTGCTCCTGCTAATGCTGATAATAAGAATTGTTCTTACTCATATAACAAAAATATTATTTCTATCGATGAAAAGGGTAATGTAAAAGCTAAAAAAATTGGCTTTACTAATGTTACTGTTAAATCAAATGATAGTAATTTAGAAGCAACTGTAAAAGTTACTGTTGGTGATACTGCAACAAGTATTAAAATTCCTTCAGCTCGTTTTATTACTACTGTTAATAGTAAGGCTAAATTAAATCCTACTATCTATTACAAGAAATATAGTAATAATAAACTAGGTAAAGATGTTTTTTGGAAATCTTCTAATAATAAAGTTGCTACTGTTGATAGTAAGGGCGATGTAACTGCTATTTCTAATGGTTGGTGCTATGTTCAAGCTACTGCTAAAGATGGTAGTAATAAGAAGTCTAATAATTGCTTAGTTGTTGTTGGTAAGAATAAGGTACAAAGTATCAAAAAGACTAACTACACTCAGTCAAAAATTAATGTTAAGAAAAAACATTCAATTACTCTTAAAGTAGAAGTTAAGAAAACTAATGCTACTTACAAAAACTGTAATTGGTCAGCAAATAATAAATTAGTTAAAATTAGTAATACTAAAATTTATTATTCAAAAGACAAGAAACATTGCTATGTACAGGCTAAAGTAACTGCAAAGAAAAAAGGAACTTGCTATGTATATTGCAAAACTAAAGATGGCAGTAACAAACAACTAAGATATAAGATTGTTATTAAGTAATGTCTATACACCTCAATTTTTCACCTCTATTCATTAATTTGAGTAGGGGTGATTTTTGTAAATGTTAACAATAACTATAATACAGGTTGACATTATACAGAATATCAATTATAATCTCTTATAGAAAAGAGGTTGACAATAATGGATATTAAGAAGTTATCTAATGATATTATAAATGGCAAGAGATTGACTAGGGAAGATGACCTTTCATTTTTCAAGACAGTTGATTTAGATGAACTATGCAGTGGTGCTGATGAAATCAGAGAGAAGCTATGTGGTAATCATATAGACTTATGCTCTATTATCAATGGTCGTAGTGGTGGTTGTAGTGAGAACTGCAAGTTCTGTGCACAAAGTGCCCATCATCACACAAGTGTTGAAAGATACAAATTCCTTGAACCTGAAGAAATTGTTAAGGATTGTGAATATCACTACAACAAAGGTGTACATAGATATTCTATCGTTACAGCAGGTAGAACCCTTGAGGGTGAGGACTTAGAAAAGGCTTGTAAAGCATATAAAGAAATGCATGATAAATATGATATTTGTCTTTGTGCATCTCATGGTCTTGTAACAGAAGAAACTTTCAAAAAGTTAAAAGACAGTGGTGTAAGTATGTACCATGAAAATATTGAAACATCCAGAAGAAATTTTCCGAATGTATGCACAACTCACACTTTTGATGACAAAATCAATGGTATCAAAACTGCTCATAAAGCAGGTTTAACTGTATGTTCAGGTGGCATTATCGGTATGGGTGAAACCTTTGAAGATAGAATTGATATGGCTCTTACTTTAGCTGAACTTGATGTTGAGTCAATTCCTCTTAATTCACTTATTCCTATTAAGGGTACTTGTTACGAAGATTTGCCAACACTCACTGAGAAAGAAATTTTGCGTACTGTTGCAATGTTTAGATTTATTAATCCTACTGCATACATTAGACTTGCAGCAGGTAGAACTTTAATAAGTAATTCCGGTGAAAAAGCATTTACTTCCGGTGCTAATGCTACTATTACAGGTGATATGCTAACTACTTCCGGTAACAATATTGACGAAGATAAAGCAATGCTTACTGATATGGGATTTTCTATTTAACATAGAACTTCATATTTCTTGACTAATCTTTCTATAACTTATATAATTACTGTAGTATATAAATCATTTAGAGAGATTTGATTTTATGAAAATATATAACTACAAGAAAATATTTTCAATATTTTTACTGACAGCTTTGTTGTTGCTGACTGTACCCATTACAACACTCAATACAAATGCAAGTTCTAAAATTGACTTTTCTTTGTCTTGTGATTCTGTATATAAAAACAGATTATTTAATGTAGACTTAATTGTTAACGGTAATGCTAATTTATCAGCATTTAATGTTACAATTACTTATGATTCTGAGTCTGTAGAATTTAGAAAAGTTAATTCGCCTGATAAAGCATTTGATGTTAAGAAAAAGAATTCTAATGGCAAAGTAAATGCAATAGTTCTTTGTTCTTATGGCTATAAGTTTAACGGTAAAGCAAAGATTATTTCCTTTAAATTTAAGTCAGTTGATACCGGTATAACTGATTTTGGTTTAGCTATTTCTGATCCTGTAGATAATAATGGCAATAAATTATCAATAGGTTCAGTTTATGGTGCTGAAATGAAAATTGAAGAAAATAAAATCACTTCTAAAAGAATTAAAAGCAATAGTAGCAAGAGTTCCGGTAGAAGTGGTAATTCAAGTAGCAAAACCTATGGCTCAAACAATTCTACAAGTGGAAAGGCTGATTCTGTAAAAGTTCCAAAGGTTAACTATGTTGGTGGTGACAGTAAAGAAAGTGCATCAACAACTTCTCCTATGGATAATGCCTATACAGATAATAGTGAACCAAAGTCACTTTTTGTTATGGGTATATTAGTAACTTTAGGTGTCTTACTTATTGTTTATATAGTCTATAATGTAGGCAAATCCGGTAAAGAAAATAAAGATAACAAAACGGAAAAGAATAACGATGAAGAAGATAAGTAGAGAACTATAATTTTATAGTTCTCTTTTCTTATTTGTAATTATAAAAATTTTATGTTATACTAAATTTGTATTGCTATAAAATTTATAAGGATTGATATATATGAGTGAAATGCAGAACATTCAATGGTTTCCCGGTCATATGACCAAAACCAAAAGACAAATTCAAGCATCATTAAAACTGGTTGATGCAGTAGCAGAAATTATTGATGCCAGAATACCGGTAAGTAGCCGTAACCCTGACCTTGATTCAATTATTCAAAATAAACCTAGAGTCGTTTTGATGAACAAATGTGATATGGCAGACCCATCATCTACCCAAAAGTGGATTAATTATTTTAAAAATAACGGCATTGTAGCTATTCCAATTGATTGCAAAACAGGTAGAGGTATCAATAAGTTTGTATCTTCTGTTAATGAGGTTCTTAAGGAAAAGATTGAAAAGCAAAAGGCAAAAGGTCTTTTAAATCCAACAGTAAGAGTTATGATTGTTGGTATTCCTAATGTTGGTAAATCAACTTTCATTAATAGAATTTCTAAGAACAGAAAAGCTAAGGCTGAAGATAAACCCGGTGTTACAAGAGGTAATCAGTGGTTTACTATTAACAAAGGCTTTGAAGTGCTAGATACACCGGGTGTATTATGGCCAAAGTTTGAAGATAAAATTGTTGGTGAAAGGCTGGCTTTTACAGGTGCAGTTAAAGATCAAATTATGGATACTGAACTTTTAGCAATGAGATTATTAGATTTCCTAAAGGTTGAGAAAAATCCAATATTTGTAGAAAGATTTAAACTACAAAATGAGAATATAGAAGAAATTGAAAGTTATGAACTTCTTGAACTTATCGGCAGAAAAAGAGGTATGCTGATTTCAGGTGGTGAAATTGATACTGAAAGAGCTGCTATTATGCTACTTGATGAATACAGAAGTGCTAAACTTGGTAAATACACATTTGAACTACCGGAGAATTAATTATGGAATGGCTAAAATATGAAAATGAAGCATTAGAAAAAGGCTATACAAATATTTGTGGTGTTGATGAAGCCGGTAGAGGACCTTTAGCCGGTCCTGTTTGTGCAGCTGCAGTAATTTTGCCTAAAGGTCATATTATTGATGGTGTCAATGACTCAAAGAAACTTACAGAAAAAAAGAGAGAAAAACTTTTTGATGTAATTATTGATGAATGTGTTTCTTATTCAATAGCCTTTGCAACAGTTGAAGAAATTGAAGAACTTAATATTCTTAATGCTACAATGCTAGCTATGCAGAGAGCAGTAGAAGGTCTTGATACAAAAGCTGATTATGCTATGATTGACGGTAATAGACTCCCACCACTTAATATTCCGGCAGAATGTATTGTAAAAGGTGATGCAAATTCTATGTCAATTGCTGCCGCTTCAATTTTGGCTAAAGTAGCCAGAGACAGACTTTGCTTAAAATATGATGAACTATATCCCGAATACGGTTTTGCTAAACATAAAGGATATGGCACAAAGTTACATAGAGAAATGATTTTGAAATATGGTCCTTGTGAAATTCACAGAAAAAGCTTTTTAAAGAAAATTTATAAAAATGCAAATAGCTGAGAAAAGACAAATCGGTGATATTGGAGAGAAAGCCTCTAGAAAATATCTAAAGAAAAACAAATATAAAATTGTTGCAAAAAACTACAACACAAAGTATGGTGAAATTGATATTGTAGCAGAAGATAAAAACTATATTGTTTTTGTTGAAGTAAAAACCAGAAAAGAGAATTCTCTCTATGCACCGGTGTTAGCAGTTACAAAACAAAAACAAAATAAGCTGATGAAAACTGCTTATGTATATCTTAAAGAATATCCTACAAATAAAAACATAAGATTTGATATAATCGAAGTTATCCATAATTCCAAAAAGGTTATAAGTATCAATCATATAAAAAACGCATTTATGCAAGGAGGTAGTTATGGAAGTTTTTGATTTTCATTGTGATACCTTATATAAAAGTATGATGAATGATTTACTGCTTGATGCCGATATTTATGAATTTAAAATTTCAGACTTAATGAAAGCAAATAAATGGCATCAATGTATGGCAGTATGGACACCTGATGACAGAAATGAATTACCATTACAGTTTAGAGATAAACCTCTTATAGATTATTTTATTGCAAGTGCAGAGAAACTTATTTCAGAATGTAAAAGACTTAAAATTACTTTTAATGATATAAATGCAAATAAGTCACTGCACCTAACTGTGGAAAATTCTTCAATTTTGGAAGGTAATATTGAAAATATAGAATTCCTTAAAAAGTATGGTGTAAAAGTTGCTACTTTAACTTGGAATGATAGTAACTGTATTGGTGACGGTGTTCTTGCTGATAAACCAAAAGGTGCTACTGCTTTTGGTAAACAGGTAATTAATGAATATATCAAGAATAATATTGCTATTGATGTATCTCATACCAGTGATGATTTATTCTATGATATAGCATCAAGTAACCCAAAATTTATACTTGCAACACATTCAAATTCAAGAGAAATTTGTAGTAACAAAAGGAATATTACAGATGAACAATTTGAGTATATTAAAAGCAAAAACGGTGTTGTAGGACTTAACTTTCATAAATACTTTTTAAGTGATAGTGACAGTTACAGTATTAAGGATATACTTAATCATGCATACCATTTTCTAAGCCTCGGTGGTGAAGATAACCTTTGTATCGGTACAGATATGGATGGTTCAAACCTTGTTGATGGTTTTTCTACAACACATGATTTTAAACTGCTGTATAATTCTTTTATAGAAAATAACTTCAAAATAACAGTTGTTGACAAGATTTTTTTTGAAAATGGTGTGAAATTTTACGATAAACTTTGACATTTAGCACAATATAGTGTAGAATGTAAAATCGGAAATATGTACTGAAAGGAAGATAAAAATGTTATATAACAGTACTGAAAATAATAAAGAAGTTGTTTCTGCTGCTCAGGCTATTGCTCAGGGTATCAGTAAAGACGGTGGTCTTTTTGTACCTCAGGAATTACCTAAGTACACAGAAGAAACTTTCAAATCTTTACTAGGTCTTTCATATAACGAAAGAGCAAAGATTGTGTTCTCTGATTTTCTAACAGATTTCACAGAAGAAGAAATTGCTGATTGTGTTGACAAGGCATACACAGTTGAGAAGTTCGGTTCAGAATGTCCTGCTCCTCTGGTTGCTAAAAAATACAACGGTAACGAAATCAACATTATGGAATTATGGCATGGTCCAACATGTGCATTCAAGGATATGGCACTTCAGATTCTTCCACATTTCCTAACTAAGTCATTAAAGAAAACTTATGATGGAAAAACTGCTGTTATTCTTGTTGCTACATCAGGTGATACAGGTAAGGCTGCTCTTGAAGGTTTCAAGGATGTCGACCACACTAAGATGATTGTATTCTATCCTGAAGATGGTGTTTCTCCAATGCAGAAGCGTCAGATGAACACTCAAAAGGGTAGTAATGTAAATGTTTGTGCTATCAAGGGTAACTTTGATGACGCTCAAACAGGTGTTAAAAAGATTTTCACTACTGATGAGATTGTTGAACTTCTACATAAGAATGATATGCTATTTAGTTCAGCTAACTCTATCAACTGGGGTAGATTACTTCCTCAAATCGTTTACTATATTTCTGCTTATTGTGATTTAGTAAACAGTAAGAAAATTAATATGGGTGACAAAATTAACATTGTTGTTCCAACAGGTAACTTTGGTAACATTCTAGCTGCTTACTATGCTTATTGTATGGGTATGCCGGTTAACAAGTTTATTTGTGCATCTAACCAAAATAATGTTCTTACTGATTTTATTAATACAGGTGTTTACGACAAGAACAGACAGTTCTACGCAACTGCTTCTCCATCTATGGATATTCTTGTTTCAAGTAACCTTGAAAGACTACTTTACAAGTTCTCAGGTAATAATGACGAACTAGTTGCAAAATGGATGAACCAGCTTAAGACTGAAGGTAAGTATGAAGTAACTGATGAAGTTAAGAAAGAAATTACTTCTAAATTCTTTGGTGGTTTCTGTGATGATACAAACACAAAGGCTACAATTAAGGAACTATTTGATGAAGAAAAGTATCTATGCGATACTCATACATCAGTTGCTATTAATGTATATAATCAGTATGTAGAAAAGACAGGAGATAAAACACCTGTTGTTATTGCTTCTACTGCAAGTCCATATAAGTTCTCTCATTCTGTACTTGAAGCAGTAGCTCCTGAAGCTATCTGTGATGATGAGTTCACAATGGTTGATGAGCTAAATAAGATTACAGATGCAGAAGTACCAAAGCCAATTGCTGAACTAAAGAATCTGGAAGTTAGATTTAATAATGTTACAGAGGCTGATAAGATGCCTGAATATGTTAAGAATACATTAGGTATCTAATATGTCTTTATTTTGTATTGCTGACCTTCATTTATCTATCGGTGTTGATAAACCTATGGATATATTTGAAGGTTGGGACAATCATATAGAGAGATTGCTTAATAACTGGAACAGCATTGTAAAAGATGAAGATACAGTTATTGTAGCCGGTGACATTTGTTGGGCTTTAAAACTTGACGAATGTTACAAAGACTTTGAGTTTATAAATAATAAACTTAAGGGCAATAAAATTTTCTTAAAAGGAAACCACGATTTATGGTGGGGAACTAAGAAAAAAGTAGATAACTACCTTGAAGAAAATAATTTTAACAAAATTAAGATTCTTTTTAATAATTCTTACAAGGTAGGTAACTATAACATCTGCGGTACTCGTGGATGGAATTTAGAAGTTGACAGCGCTGAGGATGAAAAGGTCCTTAACCGAGAACTTGGTAGATTAAAATTATCACTTGATAGTGTTGATAATGATTTAGAAACAATTGTTTTTCTTCATTATCCACCGGTTTTCGGAAATCAGTGTTGTCAAGAAATTTTTGATATACTACATAACTACAATATAAAAAAATGTTACTATGGTCACTTACATGGTCGTAAAATTACAAAGTATGCTTTTAATGGTGACTATGAAGATATTAAACTAAAGTTAATATCAAGTGACAGTGTAGCATTTACCCCCGTGCTAATTGCAAAATAATTTGATAAAAACTATGGAAATTATCAAAAGCATATGTTATAATAGTCTAGTTATTTAGTCATAAACAGGAGGAAATATAAAATGAGTCTTAATAATTCAACAAAAACTAAAGAAAACACATATGAAGTAGAAGTATCTGTTGATGCTGAAACTTTTGCAAAAGCTTGTAACAAAGCATACAAGAAGCAGGTTAAGAACATCAATATTCCTGGCTTTAGAAAAGGTAAAGCTCCTAAGCATATGATCGAAAAGATGTATGGTGAAAGCGTATTCTTTGAAGATGCTATGAAGGATTGTTATCCAGAAGCTCTTGATGCAGCTGCTAAGGAAGCAGAACTAAATGTTATTGCAGTTGAGTCACTTGAAGCTATGGATGCTTCAGAAAAAGACGGCTTTACTTTCAAGGCTACAGTTATCACATATCCGGAAATCGATATTAACGATTACAAGGGTATCACAGTTAAGAAGAAGTCAACTAGAGTTACAAAGAAGCTTATTGATGAAGAAATCGAAAAGGTTCGTGACAGAAATAGCCGTATGGTAACTGTTGAAGACGGTGCAGTTGAAAATGGCGATATGGTTGTTATTGACTTTGAAGGTTTTAAGGATGGCGCTCCATTTGAAGGTGGTAAGGCTGAAAACTATAACCTAGCAATTGGTTCAGGCAACTTTATCCCAGGTTTTGAAGAACAGATTGTTGGTCACAAGACAGGTGAAGAATTCACTATCACAGTTAAGTTCCCTGAAGATTATCAGGCTGAAGAACTAAAGGGTGCAGATGCTGAATTCAAGATTAACCTACACGAAATCAAGAGAAAAGAACTTCCTGAACTTGACGATGAATTTGTTAAGGATGTAAGTGAAAAGGAAACTCTTGACGAATATAAAGAAGAAGTTAAGGAAACTGTTAAGAAGCGTCTAGAAGCTGAACAGAAGAAGGATATCGAAGATCAGGTTATCACAAAGCTATGTGATGCTGTTGAAGGTGAAATCCCTGAACAGATGTATGATAATGCAGTTAACGAAATGATTCAGGAATTCGATATGCGTCTAAGAAGCCAGGGTATGGACTTTAACACATATATGAAGTATATGGGTGCAACTCCTGACACTATTAAGGAAATGTACAGACCTGACGCTGAAAAGAGAGTTAAACTAAGACTTGCTCTTGAAAAGATTGCAGAAAAGGAAGCTATCGAAGTAACAGAAGCTGACCTAGATGCAGAATACACAAGACTAGCTGATCAGTACAATATGAAGGTTGAAGATGTTAAGAAAGCAATCAACGATGAAGCACTTTCAGCTGACCTAAAGACTCAGAAGGCTATGGATCTTGCAGTAAACAGTGTAAAGGCTGAAAGCAAGAAGGCTGCTGAAGACAAAAAAGAAGACTAATTGAATAAATTAAGTCTATCTAACCTATTATTATAATTGAAAGGATTGATTAGAATGGCATTAGTACCATATGTCGTTGAACAAACAAATAGAGGCGAACGCTCCTATGATATTTTTTCAAGACTTTTAAACGATAGAATTATTATGTTAACAGAAGAGGTAAACAACCAAACTGCAAGTTTGGTTGTAGCCCAACTTCTATACCTAGAAGGTCAGGACCCAACTAAGGATATTAGCCTATACATTAATAGCCCCGGTGGTTCTGTTACTGACGGTATGTCAATTTACGATACAATGAATTACATTAAGTGTGATGTATCAACAATTTGTATGGGTATGGCTGCATCAATGGGTGCATTCCTACTATCAGCAGGTACAAAGGGTAAGAGATATGCTCTACCTAACAGTGATATTATGATTCACCAACCAAGTGGTGGTGCTCAGGGTCAGGCAACTGATATGCTTATTCATACTCAGCACATTATTGACACAAAGAAGAAGTTAAACGAAATTCTTGCTGCCAATACTGGTCAACCATATGATGTAATTGCAAAAGATACTGAAAGAGATAACTTTATGACTGCTCAAGAAGCACTTGAATATGGTCTAATTGATAAGGTTATCACAAACAGATAAAAGGGGAATTAGTTAATGCCAAAGGACGAAAAAGAAATTTACTGTTCTTTCTGTGGTAAACCACAAGATATGGTTGGTAGAATAATATCTGGCAATGGTGTATATATTTGCGACCAATGCGTTGATTTGTGTATGCAAATATTAGAAGATGGACTTGAACCTGTTAAAGACCAGAAAAAAGATATTGAAATTCCACAGCTTCTTAAACCACAGGAAATTAAGGATGTGCTAGATCAGTATGTTATTGGTCAAGATAGAGCAAAGGTTACTTTAAGCGTAGCAGTTTATAATCATTATAAGAGAGTATTTTCACTTGATGATGATGTAGAATTTGCTAAAAGTAATGTGCTTTTACTTGGACCAACCGGTGTGGGAAAAACACTTCTTGCACAAACCTTAGCAAAAACACTTGATGTTCCTTTTGCTATTGCTGATGCAACAACATTGACAGAAGCCGGATATGTTGGTGAAGATGTTGAGAACATTCTTCTAAAACTTATTCAAGCTGCTGATTACGATATAGAAAAGGCTGAGCGTGGCATTATCTATATTGATGAAATTGATAAGATTTCTCGTAAGTCTGAAAACCCATCAATCACCAGAGATGTTAGTGGTGAAGGTGTTCAGCAGGCTTTACTTAAAATTATTGAAGGCACAGTTTCTAATGTTCCACCTCAGGGTGGCAGAAAGCATCCTCAACAAGAGTTTATACAGATAAATACTAAGAACATCTTATTTATTTGTGGTGGTGCTTTTGAGGGACTGGAAAAGATTGTTGAAAAGAGAATGAACTCCTCTGTACTTGGTTTTGGTGGCACAATTAGAAGCCGTAAAGAACTTGACAGTACAGATTGGATGAAGGATGTTGTAGCTCATGACCTTGTTAAGTTCGGTATTATTCCTGAACTTGTTGGTCGTATTCCTGTTATTACATCACTTTCAGGTCTTGACGAAAATGCTCTCGTTAGAATTTTAACTGAACCTAAGAATTCAATTGTCAACCAGTACAAGAAGCTGTTTGAACTGGATGATGTTGATCTTGAATTTACTGATGATGCTCTACTTGCAGTAGCTAAGATTGCTAAAGAGCAAAATACCGGTGCAAGAGGTTTGCGTGGTATTCTTGAAAATGTTCTTACTGATTTAATGTTTACAACTCCATCAGACGAAACAATCAAGAAGATTGTTATTAATGCTGATGTAGTAAACGGTAAGGCAAAGCCAAAGATTACAAGACGCAGAACCAAGAAAAAGCAACCAATAATTATGGATGAAGAATCCAATACAACAGCTTAAATAAACATACGAAATAGCTGTACTCTTTGGGTACAGCTATTTTTGAATTGAGTGATTATATGAACGATACACCTAATATTGTTGAATTACCGGTTCTACCACTAAAGGGATTAGTTGTATTTCCGGATATGATTCTACATTTTGATGTAGGTCGAAAGCGTAGTAAAGCTGCCGTAGAAGCTGCTATGCTTAATAACCAAGAAATTTTTGTAACCACACAAAAGCTAACTTCTGTGAACAGACCTAAACTTGATGATGTTTACAAAGTTGGTGTTGTTTGTAATATTACCCAAATAGTAAATCAACAGGAAGATATTATAAGAGTTACTATTCGAGGTAAATATCGTGGTATTTTAAAAGAGATTACAACAGATACTAATTGCTTATTTGCTAAAGTAGAAGAAGTTCCTAGAAGTGAAATTACTGATAGCGAAAAAGGTGATGCTTTAGTAAGAGCAGTAAAAAATGTATTTGAACAATATATATCAATTACACCTAGTTTTTCAACTGATTATCTTTATAAACTTAGTCTTTGTAAAGATGCTTCGGAAATTGCTGATTATATAGCAAATAATATTATTACCGACTATACTAATAAGCAAACAATTCTAAATATCTTTGATGTTGAAAAAAGACTTGAAGCTTTAATTGAATTACTACTAGAAGAAATTAATGTTATTGAAATTGAAAATAACATTGTTGAAAAAGCCAGACAGAATATAGAGAAAAATCAAAGAGATTATTTTCTAAGGGAACAATTGGCAGTAATTCAAGAAGAACTTGGTGAACAGGATAATCCTGAATCTGAATCAGAGGAATACAAAAGAAAAATATTAAATTTACACCTTGATGAAGATATTGAAAATACTTTATTAAAAGAATGTGCTAAACTTAAAAAAATGGGTTATTCAAATCAAGAGGCTACTGTTATTCGTACATATCTTGATACTTGCCTTGATTTACCATGGAATAAGTTTACAACTGATAAACTTGATATTCATAAAGTTAGAAAGTCATTAGATAAAGAACATTATGGTCTAAATAAAGTAAAAGATAGAATTATTGAACAACTTGCAGTTAAAATACTTAACCGTAAGAACAATTCACAAATTATTTGTTTAGTTGGACCTCCCGGTGTTGGTAAAACATCTATTGCACAGTCTATAGCAAAAGCTATCGGCAAGAATAGCGCAAGAATTGCCCTTGGTGGTATTCATGATGAAGCTGAAATCAGAGGTCATAGAAAGACTTATATAGGTTCTATGCCCGGTAGAATTATCAATGCAATGAGAAGTGCAAAGAGTATGAACCCTTTGATTATTCTTGATGAAGTTGATAAACTTGGACAAGACTACAAAGGTGACCCAACTTCAGCTTTACTTGAAGTTCTAGACAGTGAACAGAACAGTACTTTTGTTGACCATTACTTGGAAATACCTTTTGATTTGTCAAATGTAATGTTCATTACAACTGCTAATGACTTATCACTAATCCCTGCACCTTTAAGGGATAGAATGGATATTATTGAACTACCTTCTTATACAAGAGAAGAAAAGCTAAATATAGCTAAGAAACATTTAATTAAAAAACAACTTGAATTAAATGGTCTTGATAAAGCACAGTTTAAGATTACTCCAAAGGGTATTTATTCATTGATTGACTATTATACCAGAGAAGCAGGTGTTCGTTCATTAGAAAGAACAATAGCTTCATTAATGAGAAAGTCAGCAGTTAAAATACTTATGGGAGATGTTGACTCAGTTTCTATTACTGATAAAAATGTTCAAGAATTCTTAGGTGCGTATAAATTTACTGATGATACTAAGAGTAAACGCAATGAAGTTGGTGTTGTAAACGGCTTAGCTTGGACTTCTGTTGGTGGTACATTATTGCCTATTGAAGTGGCTTTGATGCCTGGTAAGGGTAATATTCAGCTAACAGGCTCACTTGGTGAAGTAATGCAAGAATCAGCAAAGATTGCTATTACTTGTATTCGTACAATGAGCGAAAAATACATAATCAATAATGATTTTTATAGAAAAAATGACATCCATCTTCATGCACCTGAGGGAGCAGTTCCAAAGGATGGACCATCAGCCGGTGTAACAATGGCAACTGCTATTTTCTCAGCATTAACTAATATGCCGGTAAGAAGCAATGTTGCTATGACAGGTGAAATCACTTTAAGAGGCAAAGTTCTTCCAATAGGTGGACTTAGAGAGAAAAGTATGGCAGCCTATAGAAATGGTATGAAAACTATTATCATCCCTTATGATAACATTAAAGACCTTGAAGAAGTTGATGATGTAGTTAAAGAAAAGGTTGAATTTAAACCTGTTAAACATATAACAGAGGTTTTAGAAATCGCTATTTGCAATTATAATAAATCATTTGCAAAAACTACCAATACATCTGTTAAAGATGGACTAGTTAATGCAATTAGACAGTAGGAGGTAATTATGACTTTTAATAGTGCAGAATTTGAATTTGCTTGTGGTACAAGCAGTCAGTTACCTCAGTCAACTAAACCTGAAGTTATTTTTTCCGGTAAAAGTAATGTTGGTAAGTCGTCCCTTATCAATAAACTTTGTGGCAGAAAGGCTTTAGCCAGAATCAGCTCAAAGCCAGGCAAAACTGCAACAATTAACTTTTTTGATGTTGATGATTTTCATCTTGTGGATTTACCGGGTTATGGTTATGCAAAGGTAAGTAAAGCTGAAAAGCAAAGATGGGCAGAACTGATGGAAGGTTATTTTGACCAAGAAAGAGCTTTTTGCCTAGTTGTTCAGTTACTTGATATGCGACATAAACCAACTCAAGATGATATTGGTATGATTAGTTTCTTACACAATAGTGGTTTACCATATATTGTGGTTCTTACAAAGCTGGATAAACTAAAGAAATCAGAAGTTAATAAGAATTTAGCTATGATTGGGGAAACTCTAAAAGAGTTTGATGATATAAGATTATTTCCATTTTCAGCACAAACAGGGGAAGGTGCCGAATCAATAATCGGTGTTATTAATGAAAGTGTTGAGGAATACTTAAAAGATTCAGAGGAGGAATAAAAATGGAGAAGAAGCCATTTATTACTTTGGAACAGGCTAAGGATATTATTAAGGACATTCCTACACCATTCCATATTTATGACGAAAAGGGTATTAGAGAAAATGCTAGAGCACTTAACAAGGCTTTTAGTTGGAACAAAGGTTATAAGGAATATTTTGCAGTAAAAGCTACTCCTAACCCATATCTAATGAAGATATTACAAGAAGAAGGTTGTGGCATGGACTGCTCTTCTTATACAGAACTTGAACTATGTGAGGCTTGTGGTATCACAGGCAGTGACATTATGTTTAGTTCAAATGTTACTCCAGTACAGGATATGAAGAAAGCTTATGAACTAGGTGCTAACATTAATCTTGATGATTTAACTCATGTTGAATTTATCAAAAAGGTTTGTGGTGTACCAAAGACGATTTGTTGCAGATACAACCCGGGTGGTGTATTCAAACTAGCAGATAGTGAAGAAAAAGTACAGGTTATGGATACTCCGGGTGACTCAAAGTATGGTATGAGTGAAGAACAAATGGTTGAAGCATTTACTGAACTTAAAAAAGCCGGTGCTGAAGAATTTGGTATTCACGCATTCTTAGCATCAAATACTGTTTCAAATGAATATTATCCTGAACTTGCAGGTATTCTATTTAACCTAGCAGTTAGACTACACAAGAAAACAGGTGTACATATTAGGTTTATCAACCTTTCAGGTGGCGTTGGTGTTGATTATAAGCCTGAACAGCCGAAGAACGACATTGCCATTATCGGTGAAGGTGTTAGAAAGAAATTTGAAGAAATCCTTGTTCCAGAAGGAATGGATGATGTAGAAATCTACACAGAACTTGGTAGATATATGCTTGCACCATATGGTGCTTTGGTTGCTACTGCAATTCATGAAAAGCACATCTATAAAGAATATATTGGTCTTGATGCTTGTGCAGCAAACCTAATGCGTCCTGCAATGTATGGTTCATATCACCACATTACTGTTCTTGGTAAAGAAAATGAACCTTGTGACCATAAGTATGATGTTACAGGTGGTCTATGTGAAAATAACGATAAATTCGCTATAGACAGAATGTTACCAAAGATTGATATGGGTGATATTATCTATATTCATGATGCCGGTGCTCATGGTTTCTCAATGGGTTACAACTACAACGGTAAGCTAAGAAGTGCAGAAGTACTTCTAAAGGAAGATGGCTCACATAAGTTAATTAGAAGAGCAGAAACTCCAGGTGACTACTTTGCTACTTTTGATTTTTCTGATGACTTTAAGTTACCAAAGGACTAATTTTTAATTATGCAATTTTCAGAGATTATGATTAATTTCATAATCTCTGTTTTTTTAAAGAGGTGTATTATGCTAAGACAAATACAGTATTTTCATTCTGTTGTAGAGAACAATAGCTTTTCTTTAGCAGCAGGAGAATGTAATATATCACAATCAGCAATTTCTCAACAAATAAAAGCACTTGAAAATGAACTTGGCTTTAAACTATTAGAAAGAAACAACAGAAAATTTACTTTAACACCTGCCGGTGAGCATTTTTATAAGAAAACATTAATACTTGTAAGTGACTATCAGAAGATAGTAAATGATTCTTACAACATTGCAACAAATAAAAATAACACATTAAAGATAGGGTATTTAAAAGATTATTCCACTAATGAACTACAAAATACAGTAACTGAAATGATACTGAAATATCCTAAATTATCATTGGATATAAAAAGGGAAAATCATGAACAGCTATATAAGATGTTAAGAGACAGTACTGTTGATTTGGTTTTTAATGACCAAAGGAGAGCCTTTTCTGATGAATATGTTAATCATAAATTAACTACAAAAAGTTGCTATATAGAAGTTGCTAAGAGTAATCCTATTTCAAAATTAAATAAAGTAACATTAAAAGAACTAAAGAATTTGCCTTGTATTCTTATATCAAGTGAAAATGATAGAGAGTCAGAAGAAACATTCTATAAACAAGATATAGATGTTAATAGCGAATTTCTCTTTGCAAAAGATATGGATGATGCAAGACTAATGGTTATTAGTGGGAAAGGCTTTCTTGTTACAGAAAATAATTCAAGTAATCAGGTTAGTCTTACAACTAAAGTTCCTCTATATAGAGATAACGAAGTGATTAAAAGGAACTATTGTGCTTTCTGGAAAAAGGAAAATAGTAATATTTATATTGAAGAATTTGTAAAAATACTTGAAAAACAACTTAATAAATAACTTATAAGAAATACTTATGTGATAAATTTAATTTCATATAAGTATTTCTTATTATTTTATATAAATATTCAAATTGATTTTTCTTATAAATAAATTTATACTTAGAGTATAGAAATTAATTATTTATGAAAAAGAAATGAGGTGATTTTTACAAGAATATGTTTGCTAAATGCCCAACAGGTCGTCCAGGTACTGCAGATGAAGTAGCAAATGTAGCTGAATTACTTATGAGTGATAAAGGTGCTTTTATTACAGGTACTGACTTTATGTGCGATGGTGGTGCTACTGCCAGTTATTATTATGGTCCATTAAGACCTTAATTTCTTAATAATCTTATTACCGACTACAGTAAAGTAGTCGGTATTTTTTATATTTGTACAAAATTAATTATATTATAGTGAATGTTTAGTGAAAATTATGTGTTAAACTATTGATTTACTTGACTTTTATACAAATTAGTGTTATACTTCTTAATAGTTCGTTACCGAACTAAGAGGTACTTTATGGAAGCAAATGAACTGTTGTCTGTTGCTAGACAGATTAAAAAATTAATTAACAAAAAAATGGAACCGGTTTTAGCCGATTGCGAATTAAAACCAATTGAAGTAGATATTTTGGTGTTCCTTTATAATCACCCATATGTTGATACTTCAAAGGAAATAATGAAGATATTTCATTTATCCAAAGCTCATATTTCTCATTCTCTTGATAATCTAAGAGAGAATGGCAATATTCGTCTTGCTGAGGACAGTAAAGACCACAGAATAATGCATATTATTATCGAAAAAAGAGCAATGGATATAATAGATAAAGTTGATAAAGTGTATTGTAATTGTAAAGATGTAATTCAAAAAGAAATTACAAAAGATGAAATTTCTGTTCTTAAATCTATAATACACAAAATTAATGACAATGTAGAAAAGGAACTTAACTCATAGTTCTTTAAACGAAGGGAGTTATTTATGGATAAGCTACTTAATTATACAAAAAGCAATGTTGATTTGTGTGTTACTCATGACTCAATCAACAAAGGCTTATATGCTGAGTATGGTGTAAAAAAAGGCTTAAGAGATGAAAACGGTCAAGGTGTTCTAACAGGACTTACAAATATTTCTCAAATTACTGCCTTTAAATATATTGATGGAGTAAAGACACCTTGTGATGGTGAACTTCTTTATCGTGGTTACGATGTTCAAGATATTGTAAATGGCTCTACAGGTAAGAAGTTTATTTTTGAAGAAGGTGCATATCTTCTATTGTTTGGTGAACTTCCAACAGAAAGTCAGTTAAGCAAATTTAAGATTGCACTTTCTGATGGTATGGAACTGCCAACTAACTTTACTCGTGATGTAATTATGAAAGCTCCTACTGCTGACATTATGAACTCAATGACTAGAAGTATTCTAACTTTAGCTTCATATGATAAAGATAAGGATAACCTTGAACTTTCTAATGTATTAAGACAATGTATGATGCTTATTAGTACATTCCCAATGATGGCAGCATATGCTTATCACGCATATAACCACTATGAAAATAACGGTAGTATGTATATTCACAGACCTGATCCGGAACTTTCTATTGCTGAGAACTTTCTTCGTATGATTAGACCTGATCAGAAATATACTGAACTTGAAGCTAGAGTTCTTGACATTGCTTTACTACTTCATATGGAACATGGTGGTGGTAATAACTCAACATTTACAACAAGAGTTGTTACTTCTTCAGGTTCAGATACATATTCAGCTATTGCTGCTGCTATGTCATCACTAAAAGGTAAGAAGCATGGTGGTGCTAACATTATGGTTATGAATATGATGGATGATATTCGTCATCATGTATCTGATTTCTATGATGAAGATGAAATTGAAAATTATCTAAAAAAGATTCTTAATAAAGAAACATTTGATAAGCAAGGTCTTATTTATGGTATGGGTCACGCAGTTTATTCTTTATCTGACCCAAGAGAAAAAGTGTTTAAAAGATTTGTTGAACAACTTGCAGAAGAAAAGCATCGCAATGATGATATGGCTCTATACAATAACATTGAAAAATTAGCACCAAAGGTTATTGCTGAAAAAAGAAAGATTTTCAAGGGTGTTAGTCCTAATGTTGACTTCTACAGTGGCTTTGTTTACGATATGCTGGGTATCCCTAAGGAACTTTACACACCACTATTTGCTATTGCAAGAATAGTTGGTTGGAGTGCTCACCGTATTGAGGAACTTGTAACAACTGATAAGATTATCAGACCTGCATATAAGAGCCTTGTAACAAATAGAGATTATGTAAAAAGAGAGGACAGATGTAATTGAGTAGTATTCAAGAAGATTTCTTTCTAAAGAGTATTAATATTGACAATATATTCAAAACTTTTGAAAAAGCTGATTATCTATTTTTATATAGTATAAAGCATTGTATGGAAAATTCAGAAATTGAAGATGGTGTTTATCTTTCAGATTTAGCTGAATATATGAATATGCCAATTACTGATATTTCTAAGGCAGTAAAAAAACTTCAGCAAAAAGGTTATGTAGAATGGCATACCGATGATAAAAAAGAAAGAACATATATCACTCCTACAACTAAGGCAGTTTCTGAAATGCATAGTCAGAAAGAAAGTTTAGTAAGTGCCTATAGCAAAATTATTGCTAATATTGATGGTGAAGATTTGAAAACAACTATTGATACACTTGCTAAAATCAGAAAAATTTTAGGAGAATAAAATAATTATGGGTCTGTAGAAATACAGACCTTTTTTCTTTTGATAATTATTAGAGACCACTTATGAATTAATTTGACCATATATGACAAAGAGGTTGATTGTTTTAAAAATATTGATTATACTTACTATGTGTAAATACATATTATGCGTGTAAGAAGAAGGTATATTAATGAAAAGAGTTATTTCAGTATTACTTGTATTGATAATGTCTGTTTCTGCTTTTTCAGTAGCAAGTTTTAGCGCTACTACTGCAAAGACAGTAACAAAGAAAACGCTAATTATCAGTACACAATTAGTGGCAACAATGTAGAAATAAAGAAATATATCGGTAAGGGTACTGATGTATCAATTCAATCAAAAATTGACAATAAAAAAGTAACTTCAATTTTAGCTTTAATATTACTACCAATCGGTATTTCGATGGCAGAGTCTAATTTACATTTAGATAAACTTCCTTTTGATATTTCTTATATTTGGTTGGGTTCAGCTATTGAAAGACTAGCAGTTGGTACACCTTCAACCGGTGTTATGATTCCATGTACTATTTCTATTCTTGCGTACATTGTAGTTATTTACTTCATTATAATGGCTTCAGTTAAGATAATTGAAGTTTAATTTAGATATTAAGACAAATTAATAATTTGTTTTTAATATAATATCGTTTTGAGTGTAGAGTTATATTCAAAACAAAATCATATTTACCATTCCTTCTCAAAGAATGGACCTCAAATTACCTAATGCGAATGCTGCACTTTACTGTGCAGCCTTTTGCATATCTAATCTAAATTAAACTAAAATTAAAACAAAAAATATCATATTTAAACTTTTACAACATTAAAATACAATTTAAGTTTTTCTTATGTAAATGTATAATCTGATCATAAAAAAACAGATAACAAAGGAGTAATAAATATGAAAAAATACGCTTTAACAGTAATTGTTCATTTCTTAATCGGAGGTTCAGCTTTTGGCATACTAACATTAATTGATGCAGTTAATGGTGGTGGATTTCATCCTATGCAACAACTAACCTTATGTTCAGCGTTAACTCTCATTTTTGGAGGATACGACTTGATTAACCTTAAGGCGGATGGTGAAAATGCAGTAACCAAGTGTATAAGGAAATTCTTTCTAAAGAAGAGAAAGGCAATTAGCAAATAAGTATTTTTGAGTCTGTGAAATTTTCTCTGTAAATTAAGATTTTCTATGATAATTAGCTTGGTCAAAGCCGCTGCTTTTAGTGGCTTTTGTCGTTTAATAGCAACATTTTTTATGACTAAGAGTTTTCTTATTGATATCAATATTATTTTAATATTCCCAATTATTATATGCCGATACTATTCTCCTAAATTAACTTTTTTCACTTCAGTATTTTCTGTAATCTTCTTTCTATTAAATGTATTGAAAATTGCTGTAGATTATTTGTCACAAGTACCTGATGAGTTTTTATCTTTTATTAAAAATATGTCTATAAATCAAGCACCTGTATTGATTGCAATTATTATTTGTGGTATTGCTTGTATTTTGATTTCTAAGAAATGTCATGAGATGGTTGTTGAACAGGATATTATTTCTACCAAAAATGCGTCAGTAAAAACTGAATTAGACCTTGCATCAAAAATTCAGTTAGATATGCTACCAAGTGAATTTCCTGCATTTCCGGATAGAAAAGAATTTGATATATATGCAAGTATGTTACCGGCTAAAGAAGTCGGTGGCGATTTTTATGATTATTATTTAATTGATAGTGACCACCTTGTACTTACAATTGCCGATGTATCGGATAAAGGTGTACCGTCAGCACTATTTATGTCAATGTCAAGAACACTTCTAAAACTAAATGCCGAAACATATCATTCACCAAAAGAAATTATGAAATATTCAAATAATCTATTATGTGATGAGAGCAAAGACAGAATGTTTGTTACTGCTTGGTTAGTAATTTATGAAATTTCTACGGAACACTAACTTGTGTTAATGCGGGTCACGAATATCCTATTATTATGAGAAATAATGGGGAATATGAAATTTATAAGGACAAACACAGTTTTGTACTTGGTGGACTTAGAGATGTACCATTTAAAGAATATACATTAAAGCTTAATATTGGTGATGAACTGTTCTTATATACTGATGGTGTAGCTGAAACAACCGGTGAAAATGATGAACTGTTTGGACTTGATAGAACAGTTAGTACACTTAATAAATATAAAAATTGCAATCAAAAAGAATTGCATAAAAATATAGAACAAACATTACTTGATTATACCGGTAATAATAATCAGTTTGATGACATTACAATGTTATCCTTTAAAATTAAATCAATATAATATATAATTATCATAAGCAACATTAATGAAGTAACATTGTTAATAATTAACAATTTATTGTTAAAATGTAATTTACTTTCTTTCATTTTACTTATAGAATTAAATAGTTTACTATGATATAATTCAATTATGATAAAGATTAATCTTATCAAGAAAATGGAGGAAAAAAGAATGAAAAAATTTATGTCAACACTATCACTTGTGTTTGCTATTGTTATGGTTATGACATCAATGGTAGTGCCTGCAAATGCAAGTACAACTACAAGCGAAGAAACAGTAAAAATTGTTTTTTACAAACCCGATAATTGGGGAGATAACATCTCTATCCATCTATGGAATGCTAAGTCATATGATACTTCATGGCCAGGTGTTAAGATGGAAAAGTCTTCAAACGGCATTTATACTTACCAAAACAAAAATCTTACATCATGTAATTTTGTAATTACAGATGGTAACAATCAAACATCTGACTTATACTGCAACGGTTATGTTGGTGTTAAAGATAATAAGGTTTTTGCAAAGTCAGATAATACTATTGATATTTATTTTAAAAAGCCAAGTAATTGGTCATCAAATATCAGATGTTATTATTACACAGATGATTATGGTGTAGTATCATTTATGGATTGGCCCGGTGTTGCAATGAAGAATAACCATAGTGATGATGATTATTATCTATATGTTACAGGTTATAAGAACCTAAAGGTAATTTTCACTGATGGTAACAATCAGTACCCTTCTTCCGGTGAGTCTGGGATTTCAGTATCTGCCAGTCAGGAACTTATCTTTGAAAAGAATAAATACACTGTAACTAACCATAAGTATATGGATTTTTATACACCAAGTTCTTCTGCAAATGTAAATAAGGACTTCCATATTTATGTTACATTTACAGAAAGCAGTCATGACAATGTATACTTTAAAGATGAAAATGATAATGTTATCAATCCAACTTCTGAAGTAACAACAAGAAAGAATGGTAAATACTTTACAGACTATACTGTTAAGTTTTCTAAAGAAGGTTCTTATAAATTAACACCTTGCTATATTTATCATTCAGGTGAGGTACAAGTAAGGGATAATATACTAAATGTCAATGTATTTAGTGAGAACTACTATGGTGGCTCATATTTAATTAGTTACACAGATGTTAACCTAGGTGATACATTTACTATCAAACAGTATGTACCTGCAAAAATGCACTACTATTATTATGATAGTGAAGGTAATGAACTAACTCCAGTTAGCTATGACTACAAATATGAATCAACAGGTACATATGCATATATAACATTTAGAACAACAAAGTTAGGGCTAAACCAAAAGTTTACTTGTAAGGCTTCCCATGCTTATGCTCCTTATGGTCGTATGGATGTTAATCAAGAAATTGCTATTAATGTTTGGAAAAATATTTAATCAAAGTTAAATATACTTTAAATCTTTTAAACCACTAGTATTTTTACTAGTGGTTTTCTTGTGTTTTGAGATTACATTAAAGAAGAAATTTTTATTTTGTACCAACCTTTTAAAATTCTCTGCGTATAACTAAATGAAAAAACAAAGGAGAAGGAAATAGTGAATGAAAAAGTTTGATAAGTTTATCAGTAAGATTAATTTTAAAAAGGTTGCAATCACCTATATAATTATTGCATTAGTTTTGGGGATTGCTTGTTGTGTAACAGTTGGTGTTGTGTTTAGTGAAAGACTAAACTTTGCATATCAGTATTCAAAACTTGAAGATGCAGTAAAGAGTAACGATACATCAGCTATTAAAGATGCAGTGAAGAACACCTCATCTTCATCATTAGACATTGTTGATATTTTGGTACTTAACGGTAATAATGATGTTACCTATTCAGCTAAAAATTCAAATTTGGCAAAGTCATCAGTTAACCTTTAATGTAGTGACAAAGAGTCAAAATATTTAACTGCTGCTGAAATTCCTGATACTACATTTAAGTATGTGAAAAATGATGAATTTATGCTAAATTCAATTATCAGCAAAGATATTGACCAAATCAACAAAGATTACGATAGTGACCATTTCTTTAGTAAGAATCTATCAAACAGTAATGTATATATGCTAAGTTGTATTAATAGCCATCATAGTGACAGTAAAGTGTATGTAATTAGCAAACCTACTGCTGTACCTAATGGAATGCTGGTACTAAAAATTTCAGAGTTGTTGCAGTTTTAATTGTTTGTATCTATTGGGTACTAATTGCACTATGGATGTATAAAGATGCTTATAAGTCAAAACTTTATCCTGTACTTTGGGGACTAATCGGATTATTTACAAATGTAATCGGCTTGATTGTTTACCTAATTTACAAGAAAGGTAATGTTACTTGTGATAAATGTGGTGCATCACAAAGTCAGTCTCATTTATTCTGTAATTATTGCGGTAACAAACTTGGAAAGACTTGTAGTAAATGTGGAAACAAAGTAAGTGCAAAAGATTGTTTCTGCTCTAAATGTGGTAACAAGATAAATTAATATTACGAAAATTGGCTTTAGGAAACTAAAGTCAATTTTTTTACCAACTTTTCTGATAAACCTGCGTATAAGTAAATGAAAGAAAAAGAAAATAAAGAACTTACAAAAACTACTAGTAGAATTTTTGTACAGTATATATTAATTTATTAAGGTAGGTGGTATTATGGATACAATCAATATGATTAACTATTCCATCATGCTTTTATTCTTTATTTGTTATGCTTATCAATTCTTGTATATTCCTATTTCTTTATTTATACATAAGAAAAGCAGAAGAATTAAGAAAAATAATTCCTATGGAATATTAATTGCTGCCAGAAATGAAGAAAAGGTTATTGGTAACTTAATTGATAGTCTGAAAAATCAGAACTATCCAAGTGATTTAATAAGTATATATGTAGTAGCTGATAATTGTACTGACAATACTTCATCAGTAGCTAAAGAGCATGGTGCTATTGTTAATGAAAGATACAACACATCAAAAATAGGAAAGGGATATGCTCTAAACTTTTTACTTAATAAAATCAAAGAAGAAAGTACAATGCCGGATGCCTTTATTGTTTTTGATTCCGATAATATAGTTGATAGTAATTATGTTAGTGAAATCAATAAAACCTTTAATAATGGCTACCAAGTAATTACCGGTTATCAAAATACTAGAAACTATGGTAATAACTGGATTTCCTCTGGATATGGTTTGTGGTTCTTAAGAGAAGCCATGTATCTAAATCAACCTATATGGAAAATTGCAGTAGTTGTGGTGTTTCTGGTACAGGATTTTTATTCTCAAGCAAAGTTCTTGAAGAATGTGGTGGTTGGAATTTCCATCTACTTACTGAAGATATTGAGTTTACTACTGATTGTATTGTAAATAACCGAAAGATTGGTTATTGTCCTAAGGCTATATTTTATGATGAACAACCTACTAGTTTTAAACAGTCAGTAACACAAAGATTAAGATTGTCTAAAGGCTATTTACAAGTCCTAGGTAAGTATGGCAAAAGACTTTTTAAATGTACTTTAAAAGGTGAATTCTCAATCTTTGATATGTTGATGAATATTACACCTGCTACTGTTCTTTCATGGGTTAGCATAATAGTTAATATATTAGCTATAGTAGTTAGTATAATTAGAAGTGATAGCGTATCAACAATCTTATAATCACTTGGACAAAGTGCAATGAATTTGTATTTAACAATGTTCTTTATTGGTACTATCACAACCATTACAGAGTGGAAAAAAATTTGTTGTAGTAACATAAAGAAAGTTCTGCATGCATTTACATTTCCGATATTTATGATTACATATATTCCGATTTCTGTAATTGCTCCATTTACTAAATCAGAATGGAAGCCTATTAATCATAATAAGTCATTAACACTTAATGACTTAAAGAGTTATAGAAAGGATGTTGAGTTAAATTGAAAACCGACGATCATCTATTATTGGGTAAATACCTACTTAATATGAAGAAGATTAAGTTATCACCTTTAAAAGAGAAGTGGTTTCTTATCGGATGTGTTGAACCTGACTATAATCCATTTACATATATCAGAGGTTCAATAAAGCACAAATTACTTCATGGTCACAATGCTCCAAATTGCAAGAAACACATTGACAGAATCGTAGAAAAACTTTCTTCCACTACAATATCAACACCATATCAATGGTTCTTATTAGGTACAGCAGTACATTATATTGCTGATTGTTTTACATTTGCACATAATGAATTCTTTACCGGTGGTATGGTTCAGCATATTAAATATGAAATACTTTTGCAACCTATATTTCATAACTTTGTTAATGGATTAAAAGAACCACAAAATAAATACAAAACTTATTGTTTTAATCTATCTTTCTATCACAAAATGTATCAGAATGAAAATCGTTCATTCTTAATAGACTGTAAGTATATTGTTTCTTCCACAGAAAAGTTACTAGACAGTTTAGAACTTGTAAAAGATGAAGCACCACTTCTTTCAACGCAAATTAACTTAGCGAAATAACAACTGAAATCAGGTGAAATACCGGTAGTTAAGAAATTCAGACTAATAGTAATCATTCTTGCAATATAGAATCAAAGTCATATTTTTTATAACCTTTTTGTTTAATATATTATAATAGTTTGGTGTATTGTTATACATATTGCTAATATTTTTTCTGTTTTCAGTTTAGTATAATGTATTGGTACTAATATAAAAACAAGGATATGAACATATATGGTAGTAAAAGAAAAAATTGAATTGTTAAACAACTATGATGAATTAAACGAATTTACTGATAAACAGAAATTACTATTAAGGAAATTATCATATGACTCAAATTCTTTTGTAAGAGGACTAGTAGCCTCCTTAATGGTAAAATCTATAGATGAATTTGGATTCGAAATTTTAAATAGACTTTCAAAAGATAATAATGATTATGTCAGAACAGAAGTATTCGATTCATTGTCTGTCTTTAATGATATGAACACTGTTACTTTACTTCAAAATGCAATTAGTACCGATACAAACAATTTAGCGAAAAGTTATGCAATTATGTCATTAGGTGATGTTGTTTATAGTTTAGGAATTTCTAATGACTTTAAAGAATATGTATATAAAATGGCTCTGTGTCAATAGTTGGGGTAAATCCACTAAAATGAAATTAGATAGACAAGTGATAGTATTATGCTATCACTTGTTTTTGCTTTTGTAGTGAAAACATATGTAAAAT
>JBQKHY010000018.1:0-49775 GCA_052118065.1 Ruminococcus sp. LCP21S3_E8 | reverse complement strand
TAGTTGGTGTCGATGACGCTGAGGGTCCACCTGTTCCCATCCCGAACACAGAAGTTAAGCTCAGTAGTGCCGAAGATAGTTGGCTGGAAGCGGCCTGTGAAAATAGGAAGACGCCAACATTTATATATTCCTCCATAGCTCAGTCGGTAGTGGCTACGTACATTAAAATACCTGACACTATTCACTGGTTTGAGGAAACAACCAACTATCATCTGAACTCACTACCGAGGGTTCGGATGACTAAAAAGATTGCTTTTTGTGCAGTCTTAACAAAAATCTTTGGCGAAACCCAAAGAAAATTGTATATTCCTCCATAGCTCAGTCGGTAGAGCGCATGACTGTTAATCATGATGTCACTGGTTCGAGCCCAGTTGGGGGAGCCAAGAATGGCTGTAGGATTTATTTCCTACAGCTTTTTTCGTAATATGTATTTATATGTATAGATACGGCTACTTATAGTATATGTATATCCCAATACTTAAAAAATTCGTGAACTTAAAAATACTATTTTTCGGAGGACGTAATGTGTATTAAAGATTTACTTGAAACTTCAGATTATGTAATTATATTGGATACTAATGTTCTTTTGAATATTTATAGGTTTTCTCCTGATTTTTCCGTGTTCGCTTTGAATTGCCTTAGAACAGTTTCTCAATATATTGTTTTACCTGCGACTGTTCATTTAGAATTTTGCAAGCATAATCGCGCAGAGTTTAATAAGATGACAAACCGTGTTAGAGAGGCTGGGAATGAAACAAAAGATCAGATTAGTAGGGCTAAAGAAAAAATTATTTCTTCTTGTAAAAATTTTGATAGATTAAAATTCCCAGATACTGATGAACTAAAATCTGCACTTTCTAAAAACCTTAATGATTTAGAAAAGTCTTTTGACGACTTTTTTGTAGATCATAATATTTTGGAGTTTATTTCTGATCCCTGGGAAGGAGTAGACCAATTATCTGAATTTGTAAATGATTTAGGAAAGTCAAATTTGGTAATGAAGGCTCCTTCTCAACTGGATTTATATAATTGGTGCGCTGAGGGGGAAATGAGGTATAAAAAACAAATTCCTCCTGGTTTCAAAGATGCAAAAAATAAAGATGGATTAAGAAAGTATAGTGATCTCATTTTGTGGAAAGAAATCATACGATATGCTACGGAGAAAAAAGTAAATGTAATTTTTGTAACAGATGATGTGAAAGCTGACTGGTGGGAAAACAGTGATGGGGAATTAACTTTTCATGATAAATTAACACAGGAATTTAATAAAACTGGACAATCAATTTTGCCATGCACTTCGAGTGATTTTTACAAGAAAATATCAACTGATTACGATATTCCTATTAATGATGCAGTTGATATTGCACTTAATATTTCTGATGAAGAATATATAGAAAAGGTTAAAGATGATATTTTTTCTGAAATTGAATATAAAATATGGTATTCTAATACAGATTATATTGATATTAGTTCATCTCACATTGGTACAGAAGGTATTGAAGAATTACAAATTGATAATTATGAGTTGAAATCTGCAGAACGTGTTGATAGGGATGATGATATAGTAACATATAATTTTAAGTTTTTTGTTACAGTATCTGGTAGATCGTATGATTATTGGGGAAGAGATGATGACACACGTGAAGTAATAACTTCACCGGGAAGAGATCATGAATTTGAAGGTGAATTTATTATTGAAGTTAAAAGAGAGGCTGATGTATTTTTAGATTATACATGTGACATAAGTTTCATATCTGCTGAAATATTATATGGGGATTTGAAAGAAACAAGTTACAATGATGTGAATGAGTACTATTATGAAGAGCCTGGTGAATTTGGTTATTGTCCTGATTGTGGGTGTCCATTAAACATTGATAATGATGGAGGGAATGGCTTTTGTAATAAATGTGCATGGAATCATTAAATTATAAATAGATAAATAATATAACTTAATATTTAGAGCATAGAGTTGAAGTTATAGATATATAATTTCAGCTCTTTTTTATTTGGCAGTCGTTTTAATTTTTTGATTAGAACGGTTGCCTTTTTTTATTTGCAAAAAAATTTGAAAGGAATGAATTTAAATGTATTTTACCGACACACCCGAACTCAGGAAGTTTGAAAGAGAGATGTGTCAGAAACCTAATTTTGACAGGTGTAGAGATGATTATTTTGATAGCAGGTCAAGTAATCGCACAAAGAACAAAAACGAGAATTTAATTACGAAAAATAATGATGGAGGTTAAATATATGAAAACCAAAATACGAAATCCTACTGCAATTAACAATCTGTATTTTTCAAAAGATAGGAGGTATTTTACTTGAACGAATATGAAAGACAGCGCAGAATAGCTGAAAGCACAAAGAAATTGTATCCGCCGGGTACAAGAATTGAGCTTATCAGTATGAAAGACCCTTACGCACCTGTTCCGGCAGGAACAAGAGGAACTGTAAAATTTGTTGATTCAATGGGAACGATATTCCCTGAGTGGGACAACGGTCGTTCACTTGGAGTAGTTCCCGGTGAGGATTCATTCAGAAAGCTCACACAGGAAGAAATCGAAGCAGAAAATCAATCCTCATCCGAAGTTGAAGATGAAACTCCTGATGAGGATAGCGGAATGACTATGGGAATGTGAGGTGAGGTTTAATCAATAAATCTTCGTTTGGAATGAAGATTTATGGCAATCAAATTTTTTGATATGTTTGCAGGTATCGGCGGTTTTCGTTCAGGACTTGAAGCCATAGGCGGTTTTGAGTGCGTAGGATACTGCGAAATCGACAAGTATGCAAAGCAGTCTTATGAGGCTATGTACGATACGAAAGGAGAGTTATATTTTAATGACGCAAGAAAAATCAATCCAAAAGAATTACCGGATATCGACCTTATTACGGGAGGATTCCCTTGTCAAAGCTTCTCAATCGCAGGAGCAAGAAAAGGATTTGAAGATACAAGAGGAACGCTGTTCTTTGAAATTGCAAGAATTGCTGCCGTTAAAAAACCAAAGTATCTCTTCCTCGAAAATGTTCCCGGTCTGCTTAACCATGACTCAGGCAAAACATTTGAAACAATCCTCCGTACATTGGATGGCTTGGGGTATTATGTGTTCTGGCAGGTACTTAACAGCAAAAATTTTGGAGTCCCGCAATCACGAAATCGTGTGTTCATTATCGGATATCTTAGAGGACAATGTGCCGGAGAAGTATTATCTTTCACGCAAACAAGCGGAAAAGCTCTTATACAAAGAAAATCCAACACAAGGTGAGCGAATATACTCATCGAAAGGACTAAGCTGTACGCTGACAAGCGGTTCAGGCGGTTTCGGCGGTCATTCGGGACTTTATCTCATTGAAGATACTGAAAACTTTGGATTGCTGATAAAATCTAAAACCAAAGACGGTTATCAGATCGCATATCCCGGTGACAGCATTGACACAGCCTTTTCGGGACAAAATTCAAGGCGTGGCAGAGTCGGAAATCAGATAGCACATACTCTGACAACTTCCGCAACGCAGGCATATTATTTCATCGACCTGAATCCCGATCCGAAACTGACAGAAATCGCAAGGTGCATAACTGCAAGGCAGGATTCGGGAATCAGTAACCGCAAGGCTGAACATTCAGGAGTTTTTGTAGAAAATTCAAATGTTCTCAATGACAATGAAAAATTCGCAGTAGCCTTTATTGAGCCAAACGGCGAAGTTCATATCGGCAGAATCAGAAAGCTTACCCCGAGAGAGTGCTGGAGATTACAGGGCTTTACGGACGAGCAGTTCGACAAGGCAAAAGCGACAGGACTATCCGACAGCAGGCTCTACAAGATGGCAGGAAATGCTGTGACAGTAAATGTAATCTCTGAAATCGGTAAGATTATTAAGAAGGTAAACGATAAAAATTAAATAACAACAACTAATATCAATCGTTCCTAACGACTGATATTGGTTTTTATATATAAGCCGTTGATTAGATTTTTTTAATTTAATCAACGGCTTTTGTCGTTTCAGGGGCGATTGATATTCCGAAAAGGAAGTGAGAATATCAAAACCCCTGTAATTTGGATGGGTAACAAAACCTCCATACTTCATATTTTGTATGCCCTGTTTCCTCTGAATTACGAAAGATATATTGAACCCTTCGGAGGCTCGGGAGCTGTACTTTTAGGCAAGAAAAAGCCTGATAAGTTCGAGGTGTACAATGATTTTAACCATAATCTTGTAAACCTCTTTCGCTGTATGCGTGACAGACCTATGGCATTCATAAAAGAGCTCGGCTTTTATCCGCTTAATTCAAGGGATGATTTCAATGCAATAAAGCACTTTTTTAAACAGGAGAAGTTTGAAGATAAGTACCTTGATGAGGAATTGGAACTGACAAAGATTATACTGCCTGACTTGAAAGCAGAAGAAATCATAGAATTGTATATAAAAATGAAACAGGACTACGACTTACGCAGAGCAGTAATGTTTCTTAAACTTCTGCGATACAGCTATTCAAGCGGTGGAAAGTCATTTGCCTGTCAGCCATTTTCAGTAGTGAGCCTTTTTCAACTGATAGAGCAAGTTGGAAAACGGCTTGAAAATACTGTGATTGAAAACCAGGATTTTGAAGTGCTTATTAAACATTACGATAGAGAAAAAGCCTTCTTCTATTGTGATCCACCGTATGTTTCAACTGAGCATTTCTATGATTGTGGTTTTAATATGGACAGTCATATCAGATTAAGGGACACCCTAATGAACATAAAAGGTCTGTTTCTGCTATCGTACAACGATTGCGAAATTGTAAGAGAACTTTATCATGATTGTGCCTTTTTTGATTTCAAAAGAGTGCACAGTATGGTACAGCGTTATGAGGCAGGAAAGGAATTTCCCGAAATCCTCATAGCAAATTACGATCTAACCAAAAGAGTTAGGGAGTCACCAATACAAATGTCCCTGTTTGACAATGAGCAGGAAAGGCTTGATATTAAGAAAATTATTATGGAAGGAGTGGTAGCTTGAGTGAATTATTCAAATTCATAAAAATACCTATTAAAGCACTTGAACAATCAGGTGTTGAAAATACAAAGCCAATGCAGTTTTATGCACACGATGGTGCAATCATAATAACCAATGTTAACGAAGAAATTGACACAGGATTTGAGTGCGATTTGGACTGTAATAACTGTCCCCTTTCAAATATGGACTGTGGCAATGAAAATAAAAAAGAAGAGGAGAAACCGTAATGAAAAAGTTAGTGTTTTTAGGTAAAAGAGGAAGAACAACAATACCGTTGATAATGAGGTTCAGACATGATTATCATGATAATGATTTAATTTCATTTGAGGATAACGAGGACAGTTCAATCACAATTCGCCATGAGTGTATGTGTGACGAGAACTGCCCCATTGACTGTTCTGATTCATTTACACTGTATGACATTGTGAACTGCTTAAGTGAAAGTGAAAAGGAACATCTGCTTGTTTACCTTGCAAAATCACTAAATGAAACGGAAGTTAAAAGATATTATGGAAATTAAGTAGTATTCACTAAAGTTTAAGGTGTAATTCTTGTTGGTAATTGGTCTGGATAAAGATTAGTTTTTCATATATACTTGTCACTAATAAAAATAAAATTTTTAAGGAGTGACAGTTATGAAAAAGCAAATGGCAATCTTAATGAGCGTTCTTGTAATGGCAGGTTCAACAGTATCGGTGAACGGTGTTACAAATGGGAGTGTTGGGGCAAAAACTTCAGCAACCCATAGTGTAGTTAAATCCCACACAAGCCGAAATTCACCAAAGAAAAAGACAAAAAAGATTAATGTGAATTCAGCCATCAAAACAGCAAGAAACTATGGCACAAAGCTTGGTATGCACTACGATAAAGCATTAAATACAAATAATGCAAGTTGGTTTGCACCTACAAACACCAAGTATTATAAGAATACAACTGAGCAGAAAAAAGCACTAAAAGGTGATGTAAGATATGTGGCTTACTTCTATAAAGACTCAGGGATATTACCAAGTGACATCACCTTTAATATAGTGAAAGAAAACAGCAGAATATATGTAGTATATTGTTAATAGAACAGCACTCACTGAAAAGTGGGTGTTTTTTATTTGGAAAGGATAATATATTTATGGCGATTAAAAACATAACAACAAACGATTTAAGAAAGATGAATGACAAAGAAGGTATAATCCTTCAAGGCTGTGGAGGTGATCCGCAGGGATGGATTGATGGCGTAAATGAGATGTTCAAAGAAGGCGGTATACTTCTGGATGACACAAAGTTTACTGATTCATATGTATTTGATAATGACAACTTAACATGTATGCTGTTTCCATTCGATAACAATGTTCACCTTAACACTTCAAAACTTGCAATGTGGAGATTACAGTCCTACACAGCCTTTGCCGGAACTTGGCTTTCCGATTATGTAGATAACAAGCTCGGTGGTTTTATTATCGATGAACAGAGCAAAGCTGAAAAGTTCAAACCCGACTGTGCATTGATAGGTCAGGACGGCAATATATTCAATCTGTTAGGAATTGCAAGCCGTACATTAAAGCAAAACGGTATGGCTTACGAATCAAAGGAAATGTGCAGTCGTGTTACAAGTTCTGGCAGTTACTGCGAAGCGCTGAACATTATCGGCGAATATGTAAATATCACGGACGGCAGTGAGCAGTCTGATGATATAGATGAAGATTTCAATGAAGGGCAGGCGATGAAATTATGATTGTATTTAAAACAGAATAAGACATCATCGGGGTAAGTGAAAAATTTTGCCCCATATTTTTATGAAAGGATTTTTATAATGACTAAGTTAATCAGAAATAAGAAATTCACAAGAATAACAGCACTTTTACTAGTGGTTGTCGTAATGTTCGGAACAATGTTTTCACTCCCCGTAAGCGCGGCAAGCGGTGATAAGGTTACAATCACCTTTGATTACTGTTATGACAGCACCGGGAACACAATCAAATTCCAGCAGACCACAGTCAGCGACGGATACACGGTCGGAACTCCCAGAGAAGAGCTTTGCAAGATTTTTGCAGACGGCAAAGAAGCCTATTGCATTGAACCCGGTCATACTCTCTATTCAGGCAATACGCTGACCGAGAACGGTTCAACCGTATGGAAGAATTTAGGCTCTGCAAAACAGAAAGCAATTAACCTTGCCCTGCTTTACGGCAAACCCGGTTCAGGGAAAAGCTTAAGCGGAACAGAGGATCAGAAATGGGTAGCAACACAGCTGATTGTATGGGAATTTGTTTCTGGTTGCCGTTCCACAGGTGAAGGCTATAAATGCACAAATACAAAGTTCATTGACGGTATCTGTGCAGGCGGTGCAAATCCCGGAGTTAAGTCGGTTTACAATGCAATCTCAAAAAGCCTTGCCAATTACTCAACCGTTCCAAGTTTTGCAAGTGCAATCGCTTCAAAGGCTGAAACCTATGAGATGAAATATTCAGACGGAAAGTACACATTAACTCTTACTGACAGCAATAGTATTCTTTCGGATTTCAGCTTCAAGACAACAGGCGGTGTGAGCGCATCTGTATCAGGCAACAAGCTGACCTTGACTTCAACTTCGACCGTCAACGATGCAGTAACATTCAACTCTGCAAAGTCAATGCCTGATGTCGGCAAAACTGTTCTTGTGCCATATGGTGACGCAAGCTTGCAGGATGTCATAACAGGTGTTGAAAACGACGCAGACCCGATAAGAGCATATTTCAAGGTCAAGACAAGCTCGGGCAATCTCAAACTTGTTAAAACCTCCGAGGATGGCAATGTTGCAAATATTGAGTTTACCGTCAAAGGCGACGATTACAGCAAAACTGTAAAAACAAACTCAAAAGGTGAATTTGAATTAACCGACCTTGTCCCCGGAAAATACACGGTTACTGAGCATACTCCGACAGAGTATGCCGAACAAAAATCAAAGACCGTAAATGTTGAAAGTGGAAAAACGGCAACTGTATCTTTCAGTAATGTTCTTAAAAAGTGGAATCTGACTGTTACCAAAACGGACGCTGAAACAAAATCTGCACAGCGTGATGCAACACTTGCAGGAGCAGTTTACGGCATCTACAATAACGGCAAGTTGGTTGACAAGTACACCACCGATAAAAACGGCGGTTTTACAACTTCAAACTATGTATGCGGAGATAACTGGACTCTGAAAGAAATTGAACCAAGCGAAGGTTATTTGCTTGATGAAAGCGAATATCATATCGGTGCAGAGTCAAAAAAATATACGCTTGAAAATAACAGCATTTCAATGTGTGTAACCGAGGATATTTTAAAGGGCAAAATTGCAATCATAAAGCACACCGATGACGGCAGTACAAAAATTGAAACACCTGAAAAAGGTGCAGAGTTTCAAGTGTATTTGAAATCATCGGGAAGCTATGCGAAAGCAAAAGAATCCGAAAGAGATACTCTTGTTTGTGATGAATACGGTTTTGCAGAAACAAAGGATTTGCCCTACGGCACATATACCGTTCATCAAACCAAAGGCTGGGACGGTACGGAGTTCATTGCCGATTTTGATGTGTTTGTAAACGAGGACGGAAAAACATACAAATACCTCATAAATAACGCAAGTCTTGAAAGCTATGTAAAGATAGTAAAGGTTGATTCTGAAACCGGAAAGCAGATTCCGTATGCAGGCGCAGGCTTTCAGATTTACAATCCAAAGGGTGAACTTGTAACAATGAAGTACACCTATCCCTCTGTTACAAAGATTGATACTTTCTATACAAATGAAGATGGTTATCTTATCACACCCGAAACTCTGCCATACGGCAAAGGCTATTCAGTCGTTGAGGTTCAGGCTCCTTACGGATATGTTTTAGATTCAACACCTGTATATTTTGATTTGACACAGGAAAACACAACTTCCGAAGAGGGTATTACCGTTGTTAAAGCAGAGAAAAAAGACAAGGTTCAGATGGGTACAATCACAGTCACAAAGACAGGTGAAATATTTAAAACGGTATCAAACACCGATAATGTATATCAGCCTGTTTATGAAAAATCAAACCTTGAGGGTGCAGTGTTTGAAATCTATGCAGACGAGGATATTACAATGCCTGACGGAACAATAAGAGTTGTTAAAGACACACTTGTTGATACAATCACCACAGGTGAGAACGGAACAGCCAAAAGCAAAGAATTATACCTTGGCAAGTACAGACTTGTTGAAACACAAACCCTTGACGGATATGTTCTAAGTACAGAACCAACAACTGTTGAAATCACATATTCAGGTCAGGAAGTAGCCGTAACAAATGCGGATATCTCTATCAACAACGAAAGACAAAAGGCAGAAGTAAATCTTAAGAAAATCCTTGAAGAAACAGAAGAATACAAAGCAGACAACAAGGAAATTCTTAATGTCAGCTTTGCCCTCTATGCAAAGGATGAAATCAAAGCAAGTGACGGAACTGCTATCCCGAATGATGGACTTGTTGAAATTATCAACTGTAAAGAAGATGGCACCGCTACATTTACTAATGATTTACCATTCGGAAATTACTATGTTCAGGAATACACTACTGACAGCCACTATGTACTTGATGACACAAAGTATGAATTTTCATTTGAATATACTGACCCTCATACCTCAAAACAAGTCATTAACATCAATGGCGGAGAAAACATCATCAACAAACTTCTCTACGGCAAGGTTGCTACAACCAAGGTGGACGAGGAACACCCAAAGAATAAACTCTCTGGGGCAACATTTGTAGTGTACAGAGATAGTAACGGCAACAAGGAGTTTGACAAAGCTGACAAGGTTTGTGGGGAAATGAAAGAGGTTAAAAAGGGTGTCTATGAACTTGCTAACCTTACCTACGGTGGATACTTCCTTTATGAGAAAACTGCACCAATCGGCTTTGTTCGTGACACAGAACATTATTACTTTGAAATTACAAAAAACAGTGAAACAGTAGTAATTGAAAACAAAGTCGGTGTAGGCTTTGCCAACAGGAAAATCACAGGTAGTCTTGAAATTACAAAGAAAGATATCAGCAGTGGAGAACTTCTGCCGGATGCAGGTTTCAGAATCAAGGACGAAAACGGCAAGACAGTTGTTGAGGGTTACACCAACAAAAAAGGTTTGGCAAAATTCACCTTAACATATGGCAAATACACCTACGAAGAATTTGACGCACCAGACGGATATATCATTGACACAACTCCACATTCCTTTGAAATTTCAAAGGACGGTCAGATTGTAAAGGCTGAAATGACCAATAAGGCAGAAAAACAGGAAAAGCCAAAGACAGGGGACTCAAATCACGGTTTCCTAATAGGTATTTTTGCAGTAATTCTCGGTGGTGTCATTTCAGCGGTTGTTATTAAACTCAGAGGCAAAAAAGACGAGGATGATGACTAATGAAAACAGCCTATATCTGTTCCCCGCTTTCGGGTAATATTAAGGATAACATCAGAAAAGCAAAGCTTTATGGAAAATATGCATTTAAAAGAGGTATGGCTCCTGTCATACCTCATATTTATGCGGAATCTTATGTGACGACATCCCTTTTGAGCGAGAACTTGGAATGAGAGCCGACAGAGAATTACTCTTTAAATGTGATGAATTATGGGTGTTTGGCGATACAATCACAAAAGGAATGAAAGAGGAAATACACTTTGCCAAGATGATTAATATGAAAATAAAATATATTTCAAATTCGGAGGTAGATAAATATGAGTGCTGAAAAGAAACGTATTTTTAAAATTGTAATAATGTGTTTGCTTGTTGCAGTTATGATTGGTGTTTCAACTATACCTGTCTTTGCGGCAGGAGATGTCAGTACTGCAATTCAGTCCACTTGGACTAAAGCACAGACGCAGATTAAGAATGTGGTAAACAATGTTGTTTTTCCTGTTGTGGATATGATTCTTGCAATCCTTTTTTTCGTAAAACTGGGCACAGCATACTTTGACTATCGAAAACACGGTCAGTTTGAATTTACCGCCCCTGCAATTCTGTTCGGCTGTCTTGTGTTTACATTAACAGCACCGCTATATATCTGGACAGTATTGGGGTGATTAAATGTTTGACTGGATAGGCGACTTTGTTGGCGGTATTGGTGACGCCATAGGTTCAGCTTGGGATACACTTGGAGAAAAGATTTCCAATGCCATATTTGACACATTACTGCAATGGATATATACACAGATTTATAATGCGGTTGCCTCTTTCTTTACAGCAATGAATGAAATGGGTGCAGAAATCTTTGAGTTAAATTGGGTATCGGCAACCCTTAATCTGTTCAAACGGTGAAAACATCCCCGACTATGACGGATTGCAGTATATGAAGGAGAATGAAGATGAAGAAACAAAAGATGAAGCTTAAGGACAAGGTGCAGTTTAGCATAATTATCGGTATTTTTGCTGTCATAGTATCAGCCTGTGTTATTTCTATTTGGCACAATGATATGACTGGAAGTGCCAAAGATAATTTTAGAAAACTTGAACAGCAGGTGTCAGTTACTGTGCCAAAAGTAGAAAATGCTAATGGTGTTACTAACAGTAAAAATAGTGATACTTATGAAAATACATCATATACAACAGGACACAATGTATCATCACTTGAAAAGAAAAACAATGAATGTATAGGTTGGCTAACTGTGAATGATACTGGTATTTCATATCCGGTAATGCAAAGCACCACAGACCATCAAAAATATTTAAACAGAGATTTCAATGGTAACTACAGTCTAAGCGGAACACCTTTCCTTGATTATCGTTGTTCACTTGAAAGTGCGAATATGATTATCTACGGACACCATATGAATGACGGCAGTATGTTCGGAACACTTATGAATTACACTCGTAAGAGCTACAGAGATTTACACAAAACCATAACCTTTGAAACAAGGAATGGCACGAAAGAATATACTGTTTTTTCTGTTATGAAAACAACAGTTGACGATGATTGGTACAAGTTTGTGTCTGCTGAATCTGCTGAAAAGTTCTGTAAGAGGGTGGCATACGCAAATGAACATTCAATATACAATACCGGCATAAAACCAAGTATGAGCCACAAGCTCCTAACCCTTTCCACCTGTACAAATGCAAGTGAAGATGAAAGATTGCTTGTTATAGCTTATGAAAATTTAGGAGGCAAAAAATGAAACTATTTAAACGCAAACCTAAAGTTTTAACACAGGAACAGCAGGAAGAAATCAACACAAAAGATTTCTTTGATATGATCCTTCCGCCAACAATAAAGTTCAAAAGTGATTTTTACTATGTAGGTGACAGTTACAGAAGTATTTGGGCAGTTAAGGAATATCCGCCGTCAACAGAAGAACAGGCAATTCTTTCACAAATCGGTGACAGAAATGGTGTAACTCTTCACATCTACAACCGACTTGTATCCTCAGTTGAACAGAGAAAAATCGTTCAGAATGCAACCCGAAAGAACAAACTCCAAAGCACAGGGAACAATGTGAACGAAACCATTGAAGCTGAGGGTAATCTTCAGGATGTAACAGCTCTAATGGTAAACCTCAGAAGAAACAAAGAGCCACTTCTACATTGTGCCGTATATATTGAATTAACAGCCAACTCAAAGCAAAGGTTAAGAGATTTACAGACAGAAATCTCAATGGAACTCACCCGCTCTAAGATTCAGTTTGACAGACTTACACTTCGCCGGCAGGAGGGTTTCCTGTCAGTAACACCGGTTGGAAATAATCAGTTCGGTTCATTGTTTGAAAGGGTACTTCCGGCAAGCTCTGTTGCCAATCTGTTTCCCTTTAACTACTCAGGCAAGACAGATGCAAAGGGACTGTATATCGGCAGGGATAAGTATGGCACAAACATTCTTGTGGATTTTGATGCCAGAACAGATGACAAGACCAACAGTAATGTCCTTATACTCGGCAACTCCGGACAGGGTAAGTCATACCTCTTAAAACTATTATTAACCAACATTCGTGAAAGTGGCAAGTCACTTATTTGCCTTGACCCTGAAGCGGAATATGAAGATTTAGTAAGAAATCTTGGTGGCTGTTATATTGATTTTTTGGATGGCAGACACACTATCAATCCCCTTGAACCAAAGTCTTGGGGAAATACAGAAGATAGCTCTGATATAGATGAATTAAATGACAATACGGATGAAACTTCAAGTTGTCCTATAGCATTTACGAAAAACACTAAACTATCACAGCACATTGCATTTCTCAAAGACTTCTTCAGAGCATACAAAGACTTTACGGATGAACAGCTTGACACTATTGAGATTTTGCTGACAAAACTGTACACAAAGTTTGGTATCAATGACAATACAGATTACACCCGACTAAGACCTACCGATTATCCTATTATGTCTGACTTCTATGTGGTATGCACAGAGGAATACGAGAATTTCAAAGAGGACAGCAACAGCCTCTACACGAAGGAAATCCTCCGAGAAATCTGCCTTGCAATCCACAGCATGTGTGTAGGTTCAGAGTCACAGTATTTCAACGGCTACAGTAACATCACAGATGACAAGCTGTTATGCTTTGGTGTTAAAGGTTTGCTGGACACAAACAAAAGGCTCAAAGATGCAATGCTTTTTAATATTCTCTCATATATGAGTAACAAGCTGTTAGGCGAAGGTAACACAGTTGCAAGTATTGATGAACTGTATTTGTTCCTTACCAATATGACAGCAATAGAGTATATTCGTAACGCTATGAAACGAGTACGCAAAAAGGACTCTGCTGTCATCATAGCCAGTCAGAACATTGAGGACTTCCTGCTTCCCAAAATTAAAGAATTTACAAAACCGCTGTTCTCAATCCCAACCCATGTATATCTTTTCTATCTCGGAAACATCAATCCAAAGGATTTTCAGGATGCACTTATGCTTGAACCAAACGAGTATGGACTGATTAGATTTTCCGAAAGAGGTACTTGTTTCTACCGTTGCGGTAATGAGAGATTTCTCCTTATGGTTAAGGCACCGGAATATAAGGCGGAATTGTTTGGGAGTGCGGGAGGTAGATGATTTACAAAAGTTTTTATTAATGCTATAATTGTTATGGTGATTTATATGAAAATTTTAGAAGCATATACAAATAGTGTTTATGAAAGCTTTAGAACACAAAACTATGATTATTGGAGTTTTGGTAACCAAATTCTATATGATATGTGTTTGAAAAATCCTAGCCATACAAACGAGGATGTGATTATAGGTAAGATATGGTTAATTGGAAGAAGTTATGCGGCAGCCATTGAAAGAATAAAAGAAAAATCAGTGTCATCTGATGATTTTTATTTGTATGTTGTTGCACCTCATTTTCTGCAATTTGGTGTTGAATTAGATGATAAATTAGAATATCTAAAATCTACTACAGAAGTTTCTCTTGATAATTTACAAGAGATTTTAAATGTACACAAATTCTTAGTTAATCAAATTGCTGAAATCACAAAAATAGAAAAACATTCTTTTGCATCAAAATATTTACATTTTCATCTGCCAAATCACTTTTTTATATATGATAGTCGTGCTGTCGGAAGTATAACTAGATTTGTCCATAAAGAGAGAAAAGAAACATTATTAGAGGGAGATGAAGTATATGTGGATTTTTGCATGAGGGCAATGAAACTAAGGGAGTATATTTTCGAGAAATATGGAGAAAGGTGTTCCCCTAGAGATATTGATAACCTTCTTCTATATGAAAACAAAAGACATTTTGGAGGTAAAAAATGATTACTTGGATGAATCAAAATCAAGGATTTATAATGTGTGTTCTGACATTTGTATATGTCGTTGCTACAGTTATTATTGTAATAATGAATAGAAAATCTATAAATGAAATGAAAACTGCAAGATTAGAAGAGAGTAGACCATATATCATTGCAAATTTGGTGAAAGATCCACGTGATAGATGTTTTTATTTAAAAATAAAAAACTATGGTAAAACTGGAGCAATAATTAATAGCTTTTCTGTGTTGCCAACTTTAGAATTAGTAAGAGATGATGATAAAGAAATTAAACTTGATGGTTGTATGCTTGCACCTAATCAATCTATTCAATTTATAGTATTAGAAGAATGGGAACATACATGTGAACAAAATTATGAAGTTATTATTTCATATTCATCATTTGAAAAGGAAAAACGTGAATTTGAAGAGAAGTATATGCTTGTAACTCAATATGCACATATGATGGGTTATACGGATAATAAAAATCACAATTTAACAGAAAGTGAAAATGCATTAGTAAATATTGTAAGGCAACTTGATTCTATTAGGAACAAAATGTAAATACAATAGATGATAGCAACATTATTTTCCTTTTATAACGCTTATAAATATAAATAACTTTAAAAGCTAGCTGAGTTACTAATCAGTTGGCTTTTTATTTTATCCGAAAGCAGGTGATACAATGTCAATAACAGTAGGTGCAGCACTAAAGAAAATAGCAGTTGCCCTGTTTACAAATCCAAAAGTCATAAAAACAGTCGGTGGTGTAGTAATCGGAATTGTTCTGATTCTTGCACTGCCGATTATTGTTGTGGTGTCATTTTTTAATGGTGACATTGAGTTTGATACAGCATCCCTTAACCAAAGTATTCAGACCCAACTTATGGTTGAACATAAAGAAGATCTTGAAAATATCAATAAGACCATGGAAAAGATTGAGGAAGAGTTAAAGGACAAGAAACTGTCCAAGTACAACAAACAGGCAGAGGTCATATATATCTTTTACTTTTCCGATAGGCACGATAAAGATTTTATTGATAAGTTTGTAAAGTGCTTTAAGAAAGATATATCAAATCAGGAACTGATTGAAAAAATCAATTCTGAATTTGGTGTAGATATAAAGTCAGAAGAGTTTACTAAAATTATGACTTCAATTAAAGGAACTAAGATTGATACTTCTGACTTTACCGACAAGACAACTAAAAACAACCTTGACCTTGTGGAGTGGTGCAAGAACGCAGAAAGTAATGGTTGGGGATATGTTTGGGGTGCATATGGTCAGGTGTGTACTACAACCTACCTCGATGAAATGGCAAAGAAATATCCCGGGGAAACCGAGGCAGGCGGACCAATGCGTAAGGTTGGTGAAAAGTGGATTGGCAAGAGAGTAACCGACTGCATTGGTTTAATCAAGTCATATATGTGGTACAACCCGGATACCGGTGAAATCACAGCAGGATCCAACAACTTCCAAGACTGCAATACAACATCAATATGGAACTACACAAAAGAATCAGGTGACATTTCAACTATGCCCGACACACCCGGACTTGCAGTCTGGATGAACGGACATATCGGAGTGTATATCGGAAATGGTGAAGTCATCGAAGCACAAGGCACAGCCTACGGAGTTGTCAAAACTCAGCTGAAAGGACGAGGCTGGACAAAGTGGCTTAAGATTCCAAACATCAAATATATTGATAAAAACAAAAAGTGAGGAGTGATTGAATTGAAAAAATCAAGTATCAGCATTATGTATGACGATGAAAAGCTGAATGCAATCAGGCTGTATATGTCACAGCGTGATTTGGATTTCAAGGAAGAGCTTGAAAAATCTGTGGACGCTCTGTACGCAAAATATGTTCCTGCAAATGTCAGAGAGTTTATTGATATGAAAGGTTCACAGGTAAAAACACCCAAGCCTAAAAAGTCAAAGCCGCAGGAAGAAAATACCAAGGTGGTAACTTGAAAAATCAAAACTTCGGAATAGAAATAGAAATGACCGGCATTACCAGAGCTACTGCAGCAAAGGTGATAGCCGGTTATTTTCATACAAGTGCAACTCATATTGGTGGAGGTTATGATTCATATACTGTAAAGGATCCTGAGGACAGAAACTGGAAAATAATGCGTGACTCAAGTATTGAGTGTACTAACCGACAGGGTGAAAGAGCAAGTCAGCTTTATTCCGTAGAATTTGTTTCTCCAATCTGTCAGTATAAAGATATTGAAACCTTGCAGGAACTTGTTAGAGCGTTACGAAATGCAGGAGCAAGAGTCAACTCGAGCTGTGGTCTGCATTGTCATATTAATGCGGCTCCGCATACCCCGAAAACGCTTCGCAATATCGTAAACATTATGGCGTCAAAGGAAGATTTATTATACAAGGCACTTAATGTTAATGTTCGCCGGGAACACTACTGTGAAAAAGCTGACACAAGATTTCTTGATGAGGTGAACAAACGACCGCCACTTACAATGGAACAGATTAAGGATATGTGGTATGACGGAGAAGATGGTAGCTGGCGACATTATGATGATACAAGGTATCACGGTCTTAACCTTCATTCTGTTTTCAGCAAGGGAACAATTGAGTTTCGTCTTTTCAATTCTACCCTACACGCAGGAAAGGTAAAGGCGTATGTTCAACTGTCACTTGCAATCAGCCACCAAGCACTAATACAAAAGAGGGCTATGCGTAACAAAACTCATTCCAGTAATGAAAAATACACTTTCAGAACTTGGCTGTTAAGGTTAGGTATGATAGGTGATGAATTCAAAACAGCAAGAACCCATCTCCTGAAAAATCTTGATGGCAATATTGCTTGGAAAGACCCTGCACAGGCTGAAAAGCAAAAGGAGAGGTTAGAACAAAGAAGATATATTGAAACAATGGAAAACAATGTTGAAATAGAATCCGAACCGGAAACTGCTGAACAGCAGGAAGATGGTTCGGATTTTTCTATGTCAATGTAAAGGAGAGGAGAAATTATTATGAGTAAGATATATGTTGCCTATGGCAGTAATCTGAATCTTGAACAGATGAGTTTTCGTTGCCCAACTGCAAAACTAATTGCAACAGGGATGATTGATAATTATGAGTTGCAGTTTAAGGGACGACCGAATTGTTCCTTTGCTACCATAGCACCAAAACAAGGTTCAAGTGTTCCTGTTGCCCTTTGGAATATAACACCCTTTGATGAACTTATGCTTGACAGATACGAGGGTTACCCTAACTCATATTTCAAGAAAGACATTAGTGTAAATGTAGGTGGCAGAGATGTTCAAGGAATGGTTTACATTATGAATTTAAAACAGAACTTCGGACTGCCCTCAGAGGGTTACTATGATACGGTCGCACAGGGATATATGGATTGTGGACTTGATATTAATGTTCTGAACAAGGCTGTCAATGATAGTGCTGACAAATATTATGAACAGCACCCGGAAGAACAACCAGAGTCATTTGATTTATGTGATGACGAAGACGAGGGGTTCGGTGATATGACCTTATGAATTTGAGAAAACAGCTTAAGAAAGATTTAGGCAAGGGGTACTGTTTCAAAAGGTATATGTCAGCCGGTGAAGTTAAGAAAAAGTTATATGGCAAAGCAGGTTATGAAGAAAGAATAGTGGCAACTCTCATAGTTGGTTGCGTAAAAATCAATGCAGTAATTTATTTCATTGATGAAGAACCACAGATAGCCCTTGATGTTCTTGTAAAGGACACACCCGAGAGCGAGGAATGGATTTGCTACGATACGCTATCGGACGAAATCAGGTTATCTCCTCGCAGTATTGAGCAATCGATGTTCGATATTCTGAACCGTGAAGTCAATGAGTACGGACTGTCATATACCGAGTGCAATTTTGAAGTGATAAACGGTAAAGTGATTAAGTAAAGAATTACGGCAGTGTTTTCGCCATATTCGCCCTGTGTCGGCTTTTAATGAAGAAGTCGGGAAAGTACCCGAAATCAAAGAAAAATCGAAACAGGGCGGTTTGTGGCAAGGTGTGAAAAATCAAAGTTAGGGCAATTCGGGCAGTTTTTCAAGGGTGGAATTTTAAGCAGGAGAAAGACACGGGGTTGCAGTCGCTCCCTCGTGTCGGTTCACAGCAGACGGCAACGCCGACTGCCATGCGGTTTTTCGCACTTTTCAGCCTCAAAAACCCATAGGGGTTAATTTTCAGCCTTGGGGTTATACTTGTGGGTTTAACTGCCCGAATTGCCGAATAAAATGCCAAAATTCAAGGAGTTGCAACTGTGGGTTGTAACAAAAAGGAGGTTTTGCACTTGAATGAAACGGATAACAGAAAAGAAGTAAAGCGGAAGTTTGCACTCTGGATAAAGGAATCAACACTCGATATGGTTCAGAATATCTACAAGGAAGATAACTGCTCCAGTCGAAGTGAATTTATTGAGAAGGCAGTCATTTTCTATATCGGATATCTTTCCTCAAACGACAACAGTCAGTATCTTCCCAATGTGGTTACCTCTACATTGAAGTCTATCGTTGCCGAGAGCGATAACCGAATGAGCAGGCTGATTTTTAAATTAGCCGTCGAGCTTGCAATGACGATGAATATTATTGCCTCGTCACAGGACATTGACAAGATGACTCTTACAAAACTTCGTGGCGAGTGCGTCAAGGAAGTCAAACGACTCAATGGTTCATTTTCGTTTGATGATGCATACGATTGGCAGAAAGGATAATTATTTGTGGCAAAGTTAGTTACAAAGTTTAAATATCTCAAGCCGAATCGAAAAGTCAGTGCAGGCGGTTATGCAAAATATATTGCTACCCGTGAGGGCGTAGAAAAGATTGATGACACTAAAAAATTTGCTCCTGCAACGGCAAAGCAGAAGAATCTTATTGAAAAAATCTTAAAAGATTTTCCCGACAGCAAGGATATGTTTGAGTACGCTGATTACCTTGAAAAGCAAAATCAAGGCTCGGCATCTGATTTTATCTCAAGAGTTATGGAAGATTATGCTTATGAAATCTCGGGCAGAAAAGCATATGCTTATTACATTGCAACCCGTCCTCGTGCCGAGAGATTCGGCTCGCACGGACTGTTTACCGATGACGGTGTGCAGGTTCAGTTATCAAAGGTAACGGAAGAACTTGACAGGCACAAGGGAAATATCTGGACTGCGATAATTTCTATTCGCAGAGAAGATGCGGAACGGCTTGGCTTCAATACAGGAACTCGCTGGCGAGATATGTTCCGCACACAGACCGAAGCACTGGCTAAAAATCTGAAAATACCAATGGAAAATCTTCATTGGTATGCGGCATTTCATAATGAATCGCACCACCCTCATGTGCATTTGATTGCATATTCAACTGTAGAGAACGAAGGCTATCTCACGCAAAAGGGAGTTGAAAATCTGCGTTCATCATTTGCAAGAGATATTTTTCAGCAAGATTTATTGTGCATATATGAAAGGCAAACCGAACACAGGGATAAGCTCCGTGCCGAGGCTCATGACATTGTAGAGGATTTGGTGTCAAAAATAAACTCGGAAATATATATCAGCGCATCAATTCAGCATAAGCTGTTAGAACTTGCTGACAGGCTTTCAAAAACAAGTGGCAAGAAGGTGTATGGTTATCTCAAGCCTGATGTAAAAGCAATTGTGGATTCTATTGTTGAAGAGCTTGCAAGTGATGACAGAATTAAAAAAACTGTATGACCTTTGGTATGAGCAAAAAGAAAACACAATCCGCACCTACACGGATGAAATTCCTGACAGGATTCCTCTTGCCCAAAACAAGGAATTCAAGTCAATCAAGAATGCAGTAATCAAGGAAGCGTTGAAATTAAATCTCACCGAAGATGAGATTGAGGAAAGTGAGAATACAGACGAAGAATCTGTTTCAAATCCATTTGAATATGAAGAAAACACCTCTGCCGAATCAGTCTTTGATTCAGGCAGAGGTGCCTTGTATCCTCATTATTCAATTAAAACCAACCACAACAGTGTTGCAGTTTCTTCTCTTTATCTTTTGCGCTATCTCTGCAATATAATTCAAAATCAACTCCGCTTTGAAGAAAAACAGAAAGCACAAAGGACGGATAAAAAGTTACAGCAGAAGATTCAGGATAAGAAGCAAGCTCAGGGGCTGAAAATGTAAGTTTGATAAACTGGAATTTATCAAATTGTTAATCCCATTTAATATTATCAATCTTGTTCAATAATTCATCCCAATTTTCTTGGGAATACCAAACAATCTCACTCCCTTGCATATAACCAAGAATTATGTCAAAAGGCTCGTTCTTTTTACTATTATCAAAAAACTTCCAGTGAATTCCGTTGGTGTATATTACTTTTCCAAAAGAATTGATATGCCCTTTTAATTGTTCGTCATTTGCATCTAATGATTTTGTCGGCATTTTCGCTTCAATGCATCCGTATTTCTCGGCATTAGAATCTTTTTCTCGTGAAAGTACTACGAAGTCTGGAAAACCTGCTTCACCATAATATCTTATTGATATATCACTTTTCCTTCTGTTAGATACATCTCGTACCGACAATTTGCATGGGTTTTTTGACTCTCTGATTATACTTGCAATTATTGAATATAATTCAATTTCTACGCAAGCATTTTGGATAAGTGCTAATTCAATTTCTTCTTTAAAATATTCATAATCTCTAAATGATATCATTGACTATTCTCCTATAAATTCCGATTTATCAATTAGTCTTTTGGATATTATAATACCACATAAAAAGAAAGTTGTCTATTAAAAAATCAGCCTGCCACCAAGGAAGAATTGCACCCAAATGCTGATAGGTGCCTCCTGTCACGGTGATAAGACAAGAACTACCCACTATAAGATATTACAGCAGAAAGAAAAAATATATTATACTCAAGGAAGTGATTAAAATATCAACCTACATTCATTTTACAAAAGAACAGCGAGAACAAGCACGGCGAACAGATCTTGCTAATTTTTTAATCAATCAAGGTGAGAAAGTCAAGAAATCAGGCTCGGAGTACGAATGGTTTGACGGCTCGCAAAAGGTTACAATCAGAGGTCACCTCTGGTATCATCAGTACGAACAGAAAGGCGGTGATGCGGTTGATTTTGTCCGCAGATTTTACAACAAGGATTATGCCGAAGCGGTGGAAATGCTTTTGAATTACGGTGTCGGTCAAATCATAACCTCACCGTCCATAGAAAAAAGTCACAAACACTTTGAATTACCACCGAGGAATGACAGAATGAGCAGAGTTTTTTCTTATCTGCTGTTGACTCGTGGCATTGACAAAGATGTGATTTATGAATTTGTGCGTAGGAAAATGATTTATGAATCTGCGGATTATCACAATGCGGTATTTGTAGGTTACGATTCAAGCGGCAAACCTCGCCATGCACACAAAAGAGGAACGGTGACAAGTAATTCGTACAAGGGAAATGTCGCAGGCAGTCAACCTGAATTCAGCTTCCACTTTAGCGGTACAAGTGACAGAATTTATCTGTTTGAAGCTCCGATTGATATGTTATCGTTCATAAGTATGCATAAGAAAAATTGGCAAGAACACAGCTATGCGGCATCCTGTTCCGTTTCGGACAGGGTGCTTTTTCAATGTCTTAAAGACAATCCGAACATCAAAAATGTGCTTCTATGCTTTGATAATGATGAAGCAGGACAGATAGCAAACAAACGCATAGCCGATAAATTAAATTCAATGAATATCCAAAACGAAATTCTTGTTCCAATTCATAAAGACTGGAACGAAGATATTTTGAAAAATGAAAGGACTGAAGAAATATGCCGTCAGGTGTTATAACTCTGATTATTGTTGCAGGTTTAATGTTTGCCCTGTTCATAATAATTTCAACGGTCGGAAATCACTATTCACTAAATCGAATAAAGAACAAAACAGTTGGACAAGGGCAATACGGAACGGCTCGTTGGGCAACTAAAAAAGAGATAAAGAGAACCTACAAGGAAATTGATTTCAAACCCGATGAATGGCGTACAAATCCCGATAGCAGACCAACGGAGCAAGGTATAGTTGTTGGTTGCAAGAATAGAAAAAATGGTACAACGGCAATGGTTGATACAGGAGATGTTCACGCTCTGATGATTGGTGCGGCGGGTGTCGGTAAGACTGCCTATTGGCTTTATCCGTGTATTGAATATGCCTGTGCAACGGGTATGTCATTTTTATCAACCGACACGAAAGGCGACATTGTTCGAAACTATGGAACAATCGCAGAAAAGTATTACGGCTACAAAATTTCTGTTATAGATTTGCGTAATCCTACACGCTCGCACGGAAATAATCTTCTGCATCTCGTGAACAAATATATGGACTTATACAAAGCCGAACCTGAACAGCTTGTTTACAAGGCAAGAGCCGAAAAATACGCAAAAATCATTTCAAAAACGATTATTCTTTCAGGTATGGACTCGGCTTCATTCGGACAGAACGCTTACTTTTATGATGCGGCAGAGGGACTTTTAACAGCAACGATTCTGCTTGTTTCGGAATTCTGCGAACCCGAAGAAAGGCATATTGTTTCGGTATTCAAAATCATTCAGGAGTTACTTGCACCGACTAACAGGAAAGGCAAAAATCAGTTTCAGCTTTTAATGGACTATCTTCCCGACGACCACAAGGCAAAATGGTTTGCAGGAGCCGCACTGAACACAGCCGAACAGAGTATGTCAAGTGTTATGAGTACGGCACTTTCAAGGCTGAATGCTTTTCTGGACTCCGAACTTGAACAGCTTTTGTGTTTTGATACGGAGATTGACGCTGAAAAATTCTGCAATCAAAATTGTGCTATCTTCATTGTAATGCCCGAAGAAAACCCCAACACTTTCTTTATGGTTTCGCTGATTATTCAACAGCTCTACCGTGAGATATTGTCAGTCGCAGATGAAAACGGCGGTGTACTGAAGAATCGTTGTGTATTCTTCTGCGATGAATTTGGAACCTTGCCGAAGATTGATTCGGCAGAGATGATGTTCTCTGCCTCCCGTTCAAGGCGGTTGCAGATAGTGCCAATCATTCAATCCTTTGCACAGTTGGAGAAGAATTACGGCAAAGAGGGTGCTGATGTTATCATAGACAACACACAGCTGACTATCTTCGGTGGATTTGCTCCTAACAGCATAAGTGCAGAAGTCCTATCAAAAGCACTTGGTTCAAGAACTGTTATGTCAGGCTCTGTCAGCAGGAGTAAGAATGATCCGTCACAGTCATTGCAGATGATAGAAAGACCATTGATGACACCCGATGAGTTGAAGTCACTTCCAAAAGGCACATTTGTTGTTATGAAAACAGGCTTTTATCCGATGAAAGTCAAGCTGAAATTGTTTTTCAAATGGGGTATTAAGTTTGAGGAAAAGTATGAGGTCATGGAAAACGGCAACCGTGAAGTTCACTATGCCAACCGTTCTGAGTTGTTCAACAACATAATCCAAAAATACTGTCCTAAATATCTTGAACAGCCTGTGACTGATTCGGGATTTGATGAAGCAAACGGTGAGAAAAATAAGAAAAATGAAAATCTAAAGACCTCACCGAAAGTGGAAGAATCAGCTCCGCAGGAAAAGTCAACAGAGAATGAAAACACTAAAAAGAAAACAGCACCAATCAGAACCGAAAGACCACCACAGGAGGATAACAGTAATGAGTAGATTAACTTTTCTCTATCAAATGGACTTGCCTCACCGAGCCGTAGCAGTCTATACCTACCTCCACGACCGAGCCAACAAAAACGGTGAATGCTGGCCCTCTGTAAAAACAATAGCAGGCGACATAAAGCTGTCGCCTGCCACAGTAAGAAGGGCTATCAAAGATTTAAAAAATGCTAAACTAATTACAACCAAGCAAAGATATAGAAACAACGGTGAGAAAAGTAGTTTACTGTTTAAAATAATTCCAATTAACTTAAGGTTATGACACTACTCCTGTTGCACTGCACTTTATTGTAACTGACATTGAATAATTTGTTGCTTCTCCAGATACTGTATGGGTAGCTGTTGCTTTTGCTGTTGCAGTGTTGCCCGATTTGCTGTGTGATGCACTTTTTATAGACCAACTAGCGGCTGGGGCTGTCGTACTATGGGAACAGCTTGTACAGGTCGATGTACTGCCATTGTATGAAAATGTAGCCTTAATTGAAACGAACCAGAGTACAGTACCACTGCTGTTTTTATAATATTTTGTTTTTGTTTTTGTAATTGTATTCGTGGTGTATAAAGAAATACCTGAATCTAAAGTATCATCAGTAATTATTGTTTCAATATAATCACCATTATCTAAATATTCAATGGTTCTTTCTGTATAATCGGTGGTTGTGGCACTTACAGGAATACTCAAAAATATACAACTAATAAGTGCAATAATTAATGTAATAGTTATTGTTTTCTTAATAGTTTTTACTCCTTTATTCAATTACTTCTTCAACGATAACAACTTCTTGTCTCATAATCATTTTATGTTCTTCCCATAATACAACACCATATACAGTGGAAAGAACTAAAATTACCGCAATTATTACAGCAATTAATGCCTTAATATATTTGCTGATTCTAATTTTTTTAATAACATAAGGTGCACCGATTGCCGAAAAATATTCGGCTACTACATCAACCGGATTTCCGTAGTTTTCATAAAGCTCTTCCTTTGTTGTTGCATTGGATTCTTCGCAGTAATCCTCTACACCCTTGCTCAGTTGTTTTATGTACTTGCGTTCTTTCTTTCCTTTAACAGGGAACATAGCCTTTACTTCTTTGATGTACTCCTTACACAGTTTATTCATTGTCCTTATCCTCCGTGTTTTCCTTTAATGTTGAAAGTATTTTTTCTACACCACTGTAAGCGTCACGAAAGTTGTTTAGTAGTTGGGCGTAATAATCCCGTCCGTTTGATTCAAGATGATAATAAATTCTTGTTCTCCGCTTGCCCACAAGTTTAGAATATTGGGTGATTTTACCCTCATTTTCAAGCTTGTAGGTAACAGCATAAATGGTGTTTTGAGAAATCGCAAGGTACCCGTCGGAAAATTCCTTAATGTACTTAACAATCTCATAGGCGTAGCTATCATGGTCATTCAAAATTGCCAGAATAAGAATTTCTGTTATTCCGCTGAAAAAATTATTTTTAGTACCCATAAAACACCTTCCAAAATTATGATTTACCAACAATTCTATTATACATAAAAATATTGTAATTTCAATATTTTAAATTTCAAAATATTGTTGACAAGCCTTGTCAATAGTGATATGATTTAATCACAAGATAATTGAATTATAGTAACATTGTTCAATTTATTGTAGTTTTGTGATTGTTGCAACAAATTGCAAAAAATAATGAAATGAGGTATGAAAATGAAAATCAAAACTAAAAAAGTATGTAAGTCTATTTCTGCTCTTGTTGCAGGGGTATTAATGATGATTCCTATTAGTGCTTTTGCAGCAGGTTCTACAGGCCCAAATGCAAGTGACAAGACGTATAGTAAAACTACTTATTTTATGAAAGATGGAACGAACTACACTAGTCCACAATCTAAATTTTCGTATGCATCCTTGTATAATAAGGCTAGTGGAAAATACTATATGACAGATGCTTCTTCAGTTACTCAAAAGAATTCTTCTGGAACTGTTCGAGGTTATACTGTTTTTGCATATACAGAAAAACGAACTAACTTAGAATCAATTTTTGTTAATAATCCCTTTGCCTCGCTTGGAAGTGACGAAACGTATAAAGGAAGTGGAAACATTACTTGTAAGGTAACGGCTGATGCCGGTTTTCCATTGGATTCTAAGTCAAGTACTGTAACAGGTACAAATTATTATTGTTGGTCATATGTGAGTGTTGCACGTGAAGGTAAGTGTAAATTAATTGGCGTTGTAACAAGTAAGAAAACATATGGCGGTGGAACATTTAATGTTAATGTATCGGCATATTAATTTTTTTAGATATTTTTTAGATAACATAATTAGTCGATGCGTTGAATAACAACATTTCAGAAAGTTGATGTAACATGAAAGGTTGTTATTTTATATAGGAGGATAAAATGAAAAAAATACTTTCTGTAATACTACTTTCAACTATGGCTTTATGTGTTTTTTCCGGCTGTGTCAGTGGAGGAGATAACACCAAGGTTACTATGCCCACAGTGACTACTACTGAAACTACTGTAACAGAAACAACTACTGAGGGGAATAAAACAGAACCAGTAACTGAGGAAATTGAAAGAGTTGACCCAAAAGATGTAAAAGTTATTCCTATTGATGTCGACCCTCCCACAAGGGAAAAGTGTCTACAAGAGGATATAAGCGGTTTTAGGGATTTGGTGTATGATATAGGAGAGGATGAAAACGGAAATGTAAACACCTATACATATGACGGTGGATATATGACCTTCCATGTTGAACTTAGTGCAGAAACTAACAAAACCGTATCAATGGGTGTGTACTTTACGATTTCGGGAGTACAGATTCCTTTTACTATGCGTCAGTGCTCAGATGCATCTTTTGAAACAAAAATGGGCGAAGAAACATCAAAGGACACCTACCATCAACTGTGGTTTTCGGACAAAAACAACTACTATTTCTTAGTGAAGTTTAAGCCGGATATGTTTAAGAAGGGTGATACAATTTATCCTCAGTTAGTTTTCGTGGGTAATGACTCATATCTTCCGGACAAGGACGCGGACAAGGACGGTACAGTGGATTATGGCGCAAGGATGCCATTTGAAAGTCACGGTGTAAAAGTAGTTGCAAAGTGTGACGGCGAAAAAACCACACCGGAGGTTGACACAGAATACACCACAGAGCCTATGCCAAGTGACTATTATGACGACAACGACAACGGTTATCCGAAGATTATTTTTGATACTGTAGAGGGATACGGCTTTCAGAAAATCAGCAAAAGTGATGATGTAACATATAAAATTACAGGTTACACAGCAAACTTCCCGGTGGTTGATGAATTTGCCAATCAAAAGGTGCGATTGTATGTGCTTGTAAATAACAAGCTGTACCCTGCGTTTAACGGTAAATATTATTGTGATATGACTATGAATGATTGTACTTATTATTACAAGAACTTTACTGTTAAGGGAAAAGACCTTGAAAAAATGAACAGTGTAATGGTATGTGCCTGCCGTTTTCAAAAGACAGAAGCTGACGGTGGCGATAGTTTGATTTCTACAGAACCACTATATATACAGGTGAATTAAGGTGTCAAAATGAAAGAGCTTGAACTTAAATCAATTTCAAAATCCTATGGAAAGAAACAGGTGCTTAATAACCTATCCTGTAAATTCGGAAAAGGCATTTACGGGTTATTAGGGCCAAATGGAGCCGGAAAAACTACACTTATCAGCATAATAGTAAACATTCTTAAGGCAAACAGCGGTGAGGTGCTTTTCGGCGGTGAAAAAATAGAAAAGATGGGAAAAGAATACTTTAGAAATATTGGTTATCTGCCCCAATATCCCCGATTTTATTCCAATTACACAGCACAGGAATTTCTTGAATATATCGCCGTTATCAAAGGACTGAAAAGAGATGTGGCGAAGAAAAGAATTGACAAGCTTTTTGAATTTGTAAATCTTCAAAATGACCGAAAAAAGAAGGTAGGTGCATATTCAGGGGGTATGCGTCAAAGGCTGGGTGTTGCACAGGCAATAATAAATAACCCACAAATTCTTATTCTTGATGAACCTACAGCAGGTCTTGACCCAAAGGAAAGAATACGGTTTCGCAATTTGATTTCAAGTATTAGTCAAGATAAAACAGTCATTCTTGCAACACACATTGTTTCTGATGTTGAGTATATGGCTAAAGAGGTTGTTATGCTTGATAAGGGTAGGTTTGTATGTAATGATACACCTGCAAATCTTATTAACTCAATAGGGGATAAGGTGTGGAACATTAATGTGCCTGAAAATACTATTGATGAATGTATGGAAAAGTACGTTGTCAGCAATGTTCAGCATACAGATAATGGATTTTTGATAAAAACTGTTGGCGACAAACCCTCAGCGGATGCCACACAGGCATCTGCTACGCTGGAAGAGGTGTATCTTTACTACATATCCGAGGGTGACGCAAAATGAGAATAATCTGTAGTGAGATAAAAAAGCTCTTTAAAAGCAAGATTATCATAGTTGCCTTACTGCTTTTTATTGCCCTTGATTTCACCAATATTTACAGAAATTATAATGTTTCCTCAGGTTTTAGGGATATGTCAAAGGTGGTGACTGAGGCAAGGGTAGTTTTACAGAAAAATCTTGACGGAAAGATTACCGATGAGAAGGTTAATCTCATTAAAACTCAGGTGGAAAAGCTAAGTAAACTTGAATCCGGAGAATTTTCCCGGCAAAAAGAACCTGACAGTCAGTTTATGACAGGATACGCTTATTATGATTCCTACTTATGGGGGATTTTTAATAATTACATTGACCGCAGTCAGCAGTACTCCGAAGAATTGTCAGAAAAATTAGATACAAGCAAAGAAAATATTGATTACTATAAGGGTAGAAATGATTATTATGTGCGGGAAAATACCCTGTATCAAGACACGTACAGCAAACGACAAATAGAGGAAATTTACGATACGGAAAATTTGCCTGACTATTTTCAATATAGTTTTTCTGCAATCTTAATAATTATTATGCTCCTTCTCGGTGTTGTGCCGGTGTTTTCCGGTGAATGTGAGTCCGATATGGACATTATTCTTAACACCACACCATTGGGAAGAAGAAAGACGATTCTGGGAAAAATATCTTCAACCCTGATTTACACTGTGTTAGTGACTCTGATTTTTTCAGCCTGTGATTTTATAGCGTTTTTGGTTTTCGGAAATATGGATGGACTTAACCAAAAGCTATATGCTTTGGATATGTTTAATTACGCCCCTGTGGATATGAAGGTATGGCAGTTTATCCTTGTGATGTTTGCAATAAAACTGCTTGGTATGATAATACTTTCCCTTGTGTTTCTGCTTTGCTCAAGGCTGTTTAAAAATTCGGTGACGCCGTTTATTACGGGAATGATTATTTTCGTTTTGCTTATGCTGTGTAGAACACTGTTTACCACCCACACAGGGGATGTTTTCAATATGCTTAATCCTGTGTCACTGATTATTTATTACAGCTACTTTACCTCTTTTTCAGTTGTTAATGTTTTTGGTAGTCCTGTTTTTATGTATCAGCTTTCCGTAGTTTCAGGAATATTAATTATGATAGCTCTGATTTTACTTATTGCATTGATGCCGTTAAAAATTGAACTTCCTAAAATAAAAGGGAGAGTGAAAAAATGAGCATATATATTGCAGAATTTAAAAAAATATTTATAAAAAATAAAATGCTTATACTGGCACTCCTTGTTATATCCTTTTGTGTTTTTTCGGAATTTAGTTCAAATACCTACACCACTATGAGCAGTATAAATACACAGAAGTATTACGACAGTTGTATAGAGAATATTAGCGGTAAGTATTCTGACGAAAAGGAAAACTATATTAATGAACTAAAAGGTGAATTCAGCGGTGCTGACGCAAAGCTCAGTTCACTTTCAGAGGAACTTGCAAAGGGGAAAATCACTGCTGATGACTATCTAAAGGAATATACCGAATACAGCTCTGTTAAGGCTGGTGGAGATGCAGTGACAGCGTTGCAAAATGACCTTTCCTATGTGAAAAAGGACACTGACCACCATTATTTTATTGACAGCCTTAACTGGACGCAGGTATTTCAAAACTTCGGCTTTAACTTTGTACTTATGCTTTTTGTACTGATACTTTCGGTAAACAGTGTTATGGTTGAGTACAAGTCGGATATGACAGTAATAAATTCAGTTAGCAAAAAGGGCAGACAGTCAGGTGGCAGAGGAAAGATGCTGACAGTAGTTGTCTTTACCGCTTTAATGACAATATTATTTTCAATTATTCACCTTGTAGCATACAGTCAAAAGTACGACCTGACAGGCTGGAATTACCCCATTCAAAGCCTGACGGCATATTCAGGCGTTTCTAAAGATATGACAATAGGCGGAGGATATTTGCTGGTATCAATAATTAAAGTAATAGGATACTGTTCATTTGCTGTTTTTACTATGCTATTTACAACAATTTTCAAAAAATCTGTTCCGGCTATGACCTTCTCTTTGGCTGTGGTTTTAGTGCCGATGTATATTCTCAACTCAAATACAGAGGCACAGTCACTTTATCTCCTTCCCTTTCCTATAGGCTCAATGATTTCAACAGGATATATTATGGGAACTAACAAAGAGGACTTTGGCGAAAACTATTTTTTCAGAGAGGTAACTATATCTCAGCTAATTACTGTTCTGTCTGTTTTAGTTGTGGTTTCTGTTCTTATGGCTATATATGTTTCAAGAAAAATGTCAGGAAAAACCTTTAATTTAAAATTACTTAAGAAAGCTCCGGCTTTTGTGTTAGCCTTGATTATGACCTTTACTATGTGTTCCTGTTCTGGAGATTTTGAAAATGCAAACGAAGGTTATGTTCTGCTGAAAGATTACAACCTGATTTACAGCAAGGCTGACAAATATTTTATTAAGGCTGATGAAATCCCCACGGATTATCAGGGCTACATAGGATTTGTTGACGGGGAGTGTGCATATATTCAAAATGAGGGAACTATATATGAAATGAACCTTAAAACCTTGGAAAAAAGTGAGTTTGCAAAGATTTCCACCGATTACGATTCAGATGGATTTCTCGGATTAGAGGATTTAGTACCATCACTTTCAGGTGCAGGAGTGGACACAAATATGTCCTTGCTTTCCTATCTTGAAGGCGGATATAAGGGTAGGTTATATTTTTCAAATATCGAAAACGGTATATCAGAATACAACATATCTAACGGTACTGTTAATATACTTGTTGCAGGTGCAGATATAACAAATTTCAAAATTGCAGGTAACTTTGGTTATTATCTTAATTCAAATAAATTTATGAAAATCAACCTTGATACCGGGGAAGAAACCCTATTAACAACTAATCTTGTAAGTGATTATGCTGTGACAGATGAGGACATATTTTACATAAATCAGATGGATAAGAATTATGTTTATTCTCTCGATACAAGCAGTCCTGTATTTTCAATTCCTTGTAAGGAAATTTGTGCAAATGAAAACAATATCGTGTGCAGTACAGCAAAGGGTATTTTCAAAATTACACACAACAGTTCCGATTTAATAACAAAGGAGAATACAGAAAAACTATATTCAGCAGATGAAAAGTACATTTACTACGCCACCTATGAGAACGACACAGCATATTTGAAAATATGCGATTATAACGGCGATAGCAAAAAAATTATAATTAAATAGGGAATAAGTATAATTTTTGGATTAAGAAGGTAAGATTATTAAGAAAAACAGAATTAGGTCAGCATAGCACAGAAACACGATGTCCTATTTGCAAATCTTTTGTTGCGGTGGATGTTTAAAAATTAAATATAAAACTTAGTACGAGCCTACAGCCGGAAACGCTGATTGTTAATCAGTAGGAACGAGCTTACGAAAAGCCGACAAGTTATAGCTTTTAATGCTATTAACTGTCGGCTTTATTCTATGCCTTTTTTGCATTGAAAGCAGAAAGGGCAAGATGATCTATAGGAATAGAAGTCCTCCGATCGACCTGAATAAAAAAATTCAGATTGATTGGAGGATAATTAAATGGACAAGCGTCCTAAAAGAAGAAAGGATAAGTACAATCCTTATACACTGTACACTAAAGCCGGAAGATACTATATTTCTTTTGTTGATGTAAATAATAATTTTCAAAAGATAGAGGTATCACAGGAAGTGTTTGAGAGTTTCAACAAATTTGAACTTGAAGATATTTCTCAGATGAATGAATACGACAGACATTTGGAACATTCCGAAGTATATGAACATACCTTGTACCAAAAGAGTGTTTCAAGCGAACAGCCGTTAGAAGAACACTTTGATAAAGCTCAGGATTCGGAGAATCTTCATATGGCAATCAACAAATTGCCCAATGTGCAAAAACGTAGATTGAAAAAGTACTATTTTGAAGAGAAAACCTTTGAAGAAATATCTCTTGAAGAAGGATGTACATATCAATGCGTTCAAAGATCGGTATATCGTGCAGTGGGAAAAATAAAAAATATTTTAAAAAATTTATAAATTAGGGGTGTGTTTTAGCTTTTAAGTGAGGAAACAGGTGAAAGGGTTAATTCTCTTTCGCCTGTTTCTCTTTCTGAGAACAGGCATTGCTCTTTGAAGATAAAGGAAACTCTGACTAAATCCTTTGCACAGATTGGTTAGTCAGATTTTTTGTCGACTTGTTCAAAATACCGCAGGAATACTGACGTATTGCGAGAATTTTTTGGGCAAGGCGGCGGAAAATATGCAGACAAGCTGCGTGAAGTGATTTAGTCAGAGGTTCCTTATATATCAGCACATCAGATACTTTCCTTCTGCTGTTCGGAACGGACGAGCCACATGAGCGAACACCTTAACAGGTCTTCAGGACTCAGACATTGAAAGGCAAATTCAATGACAGCGATGACAGGCAGAGGGGATAATGATACTTCCGTCCAGTCACAGCTCGAGCGAGATAAAACCGTCGCAAGCAATGAGGACGGCTGTGGGAGATCCTCACGGTGGTGAAATTCCAATGGAGTCAAATGCATGACCGTCCGATGTGTTCCTTGTCGCAGGGCATCGAGGATAAATAGCGACAATAGGATAGCGTGAAAATTAGAGCTATCCACAAACGATTGATATTATCCCGACAGCAGAAAGCATTATGTTTATTTCTGCTGTCGGTGTAGAAGATAAATGATGAGAAAGTAGGTGTTAAAATGTAAGGATTTATGATTGGTCTTTTTGTCGGTGCTTTTATCGGCGTTTGCGTTATGTGCCTGTGCAATGCAGCGGCAAAAGCTGATGGGCAGACGAATTTGACAACTCAACAATGGAGCAGAAGAAAATGATAGCCTGCCAGCTTATCAAAGAAGTGAAAGTATCACGCGGTTATGAATTGGAGATTGTCTTTAACCTTAATTATGAGCAATTCTTATCTCTATAAAGCCTAATAGATTGAATTTACAAATTCAGTCTGCTATAATATTTTTAGTTAGAAGTTGGTGAACATATATGAGTGAAGAAAATAAAATACAAATTTTTGAAGATAAAAAGATTCGTACTGCGTGGAATGAGTCGGAGGAAGAATGGTATTTTTCTATAGTTGATGTTGTTCAAATATTAACCGATCAACCAAGTTACGATATTGCTCGTAAATATTGGAATAAGCTAAAACAACGCTTAAAGGACGAAGGCAGTGAGTTGGTGTCAAGTTGTCACCAACTGAAAATGCCATCTCCTAAGGATGGTAAAAATTACAGGACGGATGTTGCCAATACAGAACAGCTTTTGAGAATAATACAATCAATCCCATCGCCAAAAGCCGAACCTTTTAAAATGTGGCTTGCAGAAGTAGGGCGTGAGAGAATAGATGAAACCATAGACCCTGAACTCACCATAGAACGAGCCCTTGAAACATATCTGAAAAAAGGATATACCAGAGAGTGGATAAATCAAAGACTTCAGGCTATACAGGTGAGAAAAGAGCTTACTGATGAATGGGATTCTCGTGGTGTAAAGCAGGGTGTAGAATATGCAATTCTGACTGATGAAATCACAAAAGCGTGGTCAGGAATGACAACCCGGCAGTATAAAAATCTCAAAGGATTGAAAAAGGAAAACCTGAGAGATAATATGAGTACCCTTGAGTTGGTACTAAATATGTTGGCAGAAGCTACCACAACTGAGATTTCCAAAGAGAAGAATCCTCAATCTTTTTCTGAAAACAGAAGTGTTGCAAATTTCAAGCTCGTTTATTGGATGTTTGGAAGATAGAATATTTTTATGTTAGTTTGGTGGTTATGTGGTTGTTGGTTTATTCAAAATATGTGTGATAACATATTTTATATTTACTATTTGGGAATAGGAGTTTGTGAAGTTGTATAAAATAATCGTCAGTCATACTTGCAATGAAATCTACAACTATTTGATTATCTTCTTCATCGGTATAGTCTCCGCCGTTATAAAATCTGCGTTGTGTGTTCATAAATTCAATGTGGTGTTTGTATATCCAAGATTGTGTATCTTGCTTTTTTAAATCTAGTAGTAATTTAAAATATAGTTCATTAAACATTGGTTTAATAGTTTCATTATATTGACAATCGATATTTTCGTTTTTGTATATTACATTGAAGTTCTCTTGTTTTGCAGATTTTAGATCATTGTATGCATTTTCACTTAATTGGATATAATCCTTCCCGTAGCTATTTTCGATAATATCTACTATCATATTATTAATCATCGGCGCATTTTCAGCACCTATGTTGTTTTCGGAAAACTTATAATCCTTATCAATAATTCTGGCTTTTCTCGCATCTTGTCTGTCTTTTCCTATATAGGCTATCATATCGCTAATACGGACAACACATCCTTCAATGGTGCATGGAACAAGTTTTTTGATTGCGGGCTCACCTTGTATGTAACAGTCCTCAACCTCGGAATCATAATTATCAAAAGTCTTACCTATACAAGGTCTATACTCTTGTAGTTCAAATTCACCGTTATGACATAGGATTCCGTCAAGGGTTTGTAATGTGCAGTTTCGCACAAACATTTTATCAAGCACTCTCACACTATGAACATTATGGTTAAAGTATCTACCGGTTTCTTGAAAATATATTTCATTTAAAAATCTTTCACCGGCATGTCCAAACGGAGTGTGGCCAATATCGTGACCTAAGGCAATTGCTTCTATTAAGTCTAAGTTTAGTCCCAAAACTCTCCCTATATTTCTTGCAATTCTTGATACAAGTTGAACATGCAGTCCTCGTCTTGATAGGTCGTCATTGCTATAAAATGAAAAGACCTGTGTTTTATCAGAGTACCGATTATAGAGAGGGAGATGGAGAATTTTTTCGCAATCTCGGATGAAGGTTGGTCTCCATAAGCTTGGCTTATCGTGTGTTTCATCTCGTCTTAGATAATTTGAACTGTCAAAACGGTAGGGATTTTTCCATCCATTTTTTTGATTATATACGATTTGTTCTTGAATTTCCTTGCTTAAGCTATGATATCTTAATTTGTTCATTTATATACCCCTCTAAACTTCTTACAAATTCCATAAATCCATTTGTTCAAAGCGTTTCTTATATGATTTAACTTTTCTTTCAGTAATTTTATCATCAACCCCAAGTTTTCCGCATAGTAGAGGGGAGTTAGGGTCATACTTTTCTGTGTTGTTTTTTACACTCTCAACACTGTAGTTTGCATAACAGTACGCACACATATTCATACAAGTGTTATATGTTCCAATGTCTATGCTTTCAATACATCCACATTCTTTGCGCTGGTTTTTATCCTTAGATAATTCTATTTTATATCCTGTGATTTTTTCAATTAGGTTTTTATCTATGCAACAATTATGCTGTATTCCTAATGATGATAATTCAATTTCTTCTGCACAGGTGGCTATTTCCATATTGTACGATTTTGTAATATCTTTTAGCTCACCACAGAATTTGTAAAGTGAATCTCTTTCTAACATATGCGTGTTTGTTTTTTCCATATTTTTTTTATTTTTTGCATATATATCTACAAAGCTGATAACACACTTTTCTGTATATCCACTTAATTTTTTTGCAATGCTTTCAAATGCTCTAATATGATAGTCTTGGTCATATCTGTTATTGAAAAGTATAGGATCATACCTCCATATAACTTTATCACCTCCTATTTTTTGTGATAACTTTTTGAAAGTAGGGATAATTTTTTCCTTTTTATTTGGTATGTTCTTTTCAATGTCCGTTCCATATCCTGTTAGTGAAAACTGAAAATAATACTTATAATCTTTTAGTAAATCTAATTTGTCAATCATTGCCTCTGGATTTTTTGTCCAAAATACAATGCAGTCTACAATGTCAGGAGAAAGGGGAATTTTACTGATTTGATGTGCATTCATAGGATTCCTGACATATAGAAATCCCTCTTTTATTCTGTTGTAAAACCATTCTGAAAAATAATTCGGAATATCAGTTCTCCTGCTTGCGCTAATAATCATTATATTACCTCTCAAGTAAGATTATTTTATAGTTAATATTTGTTATGTATAACATCGGTTGCCTGTTTAGTCTACTCGAGCAGTTATTCTCGCATATTTCATGATTTTTGCATTTATCTTGTAAATTTGCAATATAGTATTTAGAATCATCTGGATATTTAAAAGAACCATCGCAAGAAATTATTGCAGTAGAGTCACTATAGGAAGTAGGATCGTTTTTAGTAATCTTAAAATCATTTTTACAAATAGATGCAACGAGTCTATTTATCCTATCTGTATCTATCTTATTATGATAACTTTCATTTCTAAGAGATACACCGATTGCTATTTTATCTTGAAGAAATATAGCTGTTGATAGGTTGTCACATATCAATGAAAAATCATCATCAGAAAATTCACCTATTGATTTTGGGAAGAAAAGTACATTTGAACTAATTGTATTATTATCTTCTAAATATTTTACCACATCTTTATTAATAAATCCATATCCATTAGGAGGGCACTGCTTAAATTTATGCGACCAATCAATTATGTCTACACCTGTGTAGCTAAAGCGTCTACTGGAAGTTTTGCATGCTTCATTCAATGACCAATAGTCCGTCATTGGACCACAACCAAATGAAGTTACATTTAGTGATTCAGTATTGTCAAATTGATTCAATATTTCTTTATACATTTCCCTGTATTCATATGCATAGGCAAAAGTATATCTCAGTATATATAAAAGTTGAACTTTTTCATCAGTATAATCTGGAATAATCCCCCTCTCAAATGTTAACCCTTTTAGAGAACATATATCTTGGGAATGTTCAACTAATTTTTTGAAATCGCAAAAAACATTTTCTAAATATTCGTTAATTGTCATAATAGCACCTCGCAAAATATTATAATTTGTTACTTTGATAAATATATTTTATCATTTTGTGACATAAATTTACATATTGCAATTTGCAGATTTTTTGCATCATTATTAGTAGAAAATACACCAATTTTTTAATACAGAATTGTGAACAGTTTATATTTTGTGAATATATGCTTATACAAAATGAAATGACCATAACCTAAAACTAACTTTGGGTTATGGCCAGATTTTTATCTGAAATATTCTGTTTTACATAATGATTATATCGTTACGGTTAATTAATTGTTTTAGCAAATCTGCTCTATAAGAGTTGATTATAAAGGCGTTAAGGCCGTCAAAGCGGAATGTAATGGATTTTGAGAAAGGTGTTTTTGTTTTGTGCTCTGTGATTATAATGCTGGCATTAGACCTTTTCAATGTTTCAAAGGTAGTCATAAATCCAATACCGCTACCGCCTATGTCCTTGTGAGTTGTAACCCTTTCTAAACCTAATTTTGCAAGGGTATCGACTTCAAAATCTACTCCATTATCCTTAATAGAGATTTCGTAAATGTCATCATTCATCGTAATGGTAACCAGAATTTTACCCTTAATAACCTCGCCTGAGTTGATTGCGATAATTGCATCCTTAATATGGTCGCATAGCAGGGTTTCTAAATCTGTTTGGGTAATTAGATTGTTTATAAGGTAATGTATATCTTGATTTATGATTAGGTTGAAATCTATGTTATGGGCAGTTGCCTTAATGTACATATTACTTAAAGCACCGTCAATCAAGGATATTCCCGTTGTAGGGAGGACTTTTGTGTTGTTTTGTTCTTTAACAATAAGGTCACTGCGTTCCTGTGCAAGGGTTAGAATTTCGTTCATAAGTTTTTCTTTTTCAGACGGATTGTCGCAATCTTTGTACTTTGTAATTGTGTGTTGCAGGGAAGTCATAATGTGATTGTCCCTGTGTACAATTTTGGAGAGAAAAGCGTTTGAGTTGTTCAGCTGTTCAATTTGTTGTTCTTTTTCCGCAAGTGTGTTTTGATAATGCTCGTCAGCCTTTGCTTGGAGATTTTTTCGGTAGTGTTCGGTTATGCTTTTGCGAATCCATAGGAATAGACCGATGGATGAAATAAAAGAGCCGATCATTAATATTGTGAGGATATTATTTGTGATGTATATCTGATTGCTTAAAAACACTGCAGTTATAATGAAACCAGATATAATTAATCCTATTCCTAAGTTATCTTTATTGTAGAAGAACGATAAACCATTTTTAAGTCTGCGTAAATGCATTAATAAAAGTATCAAGGACAGATGTACTATTAGTATGCAAATAGTTATTAAAATACCTGTTATTTGATAGCCTAATGCAGAAAATATAAGGCTAACAAAAAATATACTAATAGTCCTCGCTAAATATGTTATGCCTACAGAGATGATAATTATCGGTAAAGAGCTAATTCTTGGCTTGACTTCAGTTATAGCCAATAATACAAAAGTGAAAAATACTAAAACAATGTTCGAAATACTAGGTGAATTGTTCTTAGTGATGGTTGTAATTGTATTTACCAATATAGATAATAAGAATAGTATAAATAATCTTGATTTGGAGATTCTATTATTTATGATCTTTGCGAAAATAAAAATACTTGAAAAAATAATCGATAGATATACAAATGAATATTCTATGTATTGCAAATAGTATGTTGATAGGAATGACATTAGATATTATTAACCTTTCGCCCTATTATAATAGTTTTATTACTATTATAATAAAAAAAGGATTGCTAAGCAATCCCTTTTCAGTATTACAGATATTTCCTGATTAATCTAAGAAAATAATCCCACATAAACGAACCCTCCTTTAAATTGTTTTTTTACAATTCAAAGGTATCATTTATGTGGGATTTTTCTGATTAGAATAAGTAGTTGCTTTTTGTTGGAATATGCAGAAAAGGTGCCTAATACTAATACCTGATAAAAAACAGCAATCTTTGCGGTCTAATTTCCAGAGTACAGCGTTGTCGTCCTTGCAAGGCGTCAGCCTTACGGCGTCCTCTGCCTTGTCCTCTGAAAATTATCCTCGCAAATATAAGTCTACTTTTTATCAGGTATTAGTATCAGCTAATGCCGGGCACCTTTTTTATAAATTCATCATTACCTTATCTGCATAATAATATATAAATTCTGTAATTGTTGGAACACCCTTCTTTGGGTTTATGTAGGTGGTGTAGTTTTTTTCAAGGGTTTCAATGTCTGTGTTTCGCCAGGTGTGATTAATGGCATTCTGCATTGCTCTTTCAACGCTTGCGTCAGTTTTGGAATATTTGCTTGCCACTATGGCACATATATTTGTCTGTTTGTTTTTGCAAGTGATTTCAATAGCGTCCCTCAGGTATTGTCTGCCCTTTAACTTAGGGCTTACTCCAATAAGGTCAAGCTCTGTTGTGATTTTCTTTCTTAACCGTTCTTTGTATTCGTCGCCGACAGTTGCTTTTACATCTGCATTGTCCTTTTTGGCGTTTGTAGCACCTATACCCTTAATTGAGAAGAGAAAACCAAGCACCATATCTACGCTGTAATCCTGCTGATTCTTTGTGATTACAAAGTCTGCACCTAGATTTCTTACAATATTATGGGTTACTGAGCTTATGTTGTTTGTGACAACTAAAATAAAAGGTTTGAACGGAAATTCCAATTCCTTTAAGGCTTGAAGAAAGGCTATACCATTGCCAACTCCTTTGTGAAGTTCTAAATCCAATACTATTGCCTGTGGTCGGTACTCATTTACAAGATTAATCGCCTTATCCACACTGCCGGTTGTATCAATAAGGCACAAATCCGGATAGTTCTTTACTGCGGATTTATATTCTTCGCATATTTCATTCTCGTCCTCAATAACAATAAAATCCATTATTTTCACAAGAACCACACTCCTCATTTGTATTATACAACAAAAACCAACACAAACCAACAAAAAATAATTATTTTTTTAAAGCGAAAGAATTTTTAAATTTTTTCTGTGCTTTTATACTCTAATTAGATTATGATTTTGGGGGTATAGGTACGGAAAATTCATTTGGAATGTTTATCAGAGAAAGGCGAAAAGAGCATAAACTATCACTACGAAAGTTTGCTAATTTGGTTGGCATTTCTCCCGCATATTTATCAAGTATAGAAAGCGGATGTCGTACAGCACCTACTGAGAAGGTACTGGCAAAAATGTCGGAAGTTTTAATGCTGTCCGACAGAGATAAAACTTTCATGTCTGACTTAGCGGCATCGTCTAAGAAAAAAGGTATGGTTGCAACCGATATAGCTGATTACATATCCAAAAATAAATATGTGAGTAACGCAATCAGAACGGCAATAAATTTGCACATTGATAAAGATGATTGGGAGAACTTTATCGGCTTAATGGAGAAAAAGTATTTGAAATAAGGGTAGAAAATTCATATTCAACTTTTGGGCTATGTACTTTTAAAGTGCATAGCTTTTTGTTTTTCTCTACTTTTAAATGAAATAGGACAGGAAAAGCATAAAATTTATTACAGTAGGATATATACCCTTATAATGTTTGATGTTCACAACTTTGTATGTGCTTTTTGATATATTAATCACAATTTTTGACCTTTATTTTCTCAATATTGAATTTTGTAAAATTATACCAAAAATATTTGATATATGTTAGAATATATAGCTAATTCACTTATTCTCTGAATTAAGGATAATATAGGGTTACTGATTGTTGGAAGGTTGTTGATGTGATTAACACCAACAAATATATTGAAAAGTAAAAGTTTCTAAAAAGGGGTTCTGACTTATGAAAAGGACAAACAAATCTATTAAAACAATATCAATCTTCCTGTGTATACTAATGGCATTCTTGTTACCTGTGCAAGTGTGTGCAGATGTCACCGGTAATGAGGAATAAGAATTAACTGCTGATTTTAGCAATATTTCTTCGGACGGAGAGGAAGTAGGAAATATAGTATCAGAAATCACGGGGGAAAGAACAGAATATTCAAAAACTTTTTTGCTGGACGATGGCACAAAAATGTTAGCAGAATATCCGGAACCTATCCACTTTAAAAATGATAATAATAAATGGATAGAATATAATAATACTCTTGTTAATACAGTAGTAAAATCTACAAGTGATGAGATAACAAATGAGTGCGATTATACCAACAAAAGAAGTGATATAGATATAACACTTTCATCTTCTACTAATAGTGATAATCTAATAATGCTCTCTGATGATAAATATAAAATTAGTTGGGGATATAAAAATGCAGATGATAGTGATATTAATATAATCACTCCAGATAATACCACGACTGGAAATGATAAGTTTACGAATTTAGAAAATTTATCAGCAGAGGCAGAATATGAAGAAGTATTTGATAATATAGATTTACAGTATAAAGTTTCTTCAACGGGTGTAAAAGAAAATATTATCCTAAATAATTCTGATTCACAAAACGAATTTGAAATTATATATGATATTGATAAATTAATACCAAATCAAATAGATGATAGTACAATTATCCTTTACGATGGTAACAAGAAAGTGTATAAAATTGATGCACCATATATGGTTGATTCAAAGGGTGTATCCAGCAAAAAGTTGAAGTTTGAAATTATAAGCAATAAGAATGGAAAATTACATATCAAATTAATAGCAGACAAGGCATTTATCAATGATAATAGTCGTAGTTATCCTATTATTATTGATCCGGAAATAAGTTATATCAATAATTCTAATGTGTTTACATACACGGGCATTATCGGAAATAATTTATCGTCGTATCCACCATACTATCTGTCATCAAATGCATATAGTAATTGGAAAATAAATTCATTACCGGTTTTAGATAATTCCCAAGTTATTATAAAAGCAACAGCAAACTTTAGTATTGGGAGCGTTACCGGTACTGTGTCAAATGATAACCCTATTGTTGTGAATCTGTATGATGTAAAAACAACATCTCCATACTATGACACGCAAGTTGAGGATTACTGTGCAATTTCAAGTGCAAACGACAAATTAGAATTTGATTTTACACGACTATTGAAAATTGGATGAATGGCTCAACAAACCACGGTTTTGTAATTAAATCTAATAATATTGGTAATAGAATACTAAATATATCATACGGAGAAACTATACGCTCAGAAACAGAAGAAACCCGGTATATAAATTATCCAATGTATACAATAGTTTATAAAGATTTTGCCGGAACAGAAGACAGTATGTCATACCATACAGTATCAGCAGAAAGTAAAGCCCAGGTTAGTGTAAACGATTACCTTGGTAACCTTGTTGTGTCACAAGATTTGTACGAGAGCAAGGCAGCCAGAATGCCCATATCATTGTCAGCAACATACAATAGTTTTGATTATGACACAAATTATACCGAATCTATGATGGGCTATGGATGGAAATTTTCTTTTAATCAATATATTAAAGAAACAAATAGCACTCTACAAAATGTGGGATATGATTATGTGTACATTGATGAAGAGCGTACAAAACACTATCTGAAAGAAACAAGCAGTGGTTCAAATAAGTGGGAAGATGAGGAAGATTTAGGAATTACTCTAACATTCAAGGATGGTTTTGGCTTGTTGGATGACGGTTCACAGACCAAGAAATTCCGTATGCCGTCAGAGGGCGGTCACCTTATGTATATATATGAGAACGACAACTCAAACAACCACATTGGCTATGGCAGAGCAAGTGACGGAACGGTACAGTATATGTACGATTCCACAAATTCTACTGTTGCATCCTTTTCAACAGCCACAATAAACGGACAAAAATATATCTCAACAATCAATCTTCCTAACTCTAAAAAGATATATCTCACTTACACATTATCAAATGGCAAGGTGTTGTTAACAAAGGTAAATATGCCGGATGGCTCAATCTCACAATACGCCTATACAAATTCCGGAATGTTAAATTCTGTTAAGTATTTAGGACAGGAGAATGAAACAGAAAAAGACGGACAAGCTATAACCTTGCAGTATAACAGCAACGGCCAGGTTACCAATATTTCAGAAATCAGTACCGAAGGAAACACAGGTAATTCCCTTACATATCAGTACAATAATGATAATACAACTCAGGTAACTGATAGAAGGGGCAGAAGCGAAACATACACCTTTGATAATCAGGGTAACAGAATATCTACACTAAACGTCAATGGATTTATTTCAACAGATGGTGGAAGTGGTTTGACTGCATCATCAGGTGCTGACTCTTTTACCAAGAATTATATGACAGAGTCATACGATTTTAAAGGAGTAGGTAGTGGATATTACTTCAAAAAATCCAGTGGAAGCATCAACTGTAATACAACTAAAAAGACTAAGTACTTTTGAAGTAGCTCACTGCAAGTAACAAGTAATTCAACATCTTCATTAACCGGTGTAGAGCATCAGTTTGATGAAAGTGATTTTATTGGTAATGATATAACATTTTCTGCCTATGTCAAAACCAATATTACAAGCACAGCAAATGCCACAGCAGGTGCATATTTGCAGATAAGATGTTTTCCATCAAGTGATAGCAGTTCGAATATCACAAAAAGTTTTTATATAGATAGTACAAATGAGTGGCAGCGTATAAGTGTAACAGCCAGCGTGTCGGATTCTGCACAGTATGTAGTTGTGTCTTGTAACATAGAAAATGCCGTGGGTACAGCATATTATGATTGTCTGCAACTTGAAATGGGTACAAATGCAAATGATTACAATGCCTTACAGGACAGTGATTTCAAGACGAACTCGACTTGGTATGATGAAAGTGATAGTTTAGTATCTGTCAACAGCGGTTCAGCCACAATTGACGGTTCCCCCGGATTAACAACCGAAACAGCAGAGGAAGAGTATGAGGAAGAAACAGAGGATGATTCTGATACAGATACTGAAACACCACAGGAAACAACAGTGGTAACAGAACACGATAGTGTTGATACCACAGACCCCTACGGTAATATTATTCAGAGTGCAGAGGGAGAGTGCGAAAAAGTATATTATGTTATTAATCCTGACCAGGGTACAAATGATACAGATGGTTCTGATGATTCAGACGGTGAAGATACATCTACGGACACATCTCAGGATACATCCGACGACTCAACCCAGCAATCAAACAATAAGTATATTTATCAGACAGTCAATGTTAAAACGGCGGATGTGTCTTTTAACTTAATCGGAGAAGCAAAGGCAAAATCTGTTCCATTAACAAACAGTCAGAGGACTTTCGGCATAGCGTTGAACATCTATTATCAAGATGCTGACGGTAAAGTTTCTACAACTCCGGAAGAACATTATCAGGAGTTTAATGTTTTTACAACTTCAAGACAAACAATTTCAACCACAGTTACCCCGGATGATACAGATTCTATCATTCACCATATTGATTTTGCGTTTGTTTATGGTTATAATAGTAATAGTATGACAGTATATAACGCAATGCTTAATATTTCTGTAAATAAGGCAAATGTGTTAAATACAGATATATAGGAAGATGAAAGTTCTGGTGGCGAAACAGAAGAAACGACAACAGCTACAAAACCGGAAGATTCCGAAGATGATGTTATGCTTGGGGATATGGTTTCAGAAAACTTAGTTGACTCTCAACCTTTTATCAAAACAAACACAACATATGATTCAACCGGCAACTATGTAGTGTCCGAAACTGATGAACTGGGCAATACCACAAGTTACACCTACGACGGCAATGGTAACAAAGCGTCAATTACAGACGGTAAGGGCAATGTTGTAGAATATGAATATGATGACGCTGATAATGTAACCTCTATTTCAAGTGGAAATGCGTCCAACGGCTATACCTACGATTATCTTGGCAATGTCAGCCTGATAACTCACAATAATTTTTCATATCAATTTAATTATAATCAGTATAACAAGCTTATAGAAACAAAGGTAGGTTCAAATCAAATAGTCACAAATGAATACGATTCAAATTACGGTAACCTCACTAGAACTACATACGGCAACGGTGACTATATCGACTACGAGTACGACCTTTACGATAATATCACAGAAATAAGCAGTAATACCGGAACAATAGCCACATATGAGTATAATAAAAAGGGTCTGATTTCCAGAATCGTTGATAACGAAAGTGGAGAAACAACACACTATTACTACGACTTTTATGGGGTAGTACAAGGTCGGTACATATTTAGCAATGATGGTCGCCTTTCTAAGTCAATCAGCCACGATGAAGATGGAAATACTGTGGAAAAAACATCCGTTGGAGGAGTGACACGAACCATAACCAGCGGAACTGATGACAACGGAGAGGAATTTGTAAATTGCGACGGACTGCAAAGCACAAAGAAAACGGATGATTTTGGAAGAGTAACATCAATAAATACTTCTATAAATTCCGCCGCCCCATTTATAACAACATATCAATATTTCGGTGGAAGTGAAGAAAACTCCACATCAAATACAGTCAATAGGTTAGAAAACCGCTACAAAGGCAATTGCTACGCTGTGTATAATTATACTTACGATAATAACGGAAACATTACACGGGTAAGACTTAACGGAACTCTTATTAGCAAATATACATATGACAGCCTGAATCAGTTATATGAAGAGTATGATTATTCAAGGGGTAGATATACAAAATACACCTATGATAACGGCGGTAATATAAAGCTGGCACTGACAAGCTACCTGAATTCATCAGGAACAATAGGCGGAGTGTGTGGAAGTAAGAATTATACCTACGGAGATTCTGTCTGGAAAGATAAGCTGACAAAGTACGGAACTTATAATATTACCTATGATGAGATAGGTAACCCATTAAATTACCGCGACGGAATAACCTTCTCGTGGAAAAACGGCAGATGGCTTGCAAATACAACCTTGTCCGACAATACCACAGTAACCTATCAGTACAACGCCAACGGTATGCGAACCAAAAAGACGATTGAAGTACTGCAACAAATTATTATTACGATTCAAATAACAATCTGATAGGCTTAAAATCAGGTTCAGATGTAGTATTCTTCTACTACGATGCAGACAATTCCCCTGTATCAATGAAGTACAGCAATAATATGTACTAATATGTCAAGAACTTGCAAGGGGATATTGTAAAAATACTGGACTCAAACGGAAGTGCAGTAGCCAGTTATTACTACGATGCATGGGGAACAATTACCCGCAAAACTGTGAATAACACAACCATAGATACCCTGTCCCCATTCCGCTATCGTGGATATGTATATGATACCGATACAGGTTTATACTATCTACAAAGCAGATACTACGACCCGCAAACAGGTAGATTTATTAATGCGGATGATACGGCATTTATAGGGGCAACTTGTACGGTTCTAAGTGGCAATTTGTTTGCCTACTGTGAGAATAATTCTATAAATTTCATAGATAATAATGGTCGATGTTATTTCGGGTATAATGGTAATCTAGTAACATGCCACAAAAAAAGCAAATATGATAAAGATAAAGCGATAAAATATGCATCGGATTGGTATGATTCTTTCAATCCTCATTACCCTTATTACGTAAGGGGTGATTGTGCTAACTTTGTCTCACAATGTTTACATGAGGGTGGGATCAATATGACTATGGATTGGTATTGTATACGTTACGGTTCTTTTTGGTATAATAAAGATCATACGAATTATTGGTCAGTTGCTAGTCAACAATATGCATATTTTAGAAGATCGAAATATGTTAAAAATGCAGTAGAATTTTCATGGTTTAATTTAACAAATAAAATCCAAGACAAAATAATAAAGAAATATGATATTAAAAAGGGGGATTTACTGTATTTTGATGATGATGGCGACGGTGTCTATACACATGCTTCTATAATTAGTTCAATACATAATAAAAAAGAAAAAAATAATTCGTTATGCAGCACATACCAAATCTCGTTTTGATAAAGAATTAAAAAGTAATAAGGACAAAAAGAATCCTAAAAATAATAATGGTAAAAGAAACAGCACCATATGTGTATTGCAAATGAAATGAGAGGTTTATAATGAGGACAAAAAGAAAAGAAAAAATTAAATATACAATACTAATTGTTATTTTGATATTGCTATGTTTGAATTTATATAATACATATTCTTTTGACGCCGAAGAGGAGTATTTAAAACTGAAATTAAATTTCTTAATGGAAAATGTCTATGATACATATGGCGAAAGCAGAAATGAAGAGTATGTTAATTTTATATCAAAATATGAGTTCGGAAAGCTAAATTACCGTAATGACGAAAGTGGAGTGAAAAGAGAAACAAATAGTTGTAAACTTTCCGATATTAAAATCAAAGACAAAAAAGCAGAAGTTGAATTTAAGTATTATTATACATCTTATGATAAAAATGATGAAATAATGTCAGGCAGTGGTACTTGGTATGACCCAATATCAATATACATTGATTTGGAAAAGAAATCCGGCGAATGGAAAGTAACTGGTATTGAAGAGGAAATTGCCCCAGGTGTGTTGGTATAAACATACTGTGAAAAGCTTATCTTTTGAAAGTGAATCTACAAAATGCAACTTATGTGATATTCAAACGGAAATGCAGTAGCAAGCTATTACTACGACGCATGGGGAACAATCACCCGCAAAACGGTGAATAACACAACCATAGATACCCTGTCCCTATTCTATTTATCTATTACTACAAAGCCGAATAAAACATTCTGAAAGCCTTGTGAGCAAAAACTCACAGGGCTTTTCACATATCCGAATTTCCAGTTTGTTCCTCGGATGCTTGGCAGAAAGGATGTTTTTCTGCTTGTTAATGCTGGTATGAGTGTAAATCTGCGTTGTGGTAATAGAACTGTGCCCTAGCATTTGCTGAATATATCTGATGTCAACATCCTCTTCAAGCAGTAGAGTTGCAAAGGAATGGCGGAACATATGCGGTGTAATATGAATAGAAACCCCTGCACCTTTTGAGTATGAATTTATCATATTGCGAACCGACTGTTCCGAAAGCCTGTTGCACAATCTATTAATAAAGAAATAGTCATAATTTTTAAGTTCAAAATCAAATTCCCTTCGGTATTCGTCCAGAAGATTCTGGACATTTTTATTGCAAATCTGAATTAGGCGTTCTTTTGACCCTTTGCCATAGATTTTAATTATGTAGTCGCTGAAATTAATTTGTTTGGTGGTAAGACTGCAAAGCTCGGAAATTCTCATTCCCGTAGCAAATAGCAATTCTAAAATCAGCACATTGCGTAAAGCTGTTTTTCTGCCATAGGATGTAGTTTGACTTTTTCGTACCATATAGGCGTAGTTCATAATTTTTTCAATAGTTTTCAGAGGAATAGTCTTTGGTAGGATAAATGGCTCCTTGTACTTTATCTGTATTTTGTGAAATGGGTTAATTTCTATAATTTCTTCCACTTCAAGATAATGGAAAAAAGCCTTAAGAGAAGCGATTTTCCTCTTAACACTTTTAGGCTTAAGGGTGTTGTGCAATGAGTCTATGTAATTTTCGATAGAATTCTTACTTATCCATAATAGATTATTTTCTCTCACAAAATTTGTAAACTGCCTTAAATCTATTGAGTATGATTTTATAGTTTTGTGGTCAAGATTTTTTCTTTGATCACAAAATTGCAGATATTTTTGTATTTCCACCGTTATGTTAATATTGTTTTCCATAAAATATTCTCCTTATCATTTGATAAGTTAATTATCCTACAAAACCAGCAATATTTCTATACAGTGTTCACATTTTTGTATGTATTTTTTGGTATAATCCGCACAAATATCCACCTTAGATTTCTCTATGTCGAAGTGTGAAAAAATATGGCATAATAAGTTGTAAAGTGATAAAATATAAATAGATGTAAAAGGGTTGTCCAATAGAGGATAACTTACAATTATCCTTTATGGACTTCTAATATTACAATAACTATTTTATATTGCAAGAAGGACTTTGTCTGTGTTGTAAATAGATATGACCCATTTTAGGGTAAAAATAAAATACGATTTAATATTTCGCTTGTTTTACTGACTTTTGATTATGAATATTAATTAATGAATGGATTT
>JBQKHY010000017.1:0-49872 GCA_052118065.1 Ruminococcus sp. LCP21S3_E8 | reverse complement strand
ATATTCATGAGGAGTACTTCTTTCTTAGGTTAATGTTTTTAGCGATTCCATTATACCATATTTTGAAGTTACTCCTCTTTTTTATTGGGTCATATCATTTTAGCACATACATATTTTATATTGCAAGAAGGACTTTGTTAAATGACAGAGAAAAATATAGAATATATTGATGATATAGTTAAAGAAATGCTAAATGGAACATTCTCTGTTTTTTGTGGAGCAGGAGCAGATTGTGATGCTACAAAACAAGAATGGCTTGATATTTTTACAGACAAAACAAAAGAGTTTTATGAAAAACACTCCTCAGATGTATATTTGCTTGCTGACTTAGAAAAAAGATACTATAATTCAGAATCTTTTTTTACGGATATCTGCAACAATCTTTATGCTGTATCAAATTTGGAATCTCAACACATTAACAATATTGTGAATCTCAATATCAATCAAATTTGGACTACTAATTTTGATTCAATTATTGAAAATACAATTCAGAGGAAGTTTGGTTTTTCTCCTACAATTATCAAGGAGTCGGCCGATCTGTTCACAGAAAATCTTAGTTCACGCTATGTCGTATATAAGTTAAACGGCTGTGTTAACAAACCAGATACTATGGTTCTTACTAAAAGCGATTTCTTTGATTATTTCAAAAAACAGCGCCTGTTATTTGAAATGCTTAAGCGGCAATTAGTACTGGATTCATTCTTGTTTATCGGTTATAGTTTTACTGACGATTTAGTTTTAAATGCACTTAGGGAAATCAAAGAAGTATTTCCTAATCAAGGGAAAATACATTATCGTTTCGTAAAAAGAAAAGATAATGAGAAGTCTACTCAAGAATACAGCAAGCTCGAAGCACAATATTATTATGATAAGTATAATATTAGGACCATATATATTTCAGATTTTAATGATATAGATTTTTACTTACAAAAACTTTATGAAAGATTTTGCAATCATAATGTGCTCATATCTGGATCTTTCAGGCATCTGAAAAATAATGATGAGCGTGTATATATAGAAGATTTGATTGATTGTCTTGTCCAAAAACTGATTCAAAATAGTTTTAATATATATTCTGGTAACGGCAGGGGTCTAGGAGAAATTGTTGTTGCACAAGTAAACAAGCATAATGCTGAAAAACATTTTGTTAATCGCCCTTTGATTTTCACAAATGATACTAATGAAGAAAAAGATGCAAAGAATCGCTTAATAATGAAAGACTGCGACACAATGATAGTTGTGGGTGGACAAGATGAATCTTTGACATCCAGCAAAAATGTCATCAATCAGTATTTTACATTTGTAAATAATTCTGAAGGAAAGAAGTACCCCTTAGTTATACCTATCCCGTCAACTGGATATGCAGCACAAGAAATATTTAATTCTGAAGAATTTAGACACAGTAATGTTTTTCAAACTAATCAAAAGCTTTTTACGGAATTAGGAAACACAACAGAAATTGAACATATTGTTCACCTTTTAGTTAATTTAATTATGTCTTATAAAACCGAAAAGGTGTAACAAATTATGTTTTCCATAATCTGCAGTTCTCTTTTTTCATCTACTAGAATGTCTAAGCAATTCTGATGATAAATATAATTCATAGTTTTGTCGTAGAAAAAGCTTATGCTACGCGTTTGTGAAGCAATCAGATATAAAAAGAATAACGATGCAATTCTCATATTGTAGTTTGTTTTCTTTATATTTTGATACTCTATTATCAACTTATAATAGATACTTGTTTTATCACTATAGTCTAATACTATGTCATGAATACTTTTGAATTTTGAGTTGTTTAAATCATCAAAAGTTATTTTTGCAATAATATGTAAGGCTAAAGCATTAAAATCAGACTGATCGTGAATATGTTTATAGACAAGTGTCTTGCAAATTTGAAATTTTTTATCAAGTTTGGGTGGAACTTCAGAAATAAACACAGGAAAGAGAAAGATCTCGTTCTTATAATAACGTTCTAATAGTATTTTATATTCCTCTAAGCAGATATTACCATTTTTAAAATTTTCTGAATAAAAAACTACTGCATAATTCACATTAGGATTTTCTGCTCCGTAAGTTATATTCTTTTCTCTGCGATTATCTCCCAAATAAATATTTCTACGATCATACCAAACATCTAGTCCAAAATTAGAGAGAAAATGAAAGAAATCATTGATTAGCGGAATTCGATCTTTAACCGAAAAACATAAAAAAATCAATGTGGTATGCCCCCCGTTTTATTTTGCAATATAAAATAGTTATTGTAATATTAGAAGTCCATAAAGGATAATTGTAAGTTATCCTTCATTTATTACGACATAATTACAAAAAAGTTATAGAAAATAAATACACCACAAACGAATTAGCTGTGGTGTGGTAATAATACTTATAAAATAATTTATTCAATAAAATGTATCCTATTAGAAAGGAAATTCTCATGAACAAGGAAGATATATTTAAAACGATTCAAGAATATACAACAGATGTTCCGCTACTTTTGATAGGTACAGGAGCATCTATACCAGTAGGCATTCCTGGTATGGCAGAATTAGCAGATTATTTACTGGATAATTTAGATTCAAAATATTCTAGTGATACAAATTGGTGTGATATATCTAAAAAGTTGAAGAGTGGTATTGATTTAGAAAGTGCTTTGACATCGTATCATTTAGGTGAAGATTTACTAAATGATATAAAGAAGCTTACTTGGAAATTGGTAACTGATGCTGATTTGGAATTGTTTTATGAAAAAGTCCTTTTTGGAAAAGATTTACCGTTGTCATTATTACTTCACAAGTTAATACAGCCTCATCCTCATCATATTGATATATTAACCACTAATTATGATAGATATATTGAATATTGTTGTGATCAAAGAGATATTATGATTGATAATAGATATAGCGGAATGTATTTAAAAAAGACTAATAAGTGTGAATTAAACAAGAGAAATATCGTAAATTTGCTTAAAGTACACGGTTCGCTTGATTCTTTTAGTGATGAGAAAACCAATGAAAGTATATCTATTCCATTGCAGCAAAAGATTCCAAATGGTATTATACCAGAAATAATAACACCAGGTTCAGATAAATATAAAGCGATTCTTACTTCTACAAGCAGAGAAATCTTACATAATGCAGATTCGTTGATTGATAAAGCATCTAATTTTTTATGTATTGGTTATGGTTTTAATGATAGTCAAATTCAAGAAAAAATAATAACTAAAATTAAGACAGGAATACCTATAGTGGTTGTTACAAAAAGTTTAACAGATAATGCACTTGATATCATTAATAGTAATAGTAGAGATTATGCTGTGATAATGGATGGAGGAAAAAATACAACAAGATTTATTATTAATAAAACAGATATTACCTTAGAAGGCGTTTACTGGACTATAGAGGGGTTTAACGAAATAATATAAAGGGGGATATAATATGTCTATTTTTACTTTTAATAACAATTCATATGTAGGAACTGTACAAGCTGTTGATACAGCAAGTGTAGTAGTAAGTGTGGAGAATGAGACAGTATTATCTAATATAAAGGTTAATAATCTTGTTATCATAAATGCCTCTAAAGAGCGACAAACTCTCATTGGGATGGTTAATAAAATTATTAGAAAGTTTAATGATATTATTCAGGTGGAAGATGATGAAGAAATTACCACTGAAGATATAGTTAAAATTAATCTTATTGGTACTTTATTGGATAAGGATGGTGTCGATACGAATGTATTTAAGAGAACATTAGAATCAGTGCCTGAGATATCATCAAAATGTTACTGCATGGATGATGAAAATTTAACTAGTTTTATGGAAGTGATTTCATCTACTTCACAATGTAGTGGAAATCCTCTTTATATAGGTAAATATGCACTGAGTAAGCACGCTGATGCATATTTAGATGGAAACAAGTTTTTTCAGAAGCATGCTGTAATTGTTGGTAGTACAGGATCTGGAAAATCGTGTACAGTCGCAACTGTTATTGAGCAAATAGCTTTATTAAAATCATCAAATGCTTTATTGTTTGATATTCATGGTGAATATTCACCAATTACAGGTGATAATATTAAGCATTATAAAGTCGCAGGACCAAATGATAGTTATTCAGATGATGTTTTATTTTTGCCATATTGGTTATTGACTTATGAAGAAATGATGTCGATGATGTTAGATCGAGGAGATAATAATGCTCCTAATCAGGCTATGTTATTTAGTAAGACAGTGCTACAAAAGAAAAAAGAATTTTTATCCAATAATGGTTTGGGGGAAATGGTAGATGATATAACTATAGATAGTCCAGTTCCCTATGAAATGGATAAATTAATTGCTCAATTTATATTTTATAATGAAGAAATGGTAGATGGTGCAAAAGCAAATACTAAGAAAAAAGGTGATTACAATGGTATATTATCGCGTTTTATACAGAGATTAGAAAATAAAGTTAGCGATAAAAGACTTAATTTTATGTTTTCTCAAGATAAAAATCTAATTAATTATGCATATATGAATGAGCTGTGTCAGAAATTAATGCTAGCTGCATCAGATGGAGGGGGAATAAAAATAATTGATTTTTCTGAAGTCCCCTCAGATATATTGCCATTGATTGTTTCTTTAATTGCTAGAATTATTTTTTCAGTACAACAGTGGATTGATAAAGATAAAATACATCCTATAGCTATTTTTTGCGATGAGGCACATTTGTATATTCCACAGAATGTGAAGCAAGGTGTCGAATCGTTAAGTTTAATGAGTTTCGAAAGAATAGCAAAAGAAGGCAGAAAATACGGAGTTGGATTAGTAGTGATCACACAGAGACCATCTGAAGTAGATAGAACTGTATTGAGTCAAAGCAGTAACTTTGTTGCTATGAGATTAACTAATGCAGATGACCAAAATGTTATAAAAAAGCTGTTGCCAGATAGCATCGGTAATTTTGGTGACTTACTACCGGTTCTTGATGTTGGGGAAGCATTAGTTGTGGGGGATGCAAGTTTATTGCCGAGTAGAATTTTAGTGAAACGTCCAGATCCAGAACCAAACAGTTCAACTATTAAATTTTGGGACGAATGGTCAAAGGAAAGTGTTAATAATTTAATTGATAAAGCGGTTGACTCAATGAGAAAGCAATCAAAGTAAGATAAAATGTAATTATCATTTACTTTATATTGAGTTTAGGGAGTGCTTGTGTATGTATAAATATAAAAATGATATTTTTGATCTTTGTTCAGGTGCTGAACAAAATGCTCTTGAATATTTTTGTAAAGAAATTAATAATTCTAATGCTGATGTGTTTGTTGTTATGGCCCACAAAGCTGTTCAACTATTTCAGATTTTATTAGAGCAAAATCATATAGTTGATAGTGTAGCAAATAAAATTATAATTTCAAATCAAGCGCTTGATTTTAATTGTTCCTATCTTTTTGGAAAGAGAATAGCTATAGTTGATGATATTATTATTTCAGGAACTGCAATTTCAAATACCGTAAATAAATTGATACATATAGGCATTCCACAACAGAATATTAGTATAATTACACTTGCTGTTGATAAGCATTATATGGCCATGAATTTTGAAGGCTCAGATGGACAAAGTGTATTGCATTGTAATGTAGAATTAGATGATGCCTCTTGTATTGATCTAAGCTATAATATATCTAGAATTTTTGCTTATTATGGGTTACCGTATGATGTTGATTTTCCAACATACAATGCGGTGGATTTGAGTAATAAAAAGTTTAATTCGTTTTATAACAATTTTCTTTGGCGAATAGAAAGAATTTCAACGGATAAACAGATTGATGAAGGAGTTGAAACTTTTTCAATCTTTCCAAATGAAGTTGTCAGGGAAGAACTTTGGAATTATATTGGTGTGAATTTAGAAAATAGTGTTCACATAAAAATCAGAGCATATGTTATAAATTATCCAAGCGGGCGAAAAGAATGTAATATGATTCCAATGTGTTTGTTTAATGAGATATCCGAACATGATTTAAATACATTGTTTGATTTGTGCAAACCGACAAATCGAGAAATATCGCCCAATCAAGATAACATTTTTGTTGCAAAAATGCGTTATCTACAGTTTTATATTGCACATCACTTGTATTTGTTATTTTTGAAATGCAAAAGTATAAAAGGTTTATGGAAACCACTTGAAATTTCAACGAGGTTGCTATTTGGAATGATCGATGGAGAAAAAATTTGTAATAGTATAAATTCTTTTTCTCAGTCTGGTTCCGTGGAGATTAATATAGATACTATCGATTGCATTGATAAATCATTGTTTGATGAATACTATAATAATAAAAATTATAAAGATTCATTAAATGATTTTAAAAAATATAAATGTCTAGAAAAAGAAAAACAACAATATTTAATTAATCGCATTATTTTTTCTCCGTTTTTGTGGTGGTATGATACAAAAGAAATACCAGTTCGTAATATCTTAAAAAAGCAACCAAGACATTATGTCAAAGATTATAAAGATATAGAATGTCTATCTGGAAGATTAAAGAGTGGTTTTTCCTTACAATCAATTAAAATGATATTAAATGATATCCTTTCAGATTACGAGTCTGATATTGTGATTTCACTTTTCTTTGATCGAGCTATAGACGAAGGTATTGTTGTTCCGACTATTTATCATAATACAAAAAATAAGTATCTTTGTCGTGCATATCGTCATGGTGAAGATTTACCGTTTGGAATTGAAGATGAATGCAGATTATTGTTTTTTTTGAAAAAAATTAATGAGTTTATTCCTAATATTGAATATTCTGTTTTTAATGAAAATACCCAAGGTATATCTGAGATATCGTTTGAAAAAATAATAGTTTTATTTTATCAAATGGGTTTGAAGAAAGGAAATGTATTCAACCGATTTTTAGGTTTCAATAATATTAAACTTCTAAAACCATTCCTGAGTTTGCATGGGAAAATAGAAGGAATTGTTGATCCCACAGATATTGATAGGGTACATATTTATTCAGAAAAGGGTGATGATAATAATAGATATATTATATGGATAACTACATGGCTTTTAGAGAAAAACTTCATAAATAAAAGCGGAACCTCTACACAAAATGATCATATGTGCTACATTAAAAAAGATAATATTGAGAAATATTTGCAGGAAAACGAACGTAGCTGTATAAGCGAAAGCATAAAAAACGAAATTATTAATTTTGCTAATATGATTTCTACATGGTATAAATTTATGTTACAAAGTGGAAATAAAAAGAAATTTAAAGAGGATGCAATCGCTTTGACTTCTTGTTCTGATGCTTTTGTTTTTGCTTCTGCAATTGCAACTGAAATTCATTACTTTTCGAATTTTTGGAATAATCAGGTGCAAAAGGCTTTTATAAGGTATAATGAAATTGGTGAAATATATCAATTACTTACTGATGATTATTATGATAAACAACAGACTTTAAATACGGTACAGGGGTTAAACAGTGGTCGTAATAAAGTTGTATGGTACAATAATGGCAGAGCTGCTACTGTTGTTGATGATGTGGCAAAAATACTTGCAACAAGAGGAGCGAATAATTGGTATGAGATATGGAGTTCTGTTAAGTCTTCCACATCCTCGCCCTTAAGTTCGGAAGTATCTGATATAGAAATGTATACAGCTCAGGCAATTGGTTATTTGTATTTTTATTCAGCCTGTTATGACTGTTTAATTTTTGATGACTACTGGAAATGTGGCGAAAAGCCACCCAAATTTGCAGAGTATAAAACACTATATATGGCTCAGTGCGAAAAAACAGCTTTATTGAACAAAGAATTATTTTCTGTATTTGATAAAGTAGGGAAAAGACGAGAACTTTGTGAAAAAAAGTCATTGTTTAATAAGTTAGTTAAAAATGAAATTATAAACTCTGAAGATTCCGTAATGAATATAGAAGACAATGTTACAAGAAATGCGATAATTTATACAGTTAGGTATAAGGCATCTCTTATTTTTGAAATAAATGCGTTTGAACCATCAAAAATCAATAATGTATTTATGCGAATTTGGGGACAGCTAAAAGACGAGGTAAAAACACAGATGAATATTATTCAATTTCCATTATATCCAAGTAATGGGAATATTGTAAAATATGGAGTGTTTTTTGGACTTTCTTCTAATAAAAATACGATATCTCCTTTGTATTGTGGAAAAGTTTTAATTGATTTTTACAAGAAATTATGTAAAGCATTTAATGCAAAAGCTTATGAGATTAAAGCAATCTTGCTGCCTGACACGCCACCAGGTAGAATGTTTGAACATAATATACAAAAAAACATCATTGAAAATGCGGAAAAATTTAAAATCAAAATAATTAATAAATTAGACAAAAATTATAAAATTGGAACAAACCAGCAATTGATTTTAGTGATGACTGATTATGTTGACACATGTTTTTATGATGTTGTGAACACAATGAGATGGGATAATTGTCAGAAACTTAAAATTCAGGATGTTGAATCTCCTTTTTCCTCGATTAAAATTTATTATAATGATTATGTGAAAATAACTGATACTAAAAAAGAAGTAAAAAACATAACCTATTCTGTAGTGAGAATAAAATGCGGAGATAATTGCGGAGCAGGCTTGTTGTTGAGGACATCAAAGCAAGTAGTTTGTATTTCGTGTAATCATATTTTTCAACCTTATTTTCAAAATGAAAAGATAATGGCGATATCTGAATATAGCAGTGAAAAGAGTTTTCTGATTAAACCGTTAATGAAGGTTATAAAATGCGATTATGATAACAAAGTTCTACCGGCATCTAGTGAAATAACTATCCTATCACCTTGTTGGAACGGGCGCATTCCATTTGATATAAGTAGAATTTTGTCAGTAGATGATCTTAATATTACTATTGAAGACTATTTAGGTAAAAATTGCATCTGTTGCGGCTATCCTAGGGGTGGGACGCAACAATGGAGTGATGCTATAAAGCTAATAAATAGATCGTCAAAAGATTACTACCAAACAAGGATAATTGATCAGGCAAATGAAAAGGAGAATATGGATTTTCAAGGGTACAGTGGAGGAATTATTGTGCCAGAAGATAACCAAAATTGTGTTATTGGTATTCATGAAGGACGTTTTCAAGAAAAAAAGGGGCGAGTGATACCTTGTTCAGTAATTAAAGAAAAATTAAGGGGGATTTAATATGTTTAATTGTAATGAAATAAAAATTGACGGTTATTCTATTTATGTTGAGCAGTTGAAACAGTTGGACACTAATACAAACATGCATGATGTGGTAAATGTGGGTAGTAAAGCAATCAATTGGGCAAGCAGTGAAATTGAAGAATCGATGAAACCTATTGTGAGTATTTGGAATTCTCTTCAAAATACGGCAATGGAATCTATGCCAAATGAAATGGAGCTTTCAATGCAATTTGAGATATGCCTTAAGGGCGGAACTCCTGTGTTGAAAATTGTTTCTGCTGAATCCTCTGCACAAATAGCAATCAAGTTTTCATGGAAAAAAGATAAATAATAAAATTATTTTAATATATTGAAAATGAAATTGTTGTGGTGCTAGCAAATAGGACAAGAAAATAGTATTTTATATGCTATTCCCTTACACTCGCCAGAGCGCATGACTGTTAATCATGATGTCACTGGTTCGAGCCCAGTTGGGGGAGCCAAAGAAAAACAGTAGGTTATTTAACCTACTGTTTTTCTTTTGTCTTTCTTTAATACATTACTATGGGCTCGAATGCGAGCGTTAAGAAAAAGGTTCAGTGAACCTTTTTTAGCGAGGGGATTTCATCAGATACTTTAATTCTGATGTGTAACTTTCAAGCGTGGTAGGTAACTTCCTCTAAGCGAAAGTAAGTTGGGGGAGCATTTTTAGTTTCATTGTATTATGTATTAGAGTAGCAAATGCTACTCTGTTTTTGTTTATCCCATAGAATCGAACTGGGCGAGAAGGCGAGCGTTAAGAAAAAGGTTCAGTGAACCTTTTTTAGCGAGGGGATTTCATCAGATACTTTAATTCAGATGTGTAACTTTCAAGCGTGGCAGGTAACTTACTCCAAGCTAGAGTAAGTTGGGGGAGCATTTTTATTTGATTATATTAGTTTCATTGTATTATGTATTAGAGTAGCAATAGCTACTCTGTTTTTGTTTATCCCGTAGAATCCAACTGGGCGAGAAGGCGAGTTTTTTTAATTTGCATAGTTTTGCTTCCTATCAATCATATAACTAACTTAATATTATTTTTCCTATTATTGGACTGTTTTTAGCGAGTGGATTTGATGAGTTACTTTAATTCTGATGTGTAACTTTCAAGCGTGGTAGGTAACTTCCTCTAAGTTAAAGTAAGTTGGGGGAGTTTTATATTTTGAGGTCTATTTCAATTTGATTTTTTAATTACTAATTACTATGTTATGTTTATATTTAAAATTATATCTCATCGTACACATTCTATCTAGAAAATACTATCTACCGTGACAATCCATCCGTCACCTAGCGGTGACACCTTCCTTTACACAAGGAAGGCTGGCTGGTCTCTGCTAATTCTAATAATCTACATGGGACAATGTACGATAAATATGAAAATTTGTTACGGGACATCAATGATGTCCCATACACCTGTTAGCCGTAGTTTTGCTATCATTTATTTGGTTGCTCGTTTATTGTTTGAATTTCTTATTTTTATTTTAGAATTGTTAATAGGGCTATATGCCAATAGAAAGGCTAATTTGCTCGTCCAACAATTAAGTGAACATCAAAGAAAACGAGCCATAGGCGAAGTATGATTTGCTAATGTGAACTTATGCAAAAGTTTTATGTAATAAAAATTTTTGCTGAAAGACCCTACACCTGTACTTATAATTTTTCTTACATTTAAAAAATTTTACTAACTATCAAATTTATCTATGATGATATTTTAAACAAGTTTAAAATATCAACCACTCCTTTCGTCACCATTCGGTGACACTTCCCTCAGCGAGGGAAGCTTTTTTGTTTTGTACTAATTTTTATTATTTACACAGGTCAAAGTAATGATTAGGAGAAAAAATTTGTTACGGGACATCAATGATGTCTCCTACACCTGTTACCCATAGTATTGTTGTAATTCTTTGAGTTGCCGTTTTTTGTTATTACTATTTTATATTATCTATACAGGGCAAAGTTTAGATATATATGTTGATTTGCTAATGTGAACTTATGCAAAAGTTTTATGTAATAAAATCTTTTGCTGAAAGACCCTACACCGGTACTTATAATTTTTCTTACATTAAAAAATTATTACTAACTATTAAATTTATCTATGATGATATTTTAAACAAGTTTAAAATATCAACCACTCCTTTCGTCACCATTCGGTGACACTTCCCTCAGCGAGGGAAGCTATTTTGTTTTGTACTAAATTTTATTATTTACACAGGTCAAAGTAATGATTAGGAGAAAAAATTTGTTACGGGACATCAATGATGTCTCCTACACCTGTTAGCCGTAGTATTGTTTCCTATATAACATATATCTAACTTAATACTATTCATCATTTTTAATTATCTATTTTTGTGAGAGGATTTCATCAAATACTTTAATTCTGATGTGTAACTTTCAAGCGTGGTAGGTAACTTCCTCTAAGCTAAAGTAAGTTGAGGGAGTTTTATATTTTGAGTTCTATTTCAATTTGATTTTTTAATTACTAATTACTATGTTATGTTTATATTTAAAATTATATCTCATCGTACACATTCTATCTAGAGAATACTATCTACCGTGACAATCCATCCGTCACCTAGCGGTGACACCTTCCTTTACACAAGGAAGGCTGGCTGGTCTCTGCTAATTCTAATAATCTACATGGGACAATGTACGATAAATATGAAAATTTGTTACGGGACATCAATGATGTCCCCTACACCTGTTAGCCGTAGTTTTGCTATCATTTATTTGGTTGCTCGTTTATTGTTTGAATTTCTTATTTTTATTTTAGAATTGTTAATAGGGCTATATTCTAATAGAAAGGCTAATTTGCTCGGTCAAACAATTAAGTGAACATCAAAGAAAACGAGCCATAGGCGAAGTTCGATTTGCTAATGTGAACTTATGCAAAAGTTTTATGCAATAAAAATTTTTGCTGAAAGACCCTACACCGGTACTTATAATTTTTCTTACATTTAAAAAAATTACTAACTATCAAATTTATCTATGATGATATTTTAAACAAGTTTAAAATATCAACCACTCCTTTCGTCACCATTCGGTGACACTTCCCTCAGCGAGGGAAGCTTTTTTGTTTTGTACTAAATTTTATTATTTACACAGGTCAAAGTAATGATTAGGAGAAAAAATTTGTTACGGGACATCAATGATGTCCCCTACACCTGTTACCCATAGTATTGTTGTAATTCTTTGAGTTGCCGGTTTTTGTTATTACTAATTTATATTATCTATACAGGGCAAAGTTTAGATATATATGTTGATTTGCTAATGTGAACTTATGCAAAAGTTTTATGTAATAAAATCTTTTGCTGAAAGACCCTACACCGGTACTTATAATTTTTCTTACATTTAAAAAAATTACTAACTATCAAATTTATCTATGATGATATTTTAAACAAGTTTAAAATATTAATTACTAAAAATTTTGATTTTCTGAGATAAGTCCCATTTTTGGCATTGCGTTATTTTTTTAGAATGATAAAATATAGGTAAGATAATATTTATTTGATTTTTATTAATGTTTACATAAGCTGATTTTACATTATTTTTAATGATAGTTAAGGTGTTTGTATGTACGGTGAAATATTTAGGAAAATATATTGAACTTGGTGCTAAAAATGCTTATGTAAACGGTAAGAAACTTATCAGTAAGTTATTTGCTGTTACTCCTGATTGGTCGGGTTATTTAGAAAAACAGTAAAAAGAATTAGCTAAAGAAATTAAGAAAATATTAGTTGATATTGAGCATTTGCTTTAGATATGTTTTATTGCTACATTAGGTATTTAATGTAATTATAGAATTCTGAATTTAAAGGGTGATGATAATATGAAAGTAAAATATATAGGTGAGATTAGTGACCCTATGGAACTTATTAATGGTAAAGTGTATGAATGTTTAGGTGAGGAAGGTCCTCGATATAGAGTTATTGATGAAACTGATGAGGATTATTTGTATCCGAAAGAGGAATTTATTGTTGTTGAAGATTAAGTATATAGGAGAAACCGACTTTTTAGTGCTTACTCATAATATTATATATGATGTAATTTCTATTGAAAAAGAATGGTATAGAATTATTGATGACAGTGGTGAAGATTATCTTTATCCACCTGAATTATTTGAAATTGTTGAATCATAAAGGGTGAATATTAATATGACAAAAGAATTTAATAAATTTTTGAAATGGTCATATCTTGACCATAATTGTAGCCGTAGAATAGAGCCTGATGCACCGAAAGAAATAAAGATTGAGGCTAAAAAGGCTGATGAAGATTATTATAAGTTAACCGGTAGGCATATGCTTAAGATTGATTATTAATTTTTATCTATTATTTTTATAGAAAAATTAATAATCGAACTATTGACAACAGAAGAGAATATTGAATCGATATGAACAATGAAAAATCACTAATAGAAAAATTGCAAAGTGGTGATAAAATTATTTGTCTAGAATGTAAGAAGGATTTTTATATTTCTGCAACTAAAGATATTAGTAAATCATTAGAATTTTATTGTCCAAACTGTAAAAGTATTGTAAGGTTCACACCTAATATTTTGGTTTTGTAATTGAGGTAATGTTATGACAGGAAAATTTGATAAGTTTTATATATGGATGACACCACCAAAGAATGGCTTTAGAAGTATAAAGAAAGATGCACCGGAAGAAATAAAGATTAAGGCTAAGAAAGCTGATGAAGATTATTTTAAGAAAACCGGTAGGCATATGTTGAAGATTGATTATTAATTTTATAGAGGTATTATTATGACAGAATTAAGCGATATTGATAGACTTAGAAAAGGTGAAAAGATATTGTGTCATACTTGCCATAAACATTATTATGATGTTTCTTATTCAAAGAGAGATTTTGTGAATTATTTTCATTGTGAAGACCCTAATTGTAAGGGCTTTGTGCATGAACAGAAAAATATAATGGTTGAATAATAAGTGAATTCCTATTATAAAAGAGTGGGCTATATTGATGGATAACAAAAGAAAAATTATTGATGATTTCCAAGTTCCAAGTACTAAATATAGGGTAATTGGAGTTGAGTCAATTCCTAATATTATTTTTAATAAGGTGAAGATTAATGGACAAATATATGAGCGAGTCCCAACTTCCGATATGAAAAATTGTGTTGTATTTTTATATGATGGTAATGATACTTTCCTAAATTGTGAAGTAGAATTTATATTATAAAAGTAGGTGCTTTATGACAAAAAATAAAGAACTTTTTTATTGGATGGATAACCCTGACTGGTACACTTGTGATGAAGATGGAGAAAATGTAAAGCTGAAAGACAATGTACCGGAAAGAGTAAGGAAAAGCTATGAAATGTGGAAAGCTAGGGAAGAATATTATTCTGATAAAAGAAATCTGATAGATGATGGTTCTGATGAATAATGTACTTTTTAGTGATGTTAACTATTTAAAAATACAAAAATCCTCTACTAAATATTATCTTAGTTTGGTAGGGGAATTTTTTTGAAAAAAATTAAAATAAATGCAACTTTTTTGCAACATAAATCGTTTTATATATGTATAGAGAAACTTTGTCGTATATAGATTTTTATTCAATATTTCAGTACTAATTATTACGATAAATAAATAATGTTCTATGTTTTATAACAATATTGTAAGATAAGGTTATTTTTCAACCAGTTTTATTGACTTATTTTGTTTTTTAAAATAAAATAGGTTAAGGTAACAAGAGGTTTATAAGTGGAATGTTGTAAATTATATGGAGGAGCATAATGAAAAATATTTTAGAATTTTTTGAACATACAGTTGAAAAATTTCCTAATAAAGTGGGTTTTACTGATGAAAACAGATGTTCTACTTTTTCGGAAACTATGGAAAAGTCAAAGAAAATCGGTACTGCTCTTTTACAGTATGGCAACAGAAAAGCAGTTGCTATTCTTATTGACAAAAACTGTAATTGTATAGACAGTATGCTAGGCACACTTTATGCAGGAGATTTTTATGTTGTAGTAGATGTTCATTCACCAAAAGACAGAATTATGAACATTCTTTCTTCACTTGATGAACCTATTATTTTAACTGATAAATCATGTTTAGAGTTAGCTAATGAAGTTAGCAGTAATGAAACAATAGTTGTTTATGAGGATGCTATTGAAACTACTGTTGATAATGATGGTCTTGATAGTGTTAGAAGTGATATGATTGATATGGATATTGCTTATATCCTATTTACAAGTGGTTCAACAGGTATGCCTAAAGGCACTGTAATCAGCCACAGAGCTTTAATTAGTTATATTAATTGGGTAACTGAGGAATTTAAGTTTGACGAAAATACTTCATTTGGTAGCCAAACACCACTATACTTTAGTATGTCAGTTACTGACTTTTATTCTACAGTTAAGTGTGGTTGTACTTTCAACATTATTCCAAAGAAATATTTTTCTTTCCCACTAAATCTTGTGAATTACTTAAATGAAAAGAAAGTCAATACAATTTATTGGGTACCTACTGCAATTTCAATTCTTTCTAACTGGAAGGTGTTTGATGTTGCAAAGCCTGAATATTTAAGGACTGTACTTTTTGCCGGTGAGGTAATGCCAACAAAGCAACTTAACTACTGGATAAAAAGTCTTGATGATGATGTTACATATGCAAACCTATTTGGTCCTACAGAAACAACTGATATTTGTACTTTCTACAGAGTAAACAGGGAATTTGCAGATGATGAAAGTTTGCCTATCGGTATTCATTGTGATAACTGTCAGGTGTTTATTGTTAAAGAAGATGGTACAGAGGCCGGTGTTGATGAAGAAGGTGAGCTTTATGCTCGAACAACCTTTATGGCTGATGGTTACTACGGTAATCCTGAAAAGACTGCTGAGGCTTTTGTACAAAATCCACTTAACAAGTATTATCCTGAAAGAGTATATAAAACAGGTGACATTGTTAAGATGAATGATAAGGGTGAGATTATATACATTTCTCGTAAAGATTTTCAAATTAAAAGAAGTGGTTATAGAATCGAACTTGGAGAAATTGAAGCAGGTGCAAACAGTGTTGACGGTGTTAAGGGTTGTGCTTGTATCTTTAACAAAGAGGACAACTGCTTGGCACTTGTATATGAAGGAAAATCAAAAGATAGTGACAAGGTTATGGATGCAGTAAGGAACAAAGTTCCATCATATATGTATCCTGACAAAATTATCAGAGTCAAGGAACTTCCTAAAAATGCTAACGGAAAAATTGACAGAAACTATCTTACTAAAAATTATAAAGAACTTTAAGGAGAATTATTATGGAAACAGTATTAGAAATTTTAGCAAAAGTAAAACCAAATGTAGATTTTAAGAATGCAAATGCTATTGTTGATGATGGACTACTTGATTCAATGGATATTGTTATGCTTGTTGGTGAGCTTAATGATGAATTTGACATTGAAATTCAGGTAACTGACCTTGTACCTGAAAACTTTAACACAGTAGATGCTATTGTAAAAATGGTAGAAAGACTAGAGGATGAAGACTAATATATGGAAATTACTTCCCTTGTCTTTTTAGCATTTGTTGGTGTAACTTTTATTGTTTATTACTTAATCCCTAAAAGGTATCAATGGGTAGCGTTGCTTAGTGCATCACTACTTTTCTTTGTAACTTCAAGTGCATTACTAACCTTATATATGCTGTTTACTACAGCAGTAATATATTTTGGTGCAAAGGGAATACAGAAGTACAAAGATGAATTTGCTAAAAAGAAAAAAGAACTTCAAAAACCTGAACGAAAAGTGCTGAAAGAACAACTAAAGAAAAAGCAGAAGAAAATTCTGATTATCTGTATTGTTGTTGTAATTGCAGTTCTGGTTTTGACAAAGTACTGTAACTTCCTTGGTGGTATTGTCAATGGAATTGCAAGTATTTTTACTTCAACAGATTTATTACCTGAGTTTAATATTCTGTTGCCACTGGGTATTTCTTACTACACACTAATGTCTGTCAGTTACATTACAGATGTGTACAGAGGTACTATTAAAGCAGAAGTTAACCCACTAAGGGTGCTGCTGTTTGTTTGTTATTTCCCACATATTGTAGAAGGTCCTTTCGATAGATACGGTGACCTTGACAAGCAGTTTAGAAAACCACATAAGTTTGATTATGACAAGATAAGGCATGGTGCTATTCTTGTAATGTACGGTTGTTTTAAGAAGCTTGTAATTGCCGACAGAATAGGTTTTTTCCTTCCTAAAACATTTGCAAAGATAGATAACTATTCCGGTACAGCAGTATTTATTGGTATGGTACTGTATACATTTCAGCTATATGCAGACTTTTCAGGTTGTATTGATATTATCAGTGGTGTATCTGAAATGTTTGGCATTAAGGTTGCAGAGAACTTTAAGCAACCATTCTTCTCAAAGTCTATTGATGAATTTTGGAGAAGATGGCACATTTCCCTTGGTGCATGGCTAAAGGAATATGTGTTCTATCCTGTAAGCCTTTCAGGTCACTTTAAAAAGGTAAATACCTTTACAAAGAAACATATCAAAAGTCAGCATATTGTTGGCTTTATCACAATAGCCTATACTTTGTTCTTTGTATGGTTCTGTAACGGTTTGTGGCATGGTGCAAGTTGGCTATATATTGTTTATGGACTTTACTACTATGTACTGATGATGCTGGGTAAATTTACCGAACCTTATACAGATAAATTGGCTAAGAAGCTACATATTAATAAAGAAAGCAAAGGCTACTCTGTATTTCAGGTTGCAAGAACAGTTGTAATTGTAAATGTTGGTATGCTACTGTTTAGAAGTAGCACACTTGTTGAATTTGGCAAACTGTTTGGCAAAATGTTTACTTCAATCAACTTTATGGATTTTTGTTCAATTATAAAAATCCAAGACGGTATTATATTAGCCGTTGGGTTTGTGATTATGTTACTGGTTGGCATTATTAAGGAAAAAGGCATTGATATTCGTATGTGGCTGATTGAACATAACTTTGTTATCAGATGGCTTGTTTATTACTTCTTGTTGTTCTCAACTATTATCCTTGGTGCTTATGGTATTGGATACGGTGGAGCTGCAGCAATTTATGCACAGTTTTAGGAGATAGGTTATGAAGAAAAATTGTTGTATAATTATTAGAAGTATTTGCTTTATGCTAATATTTGTTGGATTGCTTTACTATTTCTCTAATGTATTAACTGTAAGAAATGTAGAGAGGTATCCGGTAAGAAATGGATTTTGGCAGACTTTTGATGCTGAAGAGGACAATTCTATTGATGCTTTGTTTGTTGGTGACTCATCAATCTTTCATTCAATTAATCCTATGCAGATTTGGAAGGATAAGAAGATTACTACATACAACCTAAGCTATGCAGTTATGAAGCCACAAGAGGCTTATTTTGACCTTAAGAGAGCTTTCAAAACTCAGTCACCTAAGACAGTATTTGTTGAAAGTCAGTTTATGGTTGAAACAGAAAGTGATGGGTTTGATTATTTCACAAATGATACAAAGGAAATAGCAGGTTTTGTTAATGACCAAATCGGTGGTACTTTGGATAATATTTTCCCAATTATGAAGTACAAAAGATCATGGAAAAATTTAACCTTTAGTGACTTTGTTTCAACCCATCCAAACAAAATTCGCAGTATTTATAAGGGCTATAACCTTACTATGAAAACTGTTTCATACAACGGTACACATGGCAAGAAAAGCAAAGACAGAGCTTGTTTTGCTGATGAAGGTAAGATTTACTTTAAGAAAATTTATAACCTTTGTAAGAAAAATAATTGCAATGTTGTTCTTCTGAATATGCCTCAGGGTAATGCTTGGAACAAAATAAAGCACAACCTTGTTGCTAAACTAGCAAAGGAATATAACATAAAGTATTATGACTTTGATATGAATTTAAATAAATGGTTGCCTAACTTTTCTTGGAAAACCGATACAAGAGATGCAGGTCATCATTTAAACTATAGTGGTGCTAAAAAAGTAACCGGTTTGATGGAAAAGTATATGGTAGAAGATTTAGGCTTTAAACCATCAAAGGTTTCTGAAAGTGTCAGAAAACAATGGAATAGAGATGTAAATGACTTTTATCAGGTTGCAGATTTCTTGAAAGCAAGAGAAATGACTAAGGATAATCCTGAATTTCCACAACCGTTGAAACCTGACTTTTTACCACCAAAATTTTAATTTATACAAGTGGCAGTATGTACTGTCACTTGTTTTTTTGTATAAGTTATTGGAAATGATAAATAAATTAATTAAAATGTTTTTATTTGACTATAAATTATATAATTGTATAATTTATCCTTGCTTTTGAATTTAAAAAGTTGTATAATTATAAAGAAAAGTTATATTTTGCAACTTTTTTCTAAGTTGAAAAGTATTATATATAGGGCTGTAAACAAGCCTTATAAAAGAAAGGAATTGATATTATGAAGAAAACAAAATCATGTATCGCACTTATTTGTGCAGTTATAATGTTAATGACTGCTTTTGTAGTTGTTCCTGTTACTGCTAATGCAGAGAGTGACAAAACTCTTAAACTAACTTATGCTAGTTGTAAGTGTGATAAAAAGTGTAGTAAATGTATGGTAAAAAAGGATTGTAAATATCGTGGCAAATCTGCTTGTAAATGTAAGTGTAATATTACAAAGTTAGTTCCTTCTAGCACTTCAACATCTCATATTTGGACTAACAAAAAGGAAGCTATTATTAAAGCTACACTAACTGTTAACGGTAAAGCATCAACTAAATATGTGATGATTGGTAAAGAAGGCAATAAAAAAGAAGGCAATAAAAAAGAAGGCAATAAAAAAGAAGGCAGTAAATATTATTGGAATTTTAAAACTAAAGATAAAAATGGTCATTGGTCTTTCAATGATAGTAAAAGAAAGTATGGCAAGTACTATTTACAAGAACTTTTTGAAATGAATAGAACTACCGAAAAGAAAGGTACATTAGTAATTACTTTACCTAAAACAACTTATTATACTAACGGATTTTTCAGAGTTTATGGTAATACAACTGTTAATGGTAACGAATGTACTTTAGTTAAGACAAATAGTAATCCGGTATTTATTAATTTTGATAATAGTAACACCAATACTAAAGCTTACAATGGTTCAAGCAACATTACCATAAAAAATATGAATGTGAACTGTTCTAATAACAAAAAATATTATAGAAATGGCTTTATGTATGCAGCCCATGCTGAAAAATTAACTATCAGTAATATTGATGTTAAGAATGCACTATATGATGGTCATGCATTTCAAATTACTGCAATGAACGATGTAGTAATAGAAAAATCTACATTTACAGATTGTTTATATTATGCTATTAAAGATAAAAACGGAAAAATCACAGGATATGGTAAATATAACAGAAAAGATTTAAAACAATATCATGAAATTGATAATGGTAAATATGGCAGTAACAGAAGCGAAGATGAACAGAAAATTAGTAAGAACCTATTTAGTAAAGAGATTATTCAGATTGAACCTGATTATAAGGAAACAGACAATGGCAAAACATTTGCATTACCAACAATAAAAATGTCTAACGATGGTACAGTAAGTAAAAATGTTACTATTAGATATTGCACATTTAGTAATGTAATGAGAGCTATCGGCAACCATTCTAATAGAGGTGGTAGATGTCATATTATTAAGATTTACCATAATAATATAAGTAATACTGTAGGTCACTCAATTGTTTTATCAAAAAATAAAAAAGTTTATATAGCTGCAAATACATTTGACAATATTAGTATTGATAATATTGGTGGCTATCCAATATATGGTGTTAAATACTTGGTAGAAAATAAGTGGGAATCTCCTTTCGGAAAATCAATAGATTATATGAAAAAGAATAATGTTTTCAGTAATGTAAAAAATGGCAGAAAGATAAAGACAGTTACTGTTTGGTAGTTATGTTTAATCAAAAATCAAACAAAATATCTTTCAATTTATCATGAAAAAGTAACTGCTGGTTGTGCAGTTAAATATAGCAAAGCTAAATAAATTATTAATATCCATAGCGTTTCAATAATTGACTTGCTATGGATATTTTTTAATATTATAATGAAAATAAAGTTAAAATCTTAGAGATGTTATTATGAAGAATGACCGGAATTCTAATCAATTGATTAAAATTTCAAATTTGGCAAACTACTTACTATCATATTGTTAATTCACAAGAAGGTGTAATCGAATGGTACAAAGGTAGTGGGCTGAGACCATACCTTGAAATGTTGGAAAATGATGAAAAAGCAGAATTTTTATCTTTGTTACAGATAAAATTAGAAAAGCTATTTCCAACAGAAAAAGACGGCAAAGTAATTCTAAAGATGCCAAGACTGTTCTTTACTTTGCAAAAAAGATGATTGATTTTGAAAAGTCCGACTATATAGTCGGGCTTTTTTGTAGGAAATGTGATATTATTGTCAATTTGACTAATATAATATTTAATTGTGTTTATATAAAATGATTAATTAATACCTTGATAAATAGTTAACATTGTTAATAAATTGTTTCCAAGTGTAAAACTGTAGTGAAAATGACTAATCTTTTGTGCAATATGCCAAATGAAATACAACATTATAGGGAATAATGATGAAAATATTTTGTGCAATGTGCTTAATTGTGAACAGAATATTAATATAATATTCATAAATTATTAAAAAATTGTATAAAAAGTAATAATTGAAGAAAAAAAGCCTTGCATTATCTGTGCAATAATGATAGAATATAAACATCTTAAGAGAGCAAAACCTCTCATAAAACTTCAAAAAGCTTTTTCCAATCTTTTGTATTGTTTTGTTATATTTCATAATGTTCTTTTTTCTGGGAAGACCCTCTTATCTTATGAGAGGGCTTTTTCCTTTTGTCCAAAATCTGTAAAATCAAAATTTTCTATAATATCCGAAATTATTAATAAATATTAATAATTTTGTTACACTTTTGTTATTGAATGTGGTATAATTATATATAAGAGTGATTTTTAATTATAGGGAGGATTTTGATGAAAAAATTATTATGCGTTATTATGACAGTGGTTTTGTTTGCTACTACTATTGCCACAGTTTGTGGTGCAACACTTGACTTTGATAGTGGTGAATATGTAGCACCACTAAACTCTTGGCGTTACAAGAACGGTTTGCCTATTAAGGGAATTGAAAGTGTCGGTGCATCAAACAGCAGTAATGCTTGGAAGAAAACTTCTAAAGGCTTTGTAAATAACTACGGTCAGGTTATTCAGGGTGCTACTATGAAGGGTATTGATGTGTCACAGTGGAACGGTAACATTAACTGGGCAAAGGTAGCTAAGAGTGATGTTGACTATGCTATTATTCGTGTAGGTTATGGTGATAACTATACATACCAAGATGATACATATTTTAAGAAGAATGTTCAGGGCTGTATTGACAACAAAATTCCTTTTGGTGTGTATATTTATTCCTATGCAGTAAATACAACAATGGCTAAGTCTGAGGCTAACCATGTACTTCGTTTAATAAATGGTCTAAAGCTGGATTTTCCTGTTTATTTTGATATGGAAGACAATAGCCAGTTAAACGGTACTAACAGTGCTACAAGAGGCTCAATTGCTAAAACATTCTGTAATGCAATTACTGCTAAGGGTTACAAGGTAGGTATCTATGCTAACCTTAACTGGTGGAATAACTACCTAACAGATAAGGCATTTAATAATTCAAAGTGGTATAAGTGGGTTGCACAGTATAACTCACAATGTGACTACAAAGGTACTTATCAGATGTGGCAGTCAACAAGTAGTGGTGTTATTGACGGTGTAAGCAGTGCTTGTGGTACTTTTGACTTTAACTTCTGGTTTGGCAAAACTATCACTTCATCATATGCTCAACCGGTAAAACTAAGCAATAGTTCATATACATTTAAGTATTACGGTGAGGAACTTAGCAAAAAGCTAACTGCTACTGTATATACAACTGATAAAGAAAAAGGTGTTAAGTGGAGTAGTAGCAATAAAGATGTAGCTACTGTTGATTCTAACGGCAAGGTAGTAGCTAAGGGTCAAGGTACTTGTTACATTACTGCCAGAGCAAAATTTGATACTAAAAAACTTGCAAGATGTAAGGTAAAGGTTCAGCAGATGGTTACTGATGTTAAGTCAAGTAAAAATATTGTTAGCCTTGAAAAACCCGGTTCAAGCTACACTCTAAAGGCTACCTGTACACCTACTAATGCTGATGATAAAAGTGTTAAGTGGAAAAGCTCAAATACTTTGGTAGCAACTGTAAATGCAGTAGGTAAAATCTTAGCAAAGAAAAAGGGTTCTTGTACTGTTACTGCTACAACAAATGACGGTACTAAGCTAACAACTGCTTGTAAGGTGACAGTTAAGAAACAGACTGTTACTAAAGTTGCACTAAGCAAAAAGTCAGTTGCACTTAATAGAGGCAAAAAGCTAACTCTAAAGGCTGCTTGTACACCAACAAATGCATATAATAAATCTGTTACTTGGAGTACAAATAATAAGAATGTTGCAGTTGTAAACTCTAAGGGTAAAGTTACTGCTAAGAGAAAGGGTACTTGTTATATTACTGCTACTGCAAAGGATGGTAGCAAAAAATATGCAAGATGTAAGGTAGTTGTAAAATAAAAGGGTGGCAAAATTATTTTGACGGTATATTATGTACTAGGGATTATTCCCTATCAACACCATCAATAGTAATAAAAGAAAAGAAGCTTACCAACTAAAACTACCATTTATTATACCTCCAAAATCAACGGCTCTTGCTTATTATTTTTAATAGGCAAGAGCTTTTTCTACATTTATCTTGTTGCAAATATGTTAAAAATATGTTATTGTTTAGTTTAGAGGAGATGGCATTTATGAAGAAAAATAAAGTTATAGCAATTATCGGTGTATTATTTTCAGCAGTAGCACTAATAGCTTCTGCAGTGGAACTTTGGTATTGTATTGTGCATAATATTAATTTTTTGATTATGCCAATTCTTCTGGTTGCAGTTATGTTAATTGTACTGGTTGCTAATATTGTAAACTTAGTGAGAATTAATAAATACAACAAAAAGTTTTCTGAAAAATAATTAAAGTAAGGGATAGTATGGACTTTTATCTACAGTATGGTAATTATTTATCAAACATCTTACAATCACTTATAAAGAACAAAAAACCTGCCCAACCTGATTTTCAAATTGATTGGAGCAAGTTTTTTCACTTTTGTATGCATCATAAAGTTGCCAATATGGTGTATCTTGCAATTAAAGATTTTAATGTGCCAAAAGAAGTTTTAAGTAAATTTAGGGATGTTTACAGTAAACTTACCTTTATTGAAGCAAAGCAAGAAATATATTCAACAATGGTTTATTCTGCTTTTGAGGATAATGAAGTTTCTTTCTTGCCGGTTAAGGGAATTTTGATTAAAAAACTGTATCCTGTAGAAAATTACCGTAGCAGTGGGGATATTGATATTCTAATTAAAGATAGTGATTTTGAAAAGTCCTGTAAAGTCCTTGAGAGCCTAGGTTACAAAACCTTTGAAAAGCCCAATAAGGGCAATGACTATCACATAAGCTATGAGAAAAATTCAGTACATATTGAGCTACATTCTTCCTTAGCACCTAAGGACTCTAATTTTTATGACTATTTTAACAAGTCATTTCATAGGGCATATTTAAAGGAAAATTCAAAGTTTCATTATCTTTTAAATAATGAAGATTTCTATATTTATACACTTTATCATTTGTACAAGCATTTTGTTAAGGGTGGGGTAGGTGTTAGGTATTTTCTTGATATGTACCTTATAAATGAGAAAATGACCTTTAATAATGACTACCTAAATAATGAACTGAAAAAGTTAGGACTATTTGATTTTAATGAAACGGTAAAACAACTGTCTCAGGTGTTTTTTGAAAATAAAAGTCAAGATAAAAGACTTACAGAGCTTTCAAGATTTGTATATATCAGTGGTGCTCATGGTGAACAAACATTCTTTGCAATGTCTATAATTTCACCTAAAGACACCAAGAAAAAAGGCTTTTACCTTACCAACAAAATCAAGTATTTTTGTGATGCATGGTTTATCGGTTATGATGCAATGAAGGAAAGATACAAGGTGCTTGTTAACCACAAATGGCTACTTCCTTTTTGCTACATTCACAAAGGCTTTTATACTTTAATCAAAAAGCCAAAGGCTATTGTTCGTGAAAAAAACAACATTGCCAATATGAACAAAGATGTGAAAAACTACATTGACTCAATAAATAAGATGGCAGGAATTTAAGAAAATTTCTACCTAAAAGTAAACACACTTTTCTACTTTCCTAATAATATATAATGTAAACGGAAAGGAGGAAACCCAAATGTGTAACTGTTTTGGCAATGGAAATTGTTGCTGGATTATTCTTCTAATCATCATCTGCTGTGGCTGTTGTGGTGGTAATTGTGGCAACTCTAACGATTGTGGCTGTGGTTGCAACGGTGGTTGTGGTTGCTAAAACCATAAATCGTAACCCGGTAGCAATATAGAAACTTTAATTTTTAATTTGTAAATTTATAATTCATAGATTTATATTTAATAGAATTATAACCTAAAGATAATTTATAAATTGTGATTCCTAGATTTTTAATTCAAAGTTGATTTATAAATTGTAATTCTTAGATTTTTAATTAAAAAGATATTCTCTGATTATCTTCTAAAAAGCCTCACCATAATAATGGTGAGGCTTTTGCCTTTTGTTCCTATGTTCTTTTTAATTTAGATTGTGTAAAGATAGCTTTACAAATTAGGGTTTGTAGTGCTATTAAATAGTATCTTCTATTGTGGAATTGTAAATGAATTTACAATTCCAATCACTCCTTCCGTCTTTGCATACGCAAAGCCACCTCCCTCGCTGAGGGAGCTGTCATTCGTGAATTGCAAAGCAATTCACCTTTTAAAGAATGACTGAAGGAGTGGTTGATATTTTAAACTTGTTTAAAATATCATCATAGAAGAAACTTTCCTTTATTTCTAACTATAAAATACAATGAACATTATGAGATACAGTTGTAGGGGACATCATTGATGTCCCGTTTGAAAATTAACCTTTCTATTTGTATTTTATCCTTTGTAGATATTATAAATTTATAGTCTGCAAACAGGACAAAAATCCCATAGGTATCACACTTTTTAACGGGCGAACAATGTTCGCCCCTACACCTGTAAGCCATAATATGATATAAAAATCGGTACTGTTTATGCTACAAAATATTGTTGTATTATTAATTGTGCAATAACTTGGTATATAAGAGAGAAAGGACATAGTATACACTTTTATATAATTTGCAACATCCCCACAAACCCTAATTTGTTGAAGTATTTTTAGTTTAGCACAGACAAAATTGAAAACCCAAATTTGTTGAAGTATTTTTAGTTTAGCACAGACAAAATTGAAAACCCAAATTCATACTACTGATTTACCTAATCCACAAAAAATAAAATCCTTAAAGTGAAATAGCTTATAATTTATCTAGGCTATTTTTTTATTTTATATAAAATGTCGAAAGGTGTAGAATTGTGAAATTTTATGGGGGAAGATTTAACATAACTTAACAAAAATAAATTTACATTTAACTTTTCTTAGATTTTTGATTTAACAAAGTAATAGTAAGATAAAGTTGTACTTGAGAGGTACAGAAAAAATAAAATCTAAATTAAAAAAGAGGTAAAAGAAAAGATGAAAAAGTTAATATGTTCAGTTATGGTAATTGCTTTAGTTGCAATTTCACTGGTTGGTTGTGGTAGTTCAAACAACAGTAGCAGTGACAGTAGTAATGGTAACAAAGTAACAGGTGACATTACTGTTGTATCAAGAGAAGACGGTTCAGGTACTCGTGGTGCTTTCACAGAACTACTTGGTATTGTAGATGACAAAGAAAATGACGCAACAACAGAAAGTGCAGAAATCACAAACAGTACATCAGTTATGATGACAACAGTTCAGGGTAACGACAATGCAATCGGTTATGTTTCTCTAGGTTCACTTTCTGACTCAGTTAAGGAAGTAACAGTTGACGGTATTGAAGGTACTGCTGAAAATGTAAAGAGTGGTAAGTACAAAATCTCTCGTCCATTTAACCTATGTTATTATGACGGTAAACTTTCAAAACTTGCTGAAGATTTAATCAACTTCATTATGAGTGACGAAGGTCAAAAGACAGTTGATAAGGAAGGCTACATCTCAGTAGAAAGTGGTAAATCTTACAAGGCTAGTGGCCTAAAGGGTAAAATCACAGTTGCAGGTTCAACATCAGTTGCTCCTCTAATGAATGTAATTGCTGATGAATACAAAAAGCTAAACCCTGGTGTAACAATCGAAATTCAGGAATCAGGTTCAACAGCCGGTATCCAGTCAGCTATAGAAAAAGCAGTTGATATTGGTATGTCATCTCGTGAACTAAAGGATGATGAAGCAAAAACTTTGGCAACAAAGAAAATTGCTATGGACGGTATTGCAGTAATCGTAAACAAAAATAATTCAATTGATAATCTAACATCTGACCAAATCAAGTCAATTTATCTTGGCGAAACAACTTCTTGGGACCACATCAAGTAAAATCGAAAGAAACATTTAGGCAGAGTTAACCCTCTGCCTATAACTTTAGAACGGAGAATTAGTTTGAGTAATGTAAAAGAAGTCCTAATGAAAATTCTGTTTCTATTGTGTGCTTGTATTTCAATTTTAGCAGTTGCAGTAATTTGTATTTTTATCTTTGCAAATGGTGTTCCTGCAATAGGAAAAATTGGTTTTACGGACTTTATATTCGGTACACATTGGAGACCTAATTCAGGGGAGTTTGGCATCTTCCCAATGATTGTAGCAAGTATTTATGTTACTGCCGGTGCAATTGTAATCGGTGTTCCTATCGGTATTTTGACTGCAGTATTCTTAGCTTGTTATTGTCCAAAGAAAATTTATAAAGTGATAAAGCCACTTATTAACCTACTGGCAAGTATTCCGTCAGTTGTTTATGGTTTCTTCTGCTTGGTAGTTGTAGTTCCAATTATTCAGGAGCTAACTCATACAAGTGGTAAAGGTATCTTAACTGCATCAATTCTACTTGGTATTATGATTTTACCAACAATTATTAACACAACAGAATCTTCCATCAGAGCAGTACCAAATATGTACTTTGAGGGTTCTTTGGCACTAGGTGCAACTAAAGAAAGAAGTATCTTTAAGACAGTTATTCCGGCAGCTAAAAGTGGTATTATGTCAGGTATTATCCTAAGTATCGGTAGAGCTATCGGTGAAACAATGGCAGTTGTAATGGTAGCCGGTAACCAGGCAATTATGCCAAATAGCATTACAAGTGGTGTCAGAACACTTACAAGTAACATCGTTATGGAAATGGCATATGCAGAAGGTCTTCACAGAGAGGCACTTATTGCTACTGCAGTTGTACTGTTTGTGTTTATCTTAATAATCAACATATGTTTCTCAATAGTAATAAGAAAGAAGGATAAGTAATGGATAAGCTAAAGACATATTTAAAACACCCTCTTTCATTTGTACTACTAATATTAATAGGTTTAGCAGCAGTAGTAACTGTGGCAAGTATTATATTTATTATTATTTACATACTTGTAAACGGTATTCCTAACTTAACAACTGATTTGTTTAGTTTACACTATAACTCAAAAAATCAGTCAATGTTGCCATCAATCTTTAACACAGTATTTATTACATTCCTAACACTGCTAATTGCAGTACCTATCGGTATTTTCTCAGCAGTTTATCTTGTTGAATATGCTAAGAAAGGCAGTAAGCTGGTTAAAGTTATCAGAGTTACAACAGAAACCCTAGCCGGTATTCCTTCAATTGTATTTGGTCTATTCGGTTTCCTAGCATTTGTTATTGCTTTAGGTTGGGGTTACTCAATGATAGCCGGTGTACTTACACTTGTAATGATGGTTCTTCCAACAATTATAAGAACAACAGAAGAGGCACTACTTGCAGTACCTAATTCATACAGAGAGGGTTCTTTCGGTTTAGGTGCTGGTAAGATAAGAACAATCTTCAAGATTATTGTACCAACTGCAATTCCGGGTATTCTTTCAGGTGTTATCCTAGCAATCGGTAGAATTGTTGGTGAAACTGCTGCACTTATCTACACATCAGGTACAGTAGCAGAAACTGCAACAAGTCTTACAGACTCAGCAAGAACACTTTCAGTTCATCTATATTGCTTGTTGTCAGAAGGTTTATTTACAAACCAAGCCTATGCAACTGCAGTTATACTTCTACTACTTGTTGTGGGTATCAACGCACTATCAAACTTTATTGCAAAGAAACTTGCAAAGAAATAAGGAGAAATAATGAACAAATTTGATATAAATGACCTTGTACTTCATTATGGAGATTTCAAGGCTATCAAGGGTATTAACCTTGGTATTGAACAAAACAAAATTACCTCTTTTATTGGACCATCAGGTTGTGGTAAATCAACAGTTCTAAAAACACTTAACAGAATGAATGACCTTGTTGAAGGTTGTAAGATTGATGGTCAGGTGCTTTTAGATGGTCAAGATATTTTCAAGGATATTGATGTTAACACTCTTAGAAAAAGAGTAGGTATGGTATTCCAGCATCCAAACCCATTTCCAATGAGTATTTACGATAACCTAACTTATGGACCTATTACTCATGGTATCAGAAAGAAAAGTGAACTTAACGAAATTGTAGAAAGAACTTTACGACAAGCTGCTTTGTGGGATGAAGTTAAGGATAAGCTAAAGAAGTCAGCACTTGCACTTTCAGGTGGTCAGCAACAAAGACTATGTATTGCCAGAGCCTTAACAGTTAATCCGGAAGTAATCCTAATGGATGAACCTACATCAGCCCTTGACCCAATCTCAACATCAAAGATTGAGGACTTAACACTTGAACTAAAGGACAAATATACAATTGTTATTGTTACTCACTCAATGCAACAAGCAGCCAGAATTTCTGACAAAACTGCATTTTTCCTACTTGGTGAGATTATTGAATATGGTGACACACATCAGATTTTCTCAACGCCAAAGAATAAGAAAACAGAAGATTATATTTCAGGAAGGTTCGGATAATTATGAGAGATAACTTTAACAAACAACTTGAAGACCTATATTCCAGCGTAAAGTATATGGGTAGCCTATGTGAAAAGGCAATTGAAAATGCATCTCAAACTGTTGTTGGAGATAATGCTGACAAAATCAAGGAATATGCAAAGAATGTAAATTTCTATGAAAAAGAAATTAACCATAGTGAAGACTATATTGAAAAGCTATGTATGGGACTTTTACTACATCAGCAACCTGTAGCCAGTGATTTGAGAACAGTTTCTTCTGCACTAAAGCTGATTTCCGATATGGAGAGAATCGGTGATCAGGCTTCTGATATTACTGAACTTTCCGGTTATATCAACAACTGTGAATTTAATGGAAAAATTCACCTAAAGGATATGTTCAAGGCAACTATTGACCTTGTAAAGAAAGCAGTAACATCCTTCTCAGAAAAGAACCTTGAAATGGCACAAAGTGCTATTCTTGATGATGATATTATTGACAACTACTTTGATAAAGTTAAGATTGAGCTTATTCAGATGATTCAAAGTAATACAGATGCAGAGCTTTGTGTTGACCTACTAATGGTTGCAAAGTATCTTGAAAGAATAGGTGACCACTCAGTAAATATTGCTGAATGGGTAGTTTATTCAATTACAGGTGTTCACAAGGATGTGAATTAACTTTTTTATTAATTTTCCCTTACTCATTTAGAAAGGCAATCCAAATTTTGGGTTGCCTTTTCTTTCTTTTTAAATAAAATTCAGAAATTCTAAAATAAATTTAACATTTAACATAGATTTAACATTCACCAAAACTTATATTTTACATTGTACTGTTAGAATGAAGTTAATATGAAAATAGGAGAAATGAGTATGGGTATTCTAAACATATTAAATCTAGTTGGTGGACTTGCACTATTTCTTTTTGGTATGCAGTTTATGGGAGATGCACTTGAGAAAAGAGCAGGTGGTAAGTTGGAATCTATCTTAGCAAGAATGACCTCTAACAAATGGAAGGGTCTTTTACTAGGTCTTGCAGTTACAGCAGTAATCCAGTCCAGTTCAGCAACAACAGTTATGGTTGTTGGCTTTGTAAACTCAGGTATTATGGTACTAAGACAAGCCATCAGCGTTATTATGGGTGCTAACATCGGTACTACAGTTACTTCATGGATACTTAGTTTAACAGGTATAGAGAGTGATAATATCTTTGTCAGCCTATTAAAGCCAAGTTCATTTACACCAATCCTTGCCCTTATCGGTATTATTCTTTATATGTTCCTAAAGAGCAATAAGAGTAAAGATATTGGTCAAATTCTTCTTGGTTTTGCAGTCCTAATGTTCGGTATGGAATCTATGAGTGATGCAGTTGCTCCACTTAAGGATGTACCGGAATTTCAGGACATTCTGTTAATGTTCACAAACCCTGTCCTAGGTGTATTAGCCGGCGCAATTCTTACAGCAGTTATTCAGAGTTCATCAGCATCAGTAGGTATTCTTCAGGCTCTAAGTTCAACAGGTCAAATTACATTCGGGTCTGCCATTCCTATTATTATGGGTCAAAACATTGGTACTTGTGTAACTGCACTTATTTCTTCAATCGGTGCAAACAAAGGTGCTAAGAGAGCAGCAGTAGTTCATCTATGCTTTAACATCGGTGGTACAATTATTTGGCTAACAGTTTTTGAAGTTCTCAATATGTTTATTCACTTTGACTTCTTAGCCAACCAAATCGGTGTAATGGGCATTGCTATTGTACACTCAATATTTAATTTGCTATGTACTTTAACATTTATCCCACTAACTAAACAGTTAGAAAAGTTAGCTTGTATTATTGTCAGAGATAATCACAAGGAACAGAAAATTCAGACTCTTGATACAAGACTATATGCAACACCTGCAGTAGCTATTGAAAACTGTTCAAAGGTTGTTATTCAAATGGCAACAGAAGCATTTACATCTATCAAAAGTGCTTTTTCACTAATTCTAAAGTATGACCAAAACATTGCTGAAGAAATTAGAAATTCCGAAAAGAAAGTTGATAAGCTGGAAGATAATATCGGTAACTATCTACTTGGTTTATCTGCTCAAAGTTTAACTGATAAGGATAACTTAACAGTATCGAAGTATCTTCACCTAATCGGTGACTTAGAGAGAATTTCCGACCATGCAGTAGGACTAATGAGTTCAGCTAAGGAAATTGATGAGAAAAACTTGACTTTCTCAGATACTGCAAAGAAAGAAATTAAGCAAATGTACTGTGCAGTTGAAGAAATCCTTAACTACACTCTAAAGACTTTAACTGATGATGACTTAAGGTCAGCAGCAGAAATCGGACCTCTTGAAGAAGTTATTGATGAACTAAAGAATCAACTTCAAAAGAACCATATTAAGAGATTACAAAACAAAGGTTGTACTATTGAAATGGGCTTTGTCCTATCAGATATTACAACAATTCTTGAAAGAGTGTCTGACCATTGCAACAACATTGCCCTTTGCATTATTGAAGCAAATAGAGAAAGTATGGGTATTCATGAACAAAGTAAGTACCTAAAGAAGTCAAACCCTCTGTTCCAAGAAAAGTATGAAAAGTATTATGATAAATATGCAATTGCTTGATTTTTAAATTCTATATAACTTGATATTTTATTTAAAACTCCCTTGTGCTGAAATGGAATAGATATTTAGTTAACTTTAAGTTGATTGTCATTTTATAGTGATGTCAGTTTAAATAGATTTAAAATTGATTTAGGCAATTAAAAAATTGATTTAGATGATTAAAAATTGATTTAGTTAATTGAAAAATTAATATAAATAATTAATAAGAGATTTGAAAAAGTCTATTTATTCCACTCCCGTAACCACCCTAGATTATTTCTAGGGTGGTTATCTTTTGTTTTTCAGTTTACAAATTAGTGTTTTTCAGATTTGCTTGTGCTAATCTATAAATTGCTTTCACAAATTTGGGTTTGTAGTGCTATTAAATAGTATCTTCTATTGTGGAATTGTAAATGAATTTACAATTCCAACCACTCCTTCCGTCTTTGCATACGCAGCCACCTCCCTCAGCGAGGGAGGCAAAATAGTTTGTACAAATCTAAAATAAGTACGCAATTTTTAAATAGTACAGACTTTATAAATTAGTATAAATTATGGTAAAGACAAAGGCTCCCTCGCTGAGGGAGCTGTCATTCGTGAATTGCAAAGCAATTCACCTTTTAAAGAATGACTGAAGGAGTGGATGATATTTTAAACTTGTTTAAAATATCATCATAGATGAAACTTTCCTTTATTTCTAACTATAAAATGCAATGAATATTATGAGTTACAGTTGTAGGGGACATCATTGATGTCCCGTTACAAACTAGCCTTTATATAGGTACTTTGCCCTATGTAGTAAGTTATAATTTCTGGTTTCTACATAGGACAAAGTTACATAAAATATTTTACTATTAAACGGGCAAACGATGTTTGCCCCTATGACTGTAAGCCTATAGTTTGTTGTTATTTTGTCCTATGTAGTTACCTTTAATTTGTACATATTCGCCAGTCGCCCTTGTGTAAAGGGAGATGTTTTGCGTATGCAAAACAGAGGGATTGTCACGGTAGATTGTGTTCTCTATATAAAATGTGTACGATGAGATAAAACTAATAATTCAATCTGTTATATCGCAGATGTTTGATATAATCAATAATGCCTACCAAAACAATCCTTCCACCACTTCGTGGTCCCCCTCCCTTTACACAAGGGAGGCTGGTTAGTCTCTACTAATTCTAAATATCTACCACAAAACAAGGTGAATTCTAACTCCACAAACCCTAATTTATAGAACCGATTTATCTTAATCCACAGACAAAATTGAAAAAACCAATTTATAGATTAGTACAAACAAGGCTGAAAATAAAACAAAAAAGGGAGTGCAACAATGCACTCCCATATGGATAGAAAAACTTTTAATACAAATTATTTAAAAATCTGAATATCGCCGATTAGAGGAAGACCTTTCATTTTACCCTGACAAGCATTAACAATACCCAAAATCATAAATACAAATGCAACGATTGAAACAACAGAGTTAAGCATTGTACCAACATAAGGGATAAAAGAAAGGAAACCACCGATTACTGATGCGATAAATAGGATTAAACCTTGACCTAGGTGGAAACGAACAAACTTGTTCTTGTTTGCTGCAATTGCAGGAATAATAAGTAGAAAACCAAGGTAAGCAAGAACTGCCATAACCTTGCCGTCATTGATTTCCTGTTCACTAACACCATCAGCATTTACATTCTGCTGATTTGGGTTATAGTTGTTTTGGTTAGCATACTGTACATTCTGCTGATTTGGTGTGTAATTGTTCTGCTGAACATTCTGCTGATTTTCTACAGGTGCACCACATTCGCCACAGAAAGTAGCGTTGTCCTGAAGATTAGCACCACAGTTTTTACATTTCATAATGTGTCCTCCATATTCTTTTTTCTAAGAAAATAATTACTTGTAAATAATTACTGATTAAGTATATCACAGAATTCGACATATTACAAGGGAAATGTTAATAAATTTACAAATGCACAAAATATGTACTTCTATTCATTGTTTATTCTCTGTAATTGCTAACAAAAAAGAGAGCCGATAAAGACTCTCTAAATTGAAACTTGTTATGTTACATTAAGTTTGATAAACCACTAAACATACTTAAAATGCTTGATGCAGTAGTGATTGAGTACATAATAGCAGTTACTGCTTTATATACTAAGTAAGGGCATAGAATTGCAAGTGCATCAAACCAGAATGAATTTTGGTACTTGCTACCTTCAACAACCTTGTTGATTAGTTTTAGGAATAGTACAAAGAACATAATGTTTGAAGCAAGTTCAACATTGTAAGCAAGACCACTGTTAACAAATGTAACCAAACAGTTAGCTACAGTAGCCAGGATAACCGGTAGAAAAGCACCGGCAGTACCGTTAAGTGCATTTATGTAAGTAACCTTATCATTCTTTGCCATCTTAGCATAGATAAACAGTGCAGTAGCAAAAGCAAAGAACATTGCACCGATTGTTACGAAGCCACTTAGTGTATAAGCAAACTTGCCTGAATAATAATCAAGGGATGAGAATAGTCCCTTTAAAGCACCGAAAACTACTGCTACAACTGCAAATACTAACCACATATGGTTCTTTTCTGTTAGTAGTGTTGTTGGCTTTTCAATGTAACCTTTCTTGAAGAAATCTAGGAATACATCCTTAGCACTGTTAAACCAGTTTACAATAGGTGATGGTTCAGCCTTTACATTCTGTTGTGGCACTTGAATGCCATAAGGAACATTCTGATTAGGCATACCGTTGAACTGAGGGTTACGGTTAGGTGCATGATTGAACTGTGGGTTTTGGTTAAACTGTGGTTGCTGGTTTGGCATACCGTTATTAACCTGTGGATTTTGGTTAGGCATTGGATTTGCCTGTGGGTTTTGGTTAGCCTGTGGGTTCTGATTTGGAACTTGGTTAGCCTGTTGAACATTTGGGTTAGGGTTCTGCTGTGGCTGTTCAATTTTGTTACCACAATTTGTGCAGAAGGTTGCGTTATCAGGAATATCCTGACCACATTTGTTACATTTCATAATCTTCCTCCATAATGTCTTGTGTCATAATTTGACAAAATATTAACAATTAATATTATATCATACAAAACTCTACAAAACAATTATTATATTGTACAAACAAAGTAAACTTAACATATTATATATTATTGAAAAAGTTACTGATTTATAATATAATTTTTATGAGGTAATAATATGAAATATAACAGAATTTTTAAAGGAATTTTCTTGAAACGACCTAATAGATTTATTGCATATGTAAACATAAACGGTAATGAAGAAGTTGTCCATGTTAAGAATACCGGCAGATGTAGGGAACTTTTAACTGATAATGCAACTGTGCTTTGTGAGAAAAGTGACAACCCTAACAGAAAAACTCAGTATGACCTTGTGGCAGTTTATAAGGGTGACAGACTTATTAATATGGACAGTCAAGCCCCTAACAAGGTGTTTTATGAGTATTTGCAAAGTGGCAAATTTAGGGATAATCTAACTTACATAAAACCTGAATATAAATATGGTTCATCAAGGATTGACTTCTATTGTGAAAGTAATGAAGAAAAATTTTTAATAGAGGTTAAGGGTGTTACTCTTGAGAATGATGGTGTTGTATCTTTTCCCGATGCACCTACAGAAAGAGGAATTAAGCACATTGAAGAACTGATAAAAGCTAAAGAAAAGGGCTATAATACAGTAATTGCATTTGTTATTCAGATGGATAATGTAAAGTACTTTACACCTAATAATGTGACACATAAGGCTTTTGGTGATGCACTTATTAAAGCCTATAACAGTGGTGTTGAAATTTTATGTTTAGATTGCAATGTAACAGAAAATTCACTGGAAATAAAAGATAAAGTTGATTATAAATTATAAGGAGAAAATTATGCTAAATATAGGAGCACATTTATCAATATCAAAGGGATTTTTAGCTTGTGGCAAAGAAGCTACTTCAATCGGTGCAAACACATTTCAATTTTTCACCAGAAACCCAAGAGGTGGCAAGGCTAAGGAGATTGACCCTAATGACACAAATGCTTTGCTTGAATATATGAAAGAAAATAATTTTTCAAAAATTTTAGCCCATGCACCATACACTCTTAATCCTTGTTCAAAAACTGACAAGACAAGAGAATTTGCCCTTGAAACAATGAAAGATGATTTAAGAAGAATGGAGTATCTTCCAAACAATCTATACAACTTTCATCCCGGAAGTCATGTGGGACAAGGCATAGAAAAGGGAATAGAGCTTATTGTAAATCAGCTAAATGAAGTTTTGTTTGAAGATATGACTACAACTGTATTGTTGGAAACTATGGCAGGTAAAGGTACAGAGGTAGGCTCAAAATTTCAGGAATTAAAGGAAATTCTTGATGGTGTTACCCTTAATGAAAAGATGGGTGTTTGCCTAGATACTTGCCATGTATTTGACGGTGGTTACGATATTAAGGATAATTTGGAAGATGTGCTGGAAGAATTTGATAAGGTTATCGGCATTGATAAGCTAAAGGCTATCCACCTAAACGACAGTAAAAATTTCTTAGGTTGCCATAAAGATCGTCATGAAAAAATCGGTGAAGGTGGTATCGGTTTAGATGCCCTAGTCAGTGTTATCAATCACCCTAAGCTAAAGGACTTACCTTTCTTCCTAGAAACACCAAATGACCTTGAGGGCTATAAATCCGAAATCACCTTGCTAAAAGACAATTATAAATTTTAGTTTTTCCATTTTATTTTGCCTGTGGGTTATGGTAAATTATTGTTGCAAATTTGGGTTTGTGGGGCTAGAATTCACCTTGTTTTGTGGTAGATATTTAGAATTAGTAGAAACCATCCAGCCTTCCTTGTGTAAAGGAAGGGGGACCACGAAGTGGTGGAAGGATTGTTTTGGTAGGCATTATTGATTATATCAAACATCTGCGATATAACAGATTGAATTATTAGTTTTATCTCATCGTACACATTTTATATAGAGAACACAATCTACCGTGACAATCCCTCTGTTTTGCATACGCAAAACATCTCCCTTTACACAAGGGCGACTGGCGAATATGTACAAATTAAAGGTAACTACATAGGACAAAATAAGAACAAACTTTTGGCTCACAGTCGTAGGGGCGAACATCGTTCGCCCGTTTAATAGTAAAATGTTTTATACAATTTTGTCCTATGTAGAAACTAGAAATTATAACTTGCTACATAGGGCAAAGTACCTATATAAAGGCTAGTTTGTAACGGGACATCAATGATGTCCCCTACAACTGTAACTCATAATATTCATTGCATTTTATAGTTAGAAATAAAGGAAAGTTTCTTCTATGATGATATTTTAAACAAGTTTAAAATATCAACCACTCCTTCAGTCATTCTTTAAAAGGTGAATTGCTTTGCAATTCACGAATGACAGCTCCCTCAGCGAGGGAGCCTTTGTCTTTACCATAATTTATACTAATTTATAAAGTCTGTACTATTTAAAAATTGCGTACTTATTTTAGATTTGTACAAACTATTTTGCCTCCCTCAGCGAGGGAGGCAACAAGGTATGTACAATTTCTTTAGTTATGTACAAATTTATAAGTTTGTACATATTATGCTTGGCTCCCTCAGACGAGGGAGCTGTCGATTGTAAATTGACGGTACGGCAATTTACCTTTTATAAATCGACTGAAGGAGGGATAAAACTATAAATTAAATGAATTAATCGGTTGATATCTAATTAACCTACATTACATAAACAATTCCACAAACCCTAATTTATCTAACTAACCTTAACCCACAGACAATATTAAAAAATGAAAATCAAAATTAAAAAACCACTAGCAAAGACTAGTGGTTAAAAAATAGAATTAAAAATACAACAAATGTATTTAAAATGCAAAATAATTAAATCAAATTCAAAACAACTGCATAGTAAATACAAATCAAACACAAAAGCAAATGAATAAAAAGAACAAAGAAAATGCAATCATATCCAAAGCAAATGTATTAATATGTAAAAATGCAAATCAAAGGCAAATATTTAATTACTGAATGTTGTCATTATTTTTCTTCTTAAAATCAGTTAATGGTCTAACATTGCCATCAGGTGTTTCAACATCAATATTTTCCAGTCTTTGCTTAAAGCCTTCTCTGAATTTATCAAGATACTGTTGTCTAAGTTCAATTTGTTCTTTTGCTTCTTCCTTAGTTAAACCGGCAGATTTTTTCTTCTTAGCAAGTTCATTTATTCTCTTAATTAGTTCGTCCATAATTTATCTCCTTAATTGTTTTTTAAGATTAATTGTGCTAATATTATACTATAGTTTAAAGGAGAATTCAAATGGCTGATATAAGTTTACTTTACCCAAAAGGTAAGGAAGTTTCTACAATGACTTTAACTGATGAATCTATAAATGACCTTTCTGTTGATTATATTGTTGAAAGCCTTACTAAAGACATATATGAAAAAAACAGTATCAAAAAAATCTTAACAAACCTAACTTGCGATATTGATGTTATCAACTATAGGGCAGATGTTTTTGAGGATATTCTTAATTTTCCTGAACTGAGAGATGGCTTAGTTGAACTGCTGAAAAAGTTAGAGGATTTACGAGAACTTGAAAAGTTTAACAAAGACGGTGATGCATCATCTTTGTGGCAACTTATTAACAGACTTAGAGAAATTGACGGTTATGTGCTATGCATTACAATGCTAAAGGATATTCTCAACACTATTCCTATTAAATCACAAGGACTACTTGACCTTAAACAGACTATTGAGGATATTTACAACAACGGTGGTTTTGATATTCTTAAAAAGGATATTGATGAAACAATGGCAAAGGCTCAGAACCTAAAGTCGGTTACTATCGGTGTTAACCTTGATAGTGTGTTAAAGCCTAAAAATGCCGGTGTTATCTCTCTTAATAATTTTGAGATTACCAACAGTGGTATTCTAAAGAACTTTATGGGCTTTACCGGTTCAAAGGAAGAACTGAACAGTGATGAAAAGGTACTTTCAAGTCACAAACTTCATCCGGCAAATCCTAGCTTAAACAGAACAAAATTCGGTTCAATTCAGCAAGGTGCTAACACTAATGTACATATTGATACATCAGGTTCAGCTACAGGTGATGACCCATTATCTCAAAGTCTAAAGAAGGTAGTTACCAATATTCTTAAGAAAATGGTAAAAAATATTAAGGCTACACTTCAAAAGTATGTTAATATTTCAGGCTACTCATTAGTAGGATTGATGCCTGAGATTATCTTTTACATTCGTTTTGCTGAGCTTGTTGACAAGATGAAAGAAAAGAATTTACCGGTGTGTAAACCACTTGCAGTTTCTGATGACAGAGTAGCTTACGGTGAGGATATTTATAATATAAAACTTGCAATTAAGCGAACCAACGGTGAAGAATTTGACATTATCGGTAATGACATTACCTTTGATAATGAACAAAGAATTTATGTTATGACAGGTCCAAACAGAGGTGGCAAAACTACCTTTACCCAAGCAGTAGGACATTGTTTCTTACTTGCACAAGCCGGTATTTATGTACCTGCAACAAAGTTTAACTACAGTCCTGTTGACAACATTTACACTCATTTTCCTGCTGATGAAAATGAAACTGTTGACCTAGGCAGACTAGGTGAAGAAAGCAAAAGACTTTCCGATATTTTTAAGGTTGCAACCGATAAATCATTACTGCTACTTAACGAAAGTTTGGCTACAACAAATGTTGCCGAAGGTGTGTTTATTGCGAAGGATGTTATTAAGGCAATGGCTTACCTAGGTGTTCGTTCAGTGTTTAACACACATATGCATGAACTTGCCCATCACCTTGATGAATACAACAGTGATGATAGTTATAGGAGTAAAGTACAAAGCCTTGTTACCGGTATGAAAGACGGTCACAGAAGTTTTAAGTGTGAGATTGCACCACCACAGGGTGTTTCTTATGCTAAAGATATTGCAGAGAAATACGGTGTAACCTACGACCAAATTAAAAAGAATATAGATAATAGATAAAAATAATGGATTGATAGTTTTAGTTCTATCAATCCATTTTATTATGCCTTAATTCTGTTTTGGTTTTCAAGTAATGCAACAATTACAATAAATAGGGGAGTGGTAATCGGTTGGTCAATGTTTACAATTCCTTGAATACTATAGGAAATAACACTTGCCACAAGTACAATGCAGTATTTGTTTCTCATACTTCTCTTAATTCCCCTTATAACAGAAGAAACCACAAAAGTAATGTAGGATAATGCCCCAAATATTCCAACTGTTACAAGGTAATTTAGGTAGATATTATGGGCAGCATTGGTTGTTTCATTCTTAAAAGCCATCAGCTCATCATTATACCCCATATCAGTCATAATCTGACCAAAGGTATCACAACCTGTACCAAATAGCTTTTGAATAATATTTACATTAAGGAAAATGTAAATGCCTCTTATCCACATAAAGCCTCTGTGAGTACCCCAACTGTCATTAAATCTAAAGTACTTCATAGCACCGGTTAATGAAGTCTTTGTATCAATAAAGGTAAAGTAGCAAAATGCAAATACACCTAAAGCAAACAGTAATATTGTTAGGAAAATAAGTGATAGGGTAATGACCTTAGGTGTCTTTGTAATGCCCTTTTCTTCACTGAAAATATTTAGGAAAATTCCTAAAACAAGGGTAATTCCTATTACAACATAGGTGTTGCCATAGACTAAAGTGCTTTCTATTGCACTAAATCCCATACTGTAGTCATCCATAATATAAGAGAAATATCTGATAACTTTACAAACTATAAGCATTAGGGAAGTGATAATCAGTAGGTTTGAAAAGTCCTTTAAATTTCTTATAAAGAATATATAGCAGAATAGGAACAGTCCTATTGTACCTAAGATACTGCCATCACTGTTGCAACAGATTATACCACCAAATGTTATTACAGCAGAAATACCGTAAATAATCTTTTGATAATATTTCTTTGAAAGAATAAACAACACCATACAAAGTGGCATTACAATAGTTAAATAGGCTGAAAAAATATTTCTGTTGCCTATTGTGGAAATGAACTTTGTGTATTGACTTGAACTCATACCGTTGTATAGGTTTAATGGGTCCCAGTAGAACTGTTGCAAAATTCCTATAAATGCCACAATTGAAGAAGTAACTGCCATAACTATAGGAACAACTTTGTTTTCTCTGTATGTTCTGGAAATTATAAAATAAATAACAAAGTAAGCAAAGATAAGTATAAGCCCATTGTTTCTGCCTAATGCACCGGTAAGACTGTCAAATTTATAGTCGGAAATCAGAGTGCTTATAATAGCAGAAATGAAAAATCCTATGATTCCGTAATCGGTAAAGGAAAATTTATTTTTCTTATTTTCTATTTTATTTTCTTTATCTTTTTTATTGTAATGAATAAGAAACACATTACCCATTGCAATAACAAGTAAACTTGCTAAAACATAAAAAGCATATAGCTTATCATGCCTTATGTAATAATATCTATCTGACAAATATAAGGGGAAGAAGGAAAACATCAATGTGACAAAGACTATAGCAACATTCCCCATATAGTGAGATAGAGTTTTTTTATTCTTTTTTTCCATATTTTATACCAAAAAAGAGGTTATCACTTAGGTGAGAACCTCTTTGTTTTTATCAGTCTTCTAATTTGTTTAGTACCTTTAGAATTGAACAAGCCTCATCATCTGTTAGACGATTACACTCATATCTTTCATCTCTAAGCATAATCAACAGTTCCTGAATTAGATAACGGAAGCCTGTACCTTCAAAGTTAAAGGATCTTCTGTCAACCTTTTTGCAACCATTCTTGATAACCTTAAAGTAACCTGTGTTCCACCAGTCATCCTCAAGAACAATTCTGCCCTTAGTACCAATAACAGTTAGGTGGTTGTGTAAATCAATATTCTTACCAATTTCAATTCTTGCAACTGCATTTTCATATCTAAAGAACATTGAGCAGTATTCTTCACCATCTTCGTTACCCGGAATTAGATTCTTTGAAATATACTTTGCATCAGTACCAAGTAGCTTAGTTACAGCAGTAATAGCAAGTACAGACATATCTTCAAGAGTCTTTTCGTATTCAAAGAAATCGTTACTCATACCAATATCAATGCTTAACACCTTGCCAACTTCGTTACTGTCGGCAATCCATAGAAATTGAGAGAAAGCTCTTAGGTAAACCATAACAATGTTTTCCATAAGGATAACATTCTTTTCTCTTGCAAGTTTGTTTAGCTCTTGACACTTTTCATTATCAAGTGAGAAAGGAAATTCACAGATAACATGAACACCTTTTTCGATACATTGCTTAATGTAGTTGTATCGCTTTTCTAAGTCGCACTTAATATATACAATACTAAGGTCCTGACAGAACTTTTCAAAGCAGTTGCCATAAGAATTTAGCTCATACTTATTACAGAATTCCTCAGCAACATCAATATCTTCACTAAATACTCTTTCAATGTGAATACCGGAAACATACTTAGTTTCGCTAACAACACCCAGGTCATCGGCATTGTCGGTAATAACACCAAAGTTTCTGATTGCATTACTTTTTTCTCTAATCTGAGTTGAAGAAATATTTTTTGTTCTTTCTAGGTAAACAACATTGCAGTACTGCTTTAGGTGGTCAAATTTGCCAATCCAGTCACTGCCAACAACAAGTGTATCAATATCATACTGAATAATATCCCTTGTCTTTTGACCTAAATATTCTTCTACAATAATTTCATCAACTAAACCTGTTTTCTTAACATTTTCAATTCTTGTAAGAAGTGAATCGTGAACAGAAAGTTTACCTCTCTCAATATCATAGCTTTCGGAGGTTACACCAACAATTAGGTAATCTCCATAAGCCTTTGCTCTTTTAATAATATTATAATGACCTTGATGGAACAAATCGAATGTTCCGTAAGTAATAACCTTTTTCATATTTTCTCCCTAATCTATTGACTTAATAAGCCAAAATCTCCTCCATAAGTTCTTTATCAATATATGGCTTTTGGTTGTACATTTCTTCACCAAAATAAGTCTTTGGATAAGCCTTTGACTTAATGTCAAGGTGTACTTCAATTAAGTTTGGCTTTGTTTTGTCAATAGTTTTTAGTGTCTCTTCAAGCTCCTCAATACTGTTAACGCTGTAGGAATTAATGCCATAAGCCTCACCGATATTCTTGAATACAGGTGCATCATAGCCACCCTCAGCAGTAGAACCAAAGTGGTTTCCATCAAAGAAATCATCTTGTTGTTGCTGAATAAGACCAAGACTTTCATTGTTTAACACAATAGAAGTAACAGGCAAATTCTCTCTCTTAACCCATTGTAACTCTTGAATATTCATCTGGAAAGCACCGTCACCACAAACTGCAACAGTAGGCTTTTTGTTTAGGTAATAAGCACCGATAGCAGCAGGAAGTGCAAATCCCATTGCACCATGACCACCGGAGAACAGTAACCTTTGGTTATCTGTAATCTTAAAGGATTGTGCCATCCAAATCTGATGCTGTCCAACATCACAACAAACAACAGTATCATCGGTTGCATAGTTTGAGATAAGGTCAATAAACTTATTAGGTTCTCTTTCTTTACTGTGATTGTCAAAGTCAACAAGTGGTTCTTTAACTTTCTTACAGGTTTCTACCCAAGAGGTTTTGTCAACCTTCTTGTCCTTAAGAACCTTTAGCATAGCTTTTACTAATTTTTCACAGTCACAACAGTAGTGAGTTTCATCACTGTGAACTTTTCTTAGCAGTTCGTTTCTGTCTATATCGACTCTGATGATTTTTGCATTCTTAGCAAAGTTCTCGCTTTTGCCACCTGTCTGTCTTTTACAGAAAGAACAAGCTAAAGAAACAATAAGGTCAGCCTTTTTATATGCAAGAATGTTTGCATATCTGTGACCGTAAGCAGCACCGATATAACCAAAGTTAAGTTCATCATCAACTTTTAATAAGTGTCTGCCAGGTAGGGAAGTGATAATAGGAATGTTAAGCTCTTTAACTAACTTGAGAACATTCTTATGGAAGTCACTGCCTTTTACAATACCGTTACCTAGTAGTAGCATTGGCTTTTCAGCCTTAATGATTTCATCAATAATCTGAGTTGCTACCATTTCGTAATTTATAATTACTTTGTCCTTTGGTGGGGTAAATGATTTTGCCTTTTCTAAGTCCAAATCCTCTCTCTGTACATTCATAGGAATGTCCAGCACAACAGGACCTTTTCTGCCTTCATTAGCAATGTAAAAAGCCTTTTCAAGTTCATACTTTAAATCTTCAACCTTGCTAATATGAGTTGCATACTTTGTAATTGGCTTAACCATATCTACAACATCAGTTTCTTGGAAACCCTGTTGTCTTAGTTCTGAGATACCGGTATATTCATACTCATTTAGCTGACCGGTAAAGAACACCACCGGTGCACTGTCATAGTAAGCATCAGCAATACCGTTCATTAGGTTAATAGCTCCCGGTCCTGATGTTGAATAGGCTACGGCAGTTTTGCCACTAGCCTTAGCAAGACCAACTGCAGCAAAGGCAGCACCTTGTTCGTTGTAACACATATGGTTTTCTATTCCATCAGCTTTACAAACCGAATCAACAAAGTGAGCAATCATTGTACCTTGATAACCGAATATATCTTTAATACCTTGTTCCTTTAAGTAAGAAACAATAAAATCACTTGCTTTCATAATTCACCTTTAAAATAAAATTATTTATAAGATTATTTAAACATATATAAGTTTAGTATATCATCATTATATAATTAAGTCAATTGTTAACATATGTATAAATATAGATAAAATCTATATTAAACAAGAAAAAAGCGACTATTCATAAGAATAATCGCTTTTGTAATAGTTTTATTAGGTTTTAATTATGCCCAAGTACCTGTATATTTGTTACCTGAACCCCAACCTGTAGCCTTATAAGTTGTTCCACCACTGACCTTTAGGTTTTCTGACTGATTCCAACGGTTATCCCAGTTGTTTTCAGTTGTTGCACCGTTCATTCTGCAAATGATTAGGTTTTCGTAACCTGAAGGAACTGATAGAGTATTGTCTTTAATATCTACCCAAACACTACCTGTGTCGTTCCATAGGTAAGCAGCCCATCTTTCATTACCAACTGTAATAGCTGACATATCAATCTTGATTGTGTTGCCACTTGGAGCAGTTGTTGCAGTTGTAGCTGTTGTTGGCTTAGTAGTTGTTGTTACTGTAGTTGGCTTTGTTGTAGATGTTGTAGGAGCAGTAGGTACACTGTAAGAGAATGTCTTACCTGCAGGGAATGTATCAATTACCTTGATACCATACTTCTGAATAAGTGTTGCATCCTTAACATCAACATTACCGTCACCGTTTACATCAGCAGCCTTCTTCTGAATGTCTGTGAATGTAACCTTGCTAACAATATATTTTGTTACTTGAACTGCATCCTTAACATTGATTTGGTTATCAAAGTTTAGGTCACCATATAGGTAAGTTGCACTTGGAACAGTTGTTGCAGTTGTAGGTTCTGTCTTTGTAGTAGTTGTAGTTGGCTTTGTTGTAGTAGTTGTCTGCTGAGTGTATTCTTCCCACTTGTGGTTAGCAGAGAACTTCATTGAAGAACCTGAAAGTTCAAGACCGGGTTCCATATCTGCAGGATAACGGTTTGTTGTAGCAGTTGAACTTTCTGTAAAGATAACAGAACCGTTAGCAAATTCATCAGGAACTTCTACTACATAGTAGCCTGTGCTACTGTCCTTAGTCATCTGTTTACCAGGCCATTTTGCAACTGAATCTGTATCGTTGTAAATATAAGCGTAAACGCTTGACCAATTGTATGATGAGTTATCGAAGTAAATCTTCTGTGTAAGTGTTGGGTCTACTTTCTTAAATGTATAAGTAGCCTTAGATGTATCTGTACCGTCTGTTGCAGTTAGATTAACTGTGATTGTTGAACCGTAAGCAACACCTTCACCGATTGTGATTGTCTTTGTGCCTGTGTATGTTTCTACTGTACCGTTATCAATCTGATATGTACCTGAAGTAGCATCCTTTAGACCAAGTGTTAGTGGAAGTGTTTCTGCCTTAAATGAACCACCTTCTTTAGAAATTGTGTTCTGTGGACCCTTCTTTGCATTATATACTACTGCAACACCTGATGAACCGATGTTACCTGAGATTTTGCCGTTAGCAACTGTAAATGTGTTACCTGTGATAACATCTGTATATGTACCTGCAGCCATCTTGTGAGCAGTTACGCTAACAGAACTATTGCCACCACAATTTACAAGAACAACACCCTTAGTGCCTCTTTCGTTGTAAGCAATACCGTTTTCTGCTGATAGGTATTCTGTCTGACCAATCATTGCATTCTTGAACTGGTTGATAGCCTTAACAGTTTCGTTAGCCCAGTTAGTTACATCAGCCTGACCCATCATTGCAGAATCCCAGTTGTTAGGTCTTGCCATATACATACCACAAGCCTGATTTCTTGTACCAACTAAAGCCCATGTTTTGTCCATATTAGCATTGCCTACACCACTTGAAGAACCTGCCTGGTATGTATCGTGAGATTCGTTCCAAAGAACAGCCTTGTTACCAGCAACAGTACTGTCGTCTAGGCTATAGTCACTTCTGATAGCACCCTGAGCGTTGTTGCCATTAACTGCGTTTCTAATATCGTTAGAAACAGAAGATAGTGTAATGCTCATATATGATGTATAAGAGTTTGCAACTGTTTGACCGTTACTTCTGTCGTTTGAACCTGTTGTACCGTCAAGAACTTCACCGTAATAGAAAGGTGTAATGCTTCTTGTTGACTTAGCATAGCTTGTTGTTGCATTTAGAACTGTTGGCCAGAATTCACTGCCAAAGCCTGAGTCAGCAGGTGTTTCAATGTGCTTAGCACCATCAAAACGGAAACCGTCAGCACCGTTATCAACACATTCCTTTAGGAACTTAATTGCATAGTTCTGAACTGTTTTGTTACTTGTGTTAAGGTCAGGAATACCGTCCATACAGAACTGTGTAATATCGTAACGAGATTCATACCGGCTGTTCTTAGATATATCATGCCATAGAGAACTGTTGTTTCTGATCTCGTCAGGAATACATGGTGAAAGGTCGTTCTTAGACTTGTTACCCATATGGTTAAGAACTGCATCGACTACAACCTTAACGCCATACTTATGAGCTTCATCACACATTGCCTTGAACTGAGATGCAGTACCTAAAGCACTTGAACCATGAGAATTGTTTTCAATAGCAAAGTCAACAGGCTGATAAAGAACCCACCAACTACCCTTAGCAGTTTTACCTGCAGTAGATTCCTTTGCAACCTGAATTGGTGATGTCTGAACTGCAGTAAAACCTTGGTCTGCAATTGTCTTCATATTTTTCTTGATGTTGTCAAATGACCAGTTAAAGCACTGAAGAATCTGACCATCCTGAATGTTGTCAGCAAGTCCATATGCGTTAGCACTTGTTGACACAGTTGTTGTGCTAGCTTTTGATGCACTCTTGTCAGTAGATACAGCTGATACAACAGGGATAGATGTTGCAGTTACTGCCATACATAGTGAAAGTACAAAGCTAACAAATTTCTTTTTGCATTTCATAAAATGTCCTCCTTTAAAATAAAAAATCCCATATATATTCTATCAAAATTACAAAAATTTTACTACTGTAAAAAAGTACAATAAACAAGGTTATTTTTATAAAAATTTTATAAGGAAATTAATAATATTTGAATAAATTATGAACAAGAAAAATACTGATATATTTTATAAGAGTATAACCTTTAAATTGTAAATAGTTTATGCTATATTTTTACAGAAAAGTAAATAATATATATAATACTTGCAACAAATAAAACTCTATGATACAATAAAGAAAAGAATGGGGTTTAATTATGTCCAGAAAAATAGGTTATGCTTTCCTTTGTAAAAAGGGAAAAGTTAGAAAGAAAAATCAAGATAACTACTGGTGTATGGGTGACTTTTTACCTGAAGAAAATGAGGGACAACAGAGAACCATCACCGGACAAATTAATTTAAAAGATTTAACCGGTGCATTCTGTGTTTTTGACGGAATGGGTGGCGAGGCCTGTGGTGAGATTGCATCTTCAATTTCTGCTACAACCTTTAACAATATATATAAGTCAATTGTTGACCTTGATGTACAGAGTATTGTTGATATTTGTTACATAATGAACAGAAATGTTTGTCGCTTTGCTAAAAGACACAAGATTCAGTATATGGGTACAACTGCTGCAATGTTATTTTTCGGCAAAAAGGAAGTGTATGCTTGTAACCTTGGTGACAGTAGAATTTTCCTTTTGCGTGGCAACAAGTTGCAGAAAATTTCTGTTGACCATGTAGCTGAGGGTACTATTTTTAAGAAGCCACCTCTGACTCAGCACATTGGTATTCCTACTGATGAATTTAGGATTGACCCTTATATTGTGTCCCTAAAGATTAGAAAAGGTGACAGGTTCTTAATTTGTTCAGACGGTCTTACGGATATGTTATCCTTTGAGGATATTGAGGCTTTCTTAGTGGAAACCCACAGTATCTCCGATTGTGTAAATGATATGATGAAAATGGTTTATGCTAAGGGTGCTATTGATAATACAACTATCGTGTTGTGTGAGGTTAGATAATTTTGATTTTTCAATTAGGCTCTTTGGCAATTTAAAGTAGATTGTAATTAAGTTATAAAATAGAATATCAGAATATCAGTAAAGGCATAGTATTTTCATACTATGCCTTTTTCAGCTTCAATTGTGATGTTAGATAAATTAGTTTTTTTCAATTTTGTTTTTTTAATTCTGTTTGTACATAGAGGTAAATTTTGATTGTGGGTAAGGTTATTAGCTCTATAAATTCGGGTTTGTAGAGTTAGAATTCACCTTGTTTTGTGGTAGATATTTAGAATTAGCAGAGACTAACCAGCCTCCCTTGTGTAAAGGGAGGGGGACCACGAAGTGGTGGAAGGAT
>JBQKHY010000016.1:0-52559 GCA_052118065.1 Ruminococcus sp. LCP21S3_E8 | reverse complement strand
TGATGCTCTTTTTGTCATGCCATTTTTACGATTCCAATACGATCTAAAGGATTTTTTTGATTAATTCAAAATATCTTCATTATAGCCTTGACTTTTAATAGTTAGTCTTTAATAATAATCATTTCATTTTTAGCATTCATTTTCTCATCATTAGCAATTTCTTCTATTATCTACACTTAAATACAATAATGTTACAAACAAGTGGGATGTAGAATATAATAGTGGAAGAGTATATTCATATGGCATGAATAATGTTAAAGTCTTTGATAATCCGGTAGAACTTAACCCCAACTTATATAAAATAGAAAAAGATGGTCGAGAATTTTATGATATAGATAAAATATACAAATTTAGTGATAAAAATACTTCGTACTATCATATTTGCTTTAAAAAAAGGGGCTTTAATGGAGATTATTATGGGAATGATTTGAAAATTACTGAGTCATGCTTCAATGATGAATCATCTGTAAATATTTTCAATTATCTAAAACAGATATCAAAGTTTTGTAAAATGGGATCAGATGGAGATCTGTTATATAGCAGATATGAAAAAATAGATTATGTTGGTGATGATACTGCATTAGCTAAATATTTAAATCCTACTAAATATAAAGATAGTCCGGTAAATATTGATTTTAAGCCTATATTTCCGTTTGGATGTAATAATAGCCAATATAAAGCAGTTAAAAGAGCAATGGAAAATCAAATTAGTGTTATTCAAGGTCCTCCGGGAACGGGAAAAACACAGACAATACTTAATATTATTGCTAATATTTTGATGCAAGGTAAAACTGTACAAGTTGTATCTAATAACAATTCTGCAACTGATAATGTTTATGACAAATTGGCTTCAGAAAAGTATAATTTAGGTTTTATTGCTGCTAAGCTGGGTAACAGTTCTAACAAGGAGAGATTTATAGAGAATCAGAAATTAGAATATCCTGATTTTTCAACATGGAAAAACAAAAATACTTCGGAATTAAAAGAAAGTATTGTCTCACAGTCTGCAAATATAAAAGATATTTTTGATAAGCAAGAAAAGTTGGCTGAATTACGACAGGAAATTTCTCAATTACAAATAGAACAGGAATATTTCAATAGACACGCTAAAGAATTGAATGTTAATATTGATAATATTAAGTTTAGAAAGAATTTATCTTCTACACAATTGATGTCTTTATGGCAAGATGTTCAAATTATCTCTGATAAACAGAAACAAATTGGCTTTTGGTTTAAAATTAAAGCTCTTTTGATATATGGAATTACTGATTTTAAGTTATATAAACAAGATATTTTAAATTTAATTATTATTCTTCAGTCAATGTTTTATAAAGCTAAGTATTCAGAAATCCTAGATAACATAAATTCTATTGAAGAAAATCTAAAATGTATAAGTGCAAATAATATAAAAGAATTTACTGATAATTCAATGCTTGTTTTTAAAGATTACTTAGCACAAAAATATGAAAATAACAGTAGGAAAAGATTTACTGATAAGGATTTGTGGTTAAAATCTAAGGAATTTCTAAAGAATTATCCGGTTGTTTTAAGTACAACTTTTTCATCAAGGAGTAGTCTTAATCCTAATACTGTTTATGATTATTTAATTATTGATGAAGCATCACAAGTTGATATTGCAACAGGCTCATTAGCAATCTCTTGTGCGAAAAATGTAGTAATTGTTGGTGATACTAAACAATTAGCTAACATTGTCCATCCTAAATTAAAACCTCAAGTTGAAGATGTGTTTGGACAATATAATATTGATAATGGTTATAAGTTTACTAATAGTTTCCTTCAGTCAGTATTGGATGTATTACCAAATGTACCTCAAACAACATTAAGAGAACATTATAGATGTCATCCTAAAATTATAGAATTTTGTAACCAAAAGTTTTATAATGGCGAATTAATCATAATGACAAAGGATAATGGTGAGAAAGATGTTTTACTTGCCAAGAAAACCCGTAAGGGTAATCATGCACGTGATCACTATAGTAAACGACAAATAGATGTAATAAAACAAAATATTATTACCGAATATTCTCTTGATGCTGATGAAACAGGTATTATTTCTCCTTATCGCAATCAAGTGAATGCGTTAAATGATGAAATAGGTGAATTTGAAATTGATACTGTATATAAATTTCAAGGCAGAGAAAAAGATAATATCATAATTTCAACTGTTGATGATGAAATTTCAGATTTTGTTGATGATCCAAACTTATTAAATGTTGCAATATCTAGAGCGAAGAAAAGATTGATGATTGTTGTAACAGGTAATCTACAGAAAAAAGAGCGTATTATTACTGAATTGATTGATTATATTAATTATAATAATTTTGAAGTTTCAGATAGTAATGTTTGTTCTGTATTTGATTACTTATACAGTCAATACAAAGATGAGAGAGATGAGTATCTGAAAAAGCATCCGAAAATATCTATGTACGATTCAGAAAACTTGATGTATTGTTTAATTAAGGATATTATTGCTGAAAATAAATTTTCAAGTTTAGGTGTAATTTGTCGCATACCATTGAGAATATTAATAAGAAATTTTGACTTACTTAGTGAAAAAGAATGTAGTTACGCAATGAATCATTCAACTCATTTAGACTTTTTGATATACAATAAAATTACTAAGAAACCTCTGTTAGCGATCGAAGTAGATGGTTATGAATTTTCATAAAGAAGGTACAGCCCAAGCTGAAAGGGATAAGTTGAAAAATAATATAATGAATACTTGTCATATCAAATTGTTGAGATTTAAAACCAATGGCAGTGGTGAAAAGAAAAAGATAATTAATGAATTAGATGAACTAATTGTATAATTATTTTTAAATAAATTTTTAAGGAGGAAAGTTATTTATATGACTTATTATGTTCCAAATATGATATTTGAAGAAGCATTGAAATTTTATAAAAAATTGGAAAAAATAGATCCAAAAGATGAATTTGTTTTTGATTTTTCTAGAATGGGTAAATTTGATCCTCTTCCTATGTTAATGATGGGGGCTACCATGAGAAATTAAAGGAATGAGCATCCTATTACAAGTTTTAAAGTAGATGGAATTGACATGGAAAAAAAGGCTATGCAGGTACAATGGGCTTTTTTAAATATGTTTCACCTTGTTTAGAATTTGGAAAAAAGCCTGGTGAAGCAAATGGTAGTAATAATTATATACCTATAACCCCTATTTCTTTCAATAAACTTCAAAAAGAGTAATTAGATAATGGTAATTGTATTCCGATAGGTGATATTATAGAAAAAGAATCAAATCATTTGTCAAGAGTAATCGACCGAGGAAATCGTGAATTACATAAACTTCTTACATTTTTGATTAGAGAAATTTTGCGTAATACTCCCGAACATGATAAAACCGATACTATGTGGATTTGTGGCCAATTTTGGAAATCATATGAATTAGCTGAAATTGCTATAATAGATGAAGGTGTTGGTATATATCAAAGTATTAAAGGTAATTCAGCACATCGCCAATATGTAAAAGACAATGCTTCTGCATTACAGTGGGCTATTAAAGCTGGCATTTCTGAATCATTTAAGCCGTCTAGAAAACAAATGAGCAATGATGAATGGGCAAATTCGGGATTTGGTTTATATGTTGTATCACAAATTTGTAAATATTTGGATGGCAGCTTTTGTTTAATCAGTTATGGTAATTACTTGGTATTAGATAAAGAAGGAATAACTGTAGGTGATACATATTTTAAAGGTACGGCCATAAGGATAAAAATACCAACTAAAAATATTGGAGATGTTTAATCAATTATTTCTAAAATAGTTACACAAGGTGAAATAGAGGCAAGAAACATACGTAACGCATTTAAGTATGCTTCAACTCCTTCTCGAGGATTAATAGAGAAATTAAATATTATATGAAATATTTTGAATGATATTGTAAGATGAAATTGCAATAGTAATAAAGTGGAATACCCATAATAAAGTCTTTTTGGTAGAAGTTTTTTAGTAGAATTAAATTGTAATATAAAATAAATATTAACATTACATGCATAAATGCAGAGAAGGGTAAAATATAATATATGGAAGAAAAATAAGAAAAAATCTAGGCAGGCCATAGAAGAGCACCTTGAAATAGTTGATACAAGATAAGAATTTGGTTATTGTAAAAGAGATAGTGTAATTGGATTAAAAAAAGTCAGTGAACCAGCCATAATGTCTTTAAATGAGAGAAAAAGCAGAAATGCCTATCTAGATAAAAACAAAAGAACATTTAGCTGAATCAATTAATAAAGAAGTAATTAAAGTTAAATCAAAAAGCAAATTAACTGAATGTATATCAGAATGGAAAATTATTCAAGGTAATCTTGATTTAACTTGTACTCTAATTACTAAATCATTAGAAGATTTATCGTTGGTGGTGAGGAAACTGTTCTAAATGATATTAAATCATAAATTAACTATTAAAAATCTGTAAGATGCTTTAAAGTGATCTTGCAGATTATTTTTTATAAATATAATTGACGTAATTTGTACAATAGATACATAATAATTAAATAAAAATTAAAAAATATGTTGAAATGATATTAATGTTATGTTATTATATTATTGTAGTTTTTTGTAAGAATTAAGCACTATTACGTACAATATATTAAATCTTTGTAATTATTTTGATAAGCCCCATTTTTGGGACAGTTAAAATGTTATTATAGGGTAAAGAGGTGTTAAAGTTGAATAATTATTTAAGTGAGATGGAATTAACTTTACAACTCTTAACAACCAAATGTTAATTATCGACAAGGGTTCATTGATTCATGAATCAATAATGGAAAATTATAGACTTAGAATATACTGAACTATTTGATCAAAATTCATTTTATCCATTTAATTCGTTTGCTAAGTGTCAAAATTGTATCATTATATTGTATATCAGCAAATTGACTAATATTGCAAGTAATAATTTTTTCCAAAGATGAAATTTTTATTACTCATTATGTGTATTTATATTATGACTAGTAATATTTTTATCGTCCAAAAGTTTTATTTTGATTGATAACATAAGAAAAATATATAAGAAATAACTATTATTGACATAATAAATAAATTATATTATAATCTATAAGTATAAAATATACAAAATAGATTTATATTTATTGGAAATATTATTGAAAATATAAAATATTTATTTTATTGTATTTTGAATTTTAAATAGATAGCGAGGCATTAAAAATGCAAGAAAATTATGAATATGTACAAAAGGGATTTAGAATTCTTCATCCACTATTAGCCGGATATATTGGTATGAAAATGAATGGTACATATAAAAATAAATGGTGGGATGAAGTATTAGTTGTACTTAATGATCATTTTGATGAATTACCACTAAATGGTGACTACGCTACATTAGTTGATTCTTTAGATATTGCCAATTGTGTAAGACTGATTCAGCGTAGGTGGAAGGATGTATTTAGGTATAGTCTTAACAGAGATGTACAAACTCTAGCTAATGAACTTATGGGTATTAGAAATACAGTCTCACATATTGGTCAGAAGGATTTATCACAGCTTGATACTGAGCGTTATCTAGATACCATGGCTAGACTTTGTGAAAATATTGACCATGATGGTGCAAAAGAAATAAGAGAATTATATAATGAAGTAAGAAACTCTAATGGTATTGATGTAGATTCTTCTTTAAGTGGTCCAAAACCAATAGAATCTACACTTGTTGATGATACCGATATGCGTGAGGGTGCCGTTGAAGATTTAATGACACTAATAAAAACTAGGAAAATATATAAAACTAAGTTAACTAAAAAGGTTACTTTTGCCGGCAAAACAGAACTTTATCCTGTTTATAGAGTTAGACTTGATGCTCTCTATTATAATGATCAGAATGATAGAATTGCAACATGGATTACAAGATATCGTGCAGAAAATGGACAAAACGCTCTCAGTTCCTTAAAAAGTAAAGAGTACAATGATGTTATTGAAAACTTTATATATGAAAGTAATCCGGATGCAATAAGGAAAACTCAAAGAAATATTTCTATTGTAGGTCAGCAACAACCGGGTGTTATTCTTGCAGATGGTAGAATTGTTGATGGTAACAGACGATACACATGCCTTAGACGTATTCAACGTGATACAGGAGAAAAACAATTTTTTGAAACTGTTATTATGAATGTTGATATGAATAAAGACAGAAAGCAGATAAAACTTTTGGAACTTGCTATTCAATATGGTGAAGAGAAAAAGGTTGATTATGATATGATTGATTTTGCTATTGGTACTTATCGTGATGTTGTTTTATCTAATCTCTTAACAGTTGAAGAATATGCATCAAGCACAAATGAGACCATCGGCAATATTAAAAAGAGAATTGTAACTGCTGAATTGATTAGTGAATTTTTGGATTATATAAAGTTGCCTGGTGAGTATCATATTGCTAAAGATTATCAGATTTATACTTTGTTTTCTGAAATGCTACCTATTATCTCTAAATTGAATAGTAAAGAAAAAGAATGTATTAAAAAACTTCTATTTAATAATGTATTACTTAAGGTTATTCCTGATCAACGAGTATTTATTAGAGATATAAGAAAGTTATATAAGAATGGTTTTTCTGAAAAGTTCATTAATAGTATTAGTTCAATTAATGATAAGATTGCTGATAAGTATAGCTCTGTTACTCCAATGAACAGGTCTGATTTAGAAAAATTCTCTACTGATTGCGAATATTTAGCAGAGGATATTCAATACACTATTGAACAGGCTCTTATCAACACGAGAACACAGGCATTAATTAATAGACCTGTAGAAAATACAGCTAAATGTAAGACTCTTCTATCTGACATTGACCCTAGATTATTCAATAAACTGGATGAAGAAGAAAAGCAAATTCTTGCAGCTGATCTTGAGGAGTTATCAAGATTAGCTAATAGTTTTAGAAAAATTTTGTTAGGATAAGTGAAATAGAATGAATGTTGAAAATCTATCTATTGATGTAATTGGTCTTTCAGTTCGTAGTACAAATGCACTTCATCGGAAAGGAATCCATTATGTTGAAGATCTTTTGAATTATGATAGGGATATGCTTTCAACTATAAGAAATTTAGGTGAAAAATCAATTAATGATATAGTGGAAAAAATTGAGTACTATAAAAATCTTAGTAGTATTGATAATGCTATCGATATTGTAGACAACATTGATAATAATATTATTCTAGAGTATTTGTATTCTAAAGATGCAACCATCAATGATTTAGAAATACTTCCTACTAAAGCGTATAATTTATTGCTTATTAATGGATATAAAAAACTTGATAAAGTAATTTTCCTTTCTGAAGAAGAACTTTTGCATATTCATAATATGGATAGTGATTCTGCAAGAAGTATAGTTAAATCGTGTAAAAGATATATACGAAAGAAAAGTAATGAAATTTCCGAATATTTGTTAGAAAAGTCTGCAACACAAAAACAGAAATTTGTTTTTAATTTAGCTGTTACTGACAACAAAGAAAATCGCAAAGCCATACTTTCTTATGTTAAACTTAACGATGTTTCTGTTAAAGAATTGAAATTGTCTAATAGAGCGTTAAATCATCTTCTCCAAAAAAATATGAATTATATGAGTGATATAGTTCTAATGTCAAAAGAAGATTTTATGAAGATACCAAAATTAGGTACGGGTTCTGTTAATGAAATAGTAGATGCAATAAGTCATTACATTTCACTGCATAAAGAAAGGTTAGAAATTTATATCAGTGGTGATACTAGCGTAGCTATAAGTGATGATACAGTAAAAAGGATTATAATTAATACCTTTGATACAACAAAATTTGAAGGGCTAAGTTTTACTGAAATTGTTTCTAGAATTAAGTTTCCGGTTAAAATTCCATTAGATAAGATTAAGAAAATGATAGGACAACTTATTTCAGAAAGAAAACTTGAATACGTTGATTATCGTTGTTATAGAGTGTATGACAGATTTATTGATTATGTTTCAAAATGTTATTTAATAAATCATCGCGAAAAATCAATGATTATCAAGAAATTAAATGGAAAAACTCTAGAAGAAATAGGAAATGAATACAGTGTTACCAGAGAAAGAATTCGACAGATTGTTAATAAAAATATTAAAAAGGTAAGATCTTGCTATATATCAGAAACAGGTTTGTCTTTATTTGATGAAGAGTACTATACTTATTTGTATAAAACTTATAATTTGGATTTTAAGGATTGCTCTGAATGGCTAGGTATTCCACCATATGTATGGAATTTCTTGGATTTATTAGGTGTTAAAAAGGGAAATAAAGATTTAGAAGATGCTATTAAGGATATTCAAAACCTTGATGCCGGTATGCGTTTGAGAATAAAGAATTATATTAACAGAGATAAGATGTTTATTGACGGTAAATGGGTTAAAATTAATAGATATGATCTAGAAAGAGCTATAATAAAAAAATGTTGTAAAAAAGAGGTAACTGCTAAAGAGTTCTCTGATATTTTTAATAATTATCTTAGGAATGCAGATATTCCTTTTGATGAAAATGTTTACTATACTGATAAAGTATTAAGATCACGAAAAAACAGGTTAGCAGAGGCTGATTTTGTATTATGGAAATTTGGTGAAAGATTCCGTTACTATGATATCAACTCATTGGATTATTCAGAACTTTTAGAAACTTTAGATTTAGGCTCATATCTTGATGTAGAAATTTCAACTGCAAAATTCTTTGAAACTTACCCAGAATTAATGGAAAAATATGATATCCACGATTCTTACGAATTACATAATCTTTTGAAAAAAGTTTTATCAAAAATAAAAACTGAAGAGTATAGTAAAGTGCATTTTTCAAAAATGCCAACTATTCGTTTTGGTAATCCTAATAGAGAAAAAACGCTATATACTCTTATGGTTGAAAATTCTCCAATTAGTATGAATGATTTGTGTGAATTAATCCATTCCGAATATGGTTATGATTTAAGGTTGATTCCTTCTTATCTTTCCCATCTTATGGATTATAATAGCAATGGAATATTTCGTGTAGATCAAAAGAAAATTAGTGAAGAAAATAAGTCTATTTTGCTTTCAAATCTCACTGATGATTTTTATTTCTTTGATGAAATTAAGGATATTTACAGAAATGTAATCCCAAATGCTGATGTTGATGAGATTAATACATATAATCTAAAGAAAATGGGATTCTTAGTATTTTCAAAATATGCTATAAAGAACTTCAATTCTGCTGAAGAATATTTTAGAGATATGTTTACAAAAGAAGATACTTTTGATATTAGTCCCTTTAGAATTAAATATTCTAATATAGTAATTTATTATCAAGTTTTTATGGAACTTAAAAGAGAATTAGAAATAATTGAGTTTGAACCGGATAAATTTATTAACTTTAGAAAATTAAAGTGTGCAGGTATAACTAAAGATATGATAAAAGAGTTTTGTGATGATGCGTATGAATTCGCAGAAGATCAAACCTTTTTCAGTATTCAGTTATTGAAAATTAATGGTTTTGATTCAGAACTTTTTGAACTTGGTTTTGATGATTATTTCTATTCAAGTCTTCTCATTTCTGATGAGCGATTCTCTTGGCAAAAAATGTTTGGAACAATATTCTTTTATAAAGGAAAATATGATGTTTCACTGAAGAATATCATTGTTGATATAGTAAAGCAATATCAAAAAATTGATATTTATGAAATTGATACTATTCTTAGAGAACAGTATGGTTGTATTAAATTTGATAGATACGATATTATGCCTAAAATTAGCGACACAGATATTTTCTATGATAGCGAACTTCAAAAGTTTTATGCTGATCAAGAATATTATTATCGTGAGATTGATGAAACAGGTGGTGAATAGCTTTGAATGAACAAATTAATAATTTATTAATTGAGTTAGATAAATTACATCATCGAAATGAACTTTCTAAAGATGTATCACCAGATTATTATGAACCTGGACTTATGGAGTATCTTGATAAAAGTGATGGGTTATATGATTTGCAGACCGGTAAGATTGAGTTACGCTTTGAAGTAAAAGGTACACGATATGAAGGTAGAACTGAAGTAATTGAAAAAATGCATGAAGGTGATGTTGTAACAGTTTTGCGTGATAGTGATAATAAGTATAATTCTAATAATTTTACTATTATTAATGCAAAACATCACAATGTAGGAAATATGCCAATGGAGTTATGCAATGCTATTGCACCACTTTATGATAGTGGTAAATTAACCTTTGAAAAATCAGTTGCAAGTTTTGTTGAACCTATTACAAAGCGTAGTCGTTATGCAAAACAGGCCGTTTTATTTGTTGAGCTTCATTGTAATGTAAATGTATAAACTTTAGTTTGAAATGTTAGGAGAAATAATTATGATAAACAAAGATGATTTTATGGACTATATGGGCTATCGTAATACGGTAGTTGAAGAAAAGATAGAGGAATGTTTATCTGAAATAAGAAGTGGAAAAACTGAAATATCGGTTGATAGAGGCGACTTGACAGATTCCGAATTAGAATATCTTTATCAGGAACTAGATAAGCGTCTTAAATAATATTAAAAAATTAAATTTTGGAGGTAATTATGGAAGGTGGATTAGTAGGAAAAATCAAAATTAGTAATATTGAAAATTCAGAAGAACTTTTTGACTATTTGTGTGATGTTAGTGATTCATTCGCTGGAATGCTGGATGAAAATGACCTTGAATACGATCAAATTGAAGATTCTGTTGAACTTGATATGAGTTTAGATGCTTTCTTTTGTGTATCATTAAATGAATTTGTTGATGATATCAAAGATATCGTAAGTGAATTTCCGTCACTCACATTAGAAATTGAAGTGACTGCTTATGATACATGTGCTAATCTGGATGTAAAAGTATTGTATTCTGATAGAGAAATTAAAGTTCTTTGGGCTGATGATAATTACAATGAATGGACTTTAGATAGTTACAATGATTATGTTTCTTTATGTAACGATTACAATATGACCGATGTGCTAAGTGAAGAAGAATGGAATGTTCAAAATGAAGAGAGCAATGAATGGTACGTTATTGGTGATAGTAAAGTTAGTCATAAATTAGATTTAAAATTTCACACTTCAGAAGTGATTAAAATTAATCCGAAGGAAGATAGGTTTAAATATTTAGCTGAAAGGGACTTTGTTGAAGATAAACTCAATTTAAGTGAGCTAGGAGTTACAGAATTAACAGAAGATTTGACTGTTAAAGGTGACATTGATTTAAGTGATCTAGGAATTACAGAATTAACAGAAGATTTAACTTTTAATGGTGACCTTGATTTAAGTTATACAAAAATCACCAAATTGCCGGAAGGTCTAACTGTTAATGGCAACCTTAATTTAAGTTATACAAAAATCACCAATTTGCCGGAAGGTCTAACTGTTAATGGTGACCTTGATTTAGGTTATACAAAAAACATCAAATTACCGGAAGGTTTAACTGTTAAAGGAGACCTTGATTTAGGTTATACAAAAAACATCAAATTACCGGAAGGCTTAACTGTTAAAGGAGACCTTGATTTAGGTTATACAAAAAACATCAAATTGCCGGAAGGCTTAACTGTTGGTGGTAGCCTTTATTTAAGTAATTCAGATATTACCGAATTACCGGAAGGCTTAACTGTTGGTGCCCTTGATTTAAGTGAGTCAAACATTACCAGATTACCAAAAAACTTAACTGTTGATGGTTACCTTGATTTAAGTTGTACAAGATACGTCAAATTACCGAAAGGCTTAACTGTTGGTGGCGACCTTGTATTATTTAGAACAAGAAACATCAAGTTACCGGAAGGTTTAACTGTTGGTGGCGACCTTGATTTAAGTAGTAAAAGAATCACCAAATTGCCGAAAGGCTTAACTGTTAATGGTAAACTTGATCTAAGTAGTACAAAAATCACCGAATTGCCGGAAGGTTTAACTGTTGGTGATGAACTTAATCTAAGTGATACACCAATCACCAAATTGCCGGAAGGTTTAACTGTTAAAGGTAACCTTAAATTAGGTTATACAAAAATCACCGAATTACCGGAAGGCTTAACTGTTGGTGGTAGCCTTTATTTATATAATACAAAAATCACCAAATTACCGGAAGGCTTAACTGTTGGTGGTGGCCTTGATTTAAGTGATACACCAATCACCAAATTACCGGAAGGCTTAACTGTTGGTGGTGGCCTTGATTTAAGTGATACACCAATCACCAAATTACCGGAAGGCTTAACTTTTAATGGTGGCCTTGATTTAAGAGGGTCAAATATTACCGAATTACCGGAAGGCTTAACTGTTAATGGTAGCCTTTATTTAAGTAAGTCAGATATTACCGAATTACCGGAAGGCTTAACTTTTAATGGTGACCTTGGTTTAAGTTATACAAAAAACATCAAATTACCGGAAGGCTTAACTGTTAATGGTAGCCTTTATTTAAGTGATTCAGATATTACCGAATTACCGGAAGGCTTAACTGTTGGTGGCGACCTTGATTTAAGTGATACACCAATCACCAAATTACCGGAAGGCTTAACTCTTAATGGTGGACTTTGGTTATATGATACAAAAAACATCAAATTACCGGAAGGTTTAACTGTAGGTGGTGGCCTTTATTTAAGTAAGTCAAATATTACCGAATTACCGGAAGGTTTAACTGTTAAAGGTAACCTTGATTTAAGTAAGTCAAATATTACCGAATTACCGGAAGTTTTAACTGTTAAAGGTAACCTTGATTTAAGTAATACAAAAAACACCAAATTGCCGGAAGGTTTAACTGTTAAAGGTAACCTTGATTTAAGTAATACAAAAAACACCAAATTGCCGGAAGGTTTAACTGTTGGTGGCTGCCTTGATTTAAGGTATTCAGATATTACCGAATTACCGGAAGGCTTAACTGTTGGTGGTACCCTTTATTTAAGTAATTCAGATATTACCGAATTACCAAAAAACTTAACTGTTGGTGGTGGCCTTTATTTATATAATACAAAAATCACTGAATTACCGGGAGACTTAACTGTTGGTGGCGACCTTAGTTTAAGTTATACACCAATCACCAAATTGCCGGAAGGGCTAACTGTTAAAGGTAGCCTTTATTTAAGTAATTCAGATATTACCGAATTACCGGAAGGCTTAACTGTTGGTGGCAAACTTGATCTAAGTGGTACACCAATCACTAAATTATCGGAAGGTTTAACTGTTAATGGTGACCTTAATTTAAGGAGGACACCAATCACCAAATTGCCGGATGGCTTAACTGTTGATGGCGACCTTAATTTAATTGATACACCAATCACTAAATTATCGGAAGGCTTAACTGTTAATGGTAGCCTTTATTTAAGTAATTCAGATATTACCGAATTACCGGAAGGTTTAACTGTAGGTGGTGACCTTAATTTAAGGGATACACCAATCGCTAAATTACCGGAAGGTTTAACTGTTGGTGGTAACCTTGATTTATGTAGTACAAAAATCACCGAACTACCGGAAGGTTTAACTGTTGGTGGTAACCTTGATTTAAGTAAGTCAAATATTACCGAATTACCGGAAGGTTTAACTTTTAATGGCGACCTTAATTTAGGTTATACAAAAATCACCGAATTACCGGAAGGCTTAACTGTTGGTGGTAGCCTTTATTTATATAATACAAAAATCACCAAATTACCGGAAGGCTTAACTTTTAATGGCGACCTTAATTTAATTGATGCACCAATTACCAAATTACCGAAAGGCTTAACTGTTGGTGGCTATCTTGATTTAAGTGATACACCAATCACCAAATTGCCGGATGGCTTAACTGTAGGTGGTTACCTTAATTTAAGTGAGTCAAATATTACTGAATTACCGGAAGATTTAACTGTAGGTGGTGACCTTTATTTAAGTGAGTCAAATATTACCGAATTACCGGAAGGTTTAACTGTAGGTGGTGACCTTGATTTAAGTGAGTCAAATATTACTGAATTACCGGAAGATTTAACTGTTGGTGGCGAGATAATCGGTTTTAAATAATTTTTAATAAAAAGGAGACTCGAAATGGAAAACACATTAAATAATGCTCATTTTTTCTTTGATAACGAGGTTCATTCTTGGTTATATAAAAAGTATGATACAATTAATGAAGATAGATTTTTAAAAAATTGTAACTTTGGGTATGACCTTATTGATCAACCCTTCTATTGTGCAGTTAGCTCAGATGACGATCATGTTGATGTAAAGTTGTATATACGAGGAGAAATGGGTATTTTATTAGATGCTCCGGATTTGGAAATTTCCTGTTCTATGACTGGGGAGGATCCGGAAGTAGTTGTATCTTCAGGTCGAATAGGTAGCAATGTAGCTGAAGTGTTTATGGTGTTTTTTAAAGCAATAATTGTTTTTGGTATGCAACTTGAACAAAAAAATCTTTTGGAAGAGTTTTCAAATATGGACACGGAAAAAGAAGGTGTTATTGTTTCTTTAGATGATGAAAAATTGGTATTTGAGCGTGTAAACGGAAAGGCTCGTCCAACGATGGCTTGTAATTCAATATTTGGTGTTCAAATGGCGCGTCCTTATCAAGATGAAATCATTGAAGGTTGGTTTAGCGAAGAGACACCATTAGAAGAAAAAATTGAATTAGCTGAAGATGGCGATGAAGATATGATGGAGCAACTTGCTTTAGCTTATCTCAATGGTGATGACGAAATTGAAGAAGACCCAGAGCAGGCTGTTTATTGGTTTACTAAACTTGCCGAATTGGATAATTCTGATGCACAATTCAATATGGGACTACTTTATGCAAAAGGAATTGGCGTTGACAGAAATTTTGAAAAGGCTATTTATTGGTTGGAACAAGCTTCTGAAAATGGTGATGATGATGCACAGGACATAATTGATAAGTTGGAAAAAGCTGTGGAAGCTGAAAAAATTGTTTCAACTGGTGATGCTCAAGCTCAAGCTGATTTGGCTGAAGTTTATATGTTTATTGGAACTTCTCTAAATCAAGATGATCCTGATGAAGATTACGCAATTGCTTTTGATTATGCCAAAAAATCTGCAGATCAGAATAACGGAAATGGTATATGGTTACTTGCTCTTTGTTATGATAACGGTAGAGGTGTTGAAGCTAACAAGGATACTGCCATTGAACTTTATAAGCATGGTGCTGAAATTGGACACGCATCATCTATGCATAGCTTAGCTTGTTATTACTTAAATGGCTATGTGCTTGAAAAAAATTTGAAGCTCGGTTTTGAACTGCTTCTTAGATCAGCATTGCTTGGTAATGGTTTAGCTATGAGAGAAACCGGTCGTTGTTATCAGTTTGGTAATGGATGTATGGGTAATATGAAAAAAGCCGTTGCTTGGTATAAGAAGGCTTTAGAGATAATTGACGACTATGAACTTGCATCCAAAACATTTGCACTTGAAATGACCCTTGATATGGATTCCGAAACAGATGAGAATTATTGTGGAGAGGATAGCGATAGAGAACTTACAACAGAAGAAAAAGAATTTATTGATAAAATCGACTCTGCTTTAAGCGATGAAATTAAGTCTTTAATTGCTAATCCTGATAGTGCGATTGAATCCTATATTTAATTATTTTGCATTAAATGTTAAATATACTAAAGAGGCAAACGCTTCTGTGAAAATTATAATAAAAGAATCCCTCCTAATGTTATACATTGTGAGGGATTTTTTGAGTTTTATTATATAAGTTCCAAGTTTGAGGCTTCATTCATAATTTTTTCAGGACTCCATTCCCTAATATCACTAAGCATTGTGTGCATGGTAGGGTAAAATTGAGCTCCGGTATTGTAGTAATCGATCAATTGATTTTGAGCATATTTGACAACCTCTGTGTATTCTAGTTGCTCCTTATCCAATTTTTGTTCTAAATTTGAATTTTTAGAATTCGGTTTACAACAAACACCATCGCTTTTTGTAAAATCATACTTAACATCTTTCGGATTATATGTTAGATCATTATTATTTATGTCTAAATAAGCAGAAGAAGATGCCTCGTCTAAAAAGCAAGAAATTGACTTAGCTGCTAATGAGTAAGTCATATATAGGTTTTGTTTAGCTCTGGTAACTGCAACATAAAATAATTTTCGTTCATCTTCCAAACTACTTTGATATTTTGTTTTGTTTTTCTTGAATACACCACCGAGTACATGATAATATCTTTTGCCAAGAAAACCTAAAGTAGGAAATTCCCTTTCATTAAGTCTTGGGATAAATACCGTATTGAATTCCAAACCCTTTGCTTTATGGATAGTCATGATTTGAACATTATCTGCATTTGGATCTTTAGGCTTGAAATTGTAGTATTTGTATTCATTTATAGCGTCTGTACCAAGAAACTTAAGTACACCATTAATTCGGGCAGATAGTTGCCAGTCTCCGTATATTTCATCATAATCATCAAGTATTTTTGAAATACCATCAAGATCAATATGTCTTGTTTCAATATCGTTGGCTGTTTCATCTAGAAATGCTATTTTATCACAAAAGCCTCGAATAATTTTGCTTAATGGAAGATTACCTCCTCTTGCACAACTTCGTAAAAATTTAAATCCTATATTAAAATTTGTTCTTTCAGCAACATCTTTCCAACATTCATATAGTTTTGCTTTATCAATATCAGTTAGGATTTGTAATGTTATGACGAATCTATTAAAGTAATTTCCAGAAAAGAAATGTTCAGTGCTATCTGTTTCATATGGAATATTTGCATCATCAAGTATATTAGCTATCGAATTAATAAATTTTCCTTTTCGAACAAGAATAGCGATTTCTTTATAATGAATACCTGAGTTGTGTAATTCAATAATTTTTTTAGCAATTCTATTGAATTCATCTATTTCATCAAAACATCTTTCTGCTTTAATATTTCCATTAGATTCATTAACTGTGGAAATCATTTTCTTGCTTATTCGACGCTTATTATTTTTAATTACATTGTTTGCTACATCAACTATTCCTTTAGCACAACGAAAGTTTTTATCGAGATGAACTTGATGAACATCAGCATATCGTTCAGAGAAAGAAATCATATTGTTTGCGTTGCTTCCACGAAATTGATATATAGTTTGATCATCATCCCCAACAACACATATATTAGTTCCATAATTTGCTATGTGAGAAATAAGCTTTTCTTGTAAATCGTTCACATCTTGATATTCATCAACCACTAAGTATTTAAGCGTTGACAAATATTTACCAACTTCGGGATTAGACTCAATCTGTTTCACTGTTTCAAAAATAATTAAGCTAAAATCTATGTAGTTGTGACTGTATAAGAAATTTGTGTATTTATTAAGTACATCACGCTGTTCCTGTGACCAATTATCTGAATTCTCATAGTCATCTATCATTTTTTCAATACATTGCAAAAATAAATTAATATTAAAAGAGTATGGCTCAAGATTAAGATCGCTCATTCCACATTCTTTAAAGTTCCTCTTCACAAATAAATGACTTTTCACAGAATCAAGAATTTTGAAGTTGTCAAATTGTTTTGTGTACTTTGTTAATAAATTATAGCAAAAACTATGTATTGTACCTATATACATAGTTTTAATATTAGCTGATAAGTCAGATCCCAATGCTCTCACAATTCGGTTTCCCAAAGATTCTGCTGCTTTATTTGTAAATGTAAAAGCAACTATATTTTCCGGTTTGATGTCCTGTTTGCTCTGTAAAATATTAGCAATTCGACGTGTTATTACTTCTGTTTTACCGGAACCAGCGCAAGCAATAATTTGTAAGTTATGATCTATTTCAGAAATAGCTTCTTGTTGTTTAGATGTTAAATTTATTTTCTTTTCCATATTACTCACCATATTCTTTTAGTGCATCATATAGTTGTTTATTGACCTCTGCTTTTTCTAAGGCTGTTTTACCTTCACGAATGGAGAAGTATGCCAACAAATATTCACGGGTATTGTTATCAAAATCAAACTCTTCAGAAGTTTCAGCTGCTAAATCAAGAATATCATAAAATTCGTTCTTTATTTCATTCATACCGGAATATCTTACTGCTCGAGAAATAAGTTTTGCTTGATTCCCTAATGCACCGGTAGAAACCAATATATCGCTACCAACAAATTCAAAAAATTTTTGCATAACTAAGTCAACATCTTCTGCATTTTCAATTGCAGAAAGTTCAATACCTGATTCTTTTGCAGCATTTTTTATAGTTGCTTTACCATCCCAAGGACGGACTAACTGTTGAAACTCATCAACAATTAACTTATTACAAACCTTTACTGCTGCAATTTGATAAATACTTTTTGCTGATGAAATACTGAACGATTCAGAACACCAAAAAGCACAGTAGTTGTCCAAGTTATCTTCAAAACATTCATTAATTGGAGAAAAATCATTCTCATTAACTTTCTTTGGTTTTAGTGTGATTCTTGGATATTTTATACCTTTTTTATCGTAGAACACTGCAACTGCTCTTCTTCGTTCTTCTGTAATAGGCCAGTATGGCTTTTTAGTGCGATATCTATTTGTATCGCTTTTTTGCTTTGATAATTTAAAAATTAATTCATTAGGTTCATACATCATAAAGGATTTATAATTATCGCCTTTGCAAAGAACAAGCCCTCTATCAGCAATAGTATCAGATAAATCATATTCACCTATCATTGAGAAATACTTAGCAGCAATCATGTACAGTTCACAACATAGGTTTTTATTCTCAACAATAATATTACACCATTTTTGCGGTTTTATAAAATCATTTGGAATATAACTATCAATTAAATTGTACAGTATATTTTGAGTACGAATATCATTTATATCTTGAGATTGTATGAAGTGAATTGCTTTCTCTTCAAATTGAACATCCCTACACATTTTGTAGTACAAACAATAATAAAAATCAGTTATTCCTGAATCAAACATTTCAAGTAATTCAGGTATTATATTTCGTTCAGCATACTTTTCTGTGAGTCCGTTAGCAAATTCCATTATATTCGGATTGGAACATTTTTCTTGATTATAAAATCTTATTTCATTGAAAATTTTATCTAGAATATCAGGATTTTGACAACAACTACAAAGATAATGGTCTGTTGTTGTACCACAATTAAGACATTTCATTTTATATCCTCACTTTATTAATTTTTTAAGAAATATACATTTTTATATTATTATAAAGCATAATTTAATAAAATACAATGTTGTTATGTGATATAAAATTATGAAACAAAGAATGTTTGTAAAATAGGCTCATTTTTTAGTATTTGCAATTGTAGATATGTTTTATAAGATTATTTGAAAGGGGTGACTTTACTGTCCCATAATTGGGACTTATCATTAAAATTTATGTGAAATTATTTACATATTGAGTATATTATTGACAAAAATATTCTTTTATTTTATAATGTACTGTGTTGAAATATACAAAATATATACACTAATTGTTTTATTTTAGCATTTAAGGAGCATTTTATGGATACAAAGATATTTGATAATATTAATGAAATTGTGCGTGATGATTTAATATCAACAATAACTAAAGGCAGCAAATTATCAATTGCTGCATCATGCTTTTCTATGTATGCCTATAAAGAATTGAAAAAACAATTAGAAAATATAGATGAATTTAGATTTATTTTTACTTCACCAACTTTTATTAAAGAAAAAGCTGCAAAGCAAAAGAGAGAATTTTATATTCCAAGGTTAAATCGTGAAAATAGTCTTTACGGTACAGAATTTGAGATAAAACTTCGTAATGAAATGACCCAAAAATCCATTGCAAAGGAATGTGCTGATTGGATAAAGAGAAAAGCTAAATTTAAATCAAATACTACAGGTGAGTATATGAGTGGATTTTTTAATATAGTCGGAAAAGAAGACGAAATGACATATATGCCTATTAATGGATTTACAACGGTTGATATTGGCTGTGAGCGTGGAAATAATAGTTACAATCTGATTAGTCGTATTGGTTTTCCTTTATCTAATTCATATATAGAATTATTTGATAAAATATGGAATGATAAAGAAAAACTTCAAGATGTTACTTCAATGGTTATAGAGAATATAACAACTGCTTATAATGAGAATTCCCCTGAACTTATTTACTTTATTACATTGTATTATGTATTCAGTGAATTTCTTGAAGATATTTCAGAGGATGAACTGCCAAATGAAGCTACAGGTTTTAAGCAAAGCAAAATATGGAATATGCTTTATGACTTTCAGAAGGATGCTGTACTTGCAATTATTAATAAACTAGAACGATATAATGGCTGCATTCTTGCAGATAGTGTAGGTCTTGGTAAAACATTTACTTCACTTGCAGTAGTTAAGTATTATGAAAATAGAAACAAAAGTGTCCTTGTATTATGTCCTAAAAAATTGGCAGAAAATTGGAATACTTATAAAGATAACTATGTAAACAATCCTATTGCTGAAGATAGACTTAATTATGATGTTCTGTTTCATACTGATTTATCAAGAACACACGGTATTTCAAACGGTTTAGATTTAGATAGATTAAATTGGGGAAACTATGACCTTGTTGTAATTGACGAATCACATAACTTTCGTAATGGTACCGGTACTCATAAAAATACCCATGAAAATCGTTATGTTAGATTAATGGAAAAAATTATGAAACCAGGTGTCAAAACAAAGGTTTTAATGTTGTCAGCTACACCGGTAAATAATAAATTTATAGATTTAAAAAATCAGCTGGCGATTGCATATGAAGGTAATTCTAATTTAATTAATGAAAAACTTGATACTAAGAAAACAATTGATGAAATATTTAGACAAGCACAAAAGTCTTTTAATGCTTGGAGTGAACTTGAACCGAATAATAGAACCACAGATGCTTTGCTAAGAACACTTGATTTCGATTTCTTTGAATTATTGGATAGTGTTACTATTGCACGATCAAGAAAACATATTGAAAAATATTATGATACAACTGAGATAGGTAAATTTCCTGAAAGAAAGAAACCTATTTCACTTCGTCCAAAACTTACTGATTTGAGTTCTGCTATTAACTATAACGAAATATATGAGCAGTTAATGATGTTGTCCCTTTGTATCTATACACCATCTAATTATATATTTCCTAGTAAAATTCAAAAGTATATGGATCTTACTCATAATAAAGGCGAAAATCTTACTCAACAAGGCCGTGAACAAGGTATCAGACGGTTAATGAGTATCAATCTTTTAAAGCGTCTGGAAAGTTCTGTAAATTCATTCCAACTTACTTTAAAAAGAATGAAGACACATATCGATACAACAATTGAAGCTATCAATCATTTTGAAGAGTATGGTAAAGTAAATATTGATATGTATGAAGCCTCAGATTCTGATTTTGATATTGATGATGGTAATACAGAATATTTTACTGTAGGTAAAAAGGTAAAAATTGACCTTGCAGATATGGACTACGAAACTTGGCGTACTGAGTTAATGAAAGATGCTGAAACATTAGAGTTACTGACTTTGATGGTTGCAGATATTACCCCTGAGCATGACAGTAAACTCCAAGAATTATTGAAATTACTTTCTAAAAAGATTGAAAATCCGATTAATCCGGGTAATAAGAAAGTTTTGATTTTCTCAGCTTTTTCTGATACTGCCGATTATCTTTATGATAATGTCAGTACATATATTAAAGATAAGTATGGTTTAGATACAGCAGTTATCACAGGTTCAATTGATGGCAAAACAACAATAAAAGGCTTTAGAGCAACACTCAACAATGTTCTAACTTGCTTTTCACCGCTTTCTAAAGATAGAGATGTTTTAATGCCAAATAGTAAAACAGAGATTGATATATTGATAGCAACTGACTGTATTTCCGAAGGACAAAATTTACAAGACTGTGATTACCTTATAAATTATGATATTCATTGGAATCCCGTAAGAATTATTCAGCGTTTTGGTAGAATTGACCGTATTGGTAGCAAAAACAACTACATTCAACTTGTAAATTTCTGGCCTGATATGGATTTGGATGAATATATTAATCTAAAAGGTAGAGTTGAAACAAGAATGAAAATCACTGTAATGACTTCTACAGGTGACGATGACCTTATCAATTCTGAAGAAAAAGGTGACCTTGAATATAGAAAACAACAACTAAAGCGTTTGCAAGAAGAAGTTGTTGATATTGAAGATATGTCTACCGGTATTTCAATTATGGATTTAGGTCTTAATGAATTTAGGTTAGACCTACTTGAATATGTGAAAACTCATGGTGATTTAGAAAAAATGCCAAAGGGTATGCATGCAGTAGTTCCGGCAACCGAAGAACTGCCACAAGGTGTAATATTCATACTTAAAAATATAAACAACAATGTAAATGTAGATAATCAAAACAGAATCCATCCATTCTATATGGTTTATATAGGAAATGACGGTGAGGTTATTTGTGATTATCTTAATCCTAAGAAAATACTTGATGATATAAGGTTACTTTGTCGTGGTAAGAAAGAACCGGTAAAGGAGCTTTGTAAGCAATTTAATGAAGAAACTGATGACGGTAGAGATATGTTAGAAATATCAGAACTTCTTAGTGATGCAATTAATTCTATAATTGATTGCAAAGAAGAAAGTGACATTGATAGTTTGTTTTCAGCAGGTGGCACATCGGCATTAATGTCAACAGTTTCAGGTTTAGATGACTTTGAACTTATATGTTTCTTAGTTGTAAAGTAGGTGATTATTATTTTTGTACTACCAAAATCAACTGAATTCAACAAAAGAATTCCCAAACAAAAATTCTATGATAAATTGGATATATCACCTGCTCTAAAAAAGATATTTGTGGAACAGGTAAAGGCTATTTATTGGAAAAACAAAATTGCAGTTTCTACAACGAATCTAGCACCCGGAACAAATGTAACAGAACTGGAAGTCTTTCAAATTCGTCTAAATAACCCTACTTTAGATGAAAGTTTACTTCGCCAAATAGATAGAGAAATACCTTATCATATTTTGTTTATACTTGAATATGATAACAAATTTCAAGCCTATATTGGCTATAAAGAAAATTTATTATCAGGTACTAATGCCTTTAAGGTAACCAGTTACTACCATACAGATTGGTTAGCCGAAGAAGAATTACCTTTAAAATTAGACGGCTTGAATATTGATTCTGTTTATGAGAACTTTGTACGACAAATAGCCGGAGATAATTTAAAACCAAGTAATTCTGCTGAAACCTTGAAAGAATCAGTACAAAAGTATGATCAGAAACAAGCACTGCAAAAACAAATTTCAAAATTGAAATCAAAAATCAGAAAAGAAAAACAACTTAATAAGCAAATGGAGCTAAATGCTGAATTAAAGAAATTAAAAAAGGAGTTAGAAACTATTGGATAATAACAATGGCAATAAATATAGTGTCGTTAAATATTTAAATTTATATATTGCAGGAAAAATAGATGAAGCTGAGAAGTACAGACTTGCTTATATACCTGATAGACTTATTAAATTTTATTCTCTTGGCAATAGAAAGCTTGATAATAAAAAATTAAAATCGTTAGAAAATCAGCAAATTTGGTTTTCATCATCAAGATACCTTAATGACCCATATGAATTTGAATTTATGTATATTGATAAATCACAATTGATTGATAGAGGTTATCCAAAAGAATTATTAGATTATTTTAGTAATTATAAAGATAAATATTCAGTAACTTCTCTATCTAATAGTACAGTCAATAATTTACCGATGTGGGCATATTATACTAATAATTACAAAGGCTACTGTGTTGAGTACGAGGTATGTGACCCTACTAGAATTTATAAAGTTTCTTATGAACCTGAAAGATCGAAGGTAACCAATATATTTGGGAAATATATTAACGATGTATCTAATTTATTTGAAAATAAAGATAAAAAAACAGATACTAGAATACCTGATACTTTTAGTCAATTGTTTTTTCATCAATTCTTAACAAAACACATTTCATGGTCTCATGAAAATGAATATAGAATTGTTATGAATATAAAAAATGGTGGTAATGTGCCAATATTAGATTTAGGTTTAAAAACTAAACGAATTATAGCAGGTTTAAATTGCTCAGAAGCGCATAAAAAAAGACTTAATAATATATCACATAAATTATCTTGTGGTGATTTGCTATGCACAAGAATAAGTGATAATGACTATACATTATTGGAGGATTATAATGGATAAAATGAAGATGGAATCAGTTGATATGACTGAAAAGAATATTGAGAAAATAGGTGAATTGTTTCCTAGTTGCATAACAGAAGCAAAAGATGAAAACGGTAACTTGAAAAAGGCTATTAATTTTGAAATGTTAAAGCAACTTCTTTCAAAAGATGTTATAGACGGTGATGAGGCATATGAGTTTACTTGGGTTGGCAAGAAGGCTTCTATAGTTGAAGCTAATAAGCCTATTCGCAAGACATTACGTCCATGCCTTGAAGAAAGTGTGGACTGGGACAGAACAGAAAACCTCTATATTGAGGGCGATAATCTTGAAGTGTTGAAACTTTTGCAAGAGAGTTACCTTGGAAAAGTGAAAATGATTTACATCGATCCACCATACAACACAGGCAACGACTTTATTTATAATGATGATTTCAAAATGACAGGTAAAGAGTATGCCGATGAAACAGGCGAACTGGACGAGGACGGAAATAGAATGTTCAGAAACACTGATAGTAATGGACGTTTTCATTCGGATTGGTGTTCTATGATTTATTCAAGACTTATGTTGGCAAGAAATTTGCTTAGTAATGATGGAGCCATATTTATAAGTATTGATGATAATGAATTGGACAGCCTCATTAAAATATGCGACGAAGTATTTGGCGATAGTAATTTTGTTGGTTGTATTTCACGTGCAACAGGAACTACGACAGGTCAGGATGCAAATAAGATTGGAAGCTCTTTAGACTATTGCGTTGTTTATTCAAAATCCAGTGCTTTTACATTGAATGGCATCGATATGGACGAGAAGGACATGAAACGTTTTAGTGAGTCTGATGCAAAAGGTAGATATTCGACATTACAATTAAGAAAGACAGGTAATGCTGATAGGAAAGAAGATAGACCTAATATGTTTTATCCTGTAATAGCGCCAGATGGAAGTGAGGTGTATCCATTTGGTCCCGGAGATTACTTGAGTCGATGGAGAGTTGCAAAGGACTCCTATGATAAGCTTGTGAAAGATGACATGATCGTGTGGAAGAAAAATGATGATACAGACCTTCCAACTGTTGAAGGATATAAAAAATCACCATGGACTCCGTATGTGAAATATTATTTAGAAGGTAGAACTAAACAGGTCTCAAATCTTTTCCAAGATATCGAAGGAAATAAAAAAGCTTCTATTGTATTAAGAGAATTGTTAGGCTCAAAAGGAGTTTTTGATAATCCGAAACCTGTAGAATTTATGACAAGATTAATCCAAATATCTACCAATGAAGATTCTCTGATATTAGATTTCTTTTCCGGATCAGCAACCACTGCACACGCAGCAATCCAAATTAACGCAGAAAGAAACACTAAAAGAAAGTTTATTTTAGTTCAGCTACCAGAAGCTTGTGAAAAAGGAACAGAAGCACATAAAATGGGTTTTAGTAACATCTGCGAAATCGGCAAAGAACGTATCCGCCGTGCCGGCAAGAAAATCAAAGAAGAAAATCCTAACGCAAAAGACCTTGATACAGGTTTCAGAGTTTTAAAGCTTGATGACAGCAATATGACCGATGTTTATTATTCTCCTAACGATTACTCTCAAGCTATGTTAGCTATGCTTGAATCTAACGTTAAGTCTGACCGTAATGACCTTGACTTGTTATTTGGCTGTCTTCTTGAATGGGGACTTCCTTTATCGCTTCCTTACAGCTCAGAGCAGATTGATGGTTGCACCGTTCATAACTACAATGACGGTGACCTTGTTGCTTGCTTCGATGAAAATATTCCTGATGAAGTAATTAAGAAAATTGCAAGAAAACGACCGCTGCGTGCGGTGTTCCGTGACAGCTGTTTTGTAAACAGTCCTTCAAAGATTAACGTTGGAGAAATCTTTAAATTGATGGCACCTGATACAAGAGTAAAGGTTATTTAAGGAGGAACGGACATGAAACTACAATTTAAGCATCAGAAATTCCAAGCAGATGCAGCAAAAGCAGTTGTTGATGTATTTGCCGGACAACCTTATTTAACACCTTCATATATGATGGATAGAGGTAGTGGTACATATCAACAATCTACAACAGAAGATCTTGACTATACAGGTTGGAGTAACCACAAAATTGTACCTGAATTAAATGATAGACTAATTTTGGAACATATTAATACAATACAAAGAGCAAATCAAATCAAACCGTCAGAAAAACTTGAAGGCAGATTTAACTTGACTATTGAAATGGAAACAGGTGTTGGTAAAACTTATACATATATAAAAACAATGTATGAACTTAATAAGCACTATGGTTGGAGCAAGTTTATTGTAGTTGTTCCTAGTATTGCTATTCGTGAAGGTGTGTATAAGTCTTTCCAGGTAACTCAAGAACACTTTGCTGAAGAATATGGTAAGAAAGTCCGTTTCTTTATTTATAATTCGTCACAGCTTACTGAGATTGACCGTTTTGCATCTGATAATTCAATTAATGTTATGATTGTCAATTCACAGGCATTTAATGCCAGAGGTAAAGATGCAAGACGAATTTATATGAAACTTGATGAATTCCGTTCTCGCCGACCAATAGATATTATTGCTAAGACTAATCCTATTATGATTATTGATGAACCCCAGTCTGTTGAAGGCAAAAAGACTAAAGAAAACTTAAAACAGTTTAATCCTTTGCTAACCCTTCGTTATTCTGCTACTCATAAGTCAGATAGTATATATAATATGATTTATCGACTTGATGCAATGGAAGCATATAACAAGCGTCTTGTTAAGAAAATAGCTGTTAAAGGTATTACAGAATCCGGTAGTACTGCAACAGAAAGTTATGTATATCTGGAAAGTATCAATCTTTCTAAGTCTGCACCTACTGCTACAATTCAGTTTGATTTTAAAGGTGCAACAGGTGTCCGTAAAATTACTAGAACAGTAACTGAAGGATATAATCTTTATGACAATTCCGGTCAAATGGAAGAATACAAGGAAGGCTTTGTTGTTTCTAGAATTGATGGTCGTGATGATTCTGTTGAATTTATCAATGGCATAAAGATTTTTGCCGGTGATGTTATAGGTAAAGTGAGTGAAGAACAGTTGCGCCGTATTCAAATTAGAGAGACAATTCTTTCTCATATTCAAAGGGAAAGAGAACTGTTCTATAAAAATATTAAGGTGCTGTCCTTATTCTTTATTGATGAAGTTGCAAAGTATAAACAGTATGATGATTCAGGTCAACCTATCAATGGTATCTATGCAGATATGTTTGAAGAAGAATATAACGATATTGTCAGCAACCTTCAAATGGGTGTAGGTGAAGATGAATATTTAAAATATCTAGATTCTATTTCTGCTGAAAAAACTCATGCCGGTTACTTTTCTATTGATAAAAAAGGCAAAATGGTTGACAGCAAGTTGAAAAACAAAAAAGAAAGAACAACAGATGATGTTGACGCTTATGACCTTATTATGAAAAACAAAGAGCTTTTGCTGGATAGAAACCCTAAGCGTTCTCCTGTTCGTTTTATTTTTTCTCATTCAGCACTTCGCGAAGGCTGGGATAATCCTAATGTTTTCCAAATTTGTACGCTAAAGCAAAGTTCTAGTGAAACAAGAAAAAGACAAGAAGTTGGTCGTGGACTTCGTCTTTGCGTTAACCAAGATGGTGAGCGTATGGATACTAATGCTCTCGGCAATGATGTTCATAATGTAAATTTGCTGACTGTTATTGCCAGTGAAAGCTATGATAGTTTTGCTAAAGGATTACAGAGTGAAATTGCCGATGCAGTTTCAGACAGACCAAAAGCAGTTACAGTAGATTTGTTTGTTGGTAAAGTTATTAAAGATAATAACGGTAATGAACAAGTAGTTGACTACAGTATGGCTAATGCTATTCAATTTGACCTTATTGTTAATGGCTATATTGACAAAAAAGGCATTTTGACAGACAAGTACTATGAAGATAAGGCAAATGGTGAAATTAAGGTTGCAGAAGAAGTTGCTGACTCAGCAGCTTCTGTAATTGAGATTATCGACTCAATTTATGACAGCAGAACTATGCAACCTGAAAATGCTCGTAGCAACAATGTTGAACTTGTGGTTGATGAAAGCAAATTAGCTATGCCTGAATTTAAAGCACTATGGTCAAAGATTAATTCCAAATCTGTTTATGTTGTTGACTTTGATACTGATGAATTAGTAAGAAAAGCTATTGATTCATTAGATAGAAAGTTGCGTGTATCAAAAATATATTTCAAAGTTGAAACAGGTGCAATGGAACAAATTAGATCAAAAGATGAACTGGTTAGTGGTGAGTCTTTTGTAAAAGAAGAATCTGCAAGTTATGGCAATATAACTCCATCAAATTCTAATGTAAAATATGACTTAATCGGTAAACTTGTAGATGATACAGGTCTTACAAGAAAAGCTATTATTCAAATTCTCAAAGGAATCAAGCCTACTGTTTTTAATCAGTTTAAGGAAAATCCGGAGGAATTTATTATTAAGGCATCAGCATTAATTAATGACCAAAAGGCAACTTCAATTATTGAACATATTACATATGATGTTATGGATGAAAAATATGGTACAGATGTATTTACCGACCCGACAATTAAGGGTCGTCTTGGTACAAATGCAATGAAAGCTAAAAAGCACTTGTATGACCATATTGTGTATGACTCCACAAATGAGAGAGACTTTGCAACGGAATTAGATGTGAATAAGGATGTTGCAGTATATGTTAAACTTCCGGACGGATTTTATATTTCTACCCCAGTAGGACATTATAATCCTGATTGGGCTATTGCATTTTATGAGGGTACTGTAAAGCACATTTATTTCGTTGCCGAAACTAAGGGTTCTATGAATTCAATGCAACTTCGTTTGATTGAAGAATCAAAAATTCATTGTGCAAGAGAACATTTCAAAGCTATTAGTAACGGTGAGGTTGTTTATGATGTAGTTGATAGTTACAAAACTCTTCTCGATATTGTGACAAAATGAAATCTAGTATAATCTTTTATTAGATATTTTACTGCTTTCATTAAAAATTTGACATTTGTATGATAATAAGTATAATGAGTGATAGTAGTTAGCAGATACTAACATTAGTATCTGCTTTACTTAAAAGCAAAGGTTAGCAACAACTAACTAACAAAATTCTTTTTTATCAAATATTACTTTAGCTAATTTAATATATATAACTACTAGGAAACCTTTGAGAAAACTTCATTTAATGTCATTCATACTATAAAAATTGTTTTCCATAAAATATACAAGGTTATGAAGTTGATGGGCTGAATGTATATATTCATTATGTTTATGAAGTTCTAATTGAACATTAACGGGAAGAGATAGAAAGAATTGTCTGGTACTATTACTGTTTTGTATTAAACTTTGCGAATTATCATACTTCAAAATAACCACCTCAGTAATTATTATAGATATGAAGTGTCATAAAATGCGTGTATAACTTAGATTATTTTAATTATAATTTAGAGCAGAGAGGGGAATGTTATTGATTTGGATTGAGTTAATTATTTTGTGTGGTCTTTTCTGGGGTATATGTTATCTCGGTACAGGTACTGATGAGAAAAATATCAAAAGTTATTATTCTTATCCCGATGATGCCCAAAATATTGTGAAAGCTAATCCGAAATTAAATAGTAAAATTAAGCCATATAAACCTTTAGTTTCTTTCATTTCAAATTTAATTATGTTCTTAGTCATATTATTTGTATTTGGATTTTTCATTAAAAGTAATACTTATCTAAATAACCTTATAAATATATTGCTTTTGGGACAAATATTAAATTTATTTGACTTTCTGGTTATTGATATATTGTGGTGGAGAAATTCAAGTAGAGTAAGATTTACCGGTACAGAAAATAAACCGGAATTATATTCTAATCCAAAGAAACATTTTCTATCCTTTATAAAAGGTTGTGTAATGTTTTTGATAGTAGCTATTATTGACGGATTGTTACTTACAGTTATTTAGTGAAAGCAATAGTTTTTAGTTATAACTTCCTATAGCAAAATACTATACATAAATATTATTTAAAATATTGACAATATGTTAATAAAAATTATAATATATGTATAAAATGATATATGGATATATTATTTTAGTGATAAGGGTATATTTGAAATTAATTTTAGGAGTGATGAAATTATGTTAAAGGACAAAGTAGCAGTTGTTACAGGTGGTACAAGAGGTATAGGTTATGCAACTGTTAAAAAGTTCCTAGAAAATGGTGCAAAAGTTGTACTGTTTGGTTCAAGGCAGGAAACAGTTGAAAAGGCTGTTACTTCTCTAAAAGCAGAAAACTCTGCTTGGGAAGTTAGTGGTGCATGGCCAAATCTAAAGGATGCAAAAGCTGTTGAAACAGAGATCAACAGTATCAAAGAGAAGTATGGCAAAATTGATGTTCTGGTAAATAATGCAGGTGTGTCTGATAGTACACCACTTGATAAATATACATCAGAGCAATTTGCAAACATTATGCAGTTAAATGTCAATTCAATTATGAATGGTATTTTACCAACTGTAAAGATTATGAAAGAGCAAGGATATGGTTGTATCCTAAATACAAGTTCAATGGTTAGCATTTGTGGTCAGCGTTCCGGTATTGGTTATCCAACCAGTAAATCAGCAGTTAATGGCTTAACATGGTCATTAGCCAGAGAACTTGGACCTTTTAATATTAGAGTAAATGCAGTTGCTCCGGGTATTACAAATACCGATATGGTGGCTTCATTACCAAAAGAAATGATTGAACCACTAAAGGCAGCAATTCCACTTCGCAGAGTAGGTGAACCGGAAGATATTGCAAATGCTTTCTTGTTCCTAGCTAGTGATATGGCTTCATATGTTACCGGTGAAATTCTGTCAGTAGATGGAGCTATGAGAACTTAATAAATTTTAAATAGTGAAAATTTAGCCTGAGAAGATACATTTAAGTATTTCCTCAGGCTTTTGCTATGCCTATTTTAAAATTGATTTCCTTATTTGAAGAAGGCAAAACATATATGTACAGTATAGCTTTGAAAGCTAAGAATTGTCATACATTTTCAAATGTTTCCGATTTAACTTTTAAGTTTGGTGATACTGTTGTAAAACCAGATAACATTACTATTGGTAAAGACAACACAACTTTATTTGCATTTGCTTTAAAAACAATTAAGCCTGTTAAGATAAAGTATATTGATAAGATTGAAGTTAATAATGCAAAGTTAAGCTTTAATGTTGGAGATAAACCTGTATTTTCAGGTAAAGTTCCTAGTAATGCACCTTATTATATTGATAATGAAGGTTGGCTAACAGAAAAAGGTGGTATTACTTCTTCTGAATATTGGAACGGTAGATATGGTGATTTTGAAGGTAGTTGGGGTAAGTTAATGACTTCTTTTGAAGCTAACACTAAGTACAGTTATAATGTCTATGTGAAATTAACTGATGATGGCTATAATTCAGGTTATCGCTTTAATGAAAATACAAACATTGTTGTTAATGGTGTTACCTATAAATTTAATAATGAAACAACAAGTCTAGATTCAAATGGCGAAACCATATGGTATTATAACCTACTTGATATGACACCTAATAATGATAATCTTTGTATCAATGGTCATACAAAAGTAAGAGCAGTAACAAAAGCTACAATCAATAAGAATGGCAAAATAGTAACTACTTGTTCAGTATGCAAAGAGACACTTTCAACAAAGATTATTCCTAAAATATCAAGTGTTAAACTTTCAAGTAATACCTTTACTTATAACGGTAAAACTATCAAACCGTTAGTTATAGTTAAAGATTCTAAGGGTAAGAAAATCAACAATTCTAATTATACTGTTGCATACAGTAAAGGTCTTAAAAATGTTGGTAATTACAAGGTTACAATAAAGTTTAAAGATAATTACAGTGGAACAGTTAACAAAACTTTTACTATTATTCCTAAATCAACAACCTTAACTAATTTATCTTCAAGTAAAAAGAAAGTAAAAGTTAAGTGGAAAAAGCAAGTTTCTCAAACTAACGGTTATCAGTTGCAATATAGTTTGAACTCTAACTTTAAGAGTGCAAAATTATTAAATGTAACTAGTAATAAAGTAACTTCAAAATCAATTTCTAATTTGAAATCTAAGAAGAAGTATTATGTTCGTATTAGAACTTACAAGAATGTTAAAGTTAACGGTAAGTCAACAAAAATTTATTCTACTTGGAGCAAATCCTTAAATGTGAAAGTTAAATAATTTACTTAAGTCACCTATCATGTTGGTAGGTGACTTATTTATATAGATAAATTTGAAACTAAATATATTTATTATATACTATCCTCTTCATTATCGTAACCTGAACCATTAGAGAATGCACCTGTTGTTGTCTTTCTGTAATAATAGTCAGGAACTGTTTTTTGAAAACATGAATCTGTTGAATAAGTGTGATTGTAAACAACATCCATTACAACTGAAATTCCTGCATCATGAAGAGCCTTTATCATCTCTTTACATTCTTTAATTCTTACTTTACCGTTATATGGGTTTGAAGAATATGAACCTTCCGGAACATTATAATTTTGTGGATCATAGTCCAAGTTATACTGAGTATTATCTCCGGCTTCATTTACTGATTGGAAGTCATTGAACGGGTTAAGTTGTACTGTTGTTACCCCAAGATTTTTAAGGTAATCAATACATGTTGAAACTTTACCTTCACCGTTAAGTGTAGTACCTTTTTCTGTAAAAGCTAGGTATTTACCTCTGTTAGCATCACTTACACCTGAAGCTTTGTCATAAGAGAAGTCTTTGATATGAAGTTCCCATACTGAGGACTGTGTTGACTTGTCAAGAAGAACATGACTATCCTTTGACCAACTATCAGGATTAGTATCATTAAGATCAACAATCATTGAACGATTGCCGTTTACGCCAACGGCTTTTGAATAAACATCCAGTGTTTCATATTTTTTTGTTACATCAGAACCCATGTGTGTTGTATTAGTGGTTGTTATTGAGTATGTATAGTACAAATCTTTCCATTCACCCACAAGTGTAAGTGTCCATACACCATTCCATTCACCGTTAACCTTCATTTTTTCAAGTACAAATGTTCCAATTTCATGTGCACCCTTTTCATCATCAGAACCGGTTTCATAGATATTAACTTTTACATCGGTTGCTGTTGGTGACCATACTTTGAAAGTTATGGCTTCTTTTGTGTAAGTAATACCCAGATCATCACCGGTGTAGGCATACTCTGCATCAATATCTTCAGCAGCTTTTGTGTAAGAATTGTCTCTTGCATAATCGGATGAAACAGGCGAGATTTCACCTGACTTAACTGCAAAGCTTGATACAACTGCTGTTGACATTAGCATACACATTGAAAGTATCACTGAAACAATCTTTTTTGTAGTTTTCATAGAAATATCCTCCTTATTATTTATTTCACGAACCATTTTTCACCTTTAATATATTATATATTTGAACAAAACATAAGTAAAAGTTAGATGGATATACAAAATATTTTAAATATTATATATAAAAATAAAAGCCTAAAAATCTTATTAAACTTTGATAAATAAATTGTTTTCGGACAGTGGTAACAGTCTAAACTAACATTAAAAAATTAAACCTCCTTGTTACATAACAAGGAGGTTTCTCTAAACTTAAAAAATATCACACAACACAAAAGTCAAATGAAGTAGTGAACTTATTATTATTACAATCTAAATCTAAGTGACCGTCATATTTTTTCAAGGTTTCTTCAACAGAAGAAAGTCCCAAACCATGATTATTCTTATCATCTTTAGAAGTGACAACTTTATTATCCTTAATAGCTACCTCAGTTTTAGTAGGGTTAGTAACTGTAATAAACAGATAATCTTTTTTCTTATAAACATCAATGTTTATTTCCTTGGCAATATTATCATCAACTTTTTCTACTGCCTCAATAGCATTGTCAAGAATGTTACCGAAGATAATGCATAAGTCAGTATTACTGATTTTAGTTCGAGGGATAAGTCCTGCAAATTTAATTGTAATACCCTTGTCCTTAACTTTCATAGCTTTATCAGACAAGATAGCATTTATAATTGAATTACCTGTTTGATAAAGTGTGTAGTCAATATCAAGCAATTCATCACAATCAGCTACATATTTTTTAGCACCGTCAGTATCTTTGTTGTTAAGTAATGACATTAAGCCTATTTTCATATTTTTATAGTTATGACGGAACTTTCTTAGTTCATTGTCTGTTTTTTCTACTTGTTCATAGTGCTTAACCTGTTCAGTTAATCTAACATCCATAATGTTGCTTAGGTTTTCATAATATGACTTTTTCCTAACATTTTTAATTAGCATAATAATTAATAGCCCACAACCGATAACAGTTAAGTATAGAAAGAATGAGTATGCTATTTGTATATCTTTAGATTGATATGAAAGATAATCGTTAAGTTCTGTAAAGAAACAAAATAGAAACACAATAAATATTAGTAAGACTACTTTAGTCTTTGTTGATAATAATTTTGCAGTGCTTATAATGTCTTTCTTATTTGTAATTTTCGTAACTCCTAATATGGCAATTATTAATGTGAGACAATAGGCAGGTTCTTGAAGTGGTATTTGAAAAATATTAAAAATAAAATAAACAAAACCAAAAATAAAGTATGTCAATGCAGTAGTTATTGTAACTGCATATAAAATCACTATTTTTCTCACATTCTTAGTTGAAAGAACAGGCAATAAAAAGTATAATATCCCTGTTCCAAAAAGATATTTTTCATCAAACTTGCCTACAAGCAAATAATAACCTATTGCAAAAGTAGCAATCGGTACAATAATAAATTTCTTAGTAAATTCAATGTTCAGTACATTATGCAATACAAACCATATAACTGATGAAACGCAAATAATTTCTACAAAGCAATCCATAAATTACTCCTTTAAATAATTGTAGTAAGCCTCTTTAAAATCGGCTGTGTATTTTCTGCTGACAGGTATCTCATAGTCATAACCGGTAACATTTAGGGAAGAAAAGTCCCTTCTTGTAATATACCTAAAGCTTACGATAAATGACTTATGTACCCTAAAAAAGTCGGTATGAGGTAACGACTCAAAGATAGAGGATAAAGGTGTTTTAGTTTCAATAATCCTATTGTTAGATAAGTGAATAGATGTAACTCTGTTTTGTGACTCAATAAAAACTATTTCATCAGTATCAATGGTTATATAACTTCCGTCAGATTTTACAGAAATACTTTTGCCTGTATTCATACGCTTTCTATAGTCATCAAGTGCATTGTAAAGTCCATCCCAAAGAGTGCTTTTTAATACAAATCTATATGTATCTACCGAATAAGCGTCAATAGATATTTCACCGTAATTAGTAAGAAAGATAATACAAGCAAATTCATTAATCCCATTACGCAACTGTCTTGCAGTTTCCAAACCATCAATTTTATCCATTTGGTAGTCAAGGATAATAATATCATATTTAATATTAGAATCAATCAAATTACTGCCAACAGTGTATTCATCTACTACCGGCTCTAAATTGTGGTTATTTGAATATTCATAAATTTTACTTTTTAATTGGGACAAAAATAATGCCTCATCATCACATATTGCTATTTTCATACTTTACCTCATATTTATATTTTGACTATATTATACCATCTATTTCCTAACAAATAAAGAGGTCAATTGTGCATTTGCGTCAATTTTTTATACCTGTTGTACCAAAAGTCAAGAAATTACTATTAAAAGGATTATACTGTAGATGTCATCAAAACAAACTATTTAATAATTTTCGTTTTATACTGTGAAGTATCATTTATATTTTACAGTGTAATATAAAACTTATGGGGAAGGAGGTTACATATATGTCAATGCTTAAAAGCAAGGTTGCTAAGGTAGCAGTTATATTTATGGCAGTAGCTATGACTATTGTACCATTAAATGCTTTTGCTGCAACCCAAATTGAAAGACCTACATACCAGAACAAAACAGTGTACTGTTCTTTAGATACTGATTTTCATTTTTTTGATAAAGATGAAGCTACTGCTACTACTGAATGGTCAGGTAAAAAAGGATATACTGTTAAAACTGTTTTGTGGTATAAGTCAAGTAAAAATTCTGATTATTTAAAACTTGGAGTAGCAACTGGCTCAACAAAAGCTGAAGTAAGAAGAAAAAAATCCGGTGTATATCAGTTTATGTCAAAGCATTATGGTCGTGTAGGCAATAATGATAAAAAGAACACTAGAATTGCCGTATTGCTGGAAACATAACTATTAGTTAGCTATTTTAATTGGGTATGCGAATATTAATATAGTGATTTATATATTTGCATACCCTCCACTATTAAAGGAGATGTTAAGTTTATGAAATTAATTATGTCAAGAATAAAGAATTCTCCCTTGCTTTCATGCCTTTTGGTTTTCGGATTAGTAACATCTATCCTTTTAATATCAATAGGCACTAGCTTTGTATCAAGTTTATTTTATGGAGAAAAGACAATAGATAAGAATATTGCACCTAATGGCGAAGGTTATACACTTGATGGAAATTTGAAAAAAGATTGTAATAATGAAATATTTAATCAATTGTTTTCCGGAATTGATAATGATACCGGACTATATTTAAATAATTTATATCTTCATGTTGATGGTTCTGAAGTTAATAGTTATTGTAGTGCCAGTGCTGAATATTTTAAAAATGATGATATATGGCATTATCCTTTAGTATCAGGAAAATATTTCACTGCTGATGATGTTAAGAACGGAAACAAAGTGGTTCTGATTGGTTCATCATTAGATGAATATTCCTATAAGAAAAATAATGAAAAATATATAAAAATTGAAGAAGAAGAATATAGAGTTGTCGGTATAATCGGCTTTGCAAATCAAGAATCAAGATGGGATAGAAGAATTGTAATGCCATGTACATCCCTTCCAAAGAATTGTTTTGAAGAATTTAACGATAATAAGTATTTGGGAATTTCTTTTATAATGTATAGCAATTTAGGTGATTATTCAAAGTCAGAAGAATTTATGAAAAGTCAAGGTAAAAGTATTCTTAAGGACTTTTCTTTTGAAGATTTGGGACAAATTCAAAGTAATAGTGATCAAGTGCTTAGTCAAGCAGCTGAAAATCCTGATAAGATTTTATCTATTGCTGTTATTGGTTACTTAGTTACACTTGTTTTTGCAATTAATATCACTATCTTCTGGATTGAAAAGAGAAAGTATGAAATTAGTGTACGAAAGGCATTTGGATTTACAAGTGGCTCAATTATAAAAATGATTTTTACAGAAATGATTGGTTTTGCAATTATTTCTTTTATAATAGCAATTATTATGCAGTTTGTTTTAAGTGTTGTAGTTGGTAGTATAGCTGACTATACTCTACAACTATATTTACCTAATCTTGTAATAGGTCTTGTTGTGGTACTTGTTACTGCGCTTGTCACAACACTGATACCTGTAATTAAAGCAATTAAGGTAGAACCTGCTGAAGCATTAAAGGCGAAAGAGGGGTGAGTAATATATGAAAGAAATTTTAAAAAGTATTTCCAAGAGAACTCTGTTCAATATTCTGATATTTCTTCAAGTATTGTTTTCTATTTTATACTTTTTCTCTACTACTATATCTATGCAAGCTGTTGTAAACAGTAATATATCAGCTAATAGCGAACTGGATTCTAATCCTAAGAGAACATTACATATGCTAATTCAAAATGAAGATAGTAAATACTTCAGTAAGTTTAAAGAAGAATTGTTAAATGCTAATTTAGTTAATGGCTTAACGGGATGGCGTAATAGCGATTTAACTCCTGATACTCGTGTTATTGGTGATACAGAGGATGATTTCGATAGTGTAGAACTTGCTAAAGGTTGTGAAAATCTAAAGAAAATTAATGTTGCAACCGGTAGGTATTTTACTGATGCAGACTTTAGAAAAGAAAATGCAACCGGTAGTAAATCTAAACCATTTTTAATGATTTTAGGTAGTGAGTTTGCTAACAACCAAAACTTAAAGGTGGGGGATAGCTATCATGATGTTAATGATAAATATTATAAAGTAGTAGGAATTCTTGAACCAAACAGTAAATGGTTTTATCAAACTGTCTCTGAAGGAATGATTATGGTAATTGATAATGCAGTGATGGTTGCCTATGTTAATGATTCTGAAAACCCAATAATGCATTATTATTCAATCCTCAATGACAATGTAAATAGTGATGATGCAATTTATAAGATAAATAAAATTGCCAAGAAATACAACATTGTGGTAGAAGCAAAAACTATTTCAACAGAATTAAATGAAACATATTCTGAAAGTGTAAGTCAGGACATTAGTTGGGTGATTTTCTCATTAATTATTCTTGTATTTGTCACAATAGGTACATCTATTCTTATTGTATCTCATATGTATATGAGAAAGAATGAAATTGGCATTCGTATGGCATGTGGTTATTCATTTAAAAAGGTACTGTTACTGTTATGGGGTGAATTCCTTGTAGTTTCTATTTTAGCTTTCCTTTCAGCTCTACTTATTGCGTATATCAGTTGTTCCGGTGGTAAAGAAATAATATATTCTGCATACTATTTTTCTAGTTTCCACTTATCTTATGGCATAGTGCTGATAGGTATAGGTATATTTTTACTTATGTGTATACCATCACTTCTTGTTCTTGTGTTTAAGTTGAGAAAAGTACAACCAAAGGATTTAATAGGAGGAAAATAATATGAAAATACTTGAGTTAAAGAATATTACTAAAATTTACGGTAAAGGTGACTCCGAAACAAAAGCTCTTGCCGGTGTTGACCTAACTATAGAAAAAGGTGACTTCTGTGCAATTATGGGACCTTCCGGTTCAGGTAAATCCACACTACTGAATATTCTTGGTTGTATGGATACACCGACTTCCGGTGAATATATCCTGAAAGGTCAAGATGTCAGTAAGATGAAGAATAAGCAGTTAAGTAAGCTAAGAAACCAGGTTATCAGCTTTGTTTTTCAGTACTTTGCTTTAATGGATGAATACACAGTATTCGACAACATTATGCTACCACTTAACTGTCAGAAGTATCCTTATAAAGAAAAGAAGGATAGAGTAAAATACTATATGAAACGACTAGGCATAGAGAAATATGCCAAGAAAAAGCCTACTCAGTTATCAGGTGGTCAGCAACAAAGAGTTGCAATAGCAAGAGCCTTAGTGTCTAATGCAGATATTATCCTAGCTGATGAACCTACCGGTGCATTGGATAGCACTACAGGTGAAGAACTAATGGAATTGTTGCAAGAAATCAACGAGTCAGGCAAAACACTTATCCTTGTTACCCATAATGAAAAGGTAGCAGAAAAATGTAACTATGTTATCTATATAGAAGACGGCAAAATTGTAGATAAATTATCTTAATTGTAGATAAGTTATCTTAATTGTAGATAAGTTATCTTGTTTGTAGATAAGTTGTCTTGTTTGTAAATAAGTTATCTTGATTTATCCTTATTCCTAAGTCTCATACATAAAGAGAAAGCATCAGTTTTTAGAACTGATGCTTTTTTCTATTAATAGTAAAAAAATCTTTCAAATCACAACAAAAATGATGTTATATGTGCTATAATATATTTTTATAAAAGTCTATTTCTATTTTCTCTGCATATACAGTAATAGGAGCTGATATGGTGAGAAGAAAAGGTTATATTTTTGTACTGTCCACAACACTGATACTTTGTTTTATTGTTATGATATTTACAGCAGTAAGCCAAAGTTCAGTTATGACAAATACAACTGAAAGCAAGAAAAACTCTGTAATAGTAATTGATTGTGGTCATGGTGGGGAAGACCCGGGAGCAGTTGGAGTAAATAATGTTTATGAAAGTGATGTTAATTTATCATTTGGTTTAAAGTTTAATGATATTCTTAAACTAAATGGTTATGATACTGTTTTAACTCGTAATGACAAAAATGATATTGCAGATAAATCACTTGATACAATAGCTAAAAGAAAAAAGTCTGATATGTACAAAAGACTTGATATTTATAACAGTAGTCTAAGGAATGTAGCTATTAGTATTCATCAAAATATTTTCCCGGCAAAGTCTTGCTCAGGTACTCAAGTTTTTTATTCAAAGCAGAATCCACTTTCTAAAGTTCTTGCAGATAATATTACAACTTCTGTTGTATCAAATTTACAAAACGATAATGAAAGAATTAGCAAAGAATCAAATGGTATTTTTCTATTAGATAATGCAAAAGTACCGGCAATAATTGTGGAATGTGGTTTCTTATCAAATGAAAATGAAACATATTTACTATGTGACAAAGAATATCAAAAGAAATTTTCTTATTGCCTTTTTCAAGGATTAATGAATTCAAATTTATAAAGGAATGTAACTATGGCAAAAATTAAAAGTGTTTATATATGTTCAGAGTGTGGCTATGAATCACCTAAATGGTATGGTAAATGCCCTTCCTGTGGTGAATGGAACACTATGAATGAAGAATTAGTTGACAAAAAAGCCTCAACAGTTCAGAAAAGTATTACTAAGTCATCATACTCAAAACCTGTAACTATCAATACCATTGATACTAATGATGAAGAAAGATATAACACAGGTTCCGAAGAACTAGACAGAGTTCTTGGTGGTGGTATTGTTAAAGGTAGCCTTGTACTAATTGGTGGTGATCCCGGTATCGGTAAGTCAACAATATTACTTCAAATTTGCGAAAAGTTAGGTCAATCATTAAAGATACTTTATGTATCAGGTGAAGAGTCTAAAAGACAACTTAAACTTAGAGCACAAAGACTAGGTGTAAATAATGGAAACATTTACATTATGACCGAAACTGATGTTGAGATTGTTGCAGAACAAATTAAGATTGAAAAACCTGACCTAGTTATGATTGACTCAATCCAAACTATGAATTTAACTACACTAAATTCATCACCTGGTTCTGTAACACAGGTTAGAGAATGTACAAATCTACTTATGCATACTGCTAAGGACCTTGACATTCCTACTATTGTAGTTGGTCATGTGAACAAAGAAGGTTCTATTGCAGGTCCTAAAGTTTTGGAACACATTGTTGATGCAGTTCTTTATTTTGAAGGTGACAAGCAAATGTCATACAGAATTTTAAGAGCAGTTAAAAACAGATATGGTTCTACTAATGAAATTGGTGTATTTCAAATGACAGACAAAGGCCTTTCTGAAGTAGAAAATCCATCAATGATGTTGCTTTCAGGCAGACCACACAATGTTTCAGGTACTTGTGTTGCTTGTACTATGGAAGGTACAAGACCAATCTTAGCAGAAATTCAAGCACTTGTTACAACTTCCGGATATGGTACACCTAGAAGAATGTCAACAGGATATGATTATAACCGACTAGCACTTATTATTGCAGTACTTGAAAAGAGAGCAGGTTTCTATTTTTCTAATAGTGACACATATATTAATGTTGTTGGTGGTTTGCGACTTGATGAACCTGCTGTTGACTTGTCAGTTGCTATGGCATTAATCAGTAGTTTGAAAGATGTTCCTATTCCAGAAAATACACTGGCATTTGGTGAAATTGGTCTTGGTGGTGAAATTCGTTCAGTAGCAAATGCTCAATCTAGAATTAACGAAGCATCAAGATTAGGCTTTACAAAAATTATAATTCCATATCACAATTTAAAGAATGTAAGTTCTGATACTGCAACAATTTATGGAGTTAAAAATATTAAAGAGGCCTATGAGGTAATGCTTTATGAGTAATTTTAAACCTAATTTACCTAAAGAAAATGCAAAAATAGTTGTTATGTCAACTAATAATAAAGAATTGGTAAAGAGGGTAGAGGAGTTAGGAGTAAAAGTCCTATCTTCTGAGAATTTAAGTAAACTGTTAACATTTGAACAATACCATACAGATTTGCAATTTTTACATTATAATAAAGATACAGTATTTGTACTTAAAGAATGTACAGGCCTTAAAGAAAATCTGAAAAAGTATATTCCTAATGTAATTGAAATCAGCAAAAATGTTGATAAAAATTATCCCAATAATGTAATGCTAAATTGTGTTGTACTTAATGATAAGCTGATTTGTAATACAAAAACTATTGCTGATGAAGTATTACAAATGGCTATTAAAGATAATTTAAAAATCATCAATGTAAATCAAGGCTACACAAAATGCTCAACTTGTATTGTAAATGAAAATGCTATAATCACATCAGATAAATCTATCTACAATTCCTGTAGAAATAAAATGGATGTATTACTAATAAGGCAAGGCTACATAGAATTACCCGGAACAGATTATGGATTCATTGGTGGTAGTTCATTTAAATACAATAGAAATACATTGGTGTTTACAGGAAATATAAAACTGCATCCGGATTATGAAAGCATAAAATCATTTGCTCAAAATCATAATGTAGAGCTATTCAGCTTAATTGAAAACACAATGATTGATATTGGCAGTATAATTCCAATAGTTTGATAGGCTTATTGATTTATATAGTATAGTTCCTAAAACTGTAGTATTTATGAGACTAGTCCTTAATTATATAGTAATATCCTCTATTCTTATTTAGAACTCCCCTAAATTATACAAAATATTCATTTTGTATAATTTTGTATATAAATAGATACCTATCCCTCTCAATTAATTTTTAAGAAAAATATCTAAGTTTAGTATATAAATTATAAAAATACAGCATGACTGTTAATCATGAGTTTTATTTAAAATAAAAGAAGGTGAAAATTTGGCAGTAAATTTCAGAGATGAAGCACCGGAAATTGTAAAAGATTTTTTGTTCTATTTACAAACTATAAAAGAAAAATCACCTAGGACTATAAATGAATATTATTTAGATCTAAGAATGTTCTTAAGGTTTATTAAAGTTCTTCGTGGTGATGTTAAATGTGATTTTGATAAGATTAAAATTGATGATGTTGATATTAATTTTCTAAAAGAAATCACCTTAACAGATATTTATGAATTTATGAATTATCTAATAAGTGATAGAAATATGAAAGCAGCAGGTAGATCACGAAAAGCCTCTACCCTACGAACTTTCTTTAATTATTTAACAGTTAAAAAGCACTTGTTAGATTATGACCCAACAAAAGAACTTGAAATGCCAAAACAAAAAAAGGCTTTGCCAAAGTATTTAACTCTTGAACAAAGTCTTGAATTACTTAATGCAGTTGAGGGTAAACATAAAGAAAGAGATTATGCTATTATCACAATCTTCTTAAATTGTGGTTTGCGATTGTCTGAACTTGTAGGACTTAATGTTACTGATATTCGTAATGATAATACTGTTAGAGTCCTTGGTAAAGGTAACAAAGAAAGAATTGTTTATCTTAATAATGCTTGTATAAATGCGATTAATGATTATCTAAAGGTTAGACCTGCTGATGGTTTAAAAGATAAAAAGGCATTGTTTATATCCTCTCAATTAAAGAGAATGAGTCCCAAAACTGTACAAGCTATGGTGTATAAATATCTTGAAAAGATAGGATTAGATAGTCAAGGATACAGTTGTCACAAGTTAAGACATACTGCTGCAACACTTATGTATCAGCATGGTAATGTGGATATTAGAGTGCTGAAAGATATTTTAGGTCATGAAAATTTAGGTACAACCGAAATATACACTCACCTATCTAATAAGCAACTTGAAGATGCATCAAAAAGTAATCCACTAGCAAATGTAAAACCTAAGAAAGATAAGGAAAAGTAAAATGAAAATTTATTTAGCAAGTCCATTCTTTAATGAAAAAGAATTAGAGAATGTTAAGATAGCAGAAAAGATACTTACAGAAAGAGGTTTTTCTCTCTTCTCCCCTAGACTTAATGAAGTCAGAACTGATGAAATTACTCAGCAGTCTTGGTGGTCAAAAGAAACATTTATGAATGATAAGAAGTTCATTGATTGGGCTGATGTTGTTGTAATGCTTTATTATGGAGGTTATAGTGATAGTGGAACTGCATGGGAATGTGGTTATGCTTATGGTACTAATACACCGGTAGTTGTTGTGCAACTTGGTGAAGATTCCAACCTTATGGTGCATGAAGGTTGCCATAGTAATATTACTTTAGAAGAACTGAAAACGTATGATTTTGAAATGTTACCTGCAAAGCCTTATAAAGGAAAAATGTTCTAATTATACAAAAAGCCTTGGAAATAATCCAAGGCTTTAATACTATGATTTTATTTAAGCACTAATACAGAATCTAAATCTTTTACTGTCATTACAGTAGTCCTTTTTATAGAATCATCTAAACCTACATCGAATTTGTCTATTAGCTCTTTTATCTTAACCGTATCAAATTGAACATAGATATTATTATTTTCAATATATATGTAATAATAAACATCATTAATAGAATCTTTAGGGTCAACAAAATGTACAAGATACTTAGGTTTTGACTTTATTTTTGTTTCTTTGTTTTCAGTATAATTAGTAGCATTAGTAAGTAATATAGCTTCCTTTTCATGCTCTTTAGTTGAAAAGGATGCAACAACCTTACCGGTTTTGCAATCAGTTATAATATTATCATCTTTGTAAAAGCAACCACTAAGTGTTACCAAAATTAATGTTAAAGCTAACACTAATATTATTCTACCTTTTTTCATAACAACCTCACTTTTTTATTTCATTCTTGGTGAAAAACAATCTTATCACCTTTCTTTATACTATCAAGTCCGGCCTTAGCAACTCTATTGTTGTACACATAATCAATCACTACAGTAAGGACCGGGAACAGCACCAACATCAGAAGTTGTGGTATCATTATCATTAAATGCATAGTATATACCTTTATTTTTTGCCCATTTTTCAGCTACAGTACCCTTATAACAATAAACAAGAACATTTCCTGAATCTTCTGTTCCGAAATCAGCATCAATTTTCTTGATATTTTTGCCAAAATAAATTGGATAATTACCATATAACATTTGATTTATAGGTTCAAAATTTTCAATATTATCAACAACTATATAAAAATCTTCGCCATCTTCATTATTATAGTAATCATAAAAATTTATGTATAATAAAGTTTTCATATCTTTAGTATATATAATATTATCTATATAAGTATAATATGGATTGTTTTTATCAATTTTAACTGATGCAAAGTCATTTTCATACTTGCCGGTAAATCCGGTTGTATCTGCATCGTAAGAAACCCAAAGTACACCGCTAGTAACATATTTTACTGTTGATGGAATTGTGATTTTACAGTCTTTAATACCTGCAAAAGCTCCATAAATTTGATTTTTACCATTATACTTTTCATCACTGATAAAGTCTCCTAGCATAATAACAGGTTTATTGTCTAAAGTTTTAGGTATTTTAATTGTATTATTATGGCCTAAGTAACGATTGATACAAACACCATCAAGATAGTTGGTAATTAAATAATCACCACATACACGAGAATTCTTTTTATAGTATTCTTGTGATTTTTCATCTTCCAAATTGCTAACCAATCCAAAACTGTTCATATCTTTACAACCGGTTTTACTGTTGCTTATGTAATTAGAATAACCTTCTTCATTCTTATAAGTACTATTATAATCCTTAAAAGAACAACCGGTAAAAAGAATTGCTAATATTATAAAACTAACAAATAATAAATTTCTTTTCATAACAGACACCTCCGTATCTTTAGCTATATTATATGCCAATGAATGATAAAATCAATTGTCATATTATACAAATGTTGGATAAAATAATTATTAATTTGAACAAATTAATTGCTATAAATAATAGAATAATACCTCTATCTATTAATAATACTTTTGAAAATCTTAAAGTGTTGCAAAATTTTATAATTATTTTGAAAAAAATAGAAAAGTCACAACATTTCTGTTGTGACTTTTCAAAGGTGTGTAAGTTATAACAAATAAAAATTTAGTAATCTTTATAAGTATTTTAATTGTACTTATTATTACTTATTTCTATTTGAAATATATTTCTTTAGTGATTCAGGTTCTTTTGGTTGACCTGAGAAATTGAATGATGCAGTATTGCAAGAAACCTTTACTGCATGTAAAGACATTTTCTTAAGTACTTCACTAATCTTTTCTTTCATTTTTCTCATCTCCTTTTTTCAAACTTTCTATAATAATCAATACATCCACACATATTATTGTGGGATACACTATGATTAATATGTTGTTTTGATAAATAGTTAACAAGATGATTGGCAATATAGCGTTTATATATAGAGAAATGATTGAAAGTATCTTTTGTTTTTTATAATTTAATATTGATTTGCCTTTGCTTTTTACCGGACTCATTAAGATGAATAATATAAGGGATAAAAACAAAGTTATAATAGCGATTAATATAATTGTTCTATTAGGGAAAGCTAGCATAATATCAGCAGAAAATAGAACTAATAAATAATATGCAACTGTTACTATAAAACACTTTAAATAAGAGTTTGCGTGATAGCCTCCACTAAATACTCTGATACTTGAAAAAGAAATAATAAAAATTATTGTATCTATTAATTTCCCTGTTAAAAGTCCAATTAATAATAAACTAATTGTTTCAATTACAGATGATACTAACAGTTCAAAACCATAAATATATATATCTAGTGGAACTTTATCACTATCATTGCAAACAGAAAGTGCTATTCTTTCGGAAAGTCTATGTAACATATACACATCACCTACGAAAAGAGTAGCACATTTTCACATACTATGTATTAACTTGGTAAAAATCAGAGGTTTTCTGGTAAACTTCTATTGTCTAAAATCACAGTAATTATAAATTCTTTATTTCTTTCTTTTATAATTACATCTCCATTATATTTATGAGCAATGCTATTAATTATTGTGATTCCTTTACCATGATTATCTTTATCTTCCTTATCGGTTTTTAGTGAAGGATTATTAAATAATACAGAATCGAGTATATTGTTTCTACATTTTATAATGGAATAAGAACCTTCATACCCTGTAGAAAAATTAATTTCATTGTTTTTTACTTTGTTTTTAGATAAATATGAAATTGCATTATCAAGAATATTACCGATTAATGAAATAATATCAGAACTGTTTTTAAACATTTTTAAGTCATTAGTAATGCTTAGTTTAATGGGTATTTCATAGCTTTTAGCTTTTTCAATTTCAACATTTAGTACTGCATTTAATAAATAATTTTCAGTATTTACTATTGTTCCTATAGATGTGTACTTATTAGTTAAGCTATGACAGATATTATGTGCTTCATCATAATTTTCTTTTTCAATTAAAGCATCAATACATAATATATTATTCTTCATATCATGTTTTAACAATTTAATAGTTTCAATTTGGCTATTAGAACTGATTATATTTTGTTTATATAAATTAGCTTTTTGTTCTGATAATAATAGTTTTGTTTTAATTTCATTATCCTTATTTATTCTGGCTATCATAAACCACACTATTCCTGCAATTACAATCATACTGATACAAATTATTGAAAGTAAGATAATTATGTTAGATTGGAAATTGGTAAGTATCATTATGTACATTGTTATATACAAAATCATCATAGCTAATAGTGGAATAACTACAAATGCAATAACATTAGAAACTTTCTTCAAGCTATATGTTTTAGCTTTAGTTCGCCACATTATAAATAAAACAACCATTGTAGCTAGATTAGCAAGAACAACAAATAAATATCTAAAAAAGCTTGACTTTGTAATTAATTCTTCAAAAGTTACACCGGAAATTATGGATGATGAATAAACAAAACCATAAGATATGATTGTATTTATTAATGATACTATAAATGGAAGTATTAGCTTAATTGCCAACTCACCTTTAAGACAAGTAATACAATATATTTCATATAATATAATTCCTATAAACATATCAAGCATAACAATGTTGGGTTGATTGTATGTAAAATATGTTAGAACTGCAAAATTAAGTGCAATAAATATTGATAAAAGAATTATATTCTTTCTTGTTGAAAACTTACCACCTAAGAATAAGAGAAAGAATCCTACAAAATAAATGGACTGCAATAAATTGACGGTTATTTCAAAAACATAATTAAACATCCCTATCACCTATCCAGTTAAAGAATTCAGTTTTCACTGCTTCTTTGTATTTCTTGTTAAGAGGAACACTAATATTGTTTTTTAATAAAATACTGTCACTGGCTATGTATTGAATATAATTATTATTAACTACATAACCAATGTGAGGCCTAACAAACCCATAGTCACAAATTTTTTTGAATTCTTTATTAATGTTGCTTCTTACTTTATAATCACCATTTTCAGTATGGAAAATCACATAATTATTAATTTTATCCAGAAAAATAATATCATCAACATTTACAGCAACATCTTTTCTACCTGCATGCAAAAAGATAGTATTGTCATCTATTCTTAAAGAATCATTAATATGCTTTATACATTCAGCTACATCAGTTTCCATACTGCTTTTTCTGATAAATGTATAAGGATAACTTTTCAGTGCTTCAAAAACAAGTTCATCATGGCTTGTAACAAATACAAATAAAGGTACTTGAGAATTACCTTTTAATTTATTTATTTTTTCAGCAGTTTCAATACCGTTACAGAAAGGCATTTCAATATCAAGAAAAATTAGATGAAACTGTGAATAGTTAGATAAAATATCCATACCGTTTGAATATTTCTGTAATGAATATTCTATTTTTGACTGATTACAAGTCTTAGCTATAATATTGGATAACTTATTTACAAATACCATATCGTCATCCACAACTGCAATTTTTAGCATTAATCCACCCCTACTTTAATATAACAGATTATACGATTTATTTCAAGAATGTTGAGAAATTATACTTTTAAGAAGTTATTAATTAGTAAAAAACCACAACACTATATTTGTGGTTTTTAGGAAGGTGTTTATTATAAAAATCTAGTTATAAGTAATTTTATTACAATCCCTGTTCAAAGACATAAAGGTAAAGGTCTTCAAGGGTTGGTTTTACAATTTTAGAATAGTGATTTTCAGGAGGGTTATCTGTCACTAATCTAACAACAATCTTTTCACCATTATGATATAGGTTAGAAACTCTGTAATTATCTTGATAATACTTTAGTTCTTCCCTATCAATTTCAACTTCAACTACCTTGTTTTCAATTTCACTTACAAGGTTTGGACAAGTATCATGTGACACAAGTTTACCTTGCTTTAGTAGGATAATTTCCTTGGCAATAAATTCAATGTCAGATACTACATAAGTTGAAATCAAAACAATTTTATCTTCAGCTATTTCACTGATAAAGTTACGAATTCTAATTCTTTCCTTAGGGTCAAGACCGGCAGTAGGTTCATCAAGAATAAGAATTTTAGGGTCATTAAGTAACGCTTGAGCAATTAATTATTTACATCAAGTAGGCTCTTTTTGTACTGTCCGCACAAACTGGGGCAGTTCATTATGAACCAACTTAATATAGATTTATTTATTTTTTATGATATTAGCTAACAAATATATTCTATCAATGCAGTGTTCAAAGAACTTTTCATATGCACCACATAAACAGTTTAAGGATGGTTCACCATTTATAAATGGCTCTCTCCATCTTCTGCAACCACCACGACATAAATATAAATATTTGCATTTCTTACATTTATCATTTACAGGCAAAGAACAACTTACAAAACTCTTTGCCTTATCTGACTTAATTAAATTATTGAAATCATCATCAATTGTTCCAAGTTTCCACTCATCTGTACAGTAAAAGTCACAAGGATAAATATTACCATTCCCTTCAACTACAAAATAACAATTACATTTACCTGACATACCACAAGATTCAGGCATATATCCGGCAGCCATTTGTACCCAATTAGAGAACATTCTTATATCAATATTACCACCATGCACATAATCATCATACCAAATATCAAACAGTTCACAGAGAAAGCTTCCATATGTATCAGCATCTAAAGACCATTCTGACTTTGTATCACTATCATCAAGACAAGGTATGTATTGTTGAAACTGAAAGCCTTTTTAGCAGATAACTTTTTGTAAAAACAATAACTACAATTGATATTACAAGCTGATGATGCAGGTTTAATTAAAATACTTGTTGCAGGCATAACCATTCCTCTTTTCTACTTATTATTGCAATTATAAGTTATTGTAAATGCATATACAATTAGAAATTTTTTATAAATTTTTCATAGTTATTTCGCTCAAATAAAAAATATGTGAAAGTTAATTACTAAAACAACAATATGGCAAAATATTATTGTATAATCTAAATATAATATTTTGTAGATATGTTGGTGTTTTGTATGAAACGCATATTAATAATTTTGATTTCTATATTATTGATACTATCAAGTTGCTTTAGTGCTAATTGTGTTACAAGGACAAGTTATAAATTCCTAAATAACAGTAAGTTATATTACTTTGCTGACAGTAAGAATGACTATATTGTTAGTGTAAAGGATAGAACTGCTGTTGTTAATAAAATAGGTTATGGTTATAGCACAATTAAAACGGATGCTGAAATTACAAAGTGTAATTTTACCGGTAGTTATTTTCATTTCTTTTCTGATAATATAAAGGGTAAAATAGGTGTTGTAAGGTTTAATTATAATAGTGGTAAGTATGAAACTATAACTATGAATGACGGGACAAAAACAAGGTGGTCTCTTTGTTCTGTAGATAAAGGTAATAACTATTATTTTGTAGATTATTACGATAGAACTTTGCTACATAAATACAGTTCAAAAGGAAATTTAGTGAATACATATCAATTTGATAGTAATATTAATCAAATAGATACTACTAATGGCACTTATCAATTTGTGTTAACATCTTCAGGTTTATATTATATAAAAGGAAACACCATTTATTCCACATCAAATGATTACAACATATTCCCTATTTCTATGGTTAATGATGAATATTATTGTGGTAACGGAAAGATATGTACATTGTTTAATAATACTAAGTATGGTAATTATAAAGAAAACAAAACTGCCTTATTATCAAATGGTATTGCAAAAATAAGTGGAAATAAAATTGTATATTCAGATTTTAATAGTTCAACAAATAAAGAATATTCTTTTAATTTTAATATTGATAATTTGTTTGGTTATAAGGATAGAATTATAGTAACCAAAGGAAGCAATATTTATATTGTAAAAACCAGTGAATTAAAAAGTAAAAAGACAAATACACCTAGGACAATTGAAAATAACGATACTAAAACATATGGTATTTATACTAATGCATATACTATAGGTGATAAATACATTACCGGTGTAAGTCCTAACACAACTATTGCAACTTTTAAGAAAAATGTTAGTTATGATGGATATGATGTTGTTTTTATTAAAAATGGCAGTGTAGTTTCAAGTGGTAAAATCGGTACGGGAATGATTGTAAGGTTCACAAGAAATAATGAATTGATTGAGAGAACTTTCATAATTAAAGGTGATGTTAATTGTACAGGTACAGTAAATAGTAAGGATACTAACTCATATATGAATTTTTTACTGGGATTAGAAGGTTTAACTGATGAAGCCATGATAGCATGTGATATAAATAATGATGGCGTACTGGATAACAGTGACCTAGTACTAATGGCAAAATTAAGAGAATAAGAATAAATAATTCAAATTGCGTTAGAAAAAAGAGTTCGATAATTATGCCGAACTCTTTTTTAGAAAAGGAAATATTATCTTGCATGAGACATAATAAGTATGGCCTAACACCACCGTAATTTACATAATCAAATGACTTTTCCATCTTAGCTGAGGCAGAAATATAATGTGAAATAATATTTAAAACAATATTAGTTACTCTTGTTGGAACACTTTCTTTATCTTTATGTATTTGTTCTATTGTTAGTTCATATTCTGTATCGGCATCAAAATCAAAAGATACACCTGAATTATTATCAGTCAATATTTTTGATTGGTTGTTAAATGTTATCTTTATTGGGTTTGAATATACTCCAACTTTACAACTAATATTTAATTTCATTTTTTGATTATTTACTCCATTTATTTAAAATTTTTAATCTTATCAATAACTGAACTACAATCTTCAATTTTTAATCTATCATTTAATTTACTTGTTATAATATCTAAATTATCATTGTTAACGATTTCTTCTAAAATAGATATGGCAGATAATCGAATATGATAATCATTGTCATTTAATAATAGGAAAATCTCATCAATAACATTTTCACCAAACAAATACAAGCAATATAGACAACTTAAAATACAATCTTTTGACTTATTACAACTTTTAATTTTATAGGCTCTATAATAAATGTTGGGGTAAGAAAAATAGAGCCTACGAAAAAAATATAAAAAAGTAGAGCATAAATTTGAAAAATCCGTTAAAATGGAATTGACAAAAAACCAGAA
>JBQKHY010000015.1:0-55290 GCA_052118065.1 Ruminococcus sp. LCP21S3_E8 | reverse complement strand
TAGGACAAAATTGTATAAAACATTTTACTATTAAACGGGCGAACAGTGTTCGCCCCTACGACTGTAAGCCAAAATTTTGTTATAATTCACACCCACAAACCCTAATTTATCGAACTAGCCTTTACTCAAAATTAGGATTGAAATAACTAATTTATGAAATTAATCTTTACCCACAGATAAAATCAAAAGACAAAAGGACTTCTGAAAACAGAAGTCCTTATTTTTTATCTTGCTGAGATGCAAGTTCAATATTCTTTTGTACAATACTCTGACCTTGGTCAACATAACTTGAAGCAATACTATAATACTTATTATAATATTTATCATAGGTATTCACTATAGTTTTTTTATATCTGTCGGTAAGTGCCATACCACCGACAAAAAAACCAACTGCCAAAGCAATGATTGATAGCATAATAATCACTTGCTTTCCTGTAAGCTTATCTTTCATATTATCACAACCCTTACCTATTATATAACATAAAGTAAGAATTTTTGCAAGAAAAAAGGGAGTGTAAAAATACACTCCCTAGTATATAAAGTAATGAATTACTTATTTAGGCTTTCGTAAACTGCAACTGCACAAGCAACTGTAGCACCAACCATTGGGTTGTTACCCATACCGATAAGACCCATCATTTCTACATGAGCAGGAACTGATGAAGAACCGGCAAACTGAGCATCACCGTGCATTCTACCCATTGAGTCTGTTAGACCGTATGAAGCAGGACCTGCACCCATGTTATCAGGATGAAGTGTACGACCTGTACCACCACCTGAAGCAACTGAGAAGTACTTAACTCCATTTTCAATAGCCCACTTCTTGTATGTACCAGCTACTAGATGCTGGAAACGAGTTGGGTTAGTTGAGTTACCTGTAATTGAAACACCAACATTTTCCTTCTGCATAATAGCTACGCCTTCACGAACATCGTTAGCACCGTAGCAACGAACAGCAGCTCTTTCACCATCAGAGAACTTAACTTCACGAACAACCTTTAGTTCGCTGTTGAAGAAGTCAAAGTCTGTTTCAACATATGTGAAACCGTTGATTCTTGAGATGATGTAAGCAGCATCCTTACCAAGACCGTTAAGGATAACTCTTAGTGGTTCTTTTCTAGCCTTGTTAGCGTTTCTGGCAATACCGATAGCACCTTCAGCAGCAGCGAATGATTCGTGACCTGCTAGGAATGCGAAACACTTTGTTTCGTCTCTAAGTAGCATTGCACCTAGGTTACCGTGACCTAGACCAACATTTCTCTGTTCTGCAACAGAACCAGGGATTGTAAATGCTTCAAGACCTACGCCGATAGCTTCAGCAGCTTCAGCAGCAGACTTAACGCCCTTCTTAAGACCGATAGCACAACCTAGTGTATAAGCCCAGCTAGCGTTTTCAAATGCGATTGGCTGAACACCCTTAACGATTTTGTCTGGGTCAAAGCCCTTATCTAGACATAGCTGTCTTGCCTCTTCAAGAGAACCGATACCATTTTCAGCAAGGCACTTCTCGATTTTTGGCATTCTTCTTTCCATACTTTCAAATGTAACTGCCATGTTTAAATCTCCTCCTTACTGATTATTCTTCTCTTGGGTCAATGTACTTAGCAGCGTTATCAAAACGGCCGTACTGACCAATGTTATTTTTATATGCTTCATCCGGTGTAACACCATGACGAATATCCTGCATCATCTTACCAAGATTTACAAACTGGTAACCGATAACTTCGTCATTTTCGTCAAGAGCTGTCTTAAGAACATAGCCTTCTGCCATTTCCATAAAACGAACGCCCTTAGCCTTTGTTGAGAACATAGTACCAACCTGTGAACGAAGGCCCTTACCAAGGTCTTCTAGACCGGCACCGATTGGAAGACCGTCTTCTGAGAAAGCAGTCTGTGAACGACCGTATACTAGCTGTTCAAAAATGTTCTTCATAGCTGTGTTAATAGCATCACAAACAAGGTCTGTGTTTAGACATTCTAGTAGAGTCTTGCCAGGTAGAATTTCTGCAGCCATAGCAGCTGAGTGAGTCATACCTGAGCAACCAACTGTTTCTACAAGAGCTTCTTCAACAATACCGTCTTTTACGTTTAGTGATAGCTTACATGCGCCCTGCTGAGGAGCACACCAACCAATACCATGTGAAAAACCTGAAATATCTTTGATTTCATAAGATTTTACCCATTTACCTTCTTCAGGAATAGGTGCAGGACCGTGCTTTGGTCCTTTTGTTACAGTACACATATTCATTACTTCATTAGAATAATTCATTGTACTTAACTCCTTTCTTTGATTTGTTTGAGAAAGTCCTCTCATACAAGGTAATTATAGTCTTTTTTCAGTATTTTATCAAGCATTTTTCTTTATTATTTGCTATTTTTTATCATATTAACTTTTGTTTAAAGATTTTTTGACTTTATTTTAACTTATACTGTAAAAACAATCTTAAAATAACCATAATTTATTTTAAAAATCAAGCAACAAAAGCACCCTTGAATTAAATTCAAGAGTGCTTTGCATTTTGTTATTATATTTGGAAGAATATACGGAATAATCTGATTAATCCTTAAATGGAACTGAGAAAGCCTCATCAAGTAGTCTTGATAGACCATATTCCTTTTCATTCTTACTCTTAACCTTTACTGTAGTTACAATAATGCTTAGTGCAATAAATACTGCTGCAAAACCGGCAAGTACAATCATAATACCTGTAATATCCTGACCTGTAGCAATTGTCATTCTAAATCCGTCAACTGCATAAGAGAATGGGAAGAATGGTTTCATTGTTCTGTAGATACTTGGTGAAAGGTCAAGTGGATATGTACCACCGGCACAACCAAGTTGTAGAACTAGAAGAACAAGTAATGCGAATGAACCAACCTTACCAAGGATAATGTTGAAGAAGTATGCAATTGCTGTAAATGCTACAGAAGTCATAATAGCTAAAGCAAATGTTCTGCCAACATAAGCCGGATCCATACCGTTTACATTAATTAGAAGTGTTACCAGAACTGCACCTGCACCAACTGCAAATAATGCAAGTTCAAATAGTTTTCTAATCCAAAGTTTCTTCTTTCTTCTGATACGCTTAGGGTCATTTTCTGCACCTGTTACAACACAGAATGAAATACCTGCTACCCAAAGACCTGCGCACATCATATATGCTGCCATAGCTGAACCGTTGTTAGCTACCTTAGAAACCTGAGTTTCATTTGCATTTACAGGAGAAGCAAACATCTTCTTCTGCTTACTTGAGATTGTTGTATCCTTAGCAGTATCAGCGCCCTTCTTAAGTGCTTTCTTAAGAGTTGTAACACCATTATCAACTGTTGTTAAACCCTTACCTAAAGTCTTTGAACCGTCATAAAGTTTATCTGCACCGGTAGAAATCTTTGTTGCACCATTTGCCAATTCCTTACTACCGGAAACAAGCTTATCGTTATTATCCATTAACTGTCGTGTACCATTTGCAAGAGTTGTTGAACCGTTAAATAGTTGTTCAATACCACTTGAAAGTGTTGGTACACTGTCTTTTAGTTTATTAGCACCATTTGATAAATCAGTAGCACCCTTATTAAGAGTCTTGTTGTTATCAGTTAGTTTCTTAGTACCATCAGCAAGTGTCTTAACACCACCTGTGTATGTTGAAACACCGGTCTTTAGTGACTTAGTACCATCATTTAGGCTCTTAGCACCATCGTTAAGGCTCTTACTGTTGTCGTTTAACTGTTTTGTACCGTTTGCTAAAGTATCAACACCACCGGTATATGTTGTTAAACCGGTTTGTAAAGTACTGATACCACCATCTAGCTGAGAAGTACCACTCTCAAGAGCAGTAGCACCCGGGATAAGCTTTGTATCAAGTGTATCCTTAACAGAGCTTAAACCACCATATAGTGCAGTTACTTGAGTACTTGCAGTAGGTAGTAGTAATTTTGAGTTTTCACTAATCTTCTTAACTGATGCCTTTACAGTATCAACTGACTTACCAACTTCTTTAGCTGTTGAAGCTGCTGTCTTTAGGTCAGCACCGGCAGTTGTTAAGTCAGACTGTACGCCCTGTAAACCGTCACCGATTTCTTTTGCTGAAGATTTTAAACCGTTAATTACAGATGCCTGAGTTGCTGCATCAAGACTCTTGAACCAGCTTGAAGAAGAAATTGTTGCGATTTCTTTCTGTAAAGATGCAAGACCATCTGAAGCTGATTTTAACTCAGTACCGGCAGTTTGAATACCAACACCAACAGTTGTAAGGTCACTTTCAAGTGTTGAGTCCTCTGCATTTTGTAAACTATCGTTTAACTGAGAAATACCACTGTTTAGAGAAGTAAGACCACTTGAAAGTGTCTTTAGCTTTTCTGCATTTTCATCAGTTACTGACTTTGCAAGTTCACCGGACATTGTGTTAAGTCCTGACTTTAAAGTTGAAGTACCTGTTGACAATGTGCTTGAACCACTCTTTAGAGAAGAAGCACCACTGTTAAGTGTGCTTGAACTTTGTGACAATGTTTGAGCACCTGTGTTAGCAGTTGCAACACCGTCAGTATAAGTCTTTAGACCTGACTTTAAAGTTGTTGTACCATTATGCAAAGTAGAAACACCGTTATTTAGTGTACTTGAATTTTTGTTAAGTGTCTGAGCACCTGTGTTAGCAGTTGCAACACCGTCAGTATAAGTTTTGATACCGTTCTTTAGTGTTACACCACCATTTGCCAAAGCACTAATACCATTTGAAAGAGTAGGTACATTGCTGTTTAATGTATCAAGACCGGCTTTAATTCTCCAAGCACCGGAATTTAATGATGTAACACCATTAGTATATGTTACAAGACCGGTATTTAGAGTATTTGCACCATCGGCAAATGTTACTGAACTATCTGCCAAAGTCTTTAGGTTAGTTGTAATAGTGTCATTACCATCAGAAAGTTTACCAACACCGTCATTTAGCTTCTGAGCACCATCAACTGCATCATAAAGGCTATCAGCTGTATCTCCAATAGTATCAAAAACTGTCTGTGTATAAGTTTCTGTTACTGTATGTTCGATTTCTGTTTTGATTTTTTCCAAAGCAGTTGAACTCATCTTAGAGGCAATGTAGTTTTTGCCGGGATTAGTTTTGTAATCAAGCTCCATCTTCTTAGGATTTGCATCCATTAAAGTTGTTGCATTTTTGGAAAAATCTTTTGGAATGGTAATTACCATATAATATGTACCATTCTCAATACCTTGTTCAGCCGTATCACTGTCAACAAAGTTGAATTTCAAGGAATCATTATCCTTTAGTTTGTCTACAAGGTCATCCCCAATGGACAATGTTTTGTCATTGTAATCAACGGATTTGTCATAATTCACCACAGCTACCGGTAGGTCACCTATGTTACCATAAGGATCCCACATTGAACCCAAGAATACACAAGCGTATATTGATGGAATCAACATTACTATACAAATCGCAATAATCGGTAAGACCTTGAGTATGAAAGTTTTTTTCTTTTTACTCATACAATCACCTCATAAAAAATTAAACATAGTGTTGATTTCTTGAACATTTTCTATTATACTAGTATTGTAAAAAAACACAATAAGCAATTTGCAACCATATGCACGATAATAAACATATTTGTAAATTGTGTTGAGAAGGTGAAATTTTATGGGTACACAGGACAGAAGAATTAGGAAAACCAGGGCCGTTTTAAAAAGTTCACTACTTTCTCTAATGAAAGAGAAAAGTGTGAAACACATTACGGTAAAAGAGTTGTGTGACAAGGCAGACATTAACAGAGGGACTTTTTATCTTCATTATACAGATGTATTTGATATGTTAGAACAAATTGAGGACGATATGTTTAGGGAACTTGATGAATTTCTTATTCCTATTGACAAGCAAGATGATGTTCTAAACGAAGAACTTTTCAGAGAAGTTTTTATCTTTGTAAAGAACAACAATGAATTTTGTCAGGTTATGCTTTCTGACAGAGGTGAAATTGCCTTTACTAAAAAGCTGATTAAGTTCTTGCATAGTAAATTTACAAATCACTTTGGTGATACTAATGCAGCAGAGCATTACTTTTCTTTTATGGTGTTTGGTGTTTTGGGCATAATTGAAAGTTGGCTTAATAATGGTATGAAGGAAACTCCCGAAGAAATGGCAGAAATTTGTTCTAATATTATTCAAAACAAAATCAGAGAACAACTTAACTAAATTTTTCTATGAAAAAAGGTCGGTACTTTTTGTACCGACCTTTCTGTTATTTATTAAGTTAAGATAACAACATTTTGTCTGACTCAGCATCTTCACCGGCAATTTCAGCAAATTTAGCCATAAGGTCAGCTTTTGTTAGTTTCTTCTTTTCTTCACCTTGAACATCATAGATAATCTGACCGTTGTTCATCATAATAAGTCTGTTACCGTGAACAATAGCATCATTCATATTATGAGTAATCATCATTGCAGTCAGCTTATCTCTTTCAATAATTTCTTCAGAAATCTGTAGAACCTTAGCAGCAGTTGTAGGGTCAAGTGCTGCAGTATGTTCATCAAGAAGTAGTAACTTTGGTGTTTGTAAAGATGCCATAAGAAGAGTTAAAGCCTGTCTTTGACCACCTGAAAGAAGTCCTACCTTTGATGTCATTCTGTCCTCAAGTCCTAAGCCTAAAATCTTTAACTTTTCGTGGAACATTTCCTTTTCTTTCTTAGTAATGCCCCACTTTAAAGTTCTTTTCTTGCCTCGTCTATAGGCAAGGGCTAAGTTCTCAATAATCTGCATATCGGGAGCAGTACCCATCATAGGGTCTTGGAAAACTCTTCCGATAAACTTTGCTCTTTTATATTCAGGTAAACCTGTAACATTTACACCGTCAAGGATAATGCTACCGTTATCAACAGGCCATACACCTGTAATAGCATTCATCAAAGTTGATTTACCTGCACCGTTACCACCGATAATAGTAACAAAGTCACCCGGATTAAGGTGGAGAGAAACTTTGTCAAGTGCTTTCTTTTCATTAATTGTACCGGGATTAAAGGTTTTTTCAATAGAATTAATCTTTAGCATCTAACTTCTCTCCTCTCTTTTTAGCTTTACTAAATGAACTTTTACTCTTTGACTTTAAGTAAGGAACTGCTAGGAACAATGCAACGATAATTGCAGTAAATAGCTTTAGGTCGTTTGAATTTAACTTTAGCCACAATACAATTGTCATAATGAAGTAATAGATAATACCACCGATTACAACAAAAACAAGTTTACCGATAAAGTTCATCTTCTTGCCTAAGATAGCCATACCGATAGCTTCCCCTATAATAACTGCTGCAAGACCTGTTACGATAGCACCTCTACCTTGGTTAACATCGGCAAAGCCTTGATACTGAGTCATTAAACCACCTGAAAGTGCTACGATACCATTTGATAATGAAAGACCGATAACTTTCATTGTTGAAATATTGATACCTTGTGCGCTACTCATTGAGTGGTTACTACCTGTTGCTCTAAGTGCTGAACCTTGTTCTGTACCAAAATACCAATATAACAAAGCAATAAGTGCTACTGCAAAAATAGCAGAAACAATAATTGCCTGTGGTACATTGCCAAGAGTAACATATAAATCCTTTTCACCAAAAGCAAATGATTTATTTGATGAGAAGTCCATAATTCTTAGGTTAATAGAATATAGAGCAATCTGTGTTAAGATACCTGCAAGAATAGCCGGAATACCTAACTTAGTATGTAAAATACCTGTAACAAAACCTGCCACAAGTCCGGCAAGTACTGCAATAATTAAGCAAGACCACATAGGGAAACCTGCAAGCTTTAACATAATAGTTACTGCACCACCGGTTGTAAAAGTACCATCAACTGAAAGGTCGGCAACATCAAGTAGCCTAAAAGTAATGTAAACTCCCAAAGCCATAATACCCCAAATAATACCTTGAGCAACTGCACCGGGTAAATTATTTAGAAGTTGTAGTGGACTAAGGGAGCTAAAGTATGACATAATAGCGTCCATTTTTATCCTCCTATAATTATGCCCAAAAGCATATAAATGTATTTTCTCATTTGAAACACATTTATATGCCTTTGAACCAACTTATTAATTAGGGGTTGACATAAGCCAACCCCTATTTTTGTTTAGTAAATTTTAATTACTTATCTTCGCCGATTGCCTTGTAATCTGATGGAATATCAAGACCCAGAGCCTTACAAATTTCAACATTGTATTCCTTTGTAAACTTAGGAGCTGACTTAACTTCCATCTTAGAAATGTCTTTGCCATTTACAAGAACATCATAAGCCATTTCGCCTGTTGCATAACCAAGGTCATAGTAACTGATTGAAAGTGTTGCAACACCACAACCTGAGCAAATACCTTCTTCACCGGCAATGATTGGTGTCTTTTCCTTTAGAGCAACATTGTTAACTGTCTTAGCACAGTTAGCAGCTGTGTTATCTGTTGGAACATAAAGAACATCACTTTCACCACAAGCTGTCTTTGTAACAGAAGCAACATCGTTAGAGTCAGCAAAAGTAAATTCCTTAACTGTCTTACCAAGTTTCTTTAGGTAATCTGTAATTGTTGTTGCCTGATACTTTGAGTTTGGTTCACCTGAACAATATAGAATACCAACAGTCTTTGAGTTTGGATATAGTTCATTAATCATATCAGCCTGTTCATCAAGTGGAGCAAGGTCTGTTGTACCTGATACATTAGCACCTGTTGTACCTGTCCAGTTGTCAATACCAAGAGCTGAACCGTAATCTGTAATAGAAGTACCTAGGATAGGAATAGTCTTTGTTGCAGAAACAGCAGCCTGTAAAGCAGCAGTACCGTTAGACATAATCAAATCAACATTGTCAGAAGCAAACTGATTGCAGATTGTAGCACAAGTAGCTGAGTCACCTGCAGCGTTCTGTTCTGTGAAAGATACCTTGTCACCAAGTTTTTCTGTTAAATAAGCCTTAAAGCCCTTTGTTGCAGCATCAAGAGCAGGATGCTGAATAAGCTGACAGATACCGATTTTGTAACTTTTGTTTGCGTCATTACTTGAGCCGTTTGAGCTATTTGAACCACTGCCACAAGCAGTTGCACATAGAGCCATAGCAACAACACAAAGCATTGCTAATAATTTTTTCATTGTTTTTTCCTCCCAAATAGAGTTCCTCTCTATTTTTAATAACACAATTTTATCACAGTAAAATTTGGTTGTCAATAACGCTTTAAAGTGTTAAAGAATTAGCAAAAAAATTTAGTTAACTGCACAAATAAGCCTTCTTAAATTCGTTAAAATTGATAGTGATATTCTTTATATTTAGTTATTTTCACCATATATAATCCTTATTATTTGACACAATAAAGTCCTAAAATTAGCTATAAATCAAATATTGAAAATTTCTATATTTATGATATAATAATTTTATCTATATATTTAAGAAAAATTTTTAAGCGAGGAACACTATGGCTGAGGAAATAAAGAACAATAATAATGAAGAAGCAATGTCAAGTAACTTTATCCATACTTTTATTGATGAAGATATTGCTGAAGGAGGTCAATATGAAGGTAAAACAGTACACACTCGTTTCCCTCCTGAACCAAACGGCTACCTACACATTGGTCATGCAAAGGCTATTTGCATTGACTTTGGTACAGCAGAAAAATATAACGGACTTTGTAACCTTAGAATGGACGACACAAACCCTACTAAAGAAGATGTAGAATATGTTGATGCTATTAAGGAAGATATTAAGTGGCTTGGTTTTGATTGGGGTGACAGATTCTACTTTGCATCTGAATACTTCCCACAAATGTATGACTATGCAGTTGAACTTATCAAGAAAGGTTTAGCTTATGTTTGCGAACTAAATGCAGAACAGATGAAGGAATACAGAGGCGACCTAAAAACTCCGGCAAAGAGTCCTTATAGAGACAGACCTATTGAAGAAAGCCTTGATTTGTTTGAAAGAATGAAGAATGGGGAATTTGAAGACGGTAAAATGACACTTAGAGCAAAGATTGACCTTGCTTCAGGTAACTTTAGTATGCGTGACCCTGTAATCTACCGTATCAACCATATGGCACATCATAAGACAGGTACTGATTGGTGCATTTATCCTATGTATGACTTTGCACATCCTATCGAAGATGCTATTGAAGGTATTACACATTCACTATGTACACTTGAGTTTGAAAGTCACCGTCCACTATACGATTGGGTTATTGCTAATATTTCAGCACCGGCAAAACCTAGACAGATTGAATTTGCTCGTCTTGGTATTAACAACACAGTAATGAGCAAGAGAAAACTTCGTCAACTTGTAGAAGAAGGCTATGTTAATGGTTGGGATGACCCAAGAATGCCTACTCTATGTGGTTTAAGAAGAAGAGGTTACACACCTGAATCAATCCGTTCATTCTGTGAACAGATTGGTGTATCTAAGGTTAATTCAACAGTTGAATACGGTTTCCTAGAACATTGTCTAAGAAATGACCTTAACGATAGAGCAAACAGAATTATGGCTGTTATCCACCCTATTAAGTTGGTTATCACTAACTATCCTGAGGGCAAAACAGAAGAATTCACAGTAGAGAACAACCCTAACCACCCTGAGGACGGTGAAAGAACAATTACATTCTCAAGAGAATGTTACATTGAAAGTGAAGACTTTATGGAAGAACCTTTCAAAAAGTATCAGCGTCTATATCCGGGTAATGAAGTAAGACTAAAGTCAGCTTACTATGTTACTTGTACAGGTTGTGACAAGGATGAAAACGGTAATGTTACTACTGTATATGCAGAGTATGACCCTGAATCTCGTGGTGGTGATACTCCTGACGGTAGAAAGGTTAGAGGTACTATCCATTGGGTAGATGCTAATAACTATGTACCGGCAGAAGTTAGACTATATGACAATCTATTTACTGACCCTGAACCTGACACAGGTGACAAGAACTTCCTAGACTATATTAATCCTGAAAGTCTTGTTGTTCTAAATGATTGTAAGGTTGAGGCATCTGTAAAGGACAACCCACATACTCATTATCAGTTTATGAGACTGGGTTACTTCTGTACTGACAACAAAGACAGTAGCAAAGACCACTTTGTATTTAACAGAAGTGTTAGCCTAAAGGATGGCTTTAAGAAGAAAAAGTAATTTTCTTTAATATAACAACAAAAGGCATTGGTTATCCAATGCCTTTATTTTTAGATATGAGGTAAAATTTATGAATACTGTACTTGTGACCGGTGGTTCAAAAGGTATCGGCAGTGCTATTGCTGAGGAATTTGCTTCACTTGGTTATGCCGTTGCAATTAACTACAACAAAAGCGAAGAAAAGGCAAAGGCACTTTCCCTAGAATTAATGAAAAAATATAAAGTACCTGTTGGTGCATACAAGGCTGATGTTAAAAACAGAAATGAAGTTGCTGAAATGGTTACTAAAATTAAGGATGAACTTGGAACAATAGTTATCCTTGTAAATAATGCCGGTATCAGCACACAAAAGGAATTTTCACAAATCACAAATGAAGAATGGAAAATAATGCTCAGCACTCACATTGACGGTGCATTTAACTGCACACAAGAAGTACTGCATGATATGATTTATCGTCAATACGGCAAGATAATCAACATTAGCTCTATGTGGGGTGTTACCGGTGGTAGTTGTGAAGTTCATTACAGTACTGCAAAGGCAGGTATTATCGGCTTTACAAAAGCTTTGGCAAAGGAACTTGCACCTAGCAATATTAATGTGAATTGCGTTTGTCCCGGTGTTATCAAAACAGATATGCTGAATATTTTTAGTGAGGAAACCTTAGAAGACCTTAAAAATAAAACTCCACTAAAAAGATTAGGTACTCCTAAAGATATTGCAAAAGCAGTTGCATTTTTCGGTAGTAAAGATTCCGACTACCTAACCGGCAATATTCTAAATGTTAATGGTGGGTTTGTAATTTAAGATTGAAAACAATTTAATTCCTATAGCAAATTTTTATATTAATTATAAATTATTCCATCAGTAATAACCACTAAATTAGAAGAAAACTTTGGGTTACCGTTGTAGGGTCCACCATTGGTGGACCGAGCAAATTAGCCTTTATATTGATATATTGTCCTATGCAGATATTATAAATTTATAGTCTGCAAACAGGACAAAAATCCCATAGGTATCACACTTTTTAAAAGGCGAACAATGTTCGCCCCTACGACTGTAAGCCAAAATATGATATAAAATACACAAAAGGGTTTCCAAACGGAAACCCTTATTTTTATATTACTATGTAATTACACATTAATTCCTTGTTGTTTTTTCACTATCTCAATATACTGTGACATAGTAATTTCTTTATTAAGCAATTTATTACACAAGAATTTATATTTATCTTCAACAGTAAAGCCCTCTATTTCAAGAGAGGCAGTTGCATTTCTAATAATTCTTTCATTTGTAAGTTGAGCTATAACGCACCCCCCAAATATTAAATTATTTACTTTATTCTATATTTAGCTTTTATCTATGTCAATTACTTTTTCACTTAATAAACTCTAAAAATTCAGGGAAAATTTCCAGACTTCTTTCCAGTATTCCTTGCATATAAGCTATTGATGTACCGTAATTTGTGAAAGGTACATTTTGCTTAATTGCCATATTCATTCTGCTTTGGACTTCCCTTTCATTTAGCATACAACCACCACAATGAATTACAAGTTTATACTTTCCTAAATCATTTGGAAATTCTGTTCCACTGCAAAAATCAATTTCTATATTTTTATTTGTGAAATTGTTTAACCACTTTGGAAGTTTAACTGTGCCTATATCTTCACATTGTCTATGGTGAGTACAACCCTCTGCAATAAGAATTTTGTCACCGTCATTTAGGTCACTTATTGATTTAGCACCTTTTACTGCTGTAGCCAAAAAGCCTTTGTACCTGGCCATTAATATTGAAAATGAAGTTAAATAAATATCCTTTGGTGTATCAACATTTGCCTTTTTGAATACCTGACTATCTGTAATAACCACCTTTGGCTTTTTCTTAAGGTTGTTAATAGTTTCGGTTATTTTGTCCTCTTTACACACAATTGCAGTACAGTTGCTATCAATAATATCCCTAATAGTCTGTTGCTGAGGAAGTATAAGTCTACCCTTTGGTGCTGACTTATCAATTGGCACAACTAAAATGGCAATATCACCTTCATTTAGTTTGTCACCGATAATCTTTTTATCCTCTACTTTTACAAAATGTGCAACCTTTTCCCTTAAATCATTAATACCTATATTTTCTGTGGCACTAACCATAATTTCATTATTAGATAGTTTGTCTAATTTTTGCAAATCCGTTTTGTTATATACAATAATGTACGGAATATTTTTTTCCTTAAAAAGTGAAATCAACTTTCTGTCAAAATCATTCTTGCCTTTTGTTACATCAATCACAAGAATTGCAACATCGGTTTTCCTAAGAATTTGGAAAGTCTTTTCTACTCTTAATTTTCCTAAATCACTGTTATCGTCAAATCCCGGTGTATCTATAATTTCAACAGGACCTATTGGTAAAAGTTCCATTGACTTACTTACCGGATCGGTTGTTGTACCAAAAACATTTGAAACAACAGAAAGTTTTTGATTTGTAAAAGCATTTACAACAGAACTTTTTCCTGCATTACAGTTGCCAAAAAATGCAATATGAAGTCTATTTGACTTTGGTGTAGTGTTCATAAATTCTCCTTAAAATCTAAAATCACGAATACCTTGTTCAATCTTTTCCAAATGGTCCTTACAAATTTCTTTTACCTTTTCTTTAGGAATATTCTCTAGTTCACTTTTAATCAGTTCTTCCCCAACTTTTCTTGTTTCTTCACTTGCATAGTCCATTAAATATTCCTTTAAGGTCATTAGTGCATTAGGGTGGCAACAGTTTTGTATTTGCTTAGATTTACAAAGTGCCATAAACCTGTCACCTGTTCTGCCCTCACGATAACAAGCAGTACAGAATGATGGAATGTATCCCATTTTCATTAACCACAATACAACTTCATCAAGTGTACGGTTATCGGAAACATCAAACTGTTCTGTATCATGAGGTCTGATTTCCTCTGTATATCCACCTACCGAAGTTCTTGATGCACCTGAAATTTGTGATACCCCCAGTCCGATTACCTTTTCTCTAACTTTTTGACTTTCTCTTGTAGAGATAATCATACCTGTGTAGGGTACTGCAATACGGATTAATGCACAAATTTTTGCAAAGGTATCATCATCAATACCATTGTCAAAAACATCAGGGTCAATGTCATCTGCTCTTTTTATTCTTGGAACAGAAATTGTATGAGGGCCTACACCATGAACTGCCTCTAGGTGTTCAGCGTGCATCAGTAGTCCTGCAAATTCATACTTGTACATTTCAAGTCCAAAAAGTACACCAAGACCTACATCATCAATACCACCTTCCATTGCTCTGTCCATAGCCTCTGTGTGGTAGTCATAATTATGCTTTGGACCTGTTGGGTGCAACTGTTCATAACTTTTCTTATGATAAGTTTCTTGGAACAAAATATATGTACCTATACCGGCTTCTTTTAATTTTCTATAATTCTCAACAGTAGTTGCAGCAATATTTACATTTACTCTACGGATAGCACCATTCTTATGCTTAATAGAGTAAATAGTGTTTATACACTCAAGTATATACTCAATAGGATTGTTCTTAGGGTCTTCTCCGGCTTCTATTGCAAGTCTTTTATGACCCATATCTTGAAGTGCAATAACCTCTTTCTTTACTTCCTCTTGAGTTAGCTTTTTTCTGCCTATATGCTTATTTTTCATATGATAAGGACAATATACACAACCGTTTACACAATAGTTAGAAAGATACAGTGGTGCAAACATAACAATTCTATTGCCATAAAAATCTTTCTTTATCTGCTTTGCAAGTGCATACATTTCCTTAATTTTTTCTTCATTGTCACAAGCTAAAAGTACAGATGCCTCTCTGTGGTTTAGACCTTTTCTTTCCTTAGCTTTCTCCAATATTTTATCAATTAATTCTAGGTTATCCTTATTTTTCTCAGCATAATCAAGGGTATCAAGGATTTCTTTGTCATTGATAAATTCCTCTGCTTTTAAGGATTTTACATTATATTCTGCCATATTTTCTCCTAACAAAAAGGTGCACCCATATTTGGGTACACCAATTAAACACTACCGAATAGTGCTTTGTGAACTCAATCTATAGTATAACAATTATACCATCACTGTTCTAATAATACAAGATATTGTGTTTTAAAATACAATTAGCACTTTTCAGGTTCGCCGTATTCTTCACCGAAAGTTTCAGCAGTTACTTTCTTCATAACCTGTGGGTCTAAAGGTCTATCCTGAAAATCTGTATCAACTTCAGCAATTTCATTTACAACATCCATACCTTCAATAACCTTGCCAAAAGCAGCATACTGACCGTCTAGATGCGGGCTTGTTTTGTGCATAACAAAGAACTGGCTACCTGCTGAATTTGGCATCATTGAACGAGCCATAGAAAGTACACCCTCTGTATGCTTTAAATCATTTTTAAAGCCATTACCTGAGAATTCACCCTTAATGCTATAGCCAGGGCCACCCATACCTGTACCTTCAGGACAACCACCCTGAATCATAAAGCCGTAGATTACTCTGTGGAAGTTTAGACCATCATAGTAACCACTATTTACTAGGCTTAGGAAGTTCTTTACTGTATTTGGTGCAATTTCAGGATAAAGTTCAGCTTTAAAAACCTTACCGTTTTCCATTTCAAAAGTTACAATTGGATTTTTCATTTTTGCATTCTCCTTATATAGAAAATTATTCTATATGTAATATTAACAATAAAGATGATTTTAGTCAAGGTTCATTTAACTTTAAAAGGTTTTACACTTTATGTTCATTGTCTTTTCACTTTCACAGTGTAATATATAGACAGTAAAGAAAACAACAACTAAATTTTTAATAGATAATTTTTTCATTTTTTCCTTTCTTGTAAAGAGCACCTGAACAGGTGCTTTTTGCTTTTGTGTTTTGTAAATAATTGCTATATATTCACCGACTTATTCTACTATATGAATATTGCATTACATTTTTATTTGGTATATAATTATTAATATGAAAAATATTATATTGAAAAGTAAAGGGACTATATTATTAGTCCTTTGTTTACTTATTACAACAGTTACTTGTGGTTGTGATGTAAGCGACAATACACAAGTAAGTTATAGTGGGCTAACAGTAAGTTTCATTGATATTGGTCAAGGTGACAGCATATTATTACAATGTAATAATGAATCTATGCTGATAGATGCCGGTGAAAATGATAAAGGTGATACAGTAGTAAATTACCTGGAAAGTCACAATGCCACTAAACTAAAATATGCAGTTGGCACTCACCCACATTCTGACCATATTGGCGGTATGGATACTGTGCTTAAAAACATTCAGACAGATACTCTAATTTGTCCTAAGGTTACTTACAACACAAAAACATGGAAAGATGTTGAAACTGAAGCTAAAAGTCAAAACACTAAAATTGAATATGCTAATGCCGGTGAAAGCTATACTTTAGGTGATGCTACATTTACTATTATCTCTCCTAAAGAAAATCATATTTACAGTGAATGTAACAATTATTCTGTAGTTATTAAGGCTGAATATGGAAAAAATTCTTTCCTATTTACCGGAGATGCTGAAAAGTTAGTTGAGGATGAAATCCTAGAAAGCAACTATGACATAAAAGCCGATGTACTTAAAGTGGGTCATCACGGTAGTTCAACCGGCACTAGTGAGGAATTTTTGAACAAGGTTTCTCCAAAATATGCAGTAATCAGTTGTGGTGTAAATAATGAACATGGTCATCCACACAAGGAAACTTTAGAAAAGTTAAAGGAAAGAAATATTAAAACCTACAGAACCGATTTGGACGGTACTGTTATTGTTCAAAGTGATGGTAAGGAAATCAGTTTTTCTACTGAAAAAAATAGTAGTAATAACATAAAAACTGAAACCTACACCACTAAAGGAAATAAAGGAACTACAGAAGCTAAGGAAAAGTTTATTGGTAATAAAAACAGCAAAAAGTTTCACAAGCCTAGTTGTGACTCGGTTAATGCAATGAGTGATAAAAACAAAGTTTATTTTGATAATCGCAAGGATGCACTTTATGAGGGATACACACCTTGTAAAAATTGCAATCCTTAAATGAGGGGTTTCTATGATAAATACATTGTTGAAAGAAAAATCTGTATGGGAAAAACTTATGGTTACCAGAAAGCCGATTATACTTTACGGTATGGGTGATGGTGCTGATAGAGTTTTGCAGGAATTTGAACTGTTAAATATTCATGCAAGTGGTGTTATGGCATCTGATGACTTTGTAAGAGGACAAAGTTTTCACAAGTTTACAGTAAAGACACTTGCACAAATAAAGGAAGAATTTAAGAACTTTATTATTCTTATTACTTTTGGCACACACATTCCGGAGATTATGGCTAACATAAAGGCGCTGGAAAAAGAATATGAAGTTATGATTCCAAGTGTACCTGTAGCCGGTGAATGTATTTTTAACAGAAGTTATCTTGCTAGAAATGGTGAAGAAATAATGAATGCTTACAACCTTATGGCTGATGAGGAATCAAAGGAAGTATTCAAGAATATGTGCTACTTTGAATATACAGGTGAATTAAAGTACCTTTATGCTATGGAAAGTAGCAAGGATGATGCATTTAAAATTCTTAACCTAAATTCTGAAGAAGATTATCTTGACCTTGGTGCTTATCGTGGTGACACTATTGATGAATTTCTAAAATATACTTGCAACCATTATCACTCTATCACTGCTCTAGAACCTGAACCAAAAACTTTTAAAAAGTTGGTAGAGGCTAAGGGTGACCTAGAAAATACAACATTACTAAACAAAGCAGTATGGAACTTTGACACAGAGCTTGAATTTAGAGCAGATATGGGCAGAGGTTCACTAATCAAAAACAATGGTGGACTACTTGCAGAAACTGTCAGCATTGATTCTCTGGCTGAGGACACAAAGTTCACTTACATAAAAATGGATGTTGAGGGTGTTGAGTTTGTGGCACTTTCAGGTGGTATGACATTAATGGCTGAACATAAACCAAAGCTAAATATTGCTTGTTATCACAGATGTTGCGATATTTACAGACTACCTGCCGTTATCCACAGAGCAAACCCTGACTACAAAATATATATGCGACATCATCCATATATCCCATGTTGGGACACAAATCTATATTGTATATAAAATAATCTCCACAAGAATTCTTGTGGAGATTTTCTTTAGCTATTTACTTTTATCATAAGTGTTGCATAGGCATATTCAGGTGTGGAGTTATAGACTAAGTTAACACCTTTTTCTTGAAGATTGTTTGATGAGTCATACAAGGCACTTTCTTTATTAAGACCTTGCAAGTATAGTGGAATATTCTTCTCTTTGCACTTACTTAATAATGTATCAACTGCATTTTCATCAGCAGTACCACTATGATAACCAATAAGAAGACAAGCCTTTATATTATCAGCAAAATTAATCATACTAAAGTCTATAAATGGGTACATTTTTATAATAGCTACTTTATTATTAAATGTAATATTTTTACTGCATTTAGTTACTGTTAAAGGACTGTTACCACTTCTGAATTTATCAGAAAAATAATCAGCCTCCATAACAGAGTCGGCACTAAAGATACTGTCAAATACAGTCCACACCCCTACTCTGTTATCCATTATAAGTTCAACAGAGGTTGTAAAGTTACTATAACCATTACTTGTAGGGTCACTAAGGACTTTATCTGCACCTGTAAGTACAACAGGAATTTTATAATCTTTACAAAATATAGAAACAAATGCTGAGGTATAAGAAAGTGTATCACTACCATGAGTTATAATAATTCCCTTGTAGTCACTGTAATCTTTTCTTAGTTCTGCAAAAAGCATTTCTACATTCTCAGTTTTAATATTCTCGGAAAGTATGGAATAAAGATTTACAACCTCAAAATCAATATTTGAATTAAACTTTTCTTTCCACATTAAGGCTATGTTAGAATCTTTATTATTCTTTACAACACCATTAACCTTTTCACTACCAACTGTACCGCCGGTAAGGATAACCTTTATTTTCATAAAATCACCTATTGTTATTATAAGTAAAAATTCTAGTATAACTAAAAAAAGCCGTCATAAAGACGGCTTTAATTTTTATCTCATTAGCTATTTACAACCTGAGTAATAACTTTCTTAATGTTTGTTTCTGTTAAACCGAAGATTTCAAGAAGTTCCCAAGCAGGACCTGAGTAACCAAATCTATCATTAACACCAATTCTTGTTACAGGAACAGGACAATACTGAGATGTAACCTCACAAACTGCATCAGCAAGACCACCCATAATGTTGTGTTCTTCAACTGTAATAATCTTACCTGTTTCCTGAGCTGCCTTAATAATAATATCCTTATCAATTGGCTTGATTGTATGGATATTAATTAGTCGAGCATTGATGCCTTCTTTTTCAAGAGCCTCTACTGCCTTTCTAGCCTCGTTAACTACAAGACCTGTAGCAATAACAGTAACATCGTTACCCTCGTGTAGAGTGATACCCTTGCCAAGTTCAAATTTATAATTTTCAGGATCGTTAAATGAATCAATAGCAAGTCTGCCAAGTCTGATATAAACAGGGCCGTTGTGTTCAAGAGCAGCCTTAGTTGCTGCCATCATTTCCCAATGGTCAGCAGGATTAAGAATTACCATATTAGGGATAGTTCTCATAATACCAATGTCTTCTAGGCACTGGTGAGTAGCACCGTCTTCACCTGTTGAGATACCTGCATGAGAACCGGCAATCTTAACATTTAGGTTAGGATATGCAACAGAGTTTCTAATCTGTTCAAATGCTCTACCTGTTGAGAACATTGCAAAAGATGCTGCAAATGGCTTTTTACCTGCTGCTGCAAGACCTGCTGCAACACCAATCATATTGCTTTCTGCAATACCACAGTTGATAAATCTTTCAGGATACTGCTTCTGGAAAATACTTGTTTTTGTTGCTGCTGAAAGGTCAGCGTCTAGTACAACAATATCTTCATCAGTTTTTGCTAGTTCACAAAGTGCTTCGCCAAAACTTTCTCTGGTTGCCTTAGTTACTTTTTCCACGATTAACCCTCCAATGATGCAAGTGTAGCTTCTAGTTCAGCCATTGCTTGTTTATATTCTTCATCGTTAGTTGCCTTACCGTGCCAACCAACCTGATTTTCCATAAAGCTAACACCTTTACCCTTAACAGTTTTCATAAGGATAGCTGTTGGCATACCTTTAGTTTCTTTTGCTACTGCAAAAGCCTTTTCAAGTTCTTCAAATGAATGACCGTCAACCTTTAGAGTATTAAAGCCAAATGCTTCAAACTTCTTGTCTAGTGGTTCAATACCACCAACTTCAGCAACTGTACCGTCAATCTGAAGTCCGTTCTGGTCAACAATAACAACAAGGTTGTCTAGGTTCTTATGAGCAGCAAACATAAGTGCTTCCCAAACCTGACCTTCTTCACATTCACCGTCACCAAGAACAGTATATACTCTGTAGTCTTTGTTATCCATCTTACCTGCAATAGCCATACCACAAGCAGTTGAGATACCCTGACCAAGAGAACCTGTGCTCATATCAATACCCGGTGTACCCTTCATATCAGGGTGACCCTGTAGCATAGCACCTACATGACGAAGTGACTTTAGTTCGTCCCAATCAAAATAACCCTTTAGTGCAAGTACTGCATAAAGTGCAGGTGCTGAGTGACCCTTTGAAAGAACAAATCTATCTCTATCTGCCCACTTAGGGTTTGATGGGTCAACATTCATTTCTTTAAAATAAAGATAAGTTAAAACATCAGCAGCAGAAAGTGAACCACCCGGATGTCCTGACTTAGCATTATAAGTGCCGATGATAGCACCCATTCTTGCTTTAGTTGCATTAATTTGCAACTGCTTAATCTCGCTAATCTCCATGTTTAGCCTCCAGTTATTACCTTAAAATAAATACTGTTTTCTGAATAAACCATAGTTATTCATGATATTGCTTAATAATGATAACACAATAGTATTTTGCAAATATTCTTTAAAAGAATTATTCTCTTATTTTTCTTGTTTTTTCCACATTTTTACTGTATTTTTTCAACAATTCTATCAAGCAACTTTTCTGCTACCTCTTCTTTTGTCATAATAGGCAAAGTTTCTTCATTGTCTTTAGTAATGATTGTAACAACATTTGTATCTGTGCCAAAACCTGCACCCTTTACTTTTACATTATTTGCAACAATCATATCAAGATTCTTTCTAGTGAGTTTATCCCTAGAATTTTCCACCATATTTTCTGTTTCCATAGAGAAACCACACAAGAACTGATTTTCTTTATGTTCACCAAGATATTTAATAATATCCTTAGTTGGCTTTAATTTTATTGTATCCATATTTCCACTGGATTTTTTAACTTTTTCATCAAATACATTTTCCGGTGTAAAGTCTGCTACTGCTGCTGACTTTATAACAATATCTGCATTATCATAATTTTCAACAACTGCATTAAACATATCTTCAGCCGACACAACATCAATAGTGTTTACAAATGGTACTTTTTCCAGAGAAGTTATACCACTGATTAAAGTAACATCAGCACCACGCTCCATAGCTACCTTAGCAATAGCATATCCCATTTTGCCGGTAGAATGATTTGTAATATATCTTACAGGGTCAATTTTCTCCTGAGTTGCACCGGCAGTTACAACTACTTTCTTACCTACTAAATCTTTCTCATACTTACATTCTCTTTCAATGTATTTGTACAAATCCTTAGGTTCAGGCATTTTACCTTTGCCTACTGTACCACAAGCAAGTCTGCCACTTGATGCCTCAATAATTTCATAACCATAGTTCTGCAACTTTTTCATATTATCCTGTACAATAGGATTTTCGTACATATTGGTATTCATTGCAGGTACAATAAACTTCTTTGCCTTTTTACAAGCCATTACTGTTGTAGTCAGCATATCATCGGCAATGCCATTTGCAATTTTGCCGATAACATTTGCAGTACATGGTGCAATCATCACTACATCTGCCTTTTCGGCAAGACTGATGTGTTCAATCTCAAAGCTATGGAATCTATCAAATGTATCTGTGATACATCTGTTTTTTGTTAATGCCTCAAATGTATTTGGTGTAATAAAGTTCATTGCATTTTCTGTTAAAATAACATCAACATTATAACCTTGTTTTACAAGCATTGATACAAGGTTAGGTGTTTTATATGCTGCAATACCACCTGTTACACCGATTAATATATTTTTTCCATTCATAATAAACATTCCTTTAACCCTTTAGGTTTCTATATTTTGATTATATCAAATAGCGCAAAAAAATCAACAATATTACCATTATACTTGATTTTATGTGTTTTTTAAGGCATAATTAGAGTAGATATTTTTGACATTGGAGGGTAATATGTTACTTGCAATAGATATAGGCAATACAAATATTGTAATTGGCATAATAGATAACGACCAAGTTGCCTTTACCGGCAGACTTGCAACAGATAAGCTAAAGACTGCTGATGAATATGCATTACAGTTTGTTGGTATGCTTAATATGAAACACATTGATGTTGCTGATATTGAGGGTGTTATCATCAGTTCTGTTGTGCCACCACTAATCTTAACAATGAAAAGAGCTATCAAAACATTAACAGGAAAAGTACCTGTTATCTTAGGTCCGGGTACAAAGACCGGTCTTAATATTAAGCTGGACAACCCGGCACAACTAGGTTGTGACCAGGTAGCTGATGCAGTTGCAGTAATCAACAAATACCCTACACCTGCAATGGTTCTTGATATGGGTACTGCTACTACTGTTTCTGTTATTGATAAAAATAAAAACTACCTTGGTGGACTTATTATTCCGGGTATTAGAATCAGTCAGGATGCTTTATCATCATCAACCAGTCAGTTACCAAGAATCAGCCTTGAAAAGCCTGAAAAGGTTATTGGCAAAAACACTATTGACTGTATGAAGAGTGGTGCAGTTTACGGTTCAGCATCTATGATTGACGGTTTAGCAGATAGAATTGAAGAAGAACTTGGTGAAAAGGTTACTATTATTGCAACAGGTGGCAATGCTGAAAGTATTGTTTCTGTTTGCAGGAGAGATGTAATATATGACGGGAACTTACTGCTTGACGGACTAAACTTTATTTATAAGAAAAACAACAAATAAGAGTGATATTATGAAAACGAATAAAAAGAAAGACACTATCCTAAAAATGCTTAAAGAGAATAGTGACAGATATATTAGTGGTGAAGAATTTTCAGAAATGTTTAATGTTAGCCGTACTGCAATATGGAAAAACATTAACGATTTACGAAAAATGGGTTACGAGATTGACTCAGTTACAAACAGAGGGTATAAACTTGTGTCATCACCGGGTATTTTAAATGCCGGTGAAACTAAGACTTATATTGACGATGATGCTCTCATTGGTAAAGAATTAGTTGTATTTGACACTATTGACTCAACCAACACTTTCCTAAAGGCTAATGCAGAAAAGTACCCTACCGGTACAGTTATTGCTTCCAGAGAACAGACAGGTGGCAAAGGCAGACTGGGCAGAGTATGGCAAAGTAAAAAAGATGACACAATCAGCTTTTCTGTACTTTTAAGGCCGGAAATTGCACCAATGGAAGTTTCTGCAATTACTCCTCTTTGTGGACTGGCAGTTGCAAAGGCACTTAATGAGTACTTTGACTTTGGTGCAAAGATTAAGTGGCCTAATGATGTTATTATCGGCAACAAAAAGCTTGTTGGTATTCTTACAGAAATGAACTGTGAATTTGACAAGGTTGATTTTATTGTTGTTGGAATCGGCATAAATATTCTTAACAAAGATTTCCCTGAAGAAATCAGCAAAAAAGCAACCTCTTGCGCATTAGAAAGTGACAAAGAAATTGACAAGAATAAACTTCTTGCTCTTATTCTAAAGCACATTGAAAATATACTTCTAAAGGGTAACTACTCTTTTAATGAAGAAAATTTAAAGGAATACAAAGACTACTGTGCAACACTTGGTCGAGATATTATTTTTACAAGAAAAGGCGAAAAAGTATCCGGTAAAGCTACTGATATTGATAATAACGGCGAACTTGTTGTTACTCTTGAAGATGGCTCTACAGAAACTGTCTTTAGTGGTGAAGTTACAGTACAAGGTATTTACTGATTTAACACAAAAATTAAGGGCTATTGCAAAAGCAATAGCCCATTTTGTTTATAAATTACTCACCGTAAGCATCTATTTCTTCTTGTGGTTCATCAATTACATTTTTATTTTTGTCATAGTAAGTATATGAAATAGCATTACCTTCACTGTCATAACCGGTTTCCATATAATAATTTACCTTACCGTTTTTATATTCTGTACGAATATCCTTAACCTGTGTACCATCACTACGATAAGAATATACTGTCTTTGTTGTCACAACATTATTTGCATCATAGATTGTATCTTCCTTATTATAATATGTATCACCATATTTTACATAAGAAATTTTTTCAGTTGAGAAAAGTTTATTCTGGTCATCATATGTTGTACTCTTAATGTTATTACCGTTTTCATCATATTCCATAACCATAGTAGAAGTTAGGTTATTTCTATCTACTTTACCGGCATAACTAGTGATTTTTGTATTCTGATTTTTCTCATCATACTCTCTAACTTCTGTATAATCAAGTGTTTCACCCTCATAGTGAGTTTGCTTAATTATATTATGGTTACTGTCATAAACATTTATGTCACCACTTTTGATTGTGCCATCTTTATCACATTCAAAGGACTCTAATGGATATGCATGTGACACATCATCATCAGCATAAATCTCATACATATTAGATTCATTAAGTTGAGATTTATCAACCTTACCACCAACAGGATAAGTTAGCTCAGCAGTTGTAGGCTGAGTTTCTGAACTTTGGCTAACGGTATTTGTATCTTGACTATCACTGCCACAACCAACCAAAAGCATTGAAACCGATAATGTTAATATTACTAAAAAAGAAAGTGATTTCTTCATCTATTGCACCTCATTTCTATAACATTTTAACATGAAGAATTATCTTTTGCAATAATTTGTAAATATATAAATAATATTTACCCTTTATTCATATTTGCTTTTACTCTGTAAGCATAAATTGTTGGCAAAACTGCAATAGTTACAACAAAAATAACTATGCCAACAATGGAAACTACTGCACTAAAGTCACCACAAAATAGAGAAACAAAACCGGTTATTAACACTAAGAAGCTACCTACCATACCTGTTTTACCGGCAAATCTATGGGTCTTTTTCCATACAGTTTCGTTATTTAAGGTTGCAGAAACTCTAATACCAAATGTACCGTTAGGCTTTATCTTTGGCATAAAGTTACTAAACAATACACCTATTAAACCAAGAATAACACTACAAACAAATGGAACAGCCTTTGATAAAATTTTACCGTCACCATTTGTTGATAAGATTAATAGCACCCAAAACATTGCTAACATCAAAACATAAAATCCTGTAATGCAAATAGTTAGGTATTTACTGTTTTTCTGATAATTAATATTCTTTGTCATAACCTTTTCAATTATAATAAACACTACTGCCATTACAACTAAAATAGCAGGTAAAAACATAAAAGACCATTTTGAGCCTTCATTATCAACATTACCGTTAAAATCATAATGGATAGGCACAATATCCTTATCAATAAGTGCAATATAAATTGCTGTGGCTACTGCATTTAACAATGAAATAATTAAGCATAGATACTTTTTCATAACTAATCCTTTCCTCTGCTACTTAAGTCAGAAATAAGTTTCAAAACATCCTCAAGCACACTGGTCTTGAGAGAATAATTTACATTTTGACCTACCTTTTCAGCATCTACCAGGTCAGCTTGTTTAAGAATATTTAGGTGATTGCTAATTGATGGTTTTGTCATATTAAACTCATTTGCAATTTCACCGGCATTCATATCTTTATCCTTTAAAAGTGATAAAATTTTTCTTCTTGTAGGGTCAGCCAATGCTTTCCACACATCTCCCACACTTAACACCAACCTTTCTAATTTATCAATAATAAATAGTAGTTAGTTATTTAGACAATTATCTAATTAACTAACTACAGTATATTAAGTAAAAGTAATATTGTCAATACTTTTTATAAAATAACTTTATATTTTCAAAAAATCATGGTATAACATTATTGTAAAAGGAGTGTTTCTTATGGAAAAACTAATTAAAAATATAGAAAAATCACAGGTATTAAAACTAAAAGATCAGGTAAATTTTCAGGATGGTCAAATTGTAAGCAAAACTCTTGTGCAGAATGATGCAGTAAGTCTAACACTTTTTGCTTTTGAAAAAGATGAAGAAATCTCTACTCATCAGTCAGAGGGTGACGCTATGGTTACTGTTCTTGAGGGCAAAGGCAAGTTCACAGTTGGTGGTGTAGAACACATTGTCTCCGAAGGTGAAACACTTATTATGCCGGCTAAAGTTCCTCACGCAGTTTATGGTGAAGAAAGATTTAAGTGGCTTTTAACTTGTATCTTCTAATTTATTTTCGGTTATTTTTTCTAATTATTAAGGTCTGTACCCAACAGTACAGACCTTTTTCTTTTGTTCTTTTTATATTTTTATAGATAAATTAGGATTTGTAGAGTTGTTTATGTAATGTAGGTTAATTATATATCAACCGATTAATTCATTTAATTTATAGTTTTATCCCTCCTTCAGTCGATTTATAAAAGGTAAATTGCCGTACCGTCAATTTACAATCGACAGCTCCCTCGTCTGAGGGAGCCAAGCATAATATGTACAAACTTATAAATTTGTACATAATTAAAGAAATTGTACATACTTTGTTGCCTCCCTCGCTGAGGGAGGTGGCTTTGCGTATGCAAAGACGGAAGGAGTGATTGGAATTGTAAATTCATTTACAATTCCATATTAGCTGAAACTATCAAATAGCACTACAAACCCTAATTTATTCGCTTAACCTTAACCAACAAAATATTTTTAAAAAAACAATTTTACTACACTAAACAAAAAGGCTAGTTACTATTTAAGCAACTAGCCTTTAATTGGTTATTAATTTTAATTTCTACGATAACTCAATAGAATTTACAAAATCACTTTACTTCAAAGATAGCGAAAGAACTACCGTAAGCAGTAACCTTATTATCCTTTACTTCTGTTTTGCCGATTTGGTATAGAGTTGAAGCAACATCAAAATCAAATGGTACAGTTTCGTCATTTGAAGATGGATTTACAACAACAACAAACTTACCCCTCTTGTAGATGAAAGGATACTTTTCTTTCTCAGCATAAACAACTTCAAAGTCACCATCATTGCCTAAATCCTTGTTATTATGACGAAGTGCAATAACATCAGTTACAACCTTATAAATTGAGTCAGGGTCATTCTTCTGATTTTCAACAGTTGGTGCATCTGAATTCTTATCAACCGGTAGATAACATTCATCAGCAGTTGAGAAACCTAGGTTCTTTTCACTATTCCACTGCATAGGTGTTCTTGAACCTGTACGAGAATAACCGCCTTCCTTAGAAACAAGGTCGCCTTGGTATCTCATACCGATTTCATCACCATAGTATAGGAATGGTACACCCGGTAAAGTAAATAGAGTTGCAAAAGCAAGTCTGATTGTTTCTTTATCTGCGTAGTGAGTCATTCTTGGCATATCATGGTTATTAGTCATAAAGCTAATGTAACCGTTAGCCTTAGTTTTTTCAAAGTTAGGAACATACTCATCCATAGCAGCAGTAATATCACCCTTACCGTTCTTATGGAAGAATGCTTTGTTTTCACCGTCTTTTTCATATCTAAATAAACGGCTATAACCGTTTCCGTAATGGTCAAGGTAAAAGTCCATATGGAAACCGGCATTGTTGATTGCTCTTTCAGGGTTACACCATTCTGAAACCATAGCAGCCTCAGGATAATCCTTATCTAGCATTTCTCTGACACCACGCCAAATCTTAGCAGTAGCAATTTTTTCATCATCGTTCTTTACAAGAGAGTCAGCCATATCAACTCTAAAGCCGTCAGCACCCTTATCTAGCCAAAATCTCATAACATCCTTAATTGCTTCTGCTGTAGCTAATGCATCAGGATGGTCATAAGGTAACTGCCACTCAGGGTGAGTTACTTCGTAGAAACCATAGTTTAGAGCAGGTTGGCTACTAAAGTAGTTAACCATATAGTTACCGTCACGCTCACATAGACCACACATCATTCTATATTCAGGTGGTGCATCCCATACTGACTTTGTAAAGATATATCTGTTTGTATATTCGCTTTCCTTAGCTTTCTTACTTTCTAAGAACCATGGGTGCTGGTCACTTGTATGACCCGGAACAAGGTCCAATAAAATCTTAATACCTTTTTTGTGAGCCTCATCAAAAAGTCTTACTAAGTCTTCATTTGTACCATATCTAGGAGCAACCTTCTTGTAATCTCTTACATCATAACCTGCATCCATAAATGGTGAATCATAAACAGGGTTTAGCCAAATTGCGTTACAACCAAGACCCTTTACATAATCAAGTTTTTCAATAATACCCTGAATATCGCCGATACCGTCACCGTTAGTATCGTTAAAAGACTGAGGATAAATTTCGTAAAATACTGCGTCACTTAACCACTGTGGCATATTTCATCTTCCTTTCGTTAGTAAATTTTTGAAATTAATTTAGTGTTTTATTTACTGTAAACAATAATCAGTTGATAATGTCCTTAGCACCATTTATCCTTTATATAAAGGAGGTAACAGTATGACTATTACAAAGATAAATAATACTTCATTTATGTTTGAATTTTTACAAGATGAACTTACCTATAATACTGAGGACGATTTAATATATCACATTCTAAATATTGTTGCAACTGTTGAAAAGTTAAACACAAAGCATTGTGCATTTGTGTTAGAGACTGTTAAGTCAAGGAAAGGTTCAATTTTCCTCTTAACAATTAGATATGGCAGAAAAAGATTTAAAGTAAAAAGAAACCTTGACCACACTATATATTCTTTTGAAAATTGTGATGATTACTTAAATTGTATATTAGCACTACACAAATCTTCTTATCCATTATCAAGAAACTACAGTTACATAATGGATAACAAATACTACCTTTGCTTTTCCAATTCATTTATCTCTAAAAAGACAAAACTCCTTGTGTGTCAATATGGAGAAAAATGTAAAAACAGTATTCTCTTAGCTAGGCTAAAGGAATACGGAAAATATATTGGTGAAAATTGTGTAGATAATATCGGTAAAAATCTTACTTACAAAGAGCCTTAAGGTTGTTAATAGCCTCAGTAGCGGAGTCAGCCTTAAATACTGCTGTACCTGCAACACAAACATCAACACCGGCATCATATGCCTGTTTAATAGTAGCCTCACCGATACCACCATCAACTTCGATAAGAAGTTCAGGATTTACCTTGTTAGCTTCTTCTCTGATTTCTTTAACCTTTGGTAGCATATCTGCCATAAATGACTGACCACCAAAACCGGGTTCTACTGTCATCACAAGAACCATAAACAAATCCTTTAGATAAGGGAAAACTTCTTCAGCCTTTGTATTAGGCTTAATTACAAGTCCGGGCTTTTTGCCACAAGCCTTGATTTTATCAATAGTTTCCTGAACATCACTATCACTTTCAATATGGAAAGTAATAATATCTGCACCGGCATTTGCAAAGTCCTCAATATACTTTAGTGGTTCGGAAATCATTAGATGAACATCAAAAGGCTTTTCGGTATATTTTCTAACTGTTTTAATAACAGGTGCACCGAATGTAATATTTGGTACAAAGTGACCGTCCATAACATCAAGGTGCATATAGTCTGCTCCTGACTTGTCCATTCTCTCTATTTCTTCACCCATAACTGAAAAGTCACATGATAGTAGTGATGGTGCGATTAACATAATAAAATTCCTCCTAAGGTTTCTTAATCATAGGGACAATCATTGTTGCTATTCCCCAGAAAATTGTATAAAGTAGCATTTCCACTGTACCTAAAATTGAAGTACCGGCATAAAGGGCAATTGTTGACATAATCATAATACCAAGTGCCACACCGATTAGCTGAATAATTACTGAAATGCTTATATTTGTTCTCATTTGTACACATCCGGAGAGTGCTCTGGCAATCTGAGTAAATCTACCTCTTGTTGCTAAGTATGCTCTGGATTTTTCTTCATGTACACCGGTTACTTCCTTACAAACATTGCCAAGTCCTGTTGGAAGTACCTTTACGCTTCTATAGAACACTCCAAAGTCCTCAGAAACTTGTTCTGATGTAATATTACAGTCACTTGTGCTGATTAGTAGGCTAATGCCGTTGTACTCAGCCCTTTGAAGTTCTTTGGAAATTTCAATACTAGGTCTGTATGTTGTAATTAGCATTGCAACAAGCACCCCTGATTGAGCAATGAAAGTTGTCTGCTTATGCTGATGGTGGTATGTTTCTTCAATATTTCTTTCAGGCATATTGATACTGTACTTTCTCATAAGTTCTCTGTTACCTACAAGAATTCTATCACCATTTACCCAACCAACTAATCCTAGACCGTCTTCATACATTACAGACTCAACATCAGGAAGTACCATTCTGCTTTCTTGAAGTGCTTTATCAAACACATAAGAAAGTGGACTGTTAACTTCTTTTAGTACTGCTGCTGCACATAAACAAGATTCATCAAGCTTTACTTCATTAAAGGCCTGAATGTTGTTTAGGATAATTGAGCCTTCCGGATAAAGTTCACTGGCATCAACTATAATTGCCGAAGTATCACAAAACTGATTTACACCTTGGTAACCACAAAGCATTGCACCCTTTTTAAGTAGTGTTTTGCACAGTTTTCTCATAGGCACATTAACTGCCATTAAAGTGCAAATAGGAATACTTACTGTCGTAATAAGTGAAAGGGTGCTGATTGCACCTACAAAATCTTTCTTAATTAATCCGAATAAAATTGCAACAACTATTGCACAAATTGTGGTGTATGGTGCAATTTTACCGGCTGCTTCTTCTGATGGGTCAGGTGCATAGGAAAGTTGCAAGTAGTTTGTTAAAAAGTCTGTTTTGTGCTGATAAGCAACAATAGGCTTTTCTACAACAGTACCACTCATCATTTTTGAGGCAATATTTTCATCAGTATAAATTTTTGCTGAATACATTTTTTTCTTATCATCAGCAATAAACTTAAAGTTCTTGTCAACTCTGCTAACCATATAATACTTACCAACAGAGTTACAAAGTAGCCCTACAATAAGAATAACTGTATAGTAACTGTACTTACCCATAAAGTAACTTTGACTTTCAAACAGTCCCACTATACTTGAAAGTACACCACAAACATAACCTACTGCTACTGCAGTATCGGAATTACCCTTAAACTTGATAAGCGAGGATAATCCATTCTTTAGTGCTACTCTTGAAACTGCACCTGCTACTAAAATAACAATTAAGTTCAGCACACCGTAAATTACAGGTGCCACATAACCTGCACCTAAAGTTGATGGTAATGCTCTCTGTAAAAATACAAAGAACAATGTTGCCACAGCCAACACACCTAAAGCAAAACTTTGGAACTTTAGTTTACTTAGGTTACTGTTAATTTCATCAGCAACACTTTCCTTATCATTTTCGTCATCATAATCATCAACAGTAACAACCTTTTCTGCAGTTGTTCTGTTTTCTACAGTATCCTTACCCTTTGAAGTAAATAGGTTGATAACTGATTGTGCAAATTTATTTTTATTATTAATCGGTTCTTCTGTAACAACAGTTGAAGTCGGTTTATATGTAGCAGAAATTTCAGGATTCTTACTTTTTAAGTATTCTTCATACTCTTGTCTAACTACAACTGAAAACTTACCTACATTAACATTTAACTGTTCCAAAGGACTTTCAGGCTTATAAATAGGTACTTTAGAAACCTGAGTTGTACCTTGTGGTACAGGCTTTTGCTTTCCAAAAAGCTTTTCATAATGGAAATCATCAGGTTCTTCCTCATCCTCATGCTTAGGTAGTGGTGGAAGATTTTTTTCCTTAATTAATTCATCAAGGCTATCCTTCTTGAACTTTTCTTCGTCAAAGTCTTCATTAGCCATTGCTATAGGAAAAGTATCTTCTTCCTTCTTTTCCGGTACATCAGGAATATCAATATCAATAGTGTCAATATCTTCAATTTCAATAGGCTTAATGTCAAACTGAGGAACACTCTCAATAACATCATCAGCTACCAGTGTACCCTCAGGTACATCACTACTGAGTTCAACATCCTCTTCAACAGGAACAGGAGCATTGAAAAAGTCACTGCTATAGTCCGGTAAATCTTCTTCATCATCGGACACTTTACCATTCTCGTCACCTTGGCGTTCCATCATAACCTCAGCGTTCATAGTAGTGCCGATTTTCTCTCCTACAATTGTATTATTTTCTTCATCTTCATCATCCACAGGAGCCATTGAGTAAAACATAGTCTTAATATCCTCTGTTACCTCCGGTGGAGCTTGATTTTCTTTCTTAGTTACCTTTTTCTCTTCCTTTTTAGGTTTTTTCTTAACCTTATTCTTTAGGAAGTCAGGTTTCTTAAACTCCATTATTTCTCTCCTATTTATCTTTTGTCTGCTATTTCATACATTAAAATACCTGCTGCAACAGAAGCGTTAAGAGAATTAATTTTGCCTTTCATAGGAAGTGAAACTATAACATCACAATCCTTTGCAACAAGTGGACTGATACCCTTACCCTCATTACCGATTACTAGGGCAACTGCACCGTCAAAATTAACTTTCTTGTAATGTTCACCGTCCATATCAGCACCATAAACCCAAATGCCTTTATCCTTTAGCTTTTGGAGTACTGCTGAAATATTCTTAACTCTTACAACCGGCATATACTCTAATGCACCGGCAGAAGTTTTCTCTACTGTATAAGAAAGTCCTGCACTTCTTCTTTCCGGAATAATTACACCGTGAGCACCGGCACATTCTGCAGTACGAATAATAGCACCTAGGTTGTGTGGGTCTTCTATCTTGTCAAGAACAATAATAAAAGGACTTTCCTCTCTCTCTTCTGCTAAAGCAAAAATATCCTCAAGTGCACTGTATTCCTTTACTGCACATTGAGCCACAATACCCTGATGGTTTACACCTTTAGCCAAAAAATCCAGCTTTTTTGAGTCAACATCTTTAACAGGGATATTCTTCTGTTTTGCCTTTGCAATAATCGCAACAACTGAGCCACTTCTCTCTCCCTTTGCTACAAGGATTGACTCAATACTTCTGCCACTACGGATTGCCTCCATAACAGGGTTACGACCTGCAATTATATCATTTCTTTGATTATCTAAATTCTGTTTATTTTGTTCCATAAAAAATTCCTTTTGTTTATACCTTTTCTAGTAATTTGTACAGAATAAGTATAACACAAAAGGAAATTAAGTAAAAGCAAAAACATAAAAAAACTAAAATAATTATGGGGTTTTACAGATTATTTAAAACTGCTGCACCTTTATCTACATAATTCGGCAAAATTCCGTAAAAGCCTGTTGTTTCATCTTTGAAAAGTCCCATATGTGGTGGAAAAACCGTAAAGGAAAAATATGCAATAAGGAACAGTCCCAACAAAAATAATGAGGGTACAAAGTAGCTACTGAAATTTTTATCACTTAAAGTAACCTTATAAGAAATAATCTGAGAAAAAATAACTGCAAAAACGCCCATAGCAATATCAACACCAACCATTTTATCTCCAACAAAAAGTGAAAATAAATAGTGCATAATGATTATGAAAAATCCCATAAAGTAAATGCCAAGAACTTTACCCACTACAAATGGCTTGAAATACACATTGGAAACTAAAAGCTCAACAAGTCCCCAAATGGCATAGGCAATGAGAAATATTTTTGTATTTTCCCATACTGATTCATTAACTGCACCAAATAGAATTGAAAAAACCGTACCGTCAGTTAGTTGATAAATATAGTGCAACAAAAAAGCCAAAGAAAATACAAAGAAAGCACCTACTATTTCCAGGTTACGAAAAAATTTAACTTTCATAACAGCCTCCATATAATTTATATAAAATTATATGAATAGCTTAGGTATAAGATTACATAGAAAGTAATATTATTATAGCAGTAGCCAGTCCACCTATTAAGGCTGATACACCTAACCTTATTGACCAATAAATAATCTTAGACTTAATTTTTATTGCTGATGGTGGGTACATTCGTTTTAGCATTAACTTAGCTTCTCTTTCCAAAACATTTTTCTGAGCATCTGTATATTCCGGACGAACCACAAGCAAAGCCTTTTCATAATACATATTGTTGGTTTCTGTAATTTCAAGAACTTGTCTGTTTATGCCTCTTAACATAGCAAAACCCTCTTTCTATGTATATTTTTGACCTGATTTTTAGTATGTAATCAACAAAAATAAAACAAATTTGATAATTCTTTGTAACAATTAAAATTGCAATTATACAAATAGTAAACTAACATTTTACTAACATTTATGTGAAAAACTATGTTGACAACTAGGAAAACCTTTGAAGTTATCCACTAATACTCTAAAAATAATGCATTTTTCTACAAGGAAAGTTTTTCACATTAACAATTTCCATATGGTTTTCAACATAATTATATTACAAATAGTAATAATACCTCTGTCAAGGAAGTTACAAAAATAAAACAAAAAATTTAAAAATTCTTACATAAACAACAAAAGCACCCCTATTACAGAGGCACTTTTGTTGTTACTATTTACTATTGACATTTTAAATGTATCAGATGTGCAACCCCCGGGATGCTCTCTCCTTGCTGATTTGCAGTTGGACTCATCAATGCACCTGTAGCTATAAACAATACATTTCGGTACTTTTCACTTTCCATATCCTTTAATATTTTACCACAAAGTACCGATGCACCACATCCACAACCTGAACCACCTGCATGAACATCTTGTGTATCTCTGTCAAAAATCATCAGTCCACAATCCCTATGAATACTATCAATTTTATATCCGTCATTATTTAGTAATTGGTGCAAAAGCTCCGAACCTACTTGTCCTAGGTCACCGGTAAAAATTCTGTCATAATCGTTAGGTGTGGTCTTTGTATCATTAAAATAGGTCAAAATTGTGTCATAAGCTGCCGGTGCCATAGCAGCACCCATATTGTTTATATCCTTTACCCCTTTATCCACTATTTTGCCTACTGTGGCATTTACCACTTCAATGCCTTTCCCCTCATTACTGACAATTACAGAACCTGAGCCTGTTACTGTCCATTGAGCCGTTTGTGGTCTTACACCACCATATTCAAGTGGATAACGGTACTGCCTTTCTGCTGTACAAAAATGTGATGAAGTTACAACGGCTGTTTCTCTTGCACTTCCACCACCTACTGTAAATGATGCCATAATTATCCCCTGAGCCATTGTTGAACAAGCACCATACTGACCAAGATAAGGAATGTTAAAACTTCTCATTGAGTAGCTGGAACTTATAAGCTGATTTAATAAGTCCCCTGCAAAAACAAAGTCAATATCTTCCGGATGCTTTTTGCTTTTTGTCATTGCACCAATAAAAGCCTCTTGTTGAAACTTAGCCTCTGCCTTTTCCCAAGTAGGTTGACCAGCCCTTGAGTCATAAAAAATCTTGTCAAAATATTTCCCTAAAGGACCTTCAGCCTCTTTCTTGCCAACTACCGAACTATATCCTGTTATTATCGGTGGATCTATAAATTCTACTGTATATGAACCAACTCTTTTTATCATAAGAAAAACCCCTTTTACACTTATTATGTGCAAAAGAGGTTCTTTTTATTTTATTAAATTTTAAATTATTTCTTTCTGTTTACTGTAAATAATTTTGCTGAACCGTTATAAGCCTTTTTGCTTACTGTTGCAGTGCCGTAAACTCTGAACTTAGTTTTGCCCTTAGATACTGTTAACTTATAAGAAGTAGAAGAAAGTGTTTTTACATTTTTCCACTTACCCTTAACATTTTTCTGAAGTACATATTTCTTAGCACCTTTTGACTTACTCCAAGATAAAGTAGCTTTGCTACCCTTTACTTTAGAAGTTGCCTTAGTAATCTTGCCGGGTACAATTTTAAATGTTTTTGCAACAGAACCGATTGTAGTACCACTTCCGTTAATATAAACTGTTGCAGTACCAACATTTTTGTTATTCTTATAGCTTAGTCTATAACTTGCAGCATCGTAACCTGCCTTTACAGTTAGACCACTTTGACCTACATTTTTACCGGTATAATCTTTATTCTTAACACCAACTACTGTTGCAGTATATTTATTTAAGCAAAGAGCATATGTTTCAGACTCATAACCGTTTACATCTTTAACCCAAATACTCATATGTGCATCAGGATCCTGAGTTTTGTATGTATAGTTAAATTCATTCTTAGAATTTAAAGTTATTGCCTGGCCACAAACAGTTGTAGTAGTAGCTGATGTTCTACCGTAATTACAAGTATGAACATAAACAGTTTGTGGAGCATCTACAGTATTTAATCTATATGTAACTGTCTTGTCGCTATTAGTTCTTACATAAGAAACTGTAGTGAATTTAGTGTTTTTGCTAACTTGACCTAGTGACATAAAGAAAGTACTGTTTATTTGTTTTTGAGTTTCATTTTTATAGTACACCTTTACATAATAAGTACCTTTGCCTAAGAAACCATACATTGCTTCATTGTTGTTATCATTTTCTATTACACTTAAATCTTTCTTATAAAGCAAGTTAGGATCAGTATAAACTTCAACAAGATATGTTTCATTCCATTCATACTGTGTATGATTAGTAAAACCAAAGTTAAGCATAAAGTTTGCATCATTCTTTAAAGTAAAAGAATAAACCTTTTCAAAAGTATCAACAAAACTGTCTGATGCTTGAGTTTTACCTGTTCTTACACTGTCCATATAAGCAGTTCTGCTTTTGTATGTAGGGACCTCCTTAATAGCAGTAGCATTTGTTGCTGCTGATGCTGAAACAGAACCTACCATTAGTACACTAACAGCAATACTTATTGCCATTAATATTGAAATTAATCTTTTAGTATTATTCATAAATACCCTCCTTAATATTACACTACAATTATACTATTATATAGGAAATCTTTTCAATAGTTATAATTTATAAATAAAAACTGAACAAAATTTACTAAATGTACATAAATAACAAAAAGAAAGGAACTGCCAAATGACAGTTCCTTTCTTGAAATATTCTTTTTTCTGGAGAAAAAATTTTAATGAACAAAATCTATTAACTAAATTATTTGTTAAGTACTGACCTTTGGATAGCAGATGCATCCTTAACATCAATTCTACCATCTTTGTTATAGTCGGCAACTGTTAAGTTTTCAGGAGCAATATCTGCCATTAGAACAACATACTTTTGAATTAATGTTGCATCCTTAACATCTACCTTACCGTCACCATTAGCGTCTCCTAATAGCTTTTCGCTACTAGCTTCACCAACAGTATATACCATAGTTTTCTCAACAGTCTTGCCGTTAGAATCCTTAGCAACAAACTTTAGTGAATAACTTCCATCCTTTGATGGTGCCCACTTAGCAGTATTTGTTGTTGCGTTAGTTAGCTTTTCGTTATTTACATAGAATTCATAAGAAACATTACCCTTATTGTTATAAGCTTCTGACTGTAGAGTAATTGCAGTACCGGCACTTTGACCTGAGTTTTTATCTGCACCACAGTTAATTTCAAGAGGAGCTTCGTTTACAACTGTATCTGATAGTAAAGCACCCATTCTTGCTAGTGGTACTGTAATATTATCAATATCTTCCTTTTCATGAGAAGTTGATGGGTCATAGCTATATTCAGCATTTGCACTGTCTAGCATTGATGGGTCATGTGGTAATGTATCCATACCTGAAGTACCGTATGTTAGAATCTGCATTGCACCGATACCCTTAGTTTCGATATAGTTTCTATCAATACCTAGAGTTTTTAGCGGAATAGCTACTTCATAAATGTAACCATATTCTGACTTATATCCAAGGTCCTTAAAATCAACCCAGTTTGAGTTAGGGTCAAGGTTATCGCCAAGTTTACGGCTACCCTTTGCACCGTTTACACCGATAATTGAATCGCTCTTTGTACCGTTAGCATACTTAATCTTGAAACCGTTTCGGTTATCCTGAGCTTGGAACGAATTAACACCGATAGGAACTCTTGTGTCATAGTTAAACATATATGTGCCATCAGTATCCTTAGTATCAGCCTTAAAGATTGATGCACCACCGTTTGAGTTGTTTGAGTCCATTGCTACAAGTGTATCAATATGTGTTGTGAATGATGTACCACCATCTTTTGCAACACCACCGTCACAACCCCAAACAAATGGATTTGTGTATGTAGAACCGTCTTTCTTTGTACCAACTGCCTTACCTGTTGCCTGTTTGTTAGGGTCAATAGAAAGTGCTAGGTACATTGGAATACTGTTTCTCCATGGTCTTGCTTCGTTTGATGCAGCAAAGTTATCACTTGGTGAAACAATATAAGTTGTGTTTGCCATTTCCCACATAAAGTATAGGTTATCATCATCCCATGCACCATATAGTGCGTATGCATCCCAAGGCTGTTCGTGCATTGAAGATGGCATATATACTCTTGGGTCATCGTTTGCAACACCCTGAGCAATAATCATTGAGCTATCCCAATCATCTGTCTTACCATCAACTGTGACTTTCTTATACTTACCTAATTGCATATTAGGGTTTGTACCATAGTAGCCACCCTCTGCATCAGTTGTGTGACCATCTGACTTAGCAGAGAAAGTTGTCTTTGTTGATGTAAATTTTTTCTTAAATGTATATTCTTGAGTTGTTTCAACAGCATCACTACCCTTAGTTGTAAGAGTTAGTTTAATTGTACTGTTACCGATTTTACCTTCACCGATCTTAATTGTATCACCGTTAGCATAAGTTTTCTTAGCTGAACCGTCAATAGAATAAGAACCTGTCTTGCTACCCTTTAGACCAAGTTTTACTTCAATGTAATCCTTGCTGAAAGCAGTACCTGATGGTGTGTAAGAAAAACCATAAGCATGGTCGTCCATCTTACCATAATTAACCCACTGAGAATCAGCAGTTAAAAGTTTACATTCACCTGTCTTTAGGCTAAGACCTGAATTTTTAGGGAACTGTTCTTTACCTGCATCTTCTTCAAGACCATTGTTGAAAATTACATTCTCAGATTTGTATGTAGCTGGGAAATCAATAGAATAAAGACCGTCTGCACCTTTTTCCATTAATTGACCGGGCCATTTTGCATTTTCTTTTGTACCGTAAGCATATACATAAACCTGTGCCCAGTTGTACTTTGAATTATCAAAATACGCTCTAGAACCTTCAGCAGCTGAAACTGAACCCATTGTGATTAATGTACAGCTTAGCATAATTGCAAGTGTTAGTAGTACGCTTACATATCTTTTCATATGTTTCATAGTTAACCTCCAAAGATTTTCTCTAAATAATTATAGCATATTGAATAAATTTGTACAATACCTTTCAGTTATTTTGTGTTTTTGAACAAAGAATTGAGGGTTTTATAAGGCAAAAAGCACAAACTAAATTACAAGACTGTGAACAAAAATAATATATTCTGTTAAGTTGTTCATAAAAATAAGGGAGTCGTAAAGACTCCCTTAAAAATTTACTGTATTTTATTCTACATGACCACCATGCTTATAGTCTGTACCACCACTGTCAGGTGTCTGAACAGATGCACCGTTCTCTAAACTATAATATGAACTTGGCAATTCTTCTCTGCTGATTTCTTTACCCTTGCTATCCTTATAAATTCTATATGATCTTGCTCTATAGTAAGATGACTGAATATCATAGTTTTCACTATATGTATCAATTACATCATAGGAATCATCCTTAATACCATAGAATGCTGCATGGAGAGTTGTTCCCTCCATATAACAAGCTAGGAATACTTGATACTTAGAATCGTTCTTTAGCTTTAGGTCAAGGTTACCATAGTCAATAGCAGCGTCAAAACCACTCTTAGCATATGCTGATGGATAAGTATGAGGTGAACGCTCTGCAATAGTTAAGTTACTTCTTACTGCTGCGTTATAGATTGTTGTACTGGACTGGCAGATACCACCACCAACACCATCAGTAAAGTCACCGTCAACAATAACACCTGCTGATGCATAACCTAGAGAAGTATCGTTACTGTTACCTGTGCAACCGTTAAATGACCAAGTTTCACCCGGATCAATAATACTGCCGTTACAAGCCTTTAAAGAAACTTTCATATTCTGATTACCGTTAGCATCATTTGTTGAATATGTTTCCCAAGCAGCAAGTAACTGCATATTTTTCTTTAGGAATGCAACATCATACTTAGGCTGAGTAGCATTTCTTGTTAATGTTACTGTACCTGTATATGTACCGGAAGCATTGCCTTTTTCGATAATTGAATTAATCTGTGACTGTAAATCATCTTTATCTACTTCAAGACCTGACTTACCTTCTGCATAGGTAAACATAGGACTTGAATTAGGGTTAAACTTAGTTACCTTTGCATCCTCTGCTTTTACATTATATTTTTTATAAATCTTATTAATTAGCTTATCAACTGATGACTGATTTAGACTGGCAGAAATCTCCATTACCTGTTCTTTAGCATACTCATTACCGTTGCTATCAGTTGTTGTTGGATAAATTGTACCGTCAGCCATTCTCTTTGAGATAATCTTTTCATCATCAAGAACAGTAGAAGTATCATACTTAAAAGTGAAATCATCTTCAGTATATGTTGTTTCTTTGCCATCAACATTAACTGTAATGTTCATCTTTGGTCTAGACTTAATTTCTTCACTTTTTAGAAGAATTCTAGCCTGTACTACTGTTAAGCCACCAATATCTACACCGGAAACCTTAGTGCCCTTTGCAAATACAAACTCACCTTTGTCATTTGTAATAACTACAGTTGGCTTTGTTTCGGAAGTAGTTGTTTCCTGTTGTGCATTATTGTTGCTTGGAGAAACAACACCTTGAACTACAAATACCAATACAACACAAAGTACAACTGCTGCACCGATAATTGAACCTACAATAGCCTTTTTGTTCTTAGGTTTCTTTGGTTCTTCTACATCATCAACTATTTCAGGAGCTTTAGTTATATCAACTAATTCTTCGGTAGGATTACTGTTAGAAGGCTTTGTTTCTTTCTTTTCTTCCGGCTTTTTATTTTCTTTTTTCTCTTTATGTTCTGACTTTTTCTCTTTGTGTTCAGGTTTCTTTTCTTCTTTATGTTCAGACTTTGTTGCCTTTTTGCTAATATCTACTTGGTCAGAGTCTTTATTTTCCGACTTTTTATTTTTAGTCTGTTCATCGTTCTTACCATAAAGAATACGATTTACTTTTTCATTTATATTACGCATATCTTGTGTATTATAGTCAGATGGTTCAAAGTTGTCATCATCTTCTAAATCAGCAAGATAATTTAGTTCATCAATATCTCTACTCACAGAAAACTCTCCTTCTTACATATTCTCTTTCTCTTAATCATTTCTTAATAATCGTATAATGTCCTACTTATAAGAATACTACAATAAACCGAAAAATTAAAGTGACAACCTTGTAACTTTTTGTCGAATTAATGACAAAGATATATTGGCTAAAACATTAGTTTTTAGGGAAGTTACATATAATGACAAATTATTTATATAAAAAGAAGTATCATTATTGTAGTTTTGTTGAAAAGTCCGATATTTTTTTATATAATTAGTGTTAGAAATTTATATGGTGAATAAAATGAAAGTTTTAATATTACTGACCGACACCGGTGGAGGTCATCACAGAGCCAGTCTTGCTCTGAAAAAAACAATAGAAAATGTTGAAGGTAATGAGGTTGTTATTGAAGATGCCTTAATGTACAGTTCTAAGTTTTTACATTGGATTGTTACCAAAGGTTACTTATTCTTTGCAAACAAAACTCCCAGACTTTACGGTAAAATATATAACTCTGCTGACAAGGTTTCTTTCCTTGACAAGGCAGTTCATGGTATTGCTTCTTTTTACTCAAGAAAGTTAGGAAAGCTATTTGATAAATTCAAGCCTGATTGTGTAATCAGTTGTCATGCTTTTTGTACAGAAATGGTGTCTGCCCTTAAAAAGAAAGGTCGTACAAATGCTCTGCTATTTAGCATTGTTACAGACTATGCTGCTCATGCTGCATATATTAATGACCTTGTAGATGCTTATATTGTAGCTAACAATGATATTGTTCATCAACTTAGAGACCAATACAATGTTGACTGCTCTATTATCTATCCTTTGGGTATTCCCATTTATGAGGAGTTCTACAAGCATTGTGATAAGTACGCTATGAGGGAAAAGCTGGGACTTTCCCCTCACAAGAAAACTGTACTGATGATGGCAGGTTCTTTTGGTGTTACCAATATTCTTGAAATATACAAGAACCTAAACAAGTACCCTAGTGATTATCAATTGATTGTTGTTACCGGTAAAAACGAAAAGTTGTTTAGAACATTCCGTCATATTGTGAGAAGTGGCGTTATTAAGAACAAAAAAGAACCAACAGTTAAAATCACTATTCCAACAAAGCTATGTTACTTTGTTGACAACATTGAGGACTATATGAGTGCCAGTGATTTAATCATCACTAAGCCGGGTGGTCTTACTGTATCGGAAGCTATGGTCAAAGAACTACCTATGGCAATTTTCCGTTCTTATGACGGTCAAGAAAAGGACAATGCTGAGTTCTTAAAAAGGCATAACCTAGCCTTTACCCTTAGAAAAGGCAGAGAAGGAATACATCAGCTAAATGAATTTATCGCAAATGACCAAGAGCTTGAAATGATGCGTAACAACATACATATCTTCAAGAAAGAAAATAGCAGTCAAAACATTTACAGACTACTTGAAGAAAAACTTCATCAATCTAATAACTAACTGTAAAAGTCACATTTTTATGTGACTTTTATTTTTTAATTAATTATCCTTTAACCTTACTGCAAGTACAGTTATATCATCATCCTTTATACCTTCATTATGTCGCATAGCTTCTTCAACAACTGCTTCGGCAAGTTCCTGACAGCTACCTTTATTCCAAGATTTTATCAAACTTAGTAGCCATTTATCATCACCCATAATGGCTCCATCACTTAACATAACAATCATATCCTCTCCGGAAAGGGTGGTTTCCTCTTTTGTAAAATACACTTCATTTAATATACCTGCCGGAATTGATGGTATTTCTTTTCGCATCACCCTACCTTTCTTTTTCACATATGTATAAGGTGCACCGGCTTTCAGAAATTCTGTTCTTCCTGTAAATAGATTGATTGAAGAAACATCAACTGTAGCCAAACTTTCTTCTTGACTTTTTACCATCAATGCTGAATTTGTCAGTCCTAAAGCACAGTCAAATGAAAGTCCTGATTTAACTAACTTTTCCATTAGATTTACTGTCATCATAGAGTCAACTGCTGCTCTGCCACCTGTACCCATACCATCACTGATTAGGGAAACAAAGTTACCTTTATCATCATTAAAACATACTATACTGTCACCACACATTCTGCCATTGTTAGCAATATGCTGATATGAACCGACTTCTGTTTCATACAGTGGTCTTTCGTTTAGCACAACTCTCACTCTATCTTGAGCAATAGTAGTTACCGGATCAAGAAATCTTCTGCCACAACACTTCTCAACTTCTCTCCTAAGTACAGACTTTTTAATGGAGCCTTTACTTCTATCGGAAAGTTCCATTTCTACTGTCATTTCACTATCCATAATCCTACAATTGCAAAGTATAGGAATAAGGTTATATTGCCTTAGCATATAGGAAATCTTCTCACTACTGTCTAAGTCACATACATCTGTCTTAGAAAATTCATCTGCCATATCTTTCAGTATGTCGGAAAGTCCACCAAACTGACCGGCAAGACCACCTCTGATAGTATCAATTCTCCTCATACTTTCCATACTCATAAGGTAGGACTGATAATACCGATTTATTGCTGTACTTAGTTCAGATTTTCTACAACATTTCTTAACAAACAATGCATCAATATCATCAACAGTAATGTGGCAATTTTTCTTTAAATTTTCTGTAAGTCGGTTAAAATCATCCTCAGAAACACCTTTCTCTCTTTCCCAACAAAACACTCTCATTCCACAACTTGAACAAACATTTGCTTTAGCATTTAAGTAAACATCAGGAAAAGAATCAACATTCATTTCTCTCATTTTGTCAGAAACTCTTGTAACACAAGAAGAAACATCCTTCAAGGCTTTTGATGAAAAATTAAGCCTACTGATAACATTCTCTTTTAAAGCAATACCACTATTTACATCATCACAAGGAGAAAATAAAGCCGACACAACATTGCCTACTGAATTAGGTATCATAAAGAATAACCCTGCACCAAAAACAGATTCTACTGCTAAAGCAAAAATCAAGTCCTTATCACCTGATGAAAAGGACATTATTATATTTGACAATATAAAAGCAACTGCTGTACCAATCTTTCCTGTAGATGAGAAAAGCCCTGCCATAAGTCCCCCAAAACCAAAGCCACCACACAAAAAGCTAAGTGAAAGTGAACTTAGTGAAAACACAACACCTGTAGAAATACCGCCGATTGTACCACCGGCAACACCACCAAACTTAGCACAAAGAAGTACAACCACAACTGCTAATGCTCTGCCAAAGGAAAATTCACCAATGCCAAGTCCACCAAGTGCAAGTAAAAGAATACAACCAGACATTACTATGCAAGAAAGTTCTTGCTGAGTAAATGAAGTTAAATTTCTTCTTGAGGAGCAAAGACAAATTGCCCTATCTAGGAAAAATGCACCTGATGCTGAAATTAAGGCTTCAACTGTACAAAGTGCAAATGAACTTAACTGAGAAGTATCGGAAAATAGCAGTGCAATACCTGTTGCAAATACAGGTAAGAAAGCTACCATTGATGGGAACGCAGTGCTTTTACTGATATTCTTAATATCATTTGCAACAAAACGAATAGCACCGATAGCAACTACAATTGCTATGTATCTAAAACAATTTTCCGGATCAAGCACAACATAACCGAAAATTGTACCAAGCATTGAAGTTATAAGATTTCTATAAGGAACCGAGGCAACATAAGCAGCACCAAAAGGAGAAAGTTGCCCAAAAACTGCACCTCTTGAAATTAACACACCACACAAAAAATATATGCTTTGCATCAAAATATTTCTTCCTGTTGAACTTTCTTTAAAGTCATTCCACCTACCGGAAAGTAACTTTTTAACTGCTGTCATTTTTACACATCCTGTCATATTAATAAGGGTAATTTCATATCCTTGATATTGTGTTTTTATTATAGTCAGTTGCCCACAACAGTTTTGTCACAATGTGAATGTACCTTTTTAGTTTGTTTTCCTTTACTTTGTAGAATAAAAAAAGAAAGCTCCCATTGTCGAGAGCTTTCCTCATTTTTACCGTTATATCGGTAGAAAAAATTATTTTGTTGAATGTAAAACGATTGTGCTATAAGCAGGTAAAGTTAGTACATTTTTCTCGATTGACACCTTACCACTCTTTGCACTAAACATACCGGCAATTTTGTAGTCATCATCAATTAGTTTGTCTGTGATTTCAAAATTGTGCTTTTCAGTATCTAGGTTGTGAAGTACAAGATACTTTTCGTTTTTGTATGTTAGGTAGTAACCACCTACACCTGTACCACCATCAAAATCATCAGGTAAAGCAGAGATTTCGCCTCTTGCAATGCCAGGGTGGCAGTTTCTAAGTTTGATTAGCTTTTTGTAGAAGTTCAGTAGGCTATCCTTATTCTTATCCTGCTGCTTTACGCCACCACCATCAGTATTGTCTTCAACTCTGTCAATACCATTAGCAGTAACATTTGGAAGGTTATCACTATCCCAAATCATAGCAGTTCTCTTTGCAGGATCATCACCCTCATCATATGTTTCCATACCTAGCTCTTCACCATAGTATGTGAAAGCATTACCCGGTGCTGTCATATAAAGGGCAGCAGCCATCTTCTTCTGATATAGCTCAGTTAGTGAGTCACCAACACGGCTCATATCGTGGTTAGTTAAGAAGTAAGCATTAATAGCGTCCTTATTAGCTTCCTTAGTTTTCTTTTCATAACTTAGAAGTGTATCTGTGTAGTCATTAATAGAACCGGAAATAACACTAACTAAGAACTTACCACTAATATCACCAAATGGGAAAGCAAATAGACTGTCAATACCGGATTTGTACATTGCAGTAACTTCGTTCATATCTGATGACCAGTCTTCACCAACCATATAAATGTCGTTCTTTTCTTTCTTACAAGTGTCATAGAACCACTTTAGAGTATCTGAACTTTTTTCATAGTCATTGAAGTATAGGTATCTAACTGCGTCAAGTCTGAAACCTGCTACACCCCTATCAATCCAGAATTTTGCAGCCTTAGCTATTTCAGTTTTTGTACCTTCATAGTCATAGTTCCATTCAGGCATTGTGTCACTAAAATTGCTTTCATAAATAATACTGCTATCATCAGGGTCACAGTTATAACCTGATTCAGTTTCAGAAGATTTCTTAATGTTAAAGTACTTTGCGTAGCCATTAAAGTTGCCTTTTTCAGCTTCTTTAAGAGCTTTCTTGAACCAAGGATGTTCATTTGAACAATGGTTAGGAACAAAGTCAATAATAACATCAATACCACGCTTGTCACATTCCTTGATTAACTGGTCAAAGTCATCAAGTGTACCGAACTGAGGGTCAATGTTATAATAATCCTTAACATCATACTTATGATATGATGGTGAAGGCATCATTGGGCTTAGCCAAATACCAGTATAACCAAGGTCAGTATCTGTACTGTCATCACCATCATTAATGTAATCAAGCTTACTGATAATACCTTGAATATCGCCAATACCATCATTATTTGAATCACAGAATGAGCCAATCCAAATCTGATAATAAGTGTTGTACTTATCCTTAGGAAGATTAACTTTTGCATTTTCCATTAAATCTTCTGTTGACTTAGTACAACCTGAAAATACTACGGCAGTTGAAGCAACTACCAACACCATAAACAGTGCAACTAATTTTTTCATAGATTTCTCCTTTAACAGAATATTTCTTATTAATTTTACCATTTTTCATAGGCTTTATCAATATATCAACGCAACATATAGAGGGACTGTTTACAGAAAATTAACAACCTAATTTATGCAATATGTACAACTGTCATTAAAGGATTTATTTATTCATAAAAGTACAATATTACAAATAAAATAAATATAAAAGCAAAAAACTCCACAGGAAACCCTGTGGAGTAATTTTTGTAAAATTAACCCTTAACGCCACCGGCTGTAACGCCTTCAACATAGTAGTTCTGCATCTTTAAGAACAACAATGTAATAGGAATTGCAACAACTGTTGAACCGGCTAAGAATCTCTGATAGTACTTAGAAATGTACTGCTGGCTAGCCATCAACTGAAGACCAACAGAAACTGTATAGTTATCACGAGCATCACCCATGATAATCTTAACTAGAATAAAGTCTGTCCAAGGGCCAATAAATGCTGTTAGAACTGTGTAAACAACAATTGGCTTTGACATTGGAAGAATAATCTTCCAGAAAATCTGATTCTTAGTTGCACCGTCAATAGTAGCAGCTTCGTCAAGTGCTCTTGGAATTGTATCGAAGAAACCTTTACTAATCTGGAAACCGATACCTGCACCGGCTGAGTAACAGATAACAAGAGCAGGAAGAGTCTGAGTTAGACCCATAGCCTTTAATAGATAATAAATAGCGATCATTGTCATAAAGCCTGGGAACATACCGATAATCATACCGATGTTGATAAGTGGCTTTCTAGCCTTAAATCTTAGACGGCTGAATGTGTATGCAACCATTAGAACTGACAATGTAGAAATGATACAAGAGAAAATTGCAACTACAAGAGTGTTTAGGAACCATCTTGGGAAGTTCAAGATTGTTGTATCAGTAAATAGGTTAATGTAATGTTGGAAAGTAAATGTCTTTGGGATTAGATAATGAACAGCTGATGTACCTTCACCTCTGAATGAGTGAAGAACCATCCAAACTAGTGGAGATACCCAAATAATCCCCATAACTGCAAGGATTACATAAACAACGGCATTTGAGATATTTCTTCTTAACTTGTAACTTTTTATCATGAGAATGCCTCCTCATCCTTAGCAGATTTTGTCATGTTAAATGTAATTAGTGACAAGGATGCACAAACAATAAATACTAAGATACCGATAGCAGCAGCATAGTTGTAGTCTTGTTCGCTCATTGTCAACTTAAATAGCCATGTAACAAGCAAGTCAGTCTGTCCGGCACCACCATACAACTTTTCTGTTGTAGGACCACCACCGGATAACAAGTAAATAACGTTAAAGTTATTGATATTGTTGATAAATGTTGTAATTAGATATGGTGTTGTAACGAATAGCATATATGGAAGAGTAATCTTCATAAAGCTCTTAACAGGACCGGCACCATCGATTGTAGCTGATTCATATAGGTCAGCCGGGATATTCATAAGAATACCGGATGTAATCAAGATAGTGTAAGGAATACCTACCCATAGGTTAACAACGATAACTGTAATCTTAGCAGTTAAAGCAGAACCATCTAGGAAGTGTACCTTAGCTAAGCCAAGGTTCTGTAGTAGGATATTAATAGCACCATCATTGAACTGTAGCATCTGGTTCATAACTAGTAGAGTAACGAACTGAGGAACAGCAACTGTGATAACGAATAGTGTTCTCCAAAGAGACTTTAGCTTAATGCCCTTCTTGTTAATCATTAGAGCAACAATCATACCAAAGATGTAGTTTAGGAATGTTGCAAAAATAGCCCAAATGATTGTCCATTCAGTCAATGTTAGGAATGTTTCACCCATGTTAGCACCGCCAACATTACTGAATACATCTTTAAATGTCTGTAAGCCTACCCATGTAAACAAGTGACCAGGAACCTGGTGGCTGTGGTCATAGTTTGTAAATGCAATAAGCACCATAAAGATAAGTGGTAGAACAGTAAATACACCAATTAGTAAGCAAGGTAGAGAAAGAAGTGTAATATGGAACTTCTCGTCACCAAACTGCTTTAATTCTTCTTTAAATGTAGGAATGTGCTTACCTTCAGCCTTTAGTTCCTGAACTTTTATAGCTGACTTAGTATTCATAATATAGAATACTAGGAATACAACTGAAACAACGATTGTTGTAACACCGTATAGAAGGATAAGCATTGAGTTATCACCTTCAACATAGCCGTAAGCACCTGTTGTAGGGTCAATACCAAGTCCGCCTTCCTGAGTACCAAGTGTGCCGAACTGTGATAGCTGGTCGATACCAAAGAAAATTAGGAACATTGCATAAGCAGCTTCAATAACTAAGAATAGTAAACCCTTAATGTACTGTCCCTTGCTAATGTTACCCATACCCATAATAAGGTAAGATAACTTTGTTGCCCAGTCACCTTTAGCAAATCTTTTACCAAAGTTTGCAAAACCGTGACCTATACCTAAGAATAATCTCTTGAAGAAGTTACCGATCATAATAAAGAACTTAGCTAGATTATGTGGTAAATTCACAAAGAAATTCTTACACTTATATCCAAACTTCTGGAAAGGATTTAGCTGGATATAATCTATGTATTTCATGACGTCACTCCTTTATACTTTATTTTCCATTCATAAATACTGGAGATAACTTCCCGTTATCTCCAGCACTTAAAAATCTTAACGATTAACAGTCTAATTAAATTAGCTGTTGATGTTTGTTAAAGTATCCTTTAGAAGTGTCTTCATTGTAGCTACATCGCTCTTTTCGTCAGGCTTGTAAACCTTGTTACCTAGGTTAGCCATTGGATCCCAGAATGCCTGGATGATGTTAGCCTGAACAACGAACGTCTTTGCTTCTTCTAGCATTGTCTTAATAGCGTCGTTACCTTCAACTTCAACGCCCTTGTTTGTTGGAGTCCAACCTAACTTTTCTAGTCTTGTCTTCTGGCATTCAGCACTTACTAGGTAGTTAGCTAGTTCTTCTGAAGCGTTAGGGAACTTAGTAACTGACTTAACACCAATGTACTTATAACCAATCATAGCAACTGTCTTCTTGTCTTTACCGTTAACATTGATTGTTGGTAGAACTGTTACACCGAAGTCCTTACCTAGAGCTTCTTTGTTAACAGCTGCGTTCCATGTACCATCGATACCGGCACCGCATGTTCTCTTAGCTGTTGAGAAACCGGCACTTACCTTATCAACTGATGCAGATACAAATGTATCCTTATACTTGTGGAAAAGTTCTGAGAAAGCTGACATTGTCTCTGCAACTTCATTTTCGTCATATTTGTTAAACTTCTGAGTATCCTGAGCGTCACCTTCAAGACCGTCTATCTTTAGACCACCTGTGAATGGGAACATACATGCATAATAACCATCACCGGCATTCATAATAAACTGACGACCGGCTTTCTTACATGCAGCAAGAACGCCTTCCCATGACTTTGCATCTTCATCAGAAATAACTGACTTATCATATACTAGATAGTAACCGTTATCTGTTTCTGGGAATGCATATAGAACTTCTTTACCGTTTAGGTCACCCTTAACTGTATCAACAGCAGCTGCTGTATGATTCTTTGAAATATCATCAACATAGTTGTTATTTACAGGTAGAAGAGCCTTAGCCTGTGTTAACTTTGTGAGCTGATCTGAAGGGAATGCAAATACGTCAGCAGCAGCTTCAGAGTCATTAAGTACCTGAGTACCTGCATCTGATTCTTCCTGTGCTACAACTTCGATTTTAACATTCTTGTCAGCATACTTCTTTTCAAAAGCCTTAGCCTGTTCCTTTAAGATAGAAAGTGAAGCAGCTGGGCCCCATAGCTTTAGCTTTGCGTTCTTTTCAACTTCTACTGTTTTTGCAGCACCGCCTGTTGAAGATGTCTTATCTTCTGACTTACTACAGCCTACAAATACAACTGCCATCATAGCAGCTGCGAGAACTAATGATAAAATTCTCTTGATTTTCATTGTAATTTTCCTTCCTTTGTAAAGAGATAAATAATTTGTGTCGGTAACTACTTGTTCCCTCAGGATAGAACTTTCGTTCACCATATCACTTGACTAAATTGTACCACAAAATAGGGGTAAATTTCAACTCCCTTTGTACTTTTTATCTAAAGTTATAAAACTGAGGATTAAATTTATGCAAAATAACAATAGAAATATTTGCTAATGTGTATATTGCACAAATTAATAACCTTTTTATTATTCAATTTGCTTATATTCCATTTGTGCAAAGTGTCAATTCATTTTTCCACTAATTGAAAAATATGTGAAGTCCAAATGTCTTGCTGATGAATTCTCCCCTATTTCTACACTATTTTTCGTATCTATGGTGTAAAATAACCAAAAATAAAATTTATGGCACAATATGTTGTTTGACAAACCTTAAAAAAAGTTGTAAATTTAGCTTATACATTTTATATAGAAAATAAAGATGGAAGTTAATTCCACAGAAAGGGTATTTTATGCAACTTTCAAAAATTTTACAAAATATAGAGTACACTCTTATTAAAGGAAACACAGAAACTGAAATTTCCGATGTTATTTATGATAGCAGAAAGGTAACTGACGGTACAGTTTTTGTAGCACTTAAGGGTTACAATGTTGATGGTCACAAGTTTGTACCACAAGCAGTTAAGTCCGGTGCTAGTGCAGTTGTCATTTCCGATAGTGTAGATATTCCTGAGGATATTACAGTTATCAAGGTTGATGACACAAGAAAAGCTCTTGCTTATATGAGTGCAATGCTTTTTGGTGAACCTGAAAAAGAACTGACTACAATCGCTCTAACCGGTACAAAAGGTAAAACAACTACTGTTGCAATGCTAAAAAGCATTTTGGATGCTGAAGGTATCAAGTCCGGTACAATCGGTACACTTGGTATTATTATAGGAAACAAAATTTACAAAACTAACAACACAACTCCTGAATCATACGAAATTCAACATGCTATGAGAATGATGGTTGATGCAGGTTGTAAAGTTATGATTATCGAGGCATCTTCCCTTGGATTAAAGTGGCACAGAACAGATGCTATTTACTTTGACTATGGTATTTTCACAAACTTTAGCCATGACCATATTGGAGACAGTGAACATAAAGACCTTGAAGAATATTTACAATGCAAGGCTTTACTATTTAAGCAATGCAAGAAAGGCATTTTCAACATTGATGACAAGGTATTCGACAGAATTACTGAAAATGCTACTTGTGATATTACAACATACGGCTTTAGTGAAAAGGCTGATATTGTAGGTTATAACGACAATCTAATCTCAAAACCGGGATATATCGGTGTAAACTTCAAAACAAAAGGTCTTAAGACACTTGATGTTAATGTTGCAATTCCCGGTAGATTCTCAGTATATAATGCATTAGCTGCTATGACTACTGCAATTGAAATGGGTATTTCTGATGAAGCTATCTTGAAAGGTCTTGATACTGTTAAGGTTAAAGGTAGAGTTGAAGCAGTAAAAGTTCCGGGTAACTATACACTACTTATTGACTATGCTCACAATGCACTATCAATGGAAAACATCCTTGAAACACTTAGAGAATACAATCCACACAGACTGATTGTTCTGTTTGGTGCCGGTGGTAACCGTCCTAAGGTTAGAAGATATGAAATGGGTGAAACTGCCGGAAGACTTGCTGATCTTTCAGTTTTAACTGAGGACAACAGTCGTGATGAAGATGTAATGGACATTATCAATGACATTATTGAAGGTGGTCTTAAAAAGACTAACGGTAAATATGTTGTTGTACCAAAAAGACAGGATGCTATTCGTTATTGTATGGAAAATGCAGAAGATGGTGACATTATTGTTCTTGCAGGTAAAGGACATGAAGATTACCTAGAAATTAAGGGTGTTAAGTATCACCTTGACGAAAGAGAAGTTATTGCAGATATTATTGCAGATATGAACAAATAATTTCAATTAGGGAGCAAGAAATTGCTCCCTATTATATAAGAAAGAGGTTTTAGTTTTGGAGAAAGCAGCATTAATTCTTGAGGGTGGAGCTATTAGAGGGCTATTTACTGCCGGTGCTTTGGACTATTTATTGGAACAAAATATGCAGTTTGAGTATGTTGCCAGTGTATCAGCAGGTACTTGTTGCGCATTAAGTTACATTGCAGAACAGAAAAACAGAACAAAAAATTGCCTTTTCCCTACCAATAAATCTGATGAATGGATTGGTAAAGGTTCATTAAAAAGAGGCAAAGGACTTATTGACCTAAAGAAAGCCTTTTACGAATTTCCCTACAAACAATATCCATTTAGATTTGACAAATATTTTGCAAGTAAAGTAACAAATGAAATTGTTGTAACTAGCCTAGAAACAGGCAAGGCTGAATTCTTAACAGAAAAATCTGATGAAAAAAGATTACTTGACATTGGTGCTGCATCAAGTTCACTACCTATCATTTCAAAAGCAGTAAAAATTGACGGTAAAAAATATTATGATGGTGGTGTATCCGACTCTTTACCATATGAAAGAGCTATGGAACTTGGTTATAAGAAAATTGTTGTAATCCAAACCAGACGACTTCATCAATACACATCATCTTCAAAAGGTATGGATTTGCTGTACAAAGCTAAGTTTGCTTTACATAAAAATTTTCTAAACACTATGTTAAGCAGACCTGAAACTTACAAAAAACAAGTTGACCAATTAGCTGAACTTGAAAAACAAAATAAAGTTTTTGTTATTCGTCCTACAATTCCGGAAATTTCCCGTACCGAAGATGACTATAATAAGAAAATCACTTACTACAATCACGGATATAGTCAAATGAGAACCGGATTTAACGATTTGCAAGAATATTTAAATTCATAAAACTTTATAATAGTATGAAAAAGCCAACCAAATTACCGGTTGGCTTTTGTATTATCCCAAAATTTCTTTCTTTTTCTTTTCAAATTCTTCTTCGGTCAACACACCCTTATCAACTAAGTCCTTCAACTTTTTAAGACTATCAAGTTGCTTGTTGTATTCATTAATATTTTTCTCTGCATTCTTTTGTTGTAGTGCATCAACACCACTTTGAAGTGACTTTTTCGCAGACTCTCTTATGGTGTTAGATTTACCTGATATTTTCTTAGTTCTGCTCTTTTTCTTTCCAATTCCACCAAAAATACTACCGATAACACCATTCTCAATAACACCTTTCACTGTATCCACTGTGCTAAATCCTAAAGTGTCATCCACAAGATTAATGCCATCCTTAACCTTAGCAGCACCTCTTTCTGCCATAGTGTGACCTGTGAGAAGTTCATTTGCAGTATGTACAAATTTATAGGCATCCATTCTTGAGTTGAAAGTTACTGATTTTTCCTGATGTTTAAAGTACATTTCAACTAAAGAACCTTGTTGCTTAATCTGTGGCTTTTCATTATAAAACTTTACATCATCCTTAGGAATTACCTCTACAACTGCTTCATCACTATGCAGTAACCTTTTATTTATATTTATAAACACAAAATTTAAATTGGTTAAAATAATTTTCAAATCATCTGAACAATCACACTTAAAAAGTGGAGATTCATCTTCCCCTAATTTATAATATTCCATAAACTGCACCCCATTATTATGTTAATCAATGATATAAGTTTATCACTTATTCAACTAAAATCATTATGCTGGTAGGTTACAAATAGAAATTTTTTGACAATTTACAAAATAGCACAATAAATATTATAAAACCACTTGACATATGGTAAATTTAATGATAAAATAACCATTGTTCGAGAATATAGGGGTATAGCTCAGTTGGTAGAGCAGCGGTCTCCAAAACCGCGTGCCGAGGGTTCGAGTCCTTCTGCCCCTGCCAAACAAAACACCTTGAAAACGGCTTAGGTATGCGGTTTTCGGGTGTTTTTTCTTTTATCTAATTCAACCAAATTTATGCAAAAATCCTCGGGTGACCGTTTATTGACCGTTTATTCAGTTCAAAAAATTAAAAATGACCGCAAATAATTAT
>JBQKHY010000014.1:0-56957 GCA_052118065.1 Ruminococcus sp. LCP21S3_E8 | reverse complement strand
GACGGTACGGCAATTTACCTTTTATAAATCGACTGAAGGAGGGATAAAACTATAAATTAAATGAATTAATCGGTTGATATCTAATTAACCTACATTACATAAACAACTCCAAAAAACCTAATTTGTAGAACTGATTTAGATTATCACAATCGAAATTTATAAAATTTACTTTAACCCACAATCAAAATTAAAAATCAAGATAAAAACAAAAGAAAAACTAGGTGGGGTAACCACCTAGTTTAAAACAAATTACTTAATTATATAAAATTTAAAATTTACTCTTCTTCTTTCTTTACTTTTGATGGGTCAACCTTAACAATTGCACTGATGATTCTTCTTTCTTCAACCTTATAAACTTCAAAAGAAAGTCCATCAATCTCAAACTTATCTCCCTCTTTAGGGATTCTTCCCATATGTTCAAAGATAAAACCACCAACAGTATGACTTTCTGTATCATTGTCAAAGTCCTCTCTATCGGTAAGTTCAAGCAGTTGGTAAAATTCAAGGTCACCACTTACAAAGTAGCAATTTTCTCTTAACTTTGTGTACTCCTTCTCTATGTCCTCATCTTCATCATAGATTTCACCAACAATTTCTTCAATCAAGTCCTCCATTGTTACAATGCCAAGTGTACCACCATATTCATCAGTAACAATTGCCATATTAACTTGATTTTTTCTAAGGTCATTCATTAATGCACTTAGCTTTCTGCTTTTGTATGTGAAGAATGCGTCATTAATAAGTAACTTAATGTCAGGTGTTTTACCTTCAATCAGTTCTTCCAGGTAATCCCTTGTGTAAAGAATACCTAGGATATTGTCAAGATTTTCTTTATATACAGGAACTCTACTGTATCTTTCTGTGAGAATTTTGTTTTTGTTAGTTTCAAAGTCATCATCAATGTCAAGTGCCAACATATCAACTCTTGGAGTAAGTACCTCAAAGGCTGACTTTTCATCAAACTCTAGGGCTGACTGTACCATTTCACTTTCTTCTTCTTCAAGTACACCTTCATTTTCAGAATGTTCAATAATATATTTTAGTTCATCTTCTGTTACAGTAGGTGAGTCATTTCTGATGTTAAGTAACTTTAATGCACCGGTTTTAATTGCAATGAAAAGGAATGACAGTGGAGTAAGTACAATCATTAAACCTTTTAGAATAATTGCAGTGTTAAGCGCTACAGTTTCACTTTTTTCTTTACCGATACATTTTGGAATAATCTCACCAAAGATAAGTACAAGCAGTGTTGTAAGACCAGTTGAAATTGCAGCTGCAAAATTCTGAAAAATATTCATACAAAGTACAGTTGCCAAAGATGAACAACCAAGGTTCACAACATTATTGCCAATTAATATTGTGGTTAGTGCTTTATCAAAATTTTCTGTGATAAAGAGAGCATTTTTTGCTTTCTTGTTACCTTTGCTTTCCTCATTCTTTAGCCTTGCTGTACTAACACAAGAGAAAGCAGTTTCTATACAGGAAAAGAAACTAGAGCATAGGATAAGTAGCCCTATAACAATTCCTAATATTACATTACTATTCAATTATTTCCTCCCAAAAATATTATTATTCTAATTATATCACATTATATACAATTTTCAATCATTAATTTAAGGATAAAATGGGAAAAATATTCTTGAAATAAACATATATATAATGATATAATTATATGGAGTTTGTACATTATATCTGAACTTTGGCAAAAACTAATGCTGAGGTGTATATAATGAATAATGTAGATAACTTTAATTTAAAATCTAATCAAGAAAATGACGAACAAAACGATGAGGCGTCACTATCTGCCGAAAATGCAGAGGGAATTAAAAATATCGGTTCAGTCTTAACAGGTAGGGAAGATACCTTGATTCATTGTCTGACAATTATCGGACAGATTGAGGGACATTATATTCTTCCAAGTCAGAACAAAACAACTAAGTATGAGCATATTATTCCTTTGCTGGTTTCGGTAGAGGAAGACCCAAATGTTAAGGGGCTTTTGATTTTGCTTAATACAGTTGGTGGCGATGTAGAGGCAGGACTTGCAATTGCTGAGGTTATTGCCGGTATGAAGAAACCAACAGTTTCTATTGTACTTGGTGGCGGTCATTCAATTGGTATACCACTTGCAGTATCGGCAAAGAAAAGTTTTATTGCAAAAAGTGCCACAATGACTGCACATCCTGTAAGGACAAACGGTCTTACTGTTGGTGTGCCACAGAGTTTTGAGTATTTTCAGAGGATGCAAGAGAGAATAAACACTTTCGTCAGTGACAATTCCAACATTTCAAAGGAAAAGTACAGCAGCCTTGTACTGAATACAGGAGAACTTGTTACGGATATTGGCACAATTCTTGATTCGGAGAAAGCCGTAAAATGTGGCTTAATTGATTCGGTAGGCACATTGAGTGAGGCAATTTCTTCACTTTATGATATGATAAAAAACCAAAAATAACTGCTTCGGCAGTTACATAAGGAGAGAGAATTATGGATTATATCTATTCAGTGGTTATGGGTATTGTTCAGGGCTTAACTGAATTTTTACCTGTATCATCATCCGGACATTTAACACTTGTACAACATATTTTTGGTGTTGATGGAGAAAGCAACTTCTTCTTTAACATTATGCTTCATGTTGGTACATTGTTTGCAGTTTGTATTTTCTATTACAAATTACTTTGGAGTTTGATAAAGTCATTCTTCGGTTTAATCAAAAAGATTTTCACAGGTAAGTTTAGTTGGAAAAACAGAACTGATGATGAAAATATGATTTTTATGCTTATTATCGGTTTACTTCCACTATTCCTACTATTTGTTCCTGTACCGGGTACAGATATGGTATTTAAAGATGTATCAGAAATGTTCTCAGGTAACAAGTACCTAATTTATGTTGCAAGTTTCCTAGTTATCACTTCAATTTTACTTTGGATTGGTATTGCTTGTAATAAGCGTACTTGTACTCATGCAATTCATTCAAGAAAAGATTTAGAAAATGAAGACGGTAGAAAGAACTACAATGTTCTTGATGCAATTTGTGTTGGTGTAATGCAAGTATTTGCTACACTACCGGGTATCTCTCGTTCAGGTTCAACTCTTGCAGTTGGTGAAATGCGTGGTATCAACAAGCAAAAGGCTATTGACTATACATTTATCCTAGGTATTCCTACAATTTTAGCATCAGCAGTTTTTGAACTAAAAGATGCTTTAGGCTCAAATGTATCACCTACTGCCGAACTTGGAATCGCTCCACTTATTATTGGTATGGTAGTTTCTGCAGTTGTAGGTTACTTAGCAATTTTGATTTTTAAATGGTTCTTAAAGACAGATAAGATGTACATATTCGCAATTTATACTGCAGTAATCGGTATTGTGGGTATTATTATTGCACTAATTGAGATGAATTGTGGTTTCAACATTTTCTCACACACTCCACTATAGTAAAAGAAGGTTAATTAATGGCGACAAAAAATACAGATAAGAAGTCTACTAAACAGACTAAGGGAAAATCCCCTGCCCAAAAGACTTCTAATTCCGGTAAAGGAAAAGTAAATAATAAAAGCAAAAGTCAGAAGCCTTCCTCTGTGAAAGAAAAGAAACCTGCAAATTACAGAGTAAGAGCAATTATTTTACTTGCCTTAGCTGTTCTGTCTTTTTGTTTGTTATTTATCAAAGGTAACTTTGTTTGGAGTTTTATCAGCAACTCTATTTACGGTATCTTTGGTGGTTCAGCAGTTTTAATTTCTGTTTCATTATTATATATAGCAATTATGACTGCTAAGGAAAAGGAAGTACATAGACTAAAAGCTAAGGTGGGATTCTGTGCTTTAACAGTGTTCTTAGCTTGTACATTGTGGTACATTTTTAGTGGATATCAAAAGGGCAATTACTTTGTAGAACTTGGTCATGAATTTATGGCAGGTTTTAACGGAGATTCTTTTGTCAGTCGTGGTGGTGGACTTTTTGGTGCATTACTTGGCTACCCTATGAGTTACGGATTAGGTAACACTATTTCGGTTATTCTACTTGTACTTTTGATTTTAGTATTGCTACTTATTATTACAGGTGTTTCACTTCTTGATATTGCAAAGGCAGCAAGAAAGCCTATGGAAAAAGCAATGCATCAAGCTGAAATTCGTAAGCAAGAAAGAATTGAAAAGGAAAAGCAAAAAGAACTTGAAAAGCCTTATGAAGAAGAAAGTCTTGTACCTACTTATAATGGTCCGATAGATATTCCACTAGACGGTCCAATCAGAAAGAAAAAGAAAGATAATTCTTCTAACGAAAATAAAAATACAGATAATAGGGATACAAATGCTAATGCAGATACTTCTCTTGTTAAACAGAGAGATGAAACTGATAATTTAATTGATATTATCAAAAAGGCAAATCAACAGATTGAAAATGATAACCCATCAACTTTAGATGCTATTAAAGAGAATGTTCGTAAAGAAAAAACTCAAGCACTTAAAGATGCAGCAAAACTTGCTAACCAGTCTGTTGATACTGCTGAAATTGAAGATGAAACAAAAGCCCTTGATGAACAGATTAAGGCTAGTGGTAACGAAAAGCATAGTAACTATGAGTTCCCACCAATTCAGCTACTAAAACTTGCCGAAAACAAAAATGCATCTAATATTAGAAACGAAATGCAAGAAAAAGCTGAAAAGCTTGTTTCAACTCTGGATTCATTTGGTGTTAAGGTTAAGATTACAAATATTTGCAGAGGTCCATCAGTTACTCGATATGAACTTCAACCTGCTCCAGGTGTTAAGATTAGCAAAATCACCAACCTTGCAGATGATATTGCCCTTAACCTTGCAGCCAACGGTGTAAGAATTGAAGCACCTATTCCGGGTAAAGCAGCGGTAGGTATTGAAGTACCTAACAAGGTAGTATCAATGGTTTCTATGCGTGAGCTGATTGACAGTGATGAATTTAGAAATGCTAAGAGTAAATTAACTTGTGTATTGGGTAGAGATATTAGTGGTGAGATTGTTACAACTGACCTTGCAAAAATGCCTCACTTACTTATTGCAGGTACAACAGGTTCAGGTAAATCTGTTTGTGTTAACTCATTGCTAATGAGTATTCTATACAGAGCAACCCCTGATGAAGTTAAGTTTCTACTTATTGACCCTAAGATGGTTGAATTTTCTAAATATAAAGGTATTCCTCATTTGCTTATTCCTGTAGTTTCCGATGCTAAGAAAGCAGCAGCTGCACTTAACTGGGCAGTAAGTGAAATGCTACAGAGATACCAGCTATTTTCAGAATATGATTGTAAGGATATTAATTCTTATAATGATTTAATTGAAAGTAACTTGCAGTTTATTGCAGAACAAAATGTACCTGAGGGTGAAGAACCTGAGGTTATGGAAATCAACGGACTACCTGTTAGAACAGAAAAAATGTTCCGTTGTGTTATTGCTATTGATGAACTTGCCGACCTTATGATGGCAGCACCTTCAGAAGTAGAAGAAAGCATTTGCCGTCTTGCACAGATGGCAAGAGCAGCCGGTATGCACCTTGTTATTGCAACACAAAGACCATCTGTAAATGTTATTACAGGTGTTATCAAGGCTAACATTCCATCAAGAATTTCACTAAAGGTTTCTTCAAATATTGACTCAAGAACAATTCTTGACTTTGGTGGTGCAGAAAAACTAATCGGTAAAGGTGATATGCTATATTCACCTGTTGGTGCACCAAAGCCAATTCGTGTTCAAGGTTGTTTTGCCAGTGATAAAGAAATCGAGGGTGTTACAAGATATATCAAAAACCACCACCGTTCCCAGTACAACGAAGAAGTTGAAGCAAGAATCAAGAAAATCACAGTTGAGGGAATGGAAGCTGACAATAAGGATGGCAACAGTGACTTGGATCTTGATGAAAAGATAGAAGAAGCTATCAAGATTGTTATTGATGCAGGACAAGCATCAACAAGCCTTGTACAAAGAAGACTAAAGGTTGGTTATGCAAGAGCAGGACGAATGATTGACGAAATGGAAAGTTTGGGTATTGTAGGACCACACCAAGGCAGTAAGCCAAGAGAAGTTCTAATGACTTATCAAGATTGGCTTGAAAGAAAAAATAATTTAGGAAAAGAAAGTGAAGAAGAAACTTCACAGGAGTAAGAGCTATGGCATTTCTTCCGATTACAGTAGAAGAAGTTGAAGAAAGAGGATGGGACGAAATTGACTTTGTCTTTGTAACAGGTGACAGTTATGTTGACCATCCCTCATTCGGTGTGTCTATTATTTCAAGAGTTTTAGAGGCTAAAGGTTATAGGGTTGCAATTCTTTCACAACCTAATTGGAAAGATGAAAGAAACTTCAATCCATTCGGTAAGCCAAAACTAGGTTTCTTTGTTACTTCCGGTAACATTGACTCAATGGTAGCACACTATACAGTAAATAAGAAAAAGCGTTCTGATGATGCCTATACTGCAGGTGGTAAATCAGGTAAAAGACCTGATAGAGCAGTAATTGTGTATAGTAGAATTCTTAGAAAGCTATATCCTGATTCACCTATTATTCTTGGTGGACTGGAGGCATCACTTAGAAGATTTGCCCACTATGACTATTGGGATGATTCTGTAAGACAGTCAATTCTATTTGATAGCCAAGCAGATATTTTGACCTATGGTATGGGTGAAAATCAAACAATAGAAATTGCCAATAGACTTGCACAAGGTAAGTCTGTTAAGCAGTTAAGAGATATTAAGGGTATTTGTTACTATGTACCTACAAGTGAATATAAGCCCGGTCCTGTAGTTGATTTACCAAGCTATGAAAGGGTTTGTGAAAGCAAAAAGGACTATGCCATTGCTGCTAGGAAAGAACTTGAAGAGGCTGATGCAGTAAGAGGCAGAACAGTTATTCAGCGACATGGTAAGTACATCCTTGTACAAAATCCACCAATGCCACCACTTACAACAGAAGAACTTGATTGGGTGTATTCTTTACCATATGAAAAGTATTATCATCCCAGTTATGAAAAATTAGGTGGTGTACCTGGAATTAAGGAAGTTGAATTTTCAATTACCCACAACAGAGGTTGCTTTGGTGCTTGTAATTTCTGTTCTATTGCATTCCATCAAGGCAGAGCAATTACTGTGAGAAGTAAAGAAAGTGTACTTGATGAGGCAAGAAGATTAGTAAAGAATCCAAGATTTAAAGGCTACATTCACGATGTAGGTGGGCCAACTGCTAACTTTAGATTGCCTTCTTGTACTTTCCAAAAAGAACATGGTATGTGTAAGAACAAAAAGTGTCTTGCACCAAAGCCTTGTAGAAATCTTCAAGTTAATCACGAAGAATATATTGACATTCTCCGAGAAATGAGAGCAATTAAGGGTATCAAAAAGGTGTTTATCCGTTCAGGTATTCGTTTTGATTACCTTATGGAAGATGAAAGCAAAGAGTTTTTTCATGAGCTTGTTAAGTACCATGTTAGTGGTCAGTTAAAGGTTGCACCTGAACATTGTTCAGCAGCAGTCCTTGATAAAATGGGAAAACCTCATATTGAAACCTACAAGAGATTTCAGGATGAATTCTATAAATTCACAAAACAAGTGGGTAAGGAACAGTACCTTGTACCATACCTAATGAGTTCACATCCCGGTTCAACTCTAAAGGATGCAGTAGAACTTGCATTGTTCCTAAAGAAAGAACACATTAGACCTGAACAGGTACAGGACTTTTACCCAACACCGGGTACAATCAGTACTGCTATGTTCTATACAGAGCTTGACCCATATACACTGGAACCTGTATATGTGCCAAAGACTATGAAAGAAAAGCATATGCAGAGAGCATTGCTACAATACTTTAACCCTAAGAATAAGGAAATTGTAGTAGAGGCACTTAGAAAAGCCGGTAGAACCGACTTAATCGGTAATGGCAAGAACTGTCTTGTATCTATGCCACAAAATATGAGAAATCAAAAGAATTCTCAGGGTAAACAAAATAACCGTAACAATAATAAAAACAAAAACAGAAATGTAAACAGAAACAGACACCACAACAATCACAATAGAAGTGGCAGAAGATAATTCTTTACAAAATCAAATGTTTTTGTTATACTCTATATAATATATAATTAAATGAATGAGAGGAAACTGGAAATGGGCGTATATGAAGAACTAGTTGCAAGAGGATTAATTGCACAGGTTACAGACGAAGAAGAAATTAGAGAACTTGTAAACAGTGGTAAAGCTGTATTCTATATTGGTTTTGACCCAACTGCCGATAGCCTACATGTAGGTCACTTTATGGCACTATGCCTAATGAAAAGACTACAGATGGCAGGTAACAAGCCTATTGCCCTAATCGGTGGTGGTACTGCAATGGTTGGTGATCCATCAGGCAGAACTGATATGCGTCAGATGATGACACCTGAAACTATTCAGCACAATGTTGATTGTTTCAAAAAGCAGATGAGCAGATTTATCGACTTTTCTGATGACAAGGCTCTAATGGTAAACAATGCAGATTGGCTAATGGACCTTAACTATGTTGATGTTCTTAGAGATGTAGGTGCACACTTTAGTGTTAACAGAATGCTAACAGCTGAATGTTACAAGCAGAGAATGGAAAAAGGTCTATCTTTCCTTGAATTTAACTATATGATTATGCAGTCTTATGACTTCTATGCACTATACAAGAAGTATGGTTGTAATATGCAGTTCGGTGGTGACGACCAGTGGTCTAATATGCTAGGTGGTACTGAACTTATCAGAAGAAAACTTGGCAAAGACGCATATGCAATGACTATTAACCTACTTCTAAACTCAGAAGGTAAGAAGATGGGTAAGACACAGTCAGGTGCAGTTTGGCTTTCTGCTGAAAAAACTTCACCATATGATTTCTACCAGTATTGGAGAAATGTTGATGATAGTGATGTTATTAAGTGCCTAAAAATGTTAACATTCCTTTCATTAGAAGAAATTGCTGAACTTGAAAAGCTAGAGGGTGCTGAAATCAACAAGGCTAAGGAAGTTCTTGCATTTGAACTAACAAAACTTGTTCATGGTGAAGAAGAAGCTACTAAGGCTCAGAATACTGCAAGAACAGTATTTGCCGGTGGTGGTAAAGATGCTAATATGCCATCAACTGACCTAACTAAGGAAGAACTGGGTGAGGGTATCCAAATTCTTGACTTACTAGTTAAGTGTGAACTTATCTCAAGTAAGGGTGAAGGCAGAAGACTTATTAATCAGAACGGTATCTCTGTAAATGATGCTAAGGTTACTGACATTTTCCTAGAAATTAAGGAAGACGACTTTACCGATAATGAACTTGTTATCAAAAAGGGTAAGAAGGTTTATCATAAAGTTAACCTAGTTTAATCAATTAAATTTATAATTTTGTGGCATATTGCTTTTTGTAATATCATATATTGTCACATTCTAGGGGTTAACAGTTCACCTAAAAAATAAAATAATAATCATAGTAACCATCTACATTTAGTAGGTGGTTATTTTCTTTTATATTATAATTATATTTAAATTTTCCTTGCAAATTGTTTAAACAAATTAGGTTTTGTCTTTTTAGTTTTGATTGTGGGTAAAGGAAAATTTGCAAAATAATCATACCTATTATTATAACAATAGTGTGGCTAACAGGTGTAGGGTCCACCATTGGTGGACCGAGCAAATCAGCCTTTATATAGGTATTTTGCCCTATGTAGTTATAATAAATTTATAGTCTGTAAATAGGACAAAAATCCCATAAGTATCACACTTTTCACGGGTTTCACTACAAAAGTTTTTTATATAAAAACTTTTGCATAAGTTCACATTAGCAAATCAAACTTCGCCTACGGCTCGTTTTCTTTGATGTTTACTTAACTGTTCGCCCCTACTGTGTAACTCATAATATTTATTATATTTTATAGTTAGAAATAAAGGAAAGTTTCATCTATGATGATATTTTAAACAAGTTTAAAATATCAACCACTCCTTCAGTCATTCTTTAAAAGGTGAATTGCTTTGCAATTCACGAATGACAGCTCCCTCAGCGAGGGAGCCTTTGTCTTTACCATAATTTATACTAATTTATAAAGTCTGTACTATTTAAAAATTGCGTACTTATTTTAGATTTGTACAAACTATTTTGCCTCCCTCGCTGAGGGATAAGTGAGCATCCAAATTTTATATTTGGCTTTGCGAACTTATGCAGAGGCTGGTGGCTTTGCGTATGCAAAGACGGAAGGAGTGGTGGAATTGTAAATTCATTTACAATTCCATATTAGTTGAAACTATCAAATAGCCCCACAAACCCTAATTTGTATTACACAATAATATTTAAAAATAAAACTATAACAAATAATTATGCTAATTAGGTAAATTATAATGCAACACAACAGTAACTAAAATTACAAATTAGAAAAATCAAAATCATATATCAAAATGCACATCACTATAGGGATAGATTTTGACAAAAGGTCTATTTATATAGTGATTTTTTACATTATTCTACAATTGAATTTATTAAAAGTTACAAAGATAATTCTTATAAAGAAAAATATTAACAAAATTGTTACCAATCCATAATTCTTATATAGAATAATCTTGTGTAGATTATATAAATATCCACTAAATGTTGAGAAATTGTCTTGATTTCCTTGCAATATAGTAATCAATTTGTTATAATTTTGTTACAGTAATGTAATTATTGTAATTTGCTTATAACAGCGTGTGGTAGACGCTTTTATTTTTGGAGGTTGATCTATGACAAAAATTAAGAGAATATTGACGCTGATTATATGTGTTGCAATTCTAGCAAGTGCAACAGTAATCGGTACATCAACTGCTTCTGCATCCGGGTCAGGTGCAGGATTGGTAAGTTGGGCTTATCGAGCTTATAACGAACATTGGAAGTATGTTTGGGGTGGTGCTTCAGTTGGCTCTGTTGACTGTAGTGGACTTATCTATTCATATGCCGGTGGCGAGAGAGTAACAGAATCTATGATTGCTGCTTCTCCTGAATCAGGCTCAATCGGTTCAATTCCAAGAATTCATGGTCTTGGTCTTTATCAGTATGGTCATGTTGGTGTATATGTTGGTGGTGGCATGGGTATTGATGCTCGTGACGAAATCTCTAATGTATGTCTTGACTCTATTAGTAACAAATCTTGGACTCAGTGGTTTAAGATTTCAGGTGTAAGCTACCCTACATCTGGTTGGCAGGAAGTTGCCGGACAGTATTATTATTATGAAAATGGTCAGTATATCGTAAATACATCAAGAACTATTGATGGTGTTACATATTCTTTTGGTTCAGACGGTGCATCTAACAAGACACCTAGTAATATGAGTTCTACTGCAGACTCTTCCTCAAGTAATAAGAAACATAAGAAAAAGAAAACAGCATGGCAGTTAGGTGACTCAGGTAGTCAGGTAACTAAAATCCAGAAGAGACTAAAAGAACTTGGTTTCTATAACGGTGACATTACAGGTTACTTTGGCACAGACACTCAGAAAGCCTACAAGGCATTCCAGACTGCTGCCGGTGTAGTTGTTGACGGTATCTGTGGTAAAACAGATAGAGACATTCTTTATTCCGATAATGCTCCGGTATATGTAGCTCCTACAACTGTAGCAAAGAAGAATACTACTACAAAGAAACAGTCAACTAAAAAGACTACAACTAAGAAAACACAAGAAAAAATTATCTCTGTTGGTGATTATAGCAAAGATGTAACATCAATTCAGAATCAGCTTATCAAGTTAAATTACCTAGAAAAGGGTAATGCAACAGGTTACTTTGGTGAAGATACAGAACAGGCTATTAAGGATTTCCAGGATTACAACGAAATCACCGTAACAGGTTCTGTTGACAGTGCAACAAAGAAAGCATTATTCAGTAAAAATGCAGTTGCTAACCCAGAGGCTAAAGCTGAAGAAAAGACAGAAGATAATAATGAAGAAAAGCAACTTGCAACCTTTACATTTAAGGAAGCTACTGAAGAACCAACTACAATAGCTGAACCAATTTCAACAACAGATGAAACTACTAACAAGTCTGTTGTATTAGAATCAAATCAGCTGGCAAGTAAAGCACTTGCAGGTGTAACATCAAGCGAAAGCTTTGAACAGGTTACTCCTATTACAAATGAAAGTAGTTCTCAGCTAATTAAATGGCTATGTGTTGTTATTGCCGTAATGGGCAGTGTGTTTGTTCTGGTTACAATTAACGAGAAGAAGAAAGCTCGTCGTAGACGCAGAATGAGACATGCAAGACGCATGAGATAATGAAATCAGTAAAATATTTCTTGACTTTTGAATATTTTATTTGATATAATTTAATTACCGAGTAGCGAAAGCGTAAATTCTTTTTTAGAGTTTACGCTTTATTTCTTATTATTTTTTATAGCTGAAAAAGTATTTTTATAAGTTTTTTTGAAAATTTTTTAATTTCATAAAATCCTCAGTAGCCCAGTATTGATGGGAATACTAAAGAATAGGAAAGAAGAAAATAAATAAAAATTCAAAAAAACTGAAAAAAGTTGAAAATTTTTCTTGACAATATGGAAACCCTCTGCTATAATAAATATCGTTGAAACACGGAGGGGTGTCCGAGTGGTTTAAGGAGCTAGTCTTGAAAACTAGTGATACCGAAAGGTACCAAGGGTTCGAATCCCTTCCCCTCCGCCATTTTTATTTTAATGGCGGTTTATTTTTGGAGGATTACTCAAGTGGTGAAGAGGCTCCCCTGCTAAGGGAGTAGGTCGGGTAACCGGCGCGAGGGTTCAAATCCCTTGTCCTCCGCCAAAGCACTTTCTTTATGAAAGTGCTTTTTTACTATAATTATCCTTTTCTTGATTATTTTATTAATCAGGAAATTTTGGAATAGATTAAATCAAAATAAAAAATGTTTCCGTAGCTCAGCTGGATAGAGCGACTGCCTCCTAAGCAGTAGGTCGGGTGTTCGAATCACCTCGGGAACGCCATAAAAAAACGCTAGTAGAATTTTTAATACTCTACTAGCGTTTTTGTGTTTAATAATTTATAACAGGACAAAGTATATTAATTTTCATTTAGGTATCATACTTTTTAATGGGTTTCACTACCAAAATTCACATTATAATTTTTATTGTGCTAAAAACTGAGTATGATAGAGTACTTCTTTCCCAAGGCTTTCAGCAAACTCTATTTCTTTCCTTACTTGTTCACCAATATATCCTTGAAAATTAACTACATAAATTGCATCTGAAATTTTTATTTTTTCAAAATGTGCATGATTTAAGGCTGTTATTTCATCTTTTGTGATTTCTAAATTTTCTTCATTGTATACACATTGTAACACGCACATATTGTATTTTGTTTCTAAAGTGAAAGCTACCTTCTTCATTTCTTTTTCAAATTTCATACTTCCACATAAAGTAATAACTTTCATTTTCTCACCTATATTGTGTCTTATTTTTCTTTATAGTAACACAAAAGTATAAAAAGTTCTACAATATCCTTATAAATAAAGTAGCCACCTACATAATTGCAGGTGGCTGAATAGTATTAAAAATTACTCACAATTTAAAAATCTTTTTAGATTTAGTATTTACAAACTGTATTACCGGACCGGAAATAACAACAGTAGCAACTGTACATATTCCAAACTGACCACCAAGGAGAACACCTATAACAACCATCAGAATATCTAATACAACACGAACAATTTTAACTTGCCAATTATTCTTTTCTGCTAATGCAAAGGTAACTGCCTCATATGAACCTCTACCAAGAGATGCTGATGCATATAAACCCGTTCCAATTGCAAATAAAACCACACCTAACAGCATAATAAAGAAGTTTATCCATGTATATTTACTATATATGTGACAATTTGCAAATAAATCTACGCATACACTATATACCACTTGATATATAATTGTTCCAATATGAATTTGCCTTCTGTCATATATTAATGAAAACATAATCATTATAATGGCTACTATAAATGAGGACATACCTATACTTATATGGAATGTTTCAGAAATACCTTGCCATAAAACTGCTAATGTTGCACCACCAAATCCTGCATATAATGCAAGTGTAATTCCGTAGGCTGAAACAATTGAACCGATTACTATTAATATAATCTTCTTTAATAGACCTTTGTACAAGTCTTTGTTTTTATCTACAAACATAAAATCACACCTTTTCAATTTATCTCATTGTACTACAAAATAACAGAAAATTCCATAATCCTATATATGGAATTTATCAGAAAAAAAAACCACCTACATAATTGTAGGTGGAAGTATGGTTTTATTTGATAAATTAGGGTTTGTGGGGCTATTTGATAGTTTCAACTAATATGGAATTGTAAATGAATTTACAATTCCAATCACTCCTTCCGTCTTTGCATACGCAAAGCCACCTCCCTCAGCGAGGGAGGCAACAAGGTATGTACAATTTCTTTAATTATGTACAAATTTATAAGTTTGTACATATTATGCTTGGCTCCCTCAGACGAGGGAGCTGTCGATTGTAAATTGACGGTACGGCAATTTACCTTTTATAAATCGACTGAAGGAGGGATAAAACTATAAATTAAATGAATTAATCGGTTGATATCTAATTAACCTACATTACATAAACAACTCCACAAACTCTAATTTGTTGATGCAAATTATAGATTAGCCAATCAAAATTGAAAAAGCTAATTTGTACTAAAACTAAAAATCATCAAAGAAAACTATTTTCTTCTTTTAATTTTTAGTTTTTCTTTTAGGTCCTCTAGGACTTCGTTATAATTAATAGATTTAAATTTAGGGAAGGCTTTTAACATTCTTTTTTCTTGGAAGTTAAATTTCTTAGCTAAATTCTCTTGAATATCGGAAAATACACTTGGCACTTGAATGTTAGTTTTGTTTTTAATATTTTCTGTTTTTGCCTTAATATTTTCAGCTTTAACTTTAATATCCTCAGTAATATCCTCAGTTTTGACCTTAATATTTTCAGAAAGTTTTTCTGTTTGAATTTTAAATTCATCGGCAAATTTCTTGATTTTCTTATCAAAGTGACAGAAACCTGCAATTGTAATAACATTATCTGTAATAAAGATAACTGCAAGTGCAATAACAATTGTGTGGAATAAAGTGTCATTCATCATACCAATCATTTTCAGTACAAGTGGATGAACTAACTTTATCAGTATTAGTGATAATGTACCAAATACCACTGCACCGATTAAGCAAACTCTGCCATTAATATTGAACTTTCTGTTTGAATAATCCCACCATCTTGCATGGAAAAGCTTTTCCATAAGGTATGATGTTATATATTCAAGGGTGCAAGTAAGAATTGCACTTAATACAAATAATAGTATGGGATTCTCTATCCACCCTAATATTAAAATGTCAAGTATTGCACCAAACCCATAAATAGGGCAGTAAGGTCCGTTTAGGAAACCTCTGTTGACAAATCTTTTCTCTGTTATTGAGCATAATGTACTTTCATATATCCAACCAATAACACTGTAAATTATTAACCATAGGAATATATTTTCTACGGTATATACACTAATGTGAAAATTCATATCTCATCACCATTCTTTTTATATACATTATATTATTCTATAATAATAATTCAATAACCATTTGTTAATACAGATGTATCTTATTCGACAAATTTGTACAAAAAGTTGATTAATGTTAGACACAATAGAAAATTCCCTTGTGTCTATTGAATAATATAGATAAATACTGAGAAAAAGTGATATATTGTAACCTATTTGTAATGAAACTTTAACTTGTTTCTACTATATATTGTGGTATAATGTGAATATAGAATTATAAACGCATAGTTTAGTTATATTTTGGAGTGGTAATATGAAGTGTCCTTACTGTGGTTACGAAGAAAGTAAAGTTATTGATTCTCGACCTGCTGATGATGGAGAGAGAATTCGTCGTCGTAGAGAATGTTTAAATTGTAAAAAGAGATTTACAACACATGAAGTAATCGAAAGTGTACCGATTATTGTTGTAAAGCGTGACAAGTCAAGAGAAGTTTTTGACAGAAATAAGCTAACTGCAGGTATTCTTAGAGCTTGTGAGAAGCGACCTGTTTCTCTTGAACAAGTTGACCAAATTGTTGATTCAATTGAAAGTACACTTCAAAGTTCACTGGATAGGGAAGTAACTTCTCAGTCTATCGGTGAGTTAACAATGGAAAAGCTAAAAGCTGTTGATGAAGTTGCTTATGTTCGTTTTGCATCTGTTTATCGTTCATTTAAGGACATAAATACATTTATGGAAGAACTAAATAAGTTGCTAAAAGAAAAGTAATATATTTTAGGATTTTTTAGGTATATAGAAAGAGGTTATCTGTTTTTTAGATAACCTCTTTTTCTCTGTAATATTAATGTTTAATTATAAGTATTGCTGATAAAAATTAACTGCTAAAGTGTCACATCTTTCATTTTCAGGATGACCTGCATGACCTTTAACCCAATTATATGTTACCTTGTGCTTTTCACAAAGTGCATATAGTTCTTTCCATAGATCAGGGTTTTTCACTGATTCTTTCTTGTTTCTCATCCAGTTATTTGCATGCCATTTCTTTATCCATCCAAGGTTAAAAGCATTGCAAACATATTGTGAGTCAGAATAAAGCATAACCTCACAAGGTTCTTTTAATAGTTTTAATGACTCAATAACTGCCAGCAGTTCCATTCTGTTGTTTGTGGTTTCTTTTTCACCACCACTTATTTCTTTTTCATGACCGTTGTACCTTAGTATAGCACCATATCCACCTGGACCCGGATTACCGGAACAAGCACCATCTGTAAAAATTTCTACTTTCTTCATATTTACCTCTTTTCTATATTTTGTATGGTATCATATAAAATAAAAAATTTCAATAACTTATATTTATAGAAATTAAGCCAATACTACTTTTATCCATTACTTGGTAAAATAGTTTTTGTGGGGTGGTTGTGGTCTTGACTTTAAATATAAATAATAGTATTATATAATATAACTATATTGTGGAGTAATATCATTAGTTACAATATGCTAACTCATCGGTATTTTTTAATTTAGGTTGATAGTGAATTGATACTTTTGTACGGAATTATTAGAGTGTCATCACATTAATACATATATTTTTTAATATAAAGATTATAAAGAAAGACGGAGGACAGTAAGTGAATTCAGAAAATAATGCCAAAAGAAATAATGGTAATAACAGAAGAAACAATTACCAGAACAGAAATCAGTATAAGAATCGTAATAACAATGGCAAGAACAGTAACAGAAATAATAAGGGTAACAGTAAAAAGTACTTTAACAGTAATAGTAAAAGAAACAGTAACCGAATTAACATTACCGGCAAAAAGTATAACAAGCCTATTCAAAAACCAAAGCCATCAATTAAGATTTCATTCCTAGGTGGTCTTAACGAAATCGGTAAGAATATTACACTGTTTGAATGTGAAGATGAAATCATAGTACTTGATTGTGGTATGGCTTTCCCTGATGGTGAAATGTTAGGTGTTGACCTTGTAATACCTGACTTTACTTATCTAATTCAGAACAAGGATAGGGTAAAGGCTATTTTGCTAACTCATGGTCATGAGGACCATATTGGTGGTTTGCCATATCTATTAACAGAAATGTCAGCACCAATTTACGGTACACCTTTAACTTTAGGTCTTGTAGAGAATAAGCTGAAGGAACATTCTCTATTACAAAGCACAGAACTTATTACAGTTCAAGCCGGTGATAAGGTTAAACTAGGAAAAATGACTGCTGAGTTTATTCATGTTAACCACTCAATCCCTGATGCAGTAGCAATTGCACTCCATACACCTGCAGGTACTATTGTTCATACAGGTGACTTTAAGATTGACTGTACACCAATTTCAGGTGGTATGATTGACCTTAACAGATTTGCAAGACTTGGTGATGAGGGTGTTTTGGCTTTAATGTCAGACTCAACAAATGCGTCAAGAGAAGGTTATACACCAACAGAACATACTGTTTATGATAGCTTTAAAAACCTTTTCCAAAAGGCAGAAAAAGAAAGAATCATTATTGCAACATTTGCAAGTAATGTTAACAGAGCACAGCAGATTATTAATTGTGCTAAAAAGTTTGGCAGAAAAGTTGCTTTTTCCGGTAGGTCAATGATTAACTATATGAAAGTAGCTAATGAACTTGGCTATATTGATATTCCGGAAAATATTATTATAGATATTGACCAAATTCCACAATATACACCACAAGAGATTGTTCTTGTAACAACAGGTTCACAGGGGGAACCAATGTCAGCTCTAACAAGAATGGCATTCTCTGACCACAGAAAGATTACTGTCGGTACAGGTGACTTTATTATTATTTCAGCTAACCCAATTCCGGGTAATGAAAAGTCAGTAGGTAATGTTGTTGATGAACTTCTCAAAAAAGGTTGTAAAGTTGTTTATGAGTCAATGTATGAAGTCCATGTTTCAGGCCATGCTTGTGCTGAGGAACATAAGATTATTACAAGTCTTGTAAAGCCAAAGTACTATATTCCTGTACATGGTGAACAAAAGCATTTAAGAAAAAGTCAGGATATTGCAGTTTCTCTTGGTATTGACAAGAAGAATACATTTATAGCTGACATTGGTACTCAGCTTGAACTTAACGAAAACTTTATGAAAGAATTACCAAAAGTACCTGCAGGTAAAGTATTTGTTGATGGCTTTGGTGTTGGCGATGTTGGTAGTATCGTATTAAGAGACAGAAAGCACCTTGCTCAGGATGGTTTGATTATTATTGTTGCCTCCCTTGATGTATATGACGGTCATGTTATTTCAGGTCCTGATATTGTTTCAAGAGGTTTTGTATATGTAAGAGAAAGTGAGGACTTAATGAAAGATATTAAGTCAACTGCTTTATATGTACTTGATGATTGTTGTGACAATAACATTCACGAATGGGGCGTTATTAAGAACAGAATTAAAGATGATGTTTCAAAGGTTATCTTTAATAAAACAGGCAGAAGTCCTATGATTTTACCAATCTTAATGGAAGTATAATTTAAATTAAAAGTTTAGATTAAAAGTTTAGCCGAAAGGAGGCAGTAAATTGAACAGAAAGAAATGGTCATTAACACCTATGTTCTTGATTTTTGCAGTGTTAATGTGCTTAATGTCTTTTATCTCAATTAGATATAATGTTTATCTATTTATAGTTGAATTTGTTGTTTCCTTGGCTAGTTTAGCATTTGTCCTTATTATGAATTTAAAATTCAGAAAATATGTTAGAGGACTGATAAAGGGAGCAGTTGAAAGAACTGCTGATGTAGATAAAATATATTTGGAAAATTTTGATTTTCCTATAGCAATTGTTGGTCCTCATAATGATATTATTTGGACAAACAGTAGCTTTACAAATGTATTGTCAAAGGGTAAAGACCCAATAGGCTATAAGATAGATACATATATCGGTACAAGAAGACTAAGGGACTTTATCTCTAAAAAGCCAATTAAGCTTAAATTAAACGATAAGTACTTTAGAGTGTTTGGTAATTTATCTAAAGAAACTACTGTACTTTACTATATTGACGATACATATTATAGAAATATTGAAAATGATTTTTACAACAAGAAAGCCTCAGTAGCATTTGTACTATTTGATAATGCAGACGATTTTGATACTGACTCAGATGGTGAAACCGAAGGTGAAATTCTTTTGGCAGTTGAAAGAACTGTTCAGAAATGGGCAAGTGAAAACAATGCTATGTATACCAAAATTTCACCAACAAGATATATGCTAATCTTTGAAGAATCAGCTATTAAAGAAATTACTGAGGGTAAGTTTAAAATCCTTGATACAATCAGAGATATTAAACTTGAAGGCAAAAGTGCTACAGTTTCTATCGGTATCGGTAGAGGTAAGGACAGTATCAGAGAAAGTGATATGGCTGCTAAGAAAGCACTTGAAATGGCACTTGGTAGAGGTGGTGACCAGGTAGCAGTTTCTATTAATGATGAATATGAGTTTTATGGTGGTGTTTCTGCCGGTGTTGAAAAGCGTAGTAAAGTTCGTACAAGAACCTTTGCCGGTAATATTAAGAATACTATCCTAAAGGCTGATAATGTTATCTTAATGGGACATAACTACAGCGACCTTGACTGTGTTGGTGCATCAATCGGTATGTATAGCACAATCACAAAGTCACTTAACAAAACGGCTTATATAGTTTGTAATGAAAGAACAAGTAATGCAAAACAACTTATTGACTCAGCAAAAGAAAATGGTCTTGAAAATGCTTTCATTACACCTGCTGAAGGTCTTAAGAAAATAAATAACGGTACTTTGCTTATTATCTTAGATACTCACATCAGTACCTTTATTGAAAGTAAAGAAATTTATGAAAAGTGCAAAAAGGTTATTGTAATTGACCACCATAGAAAAATGGTTAACTTTATCAATAACGCACTAATCTTTTTCCATGAACCACTAGCTTCTTCAGCCTGTGAAATGGTTTCTGAAATTATTTCATATATCGGTGATGATTATTTAAGTGGTTTTGAGGCAGGAGCATTACTTGCCGGTATTATGCTGGATACAAAGAACTTTGTTATCAAAACAGGTGTAAGAACCTTTGAGGCAGCAGCTTATCTAAAGCAGAAAGGTGCCAATACTATTAATGTTAAGCGACTTTTTTCAGGTGATATTGAGGCCTACAGAACAAAGTCTGAAATTGTTTGTAATACAAAAGTTATGGATACTATTGCAATTTCTCACGCAAATGATGGTGTACAAAATGTTAGAGTAGTTGCTGCTCAAGCAGCAGATGAACTACTTAGCTTTGAAGGTGTAAATTCATCATTTGTAATATTTAGAATAGATAATAAAACCATAGGTATCTCTGCACGAAGTTATGGCAAAATGAATGTACAGGTAGTTATGGAGGCTCTGGGTGGTGGTGGCCATTTAACAATGGCAGCTTGTCAGCTAGAGGTTGAAAATCAAGAAATAGCAGAAAATATGCTAATTGCAAAAATTAAAGAACTTAGGAAGAAAGGAATTTTAAAATGAAAGTAGTTTTAAAACAAGATGTTAGAAATTTAGGTAAAAAAGGTGAGCTAGTAGAAACATCTGACGGTTATGCTCGTAATTTTCTTTTCCCAAGAAATCTAGCTGCCGAAGCTGATAACAAGGCTATGAACGAACTAAAAAATGCTGAAAGCAGTAAGCAGTTTAAGATTGATACTCAGATTAAACAAGCAACTGCAAGTAAGAACAAGCTAGAAGGTCAGGTTTTCAAAATGACTGCAAAAGCAGGTTCTAACGGCAGACTATTTGGTTCTGTTACATCAAAGGAAATTGCTCAAGAAATTAAGAAACAGTATGCAATTTCTGTAGATAAGAGAAAGGTAACTCTTGATACAGATATTAAGGCTTTTGGTACATACAATGCTACAGTAAAGCTATATAACGGTATTGTTGCAAATATTAAAGTACAGGTAACAGAAGCTTAAGAGGTTATTATGGCTGAGATAGGTACTTATGATAGTATGAATTTGCCATATTCACCTGAGGCTGAACAAGCAGTCTTAGGTGCACTTGTAATGGAACCAAGTTGCCTTGATAGTATAATTGAGATTATTCCTAATCCCGATTATTTCTATATTCAAACCCATAAGGTTATATACGGTAAAATGACCGAAATGTTTGCAGAGTCCAGACCACTTGACTCTGTTACACTTTTGGAGGCTTTAAAGTATGAGAAAGATTTTGATGAAGCTACCGGCAAAACCTATTTGTTTGATTTGGCAAACAGTTGTCCTTCAATTACAAATGCAGTTGAATATGCAAAACTGGTAAGGGATAAATTTAATTTAAGACAGTTAATTGAAGCGTCAAGAGATATTATAGAAACAGCAAGTTCCGGTACTGTTGAACCGGATAAACTGATTGATGCTGCCGAACAGAAGATTTTTGATATTCGTCAAGGTAAAACAGTAGATGGTCTTGAAAGAATTGACAGAGTTATCTATCAAACATTTGACAGACTTGAAAAGCTAAGTAAAGAGGATGAAAATTACAAGCCTATTTCTACAGGTATTTCTGACCTAGACAGAGTTATCACAGGTCTTAACCGTTCCGACTTGATTCTTCTTGCTGCCAGACCCGGTATGGGTAAAACTTCTTTTGCTCTTAATATAGCAAGAAGTGTTGCAGTTCAAAGTAAGAAGAAGGTTGCCTTCTTCTCTCTGGAAATGACAAAGGAACAGCTTGCATCTCGTTTACTTTCTGTTGAAGCACTTGTTGGTGGTGTTAAACTTAGAACAGGTAAACTTAATGATGAAGAGTGGCAGAGGATTATTTCTGCCAGTGATGTTCTTGGTAAAACAGAGATTTACCTTGATGAAACTTCCGGTATCACTGTTCCTGAAATGAAAGCTAAGTTAAGAAGACTTAGAGGTGTTGACCTTGTAATTATCGACTACTTGCAACTTATGAGTTCAGCAAAAGCTACCAACAACAGAGTTCAAGAAATTTCAGAAATTACAAGGAATCTAAAGATTATGGCAAAGGACATTAATGTTCCGGTAATTTGTCTTTCTCAGCTATCTCGTGCCAGTGAACAAAGACCGGACCATAAGCCTATGCTTTCTGACCTTAGAGATTCCGGTTCTATCGAACAGGATGCCGATATTGTTCTTTTCCTATATAGAGAAGGTTACTATGCAGATAAGGGAGAAGATGCTGCAAACGCTCAAGTTGACCTTAACTCAGCAGAATGTTTAGTTGCCAAGAACCGTCATGGTGAAACAAGTGCAGTTAAACTTCATTGGCAAGGTGAGTTTATGCGTTTCTCTTCATTAGAACATAACTATGAATAATTTAATTGAATTAACAATAAATCAATATAATATGGTCGATTATGGAGATACTGTAATTGTTGCACTTTCCGGTGGAGCAGATTCGGTTTGTTTACTTCATAATCTTGTTTTGTTAAAGGACAAGTATAACCTTAAGGTTATGGCTTGTCACCTTAACCACCATTTGCGTGGTGAAGAGTCAAATAGTGATATGGAGTTTTGCAAAGAACTTTGTAGGCAGAACAACATTGAACTTTTTGTAAAAGAAGTTGATGTTGATAAATTATCAAATGAACTAAAGGTTAGTCATGAAGAATGTGGCAGAAATTGCAGATATGAATTCTTTAATTCCTTAGCAGAAAAATATAATGCTAAAATTGCAACTGCCCACAATTCTGATGATAATTTAGAAACAACAATTTATAATATGACCAGAGGTGCTTCATTAAAAGGACTTTCCGGTATTCCAAAGGTTAGGGATTATATTATCAGACCACTTATCAATACTTCAAGGGAGAAAATTGAAGAATATTGTAAGGGTTACGGTTTAAAGTATGTGACAGACAGTACAAACCTTACTGATGAATATACAAGGAATAAAATTCGTCACAATGTTATCCCTGTGCTAAAAGAAATTAATCCATCTGTTGAAAATACTGTTTTGCAAATGAACAGTACATTAAGTGAAATTGCAGAATATATTGAGAAAAGTGGTCAGCTACTTCTAAAGATTGCCCAAAGTGGGGAAGGCTACTTAACCAATAAACTGAAAGATGCCAACATTGTTGTGCTGAAAGAGGCAATTGCAATTTTGTTTAGACAGAATAATTTTACATATTCTAGGAAACATATAGAAGAAACTTTGACTATTATTGAAAATGGGGGTAAAATAAATCTAAAGAAAAATTTATCTGCTATTAACAAACAAGGACTTTTCAGAATAGCAAAGACAAATGATACTGAATTCTATTCATCAAAAATAAACATAGGAAAGCCTATTGTATATAATGACAAAGTTATTTCCTTTGAGAATGTGAAAATTAACGGAAAATTTGACAAATTCGCTAGTAAGAATTATATTAGTAGTGATATAATTACTCCAAGTCTTCGACTCCGTAACCGACTTGCAGGTGATACAATTTTTCTTGCTAAAAGGAAGGTTACAAAAAGTCTAAAGAAACTAATGAATGAACTGAAAGTTCCTGAGGAAAAGCGAGATAACCTTCTTGTTTTGGCTGATGGAAACCAAGTTCATTGGATAGAGGGCATAGCAGTTTCTGAAAAAGCTGTTGTGAAAAATAATATGAAAGAATGTGTAAAGATAATAATTACACAAAATTGAGGTTCACTATGGAAAATGATATTAAAGAAGTTTTATTAACTCCGGAACAAATTACTGCTATTGCCAAGGATATTGGTACTCAAATCAGCAAAGACTATAAGGGCAAGAACCTGGTTTTGCTTTGTTTACTAAAGGGTAGTATCTGCTTTATGGCTGAACTTATGAAGTATGTTACTATTCCTTGTGTAATTGACTTTATGGCTGTATCATCATACGGTTCAGGTACAGAAAGCAGTGGTAGAGTAAATATCGTTAAGGATATGTCCACACCTGCTGAAAATATGGATATCCTAATTGTTGAAGATATTATTGACAGTGGCAACACATTGTCATTTATGTTACAGTATTTTAAGGCTAAGAACTGTGCATCTGTTGAGATTGCTACACTTCTAAACAAACCTAGTCGCAGAAAAAAGGAAGTACCGGTTAAATATTCCGGTCAAGAAATTGATGACCTTTTTGTTGTTGGCTTTGGTCTTGACTATACCGAATATTACAGAAACCTTCCATACATAGGTGTTCTTAAGGAATCTGTATATTCAGATACTGAGGAATAAAGAGCAAGGAGAATCATATGAAGAAAGATAATCTGAAAAAACTGATTTACATTGCTATTCCGGTTTTGGTGTTACTTGTAATGTTCTTTATGTTTAGTAACAGAAGTACATCAAACTGCACATACAGTGATGTTGTATATCAGTTCCAGAAACAAAATGTTGAGAGCTTCACTGTAAATGACGGTACAGGTGAAATCGAAATGAAGCTAATTGATAAGGTTGATAACAAAAGTACAATGACCTATAAGTTAGCATCAACTCAGCTATTTATTGACAAGGTTGACCAGTACATTACTGATTACAACAACAACCATAAGGATAAACCTATGGAATATGATATTCAGAGAGCTGCCGATAACTCTTTACTATATAATATTCTTCCAACAGTTATTATTATGGTTATACTTATTTTCGTTTGGGTGCTTGTATTCCGTAAAATGGGCGGAATGGGCGGCAAAGAAATGCAGTTCGGTAAAGCCAAGTTTAAGAACGAAAATGATGAAAAACGCAAAACAACATTTGATGATGTTGCCGGTGCTGATGAAGAAAAAGAAGAACTTGAAGAAGTTGTTGAATTCCTAAAGAACCCTGCTAAGTTCCAGGCTTTAGGTGCCAGAATTCCTAAAGGTGTGCTACTTGTAGGCCCTCCGGGTACAGGTAAAACTTTACTTGCAAAGGCTGTTTCAGGTGAAGCCGGTGTACCATTCTTCTCAATTTCAGGTTCAGATTTTGTTGAAATGTTCGTTGGTGTTGGTGCATCAAGAGTTAGAGATTTGTTCCAGACTGCTAAGAAAAATTCACCATGTATTATTTTCATTGATGAAATTGATGCAGTAGGTCGTCAGAGAGGCACAGGCCTTGGTGGTGGCCATGATGAAAGAGAACAAACACTTAACCAGTTGCTTGTTGAAATGGATGGCTTCGGTGCAAACGAAGGTGTTATCCTAATTGCAGCTACTAACCGTCCTGATGTTCTTGATCCGGCTCTAATGCGTCCCGGTAGATTTGACAGACAGGTTGTTGTTTCTTACCCTGATGTTGCAGGTAGAGAGGCTATCCTAAAGGTTCACGCAAGACAAAAACCACTTGCTCCTGATGTTAACCTAAGAGATATTGCTAAGACTACTGCCGGTTTTACAGGTGCAGATCTTGCTAATCTACTTAACGAAGCAGCACTTCTAGCAGCAAGAAAGAACCTAAAGGCAATTACAATGGAACAGATTCAAGACGCTACAATGAAAGTTGTTGTTGGTGCTGAGAAGAAGTCCAAGGTTATGTCTGATAAGGAAAAGAAACTTACTGCTTACCATGAAGCAGGTCATGCTATTGCATTCCATGAATGTGAAACACAAGACCCTGTTCATGAAATTTCAATTATTCCAAGAGGTATGGCAGGTGGTTACACAATGCCATTACCATCTGAAGATAAGTCATACAACAGTAAACAAGAAATGCTTGAAGATATTATTGTTTGCCTAGGTGGTAGAGTTGCTGAAGCTCTAATTATGGGTGACATTTCTACCGGTGCAAGTAACGATATTGAAAAGGCTACAAATACTGCTAAGAAGATGGTTACTAAGTTTGGTATGAGCGACAAGCTAGGCCCAATCCTATATGGTAGTGGTAACCAAGAAGTATTCATCGGTAGAGATATGGGTCAGGTTAAGGATTATTCCGAAAAGACTGCTGCTGCTATTGATGATGAAATTCATGCAATTATTACTGATGCTTATGATAAGACTGTTAATATTCTAAAGACACATATTGACAAGCTACACCAAGTTGCTCAGTATCTAATTAAGTATGAAAAGATGAATGGCGAAGATTTTGCTGCTGTAATGGACGGCACATTCGTTATGCCAATGGAAGAAACAGAAGAAAATAATTCTGTTGAAGAAAATTAATAAACTTGAGGCAGACCTTTCTTAGTCTGCCTCTATCTGTTTTTATGTGGGTAGGAGAATTATGAGTCTTGATAAAATTGTAGTAAAAGGTGCAAATGAACATAATTTAAAGAATATTGATGTTACTATCCCTAGGGATAAACTTGTGGTTATTACAGGCTTATCCGGTAGTGGCAAAAGTTCACTTGCTTTTGATACTATTTATGCTGAGGGTCAAAGAAGATATATGGAGTCACTTTCTTCATATGCAAGAATGTTTATCGGTCAAATGGAAAAGCCTGATGTACAGTCTATTGAGGGTCTTTCACCATCAATTTCTATTGACCAAAAAACAACTTCCAAGAACCCAAGGTCAACAGTTGGTACTGTTACGGAAATTTACGATTACTTGCGACTACTATATGCAAGAATAGGTATTCCTCATTGTCCTGTTTGTGGCAAGAAGATTGAGCAACAAACCATTGACCAAATTGTTGATTCTGTTATGGAAATCGGAGAAGGTACAAAGTTTCAAATTCTGGCACCGGTTGTTAGAGGAAAGAAAGGTATGCACCAAAAAGTCCTTGAACAAGCAAGAAAAAGTGGTTTCTCAAGAGTTAGAGTTGACGGTAATATTTATGACCTATCAGAAGAAATTTCATTAGAAAAAAATAAAAAGCATAATATTGAAATTGTTGTAGATAGATTAGTAGTAAAAGATTCTATCAGAGGCAGACTTACCGATTCTTTGGAAACAACAATGAAACTTGCAAAGGGCATTGCAGTTGTAGCCATAGTAGGTGGTGAAGAAATCACTTATAGCCAAAATTATGCTTGTCCTGAACATGGTATTTCTGTTGAAGAAATTACACCGAGAATGTTCTCTTTCAACAACCCATTTGGTGCTTGTCCTAAGTGTACAGGTATCGGTGTGTTTATGAAAATTGACCCTGACCTAATTATCCCTGACCCTAGTAAGTCAATTAGACAAGGTGGCCTAAAGGGTAGTGGTTGGGCTTTAGAAGGCAACACTATTGCTGAGGCATATATGGTTGGTCTTGCTGACCACTATGGTTTTTCACTTGATACACCTATTGAAGATTTACCAAAAGAAATTGTTGATATTCTGCTTTACGGTACTAAAGGTGAGAAGTTCAAAATTCATAGATTTTCTCAGAGAAAGGGTTTTGAAAGTTACGAAACCGATTTTGAGGGTATCATAGGTAACCTTGAAAGAAGATATAAAGAAACTAATTCAAATTGGATTAAAGAAGAAATCCAAGGTTATATGTCTGAACACCATTGTGATGAATGTGACGGTAAAAGACTTAGAAAAGAAAGCTTAGCTGTTACAGTGGGTGGTAAAAATATTTCAGACTTTTGTGATATGTCAGTAGTTGAAGCTGTGGAATTCTTAAAGAATTTGCAACTGACAGATAGAGAGAAATTTATCGGTAAATCTATTCTAAAGGAAATCAATTCCAGACTGTCATTCCTAAATTCTGTAGGTCTTGAATATTTAACACTATCAAGAAGTACAGGTACTCTTTCAGGTGGTGAAAGTCAGAGAATCAGACTTGCAACACAAATCGGTTCATCACTAATGGGTGTTGTGTATATCCTTGACGAACCATCAATCGGACTTCATCAGAGAGATAATGACAAGTTACTTGATACTCTAAAAGCACTTAGAGATAATGGCAATACTGTGCTTGTTGTTGAACATGATGAGGACACAATGAGAGCATCAGACTACATTGTTGATGTAGGTCCGGGTGCAGGTATTCATGGTGGTGAAATTGTAGCACAAGGTACTTGTGAAGAAATTATGGCAAACGAAAAGTCCATAACAGGTCAGTACCTATCAGGAAAAAGAACAATTCCTGTGCCTACTGAAAGAAGAAAGGGTAACGGCAAGTTCCTAAAAATTATCGGTGCTCAGCAAAATAATCTAAAGAATATAAATGTAAAAATTCCACTAGGTGAGTTTGTTTGTGTTACCGGTGTATCAGGTAGTGGCAAAAGTTCACTTGTCAATGAAATTCTTTATAAGAAATTAGCAAAAGAACTTAACAGAGCAAAGTGTAAGGCCGGTAAGCATAAAAAAATTGAGGGCATTGAAAATCTGGATAAGGTTATCCAAATTGACCAAAGCCCAATCGGTAGAACACCAAGAAGTAACCCTGCAACATACACAGGTGTGTTTGGTGATATTCGTTCACTTTACGCCAACACAAATGATGCCAAAATGCGTGGTTATGGTCCGGGCAGGTTTAGCTTTAATGTAAAAGGTGGTAGATGTGAGGCTTGTCAAGGTGACGGTATTAACAAGATTGAAATGCACTTTTTACCTGATGTTTATGTACCTTGTGATGTCTGCAAAGGTAAAAGGTATAACAGAGAAACTCTTGAAGTTAAGTACAAAGGTAAGTCAATTTATGATGTGCTTGAAATGACAGTAGAAGAGGGTTGTGAGTTCTTCCAGAACATTCCTAAGATAGCCAGAAAGCTACAAACCCTTTATGATGTAGGTTTAGGATATATTAAGATTGGTCAGTCCTCAACAACACTTTCAGGTGGTGAGGCACAGAGAGTAAAACTTGCAACAGAACTTTCCAAGAGAAGTACCGGCAAGACAATTTATATTCTTGATGAACCAACAACAGGTTTGCACATTGCCGATGTTCACAGACTTATTGAGGTTCTTCAAAAGCTAGTTGATACCGGTAACACAGTTGTGGTTATTGAGCATAACCTTGACTTAATCAAAACTGCCGACCATATTATTGATTTAGGACCTGAGGGTGGGGACAGAGGTGGTACTCTTGTCGCTACAGGTACTCCGGAACAAGTAGCCAAAGTTAAAGAAAGCTATACCGGTCAGTATCTAAAGAAAATGTTGAAATGATTTTAGTTTTAGAAAAATTTTAATTTAAGAACGGCTTTTACTTAAAACATTTTTATTTTATAAAAGCATTTGTAGGGTTGTAGTATTAATGCAATCCTACATTTTTTATTTTTAATTTTGTTTGTGCAAATCTCAAAATATTTCAACAAATTAGGGTTTGTAGTGCTATTTGATAGTTTCAGCTAATATGGAATTGTAAATAAATTTACAATTCCAATCACTCCTTCCGTCTTTGCATACGCAAAGCCACCTCCCTCAGCGAGGGAGGCAACAAAGTATGTACAATTTTGAAAATATGTACCTACTTATTGATTTGTAGAAACTGTATCTGGCTCCCTCAGACGAGGGAGCTGTCATTTGTGAATTGCAAAGCAATTCACCTTTTAAAGAATGACTGAAGGAGTGGTTGATATTTTAAACTTGTTTAAAATATCATCATAGAAGAAACTTTCCTTTATTTCTAACTATAAAATACAATGAACATTATGAGATACAGTTGTAGGGGACATCATTGATGTCCCGTTACAAACTAGCCTTTATATAGGTACTTTGCCCTATGTAGCAAGTTATAATTTCTAGTTTCTACATAGGACAAAATTGTATAAAACATTTTACTATTAAACGGGCGAACGATGTTCGCCCCTACGACTGTAAGCCAAAAGTTTGTTGTAATTTTGTCCTATGTAGTTACCCTAAATTTGTACATATTCGCCAGTCTCCCTTGTGTAAAGGGAGATGTCAGCGATAGCTGACAGAGGGATTGTCACGGTAAATTGTGTTCTCTAAATAAGATGTGTACGATTAGGTAAAAGTTATCTATAAATATAGGAACGAACAGTGTTCGTTCCCTACATCATATATCGAATAAATCTTATATAATCTAAAGTGCCTACCAGACAATCCTTCCACCACTTCGTGGTCCCCCCCTCCTTTACACAAGGGAGGCTGATTAGTCTCTGCTAATTCTAAATATCTACCCCAAAACAAGGTGAATTCTAACTCTACAAACCCAAATTTGCAAAACTAATTTAACATCACACAAACGGAAAATAAAAAACAGTGTATAAAAAATTAATATTCCGCAGAAGAAAACCTACCTTATAGCTAAGGTAGGTTTTGTTAATTTATAAAATTATTTTTGATAAAAATCATAAAATAAATTTAGATTTTCAGGGCTTTTCTAGTATGTTACAAGTCTTTACATAAAGAATGAACTGTGTTATAATAATGTGTAATTTATAGTATAGTATAACTATTAGTATGTCATAATGTCATACTGGAATTATAGATAGTATTAAGGAGTAGTAAAATGTCAGTAAAAGTAACTTTGTTAACCCATACACCAAATCCTGAGCAAGTTGTGGCTATGGCTGCAAAACTTTGTTATTCACCATCCGGTATTGAAGATTTGAGAGATGGTTTAACAGAGGAAAAAACTACTTCTTTCTTAAATATGCTTAGCGATTTAGGTCATGGTAGTCCAACAGAACATGTATCATTTACTTTCGGTATTGAGGGTATCTCAAGAGCTTGTTCTCATCAGTTGGTACGCCATAGAATTGCTTCATACAGTCAGCAGTCCCAAAGATATGTTGACGGTACTTCTTTTGAATTTGTAACACCACCTGAAATCAAGAGTTGCCCTGAGGCTTATAAAGAGTACAAAAAGGTAATTGATTTACAGAGTGATGCTTACAGTAAAATTCGTGATGCACTTGTTGTTAAGTACATTAAAGAATTTAAAGGTGAAGAACTATCCGGTACAAATGATGAAATAATTAATTCTTTTAAAGAAGAAAACAAAAGACAGTGCAACGCTTTCATTAAGAAAGCAAATGAAGATGCAAGATTTGTACTTCCTAATGCTTGTACTACAAAGATTGTTTGTACTTTCAATGCTCGTTCACTTCACAACTTCTTTGCTCACCGTTGTTGCAACAGAGCTCAGTGGGAAATTAGAGAAGTAGCTGAACAAATGCTACTACAATGTCTGGAAGTTGCTCCAACACTATTTAAAAATTGTGGTCCGGCTTGTTTGTTTGGTCCTTGTCCTGAGGGCAAAATGAGTTGTGGCAAAATGAAAGAAATGAGAGAGAAGTATGGCAGGTAAGATTATTGTAATTGAAGGTCTTGACGGTAGTGGCAAAGCTACCCAGACTGACCTTTTATATAAAAAGCTATTATCTGAAGGAAAGAATGTTAAGAAACTTACTTTCCCTTGTTATGATAGCAACAGCTCAGCACTGGTAAAAATGTACCTTGGTGGTGAACTTGGTGATGACCCTAACTTGGTAAATCCATATACTGCATCAGCTTTTTATGCTGTTGATAGGGTTGCTTCATTCTTAAAAGATTGGAAAAATGACTATGACAATGGCACAATCTTTCTTTGTGACAGATATAGTACATCAAATCCGATTTATCAGTTAAGTAAATTAAATGAAAATGAGTATGATGAATATTTAGAATGGCTCAATGATTTTGAGCATATTAAGTTGGAAATACCTGCACCGGACTTTGTACTTTACTTAAATATGCCAATAGAAGTTAGCCAGAAATTAATGGCTAAAAGATACAACGGTGACGAAAATAAAAAGGATATTCACGAGAAAAATATTTCTTTTTTAGAAAAATGTCATACTTCTGCTAAGTATTGTGCCAACAAACTTGGTTGGGAAGTTGTTGATTGTGCTATTAACGGTGAACCAAGGTCTATTGAAGAAATTTCTGATGAGGTATATTCCAAGGTAAAAGGAAAAGTATAAGGATATTTATGTTAGATTTCAGGAAACCAAAAATTGAAGATAAAGAAAAGTATCAAAATGCTTTAGATAAAACTAACTTTATGGATGGTGAATGTTCATTTGCCAATACTTATATGTGGAGTGAACATTACGATACAAGAATAGCATTTAAGAATGACTTTGTTTTTAGATGTTATTTTGTAGATGACAAACCGGTTGGCTATACAATTCCATTTGGTGGAGAAGATTTAAAGTGGGCAGTAGAAGAAATTTTGCAAGATGCAAAGGACAGAAATGCTACAGAATTTGAACTTGGTTTGTTAACAGAAGAAGTTAAGGAAAAGCTGGAAACATTGTTCCCAAATAAATTTGAATTTACTGAAAACAGGGATGATGCAGATTATATTTACTTGCAAGAAGATTTAGCAAACCTTTCAGGTAAGAAATATCACGGCAAGAGAAACCATATCAGTCAGTTCAAAAGAGCAAATCCCGATTATGTTTATGAACCATTAACAAGGGAACATTATTCCGATGCACTTTTAATTGCTGCTAAATGGGCATCTGATAGGGATGAAATTGATGGTGAAGAATTTGGTGCTGATTATGTGGCAATAGAGGATTGTTTCCTACATTTCCATGAACTTGATTTGTTTGGTGGCATTATCTATGTTGATAACAAAGCTGTTGCAATGACAGTGGCATCAAAAATTCGTGACGGTATCTGTGATGTTCATTTTGAAAAATCTATAATCGACAACGGTTATCCGGTAATTAATAATGAATTTGTTAAGACACTAACTGATTTTAAATATATAAACAGAGAAGAAGATATGGGACTTGAGGACTTAAGAAAAAGCAAATTGTCCTATAAGCCAAATATAATTTTAATGAAATATAACGCAAAGGTTAAACAATGATTGAATATTCTAAAGGCTCAATGGCTGACTTAAAAGAACTGAAAACACTTTGGATTGCATCATTTAACGATACACTAAAAGGTTTCAAAACTTTTATGAAAAACAACAAAAACAAAATGAGAATTTATGTAGCAAAAGACGGTAATCGTACTGTTGCTATGTTGTATCATATTCCTTGTATGTTTCTTGAATATAAGGCACACTACCTTTATGGTGCCGCTACTGAAAGTAAGTATAGAAACAGAGGAATAATGAAAAATCTTATTGACTTTAGCCTAGAAGATGCCAAAACTTTAGGTGAAGAATTTTCTTTCTTATATCCTGCAGATGACCACCTATACGGTTATTACTATTCATTGGGTTATGAGAGAAATTGCTTTAGAAAACAAGCTACTGTTTCTAGGGATAAGTTAATGCATATTGCAGAATACAGTCCGTTTTGTATGTCACTTAGTGTATCAGGTATGGGTAAGCTAAGAGAAAATTACCTAAAAGGAAATTCATTGCAGTTTAGCCAAGATTATATGAAATATTCTGTTGCCAATGTTAAGAATTACGGTGGTTATGTAATTTGCAGTGGTGACGGTTATTGCTTTGTTGATGAAGATGAATACAAGAAATGTGTTGTATCTGAACTTTTTGCTAAGGAAGATGATATTTATCCTTTACTTGGTGAAATGTTAAAAGAGTCCGATGCAGATACATTTGTCTTTAACTATTCACCAACATTAAATATATTTGATAATGAAGAAATTGTACCTGATGGAATGGTAAAATTTCTGGGTAATATAAAAGTAAATGAAGCCTACATTGGACTTCGCAATTTGTAAAGGAGATTATTATGGTATATGTTTTTTTAGCAAACGGTTGTGAAGAAATTGAAGCACTTGCACCTGTAGATATGCTACGCAGAGGTGGTGTTGAAGTAACAACTGTTGGTGTTACAGGAAAAACTGTTACAGGCAGTCATAATATTTCTGTTAATACAGATATTTCTTTAGAAGAAGTAAACCTAAATGATATTGAGGCTATTGTACTTCCGGGTGGTATGCCGGGTACACTTAACCTTGAAAAGAATGAAAAGGTACAAGAGATTGTTGAATATGCTTATGATAAGAAGTTACTTATCTGTGCTATTTGTGCTGCACCGTCAATCCTAGGTCATAAGGGCTACTTAAAGGATAAAAAGGCTACTTGTTTCCCAGGTTTTGAGGACTCATTTGACGGTGGCGAATATACAGGTGAAGTTGTTACAACATGTGGTAACATTATAACAGGCAAGGGCTGTGGTGCCGGTATTTATTTTGGTCTTGAAATTCTAAAGAATGTTAAAGACGAAGAAACTATGAAAAAGGTGTTTGATTCATTACAATGTCCCAACTAACTAAAGATGAAATGAGAAAAAGTCTTAAGAAAATAAGACAGAGTATCACAGGAGAAAAGAAAAAAGATTATGACCTTGAAATTACTTGCAGATTTCTTATGACTGAGGAATATAACGAGGCTGATACTGTCCTTTGTTATGCAGGTACTAAGGATGAAATAGATACAAGGTATCTTATTTATGCTGCTTTGGCTAACCACAAGAGGGTAGGACTTCCTCGTTGCAATGGGGATATTCTTGACTTTTATTATGTTAGAGGTCTTGATGACCTAATGGTTGGTTCATTTGGTATTATGGAACCTGATGTTAGAAAATGCAGTAGAATACTTGATTTTAGAAATAGTGTCCTTGTTGTGCCGGGTTTAGGATTTAGTCCTGATGGCAAGAGAATCGGCTATGGCAGAGGATATTATGATAGATTTATTTCCCATTATAATGGGAAAGTTGTTGGTATGTGCTACCATCAGCAAGTGAAAATGAATATTCCTGTGGAAGAAACTGATGAAAATATCAATGTTTTAATCACAGAGCAATATACCAGAAACATCTGATTGAAGGTGCAATATGAGTAATAATAATTTTGAAAATGAAGAATTAAGACTTAAGAAAGAAAGAGAAAAAAAGGTAGCTTCTTTCCATCTACATATTGATGAAGATGAACTTGACAAGCCTTATCATAAAAGGGAAGAAAGACCAAGAAGGCAAAGAGTAGAGAGAGAACCTATGCCAAGACTTACTGATAGTCAAGAACTTAATTCCTTTAGTGGTGGCAAAACAAGAGCCGAAGTAGAAAAGGATATGAAGAAAGCCGACAAAAGACATCAGAAAGAAGCCAAGAAAAGGGAAAAGCGTAAGTCTAAGAAGAACAAGCGTATATTTACAATTATTTGGCTTGTAATGGTTATTATGGCAGGTGTAGTTCTTTCAAAGTATATGTTAACAGGTGTTGATGACTTACTTGCTATTTCTCGACCTGAAGCAAATGAGGTTACTGTTAAGATTGAAAAAACAGATACATTTGATGATGTAATTGATAAGCTATACGATAAAGGTGTTATCAAGGATAAAAAGTTCTTTAAGTTCTATGGTAGTATGAAGCATGTTGATAAGTATCTTGAACATGGTACTATTAAGCTAAAAACTAACCAAGACTATGAAGCTATTATCAATACACTTGAAAGTCCATACGAAAATGTTAAGTCTGTTGAAGTACAGATTACAGAAGGTATGAACATTAACGAAATTGCCAATAAACTAGTTAAGAAGAAAGTCCTTTCCGATAAGGATGAGTTCTTAAGTCTATGTAACAGTGACCAGTTTGATGATGATTATGCATTCCTAAAAGTTCTGGGCAAGGCTAAGTCAAATGGCAGATACTATAAGCTGGAAGGTTATCTATATCCTGATACATATACTTTCTATGAAAACGAAGACCCTTCACTGACTGTTAGTAGAATGTTAAGTAACTTTGCCGAAAAGAATGTTAATACTCTAAGCAAGGCTGACGGTTATTCTAATAAGGTTTCTGTTGAAGACAGAGCAGAAGATACAGGTTATACATTTGACCAGATTATGACTATTGCTTCACTAATTCAAGCAGAAGCTGCCGATAAGGACGATATGTACAATGTAAGTTCTGTTATTCACAACAGACTTGATTCAGGCAATGCATCTGATTATGCAAAGTTGGGCCTTGACTCTACAATTTACTATCCTTATCGTGATGCAAAGCATGTACCTGCATCTAAGGGTGGCAAAAAGTATAGCAGTAAGTATAACACATATAAGATTAAGGGACTACCAAGTGGACCAATCTGTAACCCAAGTTCAGAGGCTATAGAGGCTGCTATTTATCCAAATAGCACAAGCTACTACTACTTCTGTCACGATACTAAGACAGGACAGGCTTACTATGCTTCTACAGCAGAAGAACATGAATATAATCTATCTATAAGTGGTAACAAATAATGAGTAATATTGAAATTAAACGACCTGAAATTTTAGCTCCTGCAGGAGATATGGAGTGTATAAAGAATTCATTAAAGTTTGGTGCAGATGCAGTTTATCTTGCCGGTAAACAGTTTGGTATGCGTACTGCATCTAAAAACTTTGACAATGATGAGCTTAAGAAAGCAGTAGAACTTGCCCATTCTTATGGCAGTAAACTTTATGTAACTTGCAACACTTTACCTAGAAATAACGAAATGGCAGTACTACCTGATTTTCTAAGCTATGCCGAAGAAATCGGTGTTGATGCATTTATTATTGCTGACCTAGGTGTCTTTGAACTTGCTAAGAAATATGCACCTAATGTTGAAAGACATATTTCAACTCAAGCCGGTATTGTAAACAGTGATACTGCAAATGCTTGGTACAATATGGGTGCAAGTAGAGTTGTTCTTGCAAGAGAAATGACTTTTGATGATATTGTTGATATTAGAGCAAAGATTCCTAAGGAACTTGAGATTGAATGTTTTGTACATGGTGCAATGTGTGTTTCATTCTCAGGCAGATGTTTAATCAGCAGTTACCTAACAGGCAGAGATGCCAATCGTGGTGACTGTGCCCAGCCTTGCAGATGGAAGTACCATCTTTATGAAGAAAATAGAGAAGGTCAGTTCTTCCCTGTAGAAGAGGCTGATGGTGGCACATACCTATATAACAGTAGAGATATGTGTATGATTGAGCATATTCCTGAACTTATTGAAAGTGGTATTTCTTCTTTAAAGATTGAGGGTAGAGCAAAAAGTGCTTACTATTGTGCAGTTACTACTAATGCATATCGTCATGCAGTAAATGACTATATGAAGGAAAGAGAGAACTACACTCTAAAACCTTGGATTAAAGAAGAACTTGAAAAAATCAGCCATAGAGAATACAATACAGGTTTTTATCTTGGCAAAGAACCTGGACAAGTTACTTCAAACGGTGGCTACATCAGACATTATGATGTAGTGGCAGTTTGTGAAAGTAATGAGGGTAATGTATCAAATATCACTCAGAGAAACAAATTCTTTGTTGGTGATACACTTGATGTACTGCCACCTTCCGGTATTCCTTTTACAACAGTTTGTAAGGAATTAAAGAATAAATACGGTGTAGCAGTTGACAGTGCACCTCATGCAATGGAAGAACTGATTATGACTACAGATAAAGAAATTCCACCTTCTTCTGTAATTCGTAAAAAGCGTTCTTGACAAACTATTTTTGCTGGTTTATAATACTAAAAGAATATGAAAAAGCCGTGAGTAGGAAGAATGTAAAATGTTCTTTTTTAGAGAGAGTAGGGTGGGTGAAACTACTTAAAGAATTTTTACAGGGCCAACCTATTAGCTCTGTGTGATGAACACAGCGTATCTCTGCGTTAAAGAGTCCGAGAGGGAGAGCATTATTGCACTTCAACTAGGGTGGTACCACAGGAATTTTCCTGCCCCTAATTTTAGGGGCAGGTTTTTTATTTTTCATAAACAATTATTTTTTATATTAATTAAGGAGAGAAAACAATGCAGTGGACTGGTCTTAATGAGTTAAGAGAAAAATTCTTATCATTTATGGAATCAAAGGGTTGTCTAAGACTTCCTTCATTCCCACTAATTCCAAAGGATGACAAAAGCTTACTACTAATTAACAGTGGTATGGCTCCAATGAAAAAATATTTTACAGGTGAAGTTACACCTCCTAAGACAAGAGTTACTACTTGCCAGAAGTGTATCCGTACTCCTGATATTGAAGAAGTAGGTATCACAGACCGTCACGGTACTTACTTTGAAATGCTGGGTAACTTCTCATTCGGTGATTATTTCAAGAGAGAAGCTACTGCTTGGGCATGGGAATTCTTTACAAAGGTTCTTGAAATTCCAGCAGAAAAGCTATATATTTCAGTTTATCAGGATGATGATGAAGCATTTGATATTTGGACTAAAGAAGTAGGTGTTGACCCTAGCCATATGGTTAGACTGGGCAAAGCTGATAACTTCTGGGAACATGGTAGTGGTCCTTGTGGTCCTTGTTCTGAAATCTATTATGATAGAGGGGAAGAACATGGTTGTGGTAAACCGGGTTGTGGTGTAGGTTGTGAATGTGACAGATTTATGGAAGTTTGGAACTTAGTATTTACTCAGTTTGATAATGACGGTCACGATAACTACACACCACTTGACCATCCAAACATTGATACAGGTATGGGTCTTGAAAGACTTGCTTGTGTAATGCAGGGTGTTGATAACCTATTCCTAGTTGATACTGTTCAGAACATTATGAAGCATATTTCTTCAATTGTTGGTGTTAACTATGGTGAAGACCCTAAGACAGATATTTCACTTAGAGTTATTACTGACCATATCCGTTCTACAACATTTATGATTGGTGACGGTGTTATGCCATCAAATGAAGGCAGAGGCTATGTTCTGAGAAGACTACTTAGAAGAGCAGCTCGTCATGGTAGAATTCTTGGTTACACAGACCCATTCCTATATAAAGTTGCCGATACTGTTATTAAAGAAAACGAAACTGCTTACCCTGAACTTCGTGATAAGCGTGACTTTATTGTTAAAGTTATTGAAGCTGAAGAAGATTCATTCAGCAAGACAGTTAAGCAAGGTATGCAGATGCTTGAAGATATTATTGCTAAAGCAGATAGCAAGGTTCTTTCCGGTGATGATGCATTTAAGCTAAACGATACATTCGGTTTCCCAATTGACTTAATTAAGGAAATTGTTTCTGAAAATGAAATGTCAGTTGATATTGAAAGATTCCAGGAACTTCTACAGGAACAGAAGGACCGTTCAAGAGATGCCCACAAGAATGCCGGTGCTGAGGCTTGGCTATCAGATAGCATTGACTTCTCAGATGTTGACAAGACAGAATTTAAGGGCTATAAGATAACTTCATGTGAAAGCAAGATTGTTGCTATGGTTAAAGACGGTGAGAGAGTTAAGGCTCTATCTGAAGGTGAAGAAGGTATTATCATCCTAAACAGAACTCCTTTCTATGCTGAAAGTGGTGGTCAAATTGGTGATACAGGTGTATTAGTTGCTGACAACACAGTAGTTACTGTAAATGACACAACTAAGGATGCATCAGGTATCTTTATGCACACAGTAAAGGTAGAAAAAGGTGTTGTTGCAGTTGATGACACTGTTTTTGCTAAGGTTGATAGTAAGAGAAGAATGAACATTACTCGTAACCATACAGCAGCTCACTTACTACAAGCAGCATTAAGAGAAGTTCTTGGTACCCATGTTGAACAGGCAGGTCAGTTAGTTTCTGATGATTACTTTAGATTTGACTTTACTCATTATGAAGCTATGACTGATGATGAACTGGAAAAGGTAGAAAACCTAGTTAATGAAAAAATCCTAGATCAGCTAGATGTTGTTTCTGAAGAAATGGATATTGAAGAAGCTAAGAAGCTAGGTGCTATGATGCTATTCGGTGAAAAGTACGGTGACAGAGTTAGAGTAGTAAATGCCGGTGACTTCTCAATTGAATTCTGTGGTGGTACTCATGTTACTAATACTGCTAACATTGGTCTATTCAAGATTAAGTCTGAAAGCTCAGTAGCTTCAGGTGTTAGAAGAATTGAAGCAGTTACAGGTGAGGGCGTTCTAAATTATCTAAACAGTGTTCTGTTTGTTGTTAACAAGTGTACTGAAGCACTAAGAATTAACAACCCTAAGGAACTTGTACAGGGTAGTATCCGTATTGCTGAAGAAATGAAAGCAAAGGATAAGAAGATTGAAGAACTAAATCAGAAACTTGCTAAGAATGCAACAGAAGCAGTATTTAAGAATGCTAAGAGATATAAGGGTATCCGTATTATCTCAGTTGCTATCAACGGTGCAACAGTTGACCTACTCCGTGATATGTCATCCAGAGCAGTAGATACTGACCCAACAACAGTTATTGTTCTTGCTAGTATCAATGATGACAAGGTAACATTTATCTGTGGTTGTGGTAAAGATGCAGTTGCAAACGGTATCAAGGCCGGTGATGTTGTTCGTAAGGTTGCTCAAATCGCAGGTGGTAACGGTGGCGGTAAGCCAAGTATGGCTATGGCAGGTGCTAAGGATGTTACTAAGGTTGATGACGCAATTATTGCAGTTGAAGGTATCGTTAAGGAAATGGCAGATTCTCTAGGCTTAGAGGACTAATATTTTAATTCTTCAATTCTGTTTAGATTTGATTTTGGTTATGAATTGTTGTTATTGTTATAATGAAATTCAACAAATTTAAATCTTTCAGTTTTATTGTGAGTTAAGTAAAACATAATAAATAATATAAAAAAGTAGCAGATTTTTTAATTTATCTGCTACTTTTACTTTTGTGTTTTCAATTTTGATTGTGCTAATCTAAAGCACTTAACAAATTAGTTTTTTCAATTTTGTTTTTTTAATTCTGTTTGTACATAGAGGTAAATTTGTATAACAAATTTAGACTCTAAATTTTGATTGTGGGTAAGGTTATTAGCTCTATAAATTCGGGTTTGTGGGGATAAAAAACTCTGTGATAAATTGTTTTCCCTCCTTCCGTCAAATTTGTTTCTTTGAAACAAATTCGCCACCTCCCTCGTCTGAGGGAGGTGGCAAAATAGTCTGTACAAATCTAAAAATAGTACGCAATTTTTAAATAGTATAGATTTTATAAATTAGTAGAAATTATGGTAAAGACAAAGGCTCCCTCGCTGAGGGAGCTGTCGATTGTAAATTGACGGTACGGCAATTTACCTTTTATAAATCGACTGAAGGAGTGATTGATATTTTAAACTTGTTTAAAATATCATCATAGATGAAACTTTCCTTTATCTCTAACTATAAAATATAGAAAAAATTATGAGTTACAGTTGTAGGGTCTTTCAACAAAAGTTTTTTACAAAAAACTTTTGCATAAGTTTACATTAGCAAATCAAACTTCGCCTATGGCTCGTTTTCTTTGATGTTCACTTAATTGGTGGACCGAGCAAATCAGCCTTTATATTGATATTTTGTCCTATGTAGATATTTGAAATTTGCACAGACAAAAGCCCGCCTTGTGTAAAGGAGGGTGTCAGCGTTAAGCTGACGGGAGGATTATCATGGTAGATTGTGTTCTCTAAATAAGATGTGTACGATAAGATAAAAATTATCTATAAATAACGGAACGAACAATGTTCGTTCCCTACATCATATATCGAATAAAAATGATGTAGCAAATAAGTTTGTACCATAACAATCCCTCAGTCGCTCTTTAAGAGTAAATTGTCATTCTTCCAATTTACGAGCGACAGCTTTTCTAGCGAAAACGGCAAACCCTTTGTCCCTTCGGGACATTTCCCTTAGCAAGGGAATACCTTTACACAAGGGAGCCTTATTTGCTGAAAATTAACACTTTGTACTCATCCCCACAAACACTAATTTGCAGTATAATATTTAGACAAGACAAAATACTAACAGAAATGGTGTAGGGTTTTAGGGTTTTTACTATTCTTTAAATATATAATATAGAGAAGTTTTGAAAAGGGGTACAAACCATACACCACAAGTTTATTAGTGAACAATCTATAATATTTAGACAAAAGAAAAAGACCAGAGTAAAAACTCTGGTCAGTACTTTCGTTTAAGTTATCTATTAAATTAGACTGCTCTTGTAACCTTACCTGAACGTAAGCAACGGGTGCAAGCGTAAACACGCTTAGGCTGACCGTCAACAATAGCCTTAACTCTCTGTACATTAGGCTTCCAAGTTCTGTTAGATCTTCTATGTGAGTGAGATACCTTAATACCAAAAGTAACGCCTTTACCGCAGAAATCACACTTTGCCATGTGTCTGCACCTCCTTAGCAATTTAAATAGTCGTTTTACATTTAGCAACTATGATATAATAACAGATATTTCTTGATTTTGCAAGTGTTTTTTGAAAATAAATTATTTTTATATTAATAATATCGAAAAAATCAACACTTCTCAACGGAAATGTACAGAAAAACAATTATTTTGTAATATTCCTGTAATTTTTCTTTAATAACCTTGTAATTTTTCTATATATACGATATAATAAAATGAATATTAAATTGAAAATAGGTGAATTTATGTTAAGTGAACTAATCTCTGCTTTTCGTGGAGGAGAAGTTAATTTTCAGTCAATTGTAATTCAGCTTTTGGCACTGCTTGTAATTATCTTTCTTGTGCTACCTTTCCATGAATGGGCTCACGCATTTACTGCACTAAAACTAGGTGATACTTCTGTAAAATACAGAGGTAGACTTTCCTTTAATCCACTTGCACATATAGATGTAATGGGTTCAATTTGTCTACTATGTTTTGGTTTTGGTTGGGCAAAACCTGTACCCATTGACCCTCGTAATTTTAAGAATGAAAAGACAGGTATGGCTATTACTGCCTTGGCAGGACCTGTTGCAAACTTAATAGCAGCTCTTGTAGGCGACCTTATTTTCTTTGCTATCGGAGCATTTGCACCATCATTTTTTATGACTACTGTTGGTGGTTATATCGGTTATTTCCTAAGATATTATGTGATGATTAATGTATATCTTGCAGTATTTAACCTAGTGCCAATCCCACCACTTGACGGTTCAAAGATTTTATTTGTATTTTTACCTGATAGGCTAGTATATAAATTTTATCAGTATGAAAGATATATTATGTTTGCATTATTTGCTTTACTATGGATGGGATTCCTATCAACTCCACTTGCATATTTAAGTAATTTTGTACAGAACGGTATTGACTTTATTGCAAAGCTACCTTTCTTGTGGGCATTATGATTATGGCAGAAAATAATGTAATGGTTACTCCACCGGAGAATAACGAAAATCAAAAGTTTCAGTATCATACAGAGGTTTTTGACGGACCACTTGACCTACTACTAACTCTTATTGCAAAGAATAAGATTGACATTTGTGATATTGTAATTTCCGACTTAATAGACCAGTATCTTGAACAAATCAAGATTATGAAAGAAAATGAAATGGATATTGAGTCTGAGTTTTTACAAATGGCAAGTAGGCTTGTGCATATTAAGTCGGTAATGCTACTTCCTAAGTATGAGGAAGAGGCTGAGGAACTTCAAAAAGAACTTACAGGTCAGCTAATTGAATATAAATTGTGTAAAGAGATTGCACAGAAACTTGCACCTATGGTTTGTTTTGATTATTATTCAAAAGGCCCTAGTAAGATGAATTTTGATATGACTTATAATAGAAGTCATGACCCTAATGATATGGTAAAGGCATATATCTCAGCAGTAGGTAGAGGTAAAGCAAAGCTACCACCACCCAAAGATGCTTTTTCAGGTATTGTCAGCAGAAAGATTGTTTCTGTTTCATCCAAGATTATTACCGTTATGAGAAAGCTATATAAAGGAAAAACTGTAAAGTACAGTTCACTTTTTGAGGCTGCTGAAGGCAGAAGTGACCTTGTAGCAACTTTCCTTGCAGTTCTTGAGCTTGTAAAAGGCAAGAGAGTAAGGGTTGAGGGTGATGGAGATAATGCTGAAGTAAAAATGATTTAATTCTTTTGAGGAATAATATATGAGTAATGAAGAAATGAAAAGAGCTATGGAGGCAATTCTTTTTGCTGCCGGTGAGTCAGTAGAAATTACAAGAATTGCCCAGTCCCTTGAGATAACTCCTAAAAAAGCAGAAAGCCTTTTGGAAGAACTTAAAGAAGAATTTAATTCTCAAAATCATGGCTTTAAACTAATGAGATACAAGGATAACTTTCAGTTTGTAACTCATAAGGAGTTTGGAGAACAAATAAGAACAGTTATGGATTTAAGCAGAAAGAAACCACTTTCCGGTGCTGCAATGGAAGTCCTGTCTGTTATTGCATATAACCAACCTGTAACTAAAGCATTTGTTGAGCAAATTCGTGGTGTTGACTGTTCCGGTGTAATCGGTTCGCTAACTGTTAAAGGACTGATTGAGGAACAAGGCAGACTTGAATTACCCGGCAGACCTTTGCTTTATGGTACAACTGAGAATTTCCTAAAATGTTTCAACATCAGTTCAATTGATGAACTTCCTCCGATTCCAAAGGATGAAAAGGAAGAAAATAACTCTGATAATCAGGATAATGAGGAAACTTCTACACAAAATAATGAAGATGAAAAAGTCACAGGTACACCGGAAGAAATTGTTGATATGGCAACTAAGGAGTAAGTGATGACTGCTCTCATCATAATATTTTCTATATTACTTTTGCTTTTCTTAATAAGTTTAATTAAGATAAATGTTATAGCAGAGTATAGGGACAAACCGAAAGTTACCCTAAAAATACTGTTCATAAAAATTAATATTATTAAAGAAAAGAAAGCAAAAAAGAAAAGTACTTCCAATAAACCAAAATCACAAACTAAAAAGAAAAATACTAAGAAGAAATCTAAGAAAAATCCTAAGAAGAACGACACTAAAAAGGAAAGTAAATCTACTGCTTTACTGAAAAAGCAAGGTGTGTCAGGTCTTTTAGATATTTTGAAAAGACTACTTTCTATTGCAAAAGGTTCTTTAAGTAATTTCTTTAAGTACTTTATAATTCATAACTTTGATGTAAAAATCACTTTAGGTGGAGATGACCCAAGTGATACTGCCTTAGGTTATGGTGCAGTTTGTGCAGTAGTTTATCCTGTAATGGGAAGGTTATATACTACCTTAAATATTGAGGACTATACTGCTGATGTGGTGTGTGACTTTAAGGAAGATAGCAAAACAACAGCTTTTGCTTATTTATATGGTTCAATAAGAATAATATTTATTTTGAAGATTGCATTCGGTGCATTGTTCAAACTAATTAACACATATTTAAAAATGAAATTTAGATAAGGAGAATTGCTATGAGTGAACATCCTATTGAAAGCCTAATGGGCGTTACAATGCAGAAAATTAGAGAAATGGTAGATGTAAATACCATTATCGGTGACCCAATTACAACACCTGACGGTACTGTAATTGTGCCTGTTTCTCAGGTTAGTTATGGTTTTGCAAGTGGTGGTTCTGATTTTCCATCAAAGAAAGACGGTAGAGATTGCTTTGGTGGTGGTTCAGGTGCAGGTATCAAAATCACACCTGTAGGTTTCTTAACTGTTTGCAAGGGTGAAGTAAGAATGATTCCGGTTACTGAAAGTGAAGGTACATTTGATAAGGTTATGGATATTGTACCGGAGGCATTCGACAAAATCGGTAGTTTCTTTAAGAAAGATAAAAAGAAAAATAAAGACAACGGTACAACACCGGAAATTACAGTTGATGATAACGAAGTAGAAATGTAATTTACATTTGTACTAATAGTATGTACTGCTTCATAACATATTTTGAGGTGGTATTTTGAAAAGAGTAATTTCACTTTTAGTTTTATTTGTTTTTTCATTTTCATTACTTACTATAAATGTTAAGGCAACTGAAGTTACCACATCAGCAATGGGAACAGTTCTCTATTGTGTGGACAATAATTCAGTATTGTATGGAAAAAATGAAAATGTAAAAATGAAGATGGCATCAACTACAAAGTTAATGACTGCTTTATTAACTATTGAATATGCAGAAAAGCACAATAACCCTATAGTTACCTTTAAGAAATCTATGATTGAAGAAGGTAGCTCAATGTACCTTAAAGTTAATGAAAAGGTAACTCTAAAGGACTTGTGTGTTGGTATGCTTTTACCTTCCGGTAATGATGCTGCCACTGCCTCAGCAATAAAGATTGCAGGTAGTAAAGAAAAGTTTGCAGAATTAATGAACAAAAGGGCAAAACAGATTGGTATGAATAATACCAACTTTGTAACACCTTCGGGACTTGATGATGATAACCATTTTAGCACACCCTATGATATGGCTCTTTTGATGAAAGAATGTTCTAAGAATAAAGAGCTTATGAAGATTTGTGGTAGTAAATTTATGACAGTTTCTTTCGTTTCACCAAAGGATAAAATTGTTACATATCAAAACCACAACAGACTTCTTTCACTATATGAAAATTGTATCGGTGGCAAAACAGGTTATACAGAAAGTGCCGGTAGATGCCTTGATACTATTGCTAAGAAAAATGGCATAACACTAATTGCAGTAACTTTAGGTGATAAAAATGATTGGAAAGACCACATAAATTTATATGACTATGGTTTTTCTAAGATAAAGACAAAAGTTTTTAAAGAGGAAACTTTAGTACAGCAGTTAGTGGGTGGAACTAAAGATAAAACAAATATAAAGCTAAAAGAAAAGGTATTTATACTAAATAACAAAAGTGATAAAATAGAAAGAAAGATATTTCTTTCACCATTTGCTTATTGTCCAATAAAAGAAGGTGACAAAGCAGGTGTTATAAATTATTATAGGAATGGAAAACTTCTTGAGAAAAATATAATAAAGTACCAAGAAGATATTGAGTATAAGAAAACAGAAAAAAGTTTCTGGGATTCTATAAAGGAATTGTTCAATGGCTAAGAAAGAATTAGTAAGATTACAGAAAATGATGGCTGATTGTGGAGTAGCATCCAGAAGAAAGTCAGAAGATTTAATCAGACAAGGTAGCGTAAAAGTTAACGGCAGAGTTGCAGTTATCGGTGACAAGGTTGACCCTGTAAATGATAAGGTTTTTGTTAAGGGTAAGAGAATCAAGGGTACTGCTATGCCTAAGAAAAGATATATTATGCTACACAAACCTCGTGGTTATGTTACAACTATGAGTGATGAAATGGGAAGAAAATGTGTTGCAGAATTAGTTTCTGACATTGAAGAAAGAGTATATCCTGTTGGTAGACTTGACAGAGATAGTGAGGGTATGCTACTTATGACAAATGACGGTGAATTTGCAAACACAGTAACTCACCCAAAGAAAGATATTTATAAGGTTTACAGAGTAACAGTAAGACCTAGCATCAGTGACGAACAAGTTACACAAATGATGATGGGTATGACAATTGACGGTTACAAGACTAAACCTTGTGAAGTTCGTATTATCACCCGTCAAGAGGGCAGAGTTGTACTTGAAATTCTACTTCATGAGGGTAGAAACAGACAGATTAGAAAAATGTGTGAACAATTAGGTTTAGAAGTTGCAAGACTAAAGAGAACTGCAATCGGTACAGTAAAATTAGGTATGCTGAAAACAGGTGACTGGAGAGATTTAACACAAAAAGAAATTGATAAATTAGTGGCAAATCCAAACCCATCATCACATTCAATTTAATTATGAATTTCCATAAAAACTATGGCTTACAGTTGTAGGGGATTCACTACAAAAGTTTTTATGCAAAAAACTTTTGCATAAGTTCACATTAACAAATCAAACTTCGCCTATGGCTCATTTTCTTTGATGTTTACTTAATTGTTCGCCCGTTAATAAAGCGTGATGACTGTCCTATTGGCAAGTTGTGAATAATGTTAGCCTATACAACTTAAACTATGCATTTTATTATTAAATTAAATGTGTACAATTATATACATTTTGTTCATAATAATGGGAAAATACACTATTAATTCTAGGCTTATAGATTTGCGTATTTTTGAGCAATTTGACTATAAATTACGCATAAATCTTCAACAATTATTTAAAGTGTGCAAAAATAAATCTTTGCACACTTTTTTCTTGTAAAAAAATATATTTTGGGATATAATGATTTATGTAGTATTTTAATATAGACACAGTATAAATACACGAAAGTGAGGAATAGAGATGAGTACAGAAAAAATTACTCAGGCTAAGGCTGAAATCTCAAAAACTTCTGCTTATAAGGTAATTACAGAATTTTTTGATGAGGGTAGCTTTATTGAAATTGACACATATGCAAAGTCAGGTGACAACTATGCAGAAGCTGTTGCCGGTTATGGTTCTGTAAACGGACTACCTTGCTATGCTTTTTGTCAGAATATTGATGTTGCAAACGGTGCTATGAGTAAGGCACAGGCTGCAAAACTAAAGAAGGTATATGACCTTGCACTAAAGAACGGTGCTCCTGTTGTAGGTATCTATGACAGTCTAGGTGGTAAGCTAAAGGAAGGTAATGAACTTCTAAACGCTTACGGTACAGTTCTTCATGCAGCAAGTACACTTTCAGGTGTTGTACCACAGATTTCTGTAGTACTATCAGATTGTCTAGGTACTTCTGCTATTACAGCTTCTTCTGCTGACTTTGTTATCAAGGCTAAGGATGCTAAGATTTCTGTTCAGACTGCCGATGATGAAGGTTGTAACTGTTCAGTTGCAATTATCGCTGATGATAAAGAAGACGCTATTTCTAAAGCTAAGGATCTTATCCTTTATATGCCATCTAACAACCTTTCAACTGCTCCATGTGCAGAAGAATTCGGTCCTGATCCTGAAGGCAAGTGCATTGTATGCAAGACACTTGATGCAGGTTCTGATGTTAAGCTATATGACCACATTGGCGAAACTGCTAAGGTTGGTTTTGCAAGACTACAGGGCGAAGTTGTTGGTGTTGTACAGACTAAGGGTGGCAAGATTCAGAAGCCTGACGGCAAGAAGATTACAAAGCTTGTTTCTTTCTGTGATGCTTTCTCAATTCCTGTTATCACATTCCTAAATAGTGAAGGCTTTGATTGTCTTGGTGCTGCTACTTCTGTTACAAATGCTTATGCAGAAGCTACAACAACAAAGATTACAGTTATTACAGGTAAGGCAGTAGGTCCTGTATATGTAGCAATGGCAGGTTCAGGCGCAATGACAGATTTAACATTTGCTCTACCTGAAGCAGTTGTTTCTCCACTTAACGAAATGGCAGCAACATTCCTACTAGCTCCTGAAAAAATGGAAGTTCCTGTTAAGGATCAGCCAAAGGTAGCTGAAGAATTTGCTCAGGCTAACCTATCAGCATTTAAGGCTGCTGAAGACGGTGTTATCGAAAATATCGTTACAGAAGCAGAACTAAGAACTGTTCTTGGTCAGTCAGTAACAATGCTAATGAGTAAGAGAGTTTCTACTCTACCAAAGAAACATTCAACAATCGGTTAATATATTACAATCAAAGGGGAATTTAAGATGAAAAATTTAAAGATTACAGTTAATGGCACAACATATGATGTACAGGTTGAAGAAACAGGTGCTTCTTCAGCACCGGTAGCTTCTGCTCCAGCTCCAGCTGCAGCACCGGCTCCAGCACCGGCAGCTGCTCCGGCTCCATCAGCAGGTGCAGGTACAAAGGTTGAATCACCTATGCCTGGTACAGTTCTTGATATTAAGGTTGCTAACGGTGCAACAGTTAACGAAGGCGATCCAGTTGTAATTTTGGAAGCTATGAAGATGGAAAACGAAATCAATGCTCCTTGCTCAGGTACAGTTACTTCTATTTGTGTTAACAAGGGTGACTCTGTTGACTCAGGTACAGTACTTGTAACAATCGGCTAATAACTGGAAGGAAGATTAAAATGGCTAAGAAACTAAAAATTACAGAAACAGTTCTTAGAGATGCACATCAGTCACTTCTTGCTACAAGAATGCCACTTTCTGATATGCTACCAATTCTCCCGGAACTAGATAAAATCGGATTTTATTCACTGGAATGTTGGGGTGGTGCAACATTTGATGCTTGCCTAAGATTTCTAGATGAAGACCCATGGGAAAGACTTCGTACACTTCGTAAGGAATGTCCTAACACAAAGCTACAGATGTTATTCCGTGGTCAGAATATGCTTGGTTACCGTCATTATGCTGATGATGTTCTTGAATATTTTGTTCAGAAGTCAGTAGCTAACGGTATTGATATTATCAGAATTTTTGATGCTCTTAACGATATTAAGAACCTTGAAACAGCTGTTAAGGCTGCTAAAAAAGAAGGTGCTCATGCACAGATCGCTATGAGTTACACAACAGGTCCTGTATTTGATAACAAGTACTATGTTGACTATGCTAAGAAGATTGAAGCTATCGGTGCAGACTCTATCTGTATCAAGGATATGGCTGCTCTACTTACACCTTATAAGTGCGAAAGCCTAATTAAGGACCTTAAGAAGGCAGTTAATATTCCAATTCAGCTACACACACATGCTACTGCAGGTCTATCATCTATGTGTATTATGAAGGCTGTAGAAAATGGTTGTGACATTGTTGATACTGCTATGTCACCTCTAGCTGACGGTACATCTCATTCACCAACAGAATCAATCGTTGCAGCATTCCAGGGTACAGAATATGATACAGGTCTTGACCTAGCAGCACTTGCTAATATTCGTGAATACTTTATGGGACTAAGACAGAAGTATCTAGATAGTGGTCTAATTGACCCTAAGATGCTTGCTACTGATGCATCAGCTCTACTATATCAGGTTCCCGGTGGTATGCTATCTAACCTACTATCTCAGCTAAAACAGGCTGGTAAGGAAGATAAGCTTCTTGATGTTATGAAGGAAGTTCCTAATGTTCGTAAGGATGCCGGTTACCCACCACTAGTTACACCATCATCACAGATTGTTGGTACTCAGGCAGTATTCAATGTTATCACAGGTGAAAGATATAAGATGGTTACAAATGAATTTAAGGATCTTGTTGCCGGTAAGTATGGTACAACTCCACTACCAATTGACCCTGAATTCAGAACAAAGATAATTGGCGATATGCAGCCAATCGACTGTCGTCCTGCTGACCTACTAAAGCCTGAACTAGAAGAACTAAAGAAAGAAGCTGCTCCTTTCGCAGAAAAGGAAGAAGATGTACTTTCTTATGCTATGTTCCCTAAGGTAGCTAAGGACTTCTTTGAAAAGCGTAGAAATAAGAAAATCGGTCTTAACAACAATGCTGACAAAGAAAATATGATTCATCCGGTTTGATTGTAAACTAAATTAATCACACCACCCATTTTTTGGGTGGTGTTTTTTGTTGCCTTGTAATATTTTCTGAATTATAGAATAAACTGTATGGTAGAAAGTTTAGGTGACAAGATGAATATAAAAATTGGACTTGCCGGTAATCCTAATTGTGGCAAAACAACTTTGTTCAATCTATTAACCGGTAGTAATCAGTATGTTGGTAATTGGTCAGGTGTGACAGTAGAGAGAAAAGAGGGTACTTTAAAAAATCACAATAATATAACTATAACCGACCTACCGGGTATTTACTCACTATCCCCATATTCACCGGAAGAAGTTGTTGCAAGAAATTATCTTGTAAATGAAAGCCCAAATGTAATTATCAACATTGTTGACGGAACAAAGTTAGAAAGAAATCTATACTTAACACTTCAACTTATGGAAATAGGTGTACCAATAGTTGTTGCAATAAATATGATGGATGTTGTCCGTAAAAATGGAGTGAAAATTAATATAGAAAAGCTGTCAAAAATACTAGGTGTTCAAGTTGTAGAAATCTCTGCACTTAAAAATTTAGGTATTGATAATTTAATAAGCACAACTGTTAAGGTAGCAAATAATAAAAACACACCGCCAAAGTGTATGAAGTATAATTCTATTATAGAAAATACATTGCAAGTTATCGAAAGCAAACTCAATAATAATTCCAATAAGGAAAAATTAAGATACTTATCAGTAAAAGTTTTTGAAAAAGATAAATATATTTTAAATTCATTAAATCTAAATTTAGAAACCCTAAATATAATAAATAGGAAGATTAATTCTTGTGAAGAATTATATAATGATGAGTCGGTAGCATTAATAATAAATGAAAGATATAAATTTGTAGAAGTTCTTCTCAGCGATTGCTACTCAGTCTGCAGCAAGTCTTGCGATAGTTCAAATAAAGTAGATAATATTCTTCTAGGGAAATATACTGCAATCCCGATTTTTATTTTAATAATTTTTCTTATTTATTACATATCCGTTAGTTTAGTGGGAAATTTCACTTCTGACTTTATTACATCAGTAATTTTTGATGTTTTTTTAAGTAACAGTATCAAAACTTTTCTCACTGATATTAATTGTTCAAGTGTTTTAATTTCACTGATTTGTGACGGTATAATTGATGGAGTAGGTAGTGTAATTGCTTTTGTACCTGAACTTATTGCTCTATTTTTCTTTTTAGGAATATTAGAAGATATAGGTTATATGTCACGCATAGCTTTTATAATGGACAAAATTTTCAGAAAATTTGGTCTTTCAGGAAAAAGCATAATTCCTTTTCTTATTAGTTCAGGTTGTGGTGTACCGGCTATAATGTCAACCAAAACTATTGAAAATAAAAAGCAAAAAATTATTACAGTCATAACAACAACAAATGTACCCTGTAGTGCAAAGTTGCAAATTATAGCACTTATGAGTAGTGCAATTTTCTCAAATAACTTCCTTGTAGCACCAATAGTTTATTTTTCTTCAATTATTTTTGTACTGATTTCTTCATTAATTCTTAGTAATCTGAACATTATAACCACAACGGACACACCTTTCTTAATGGAAATTCCCAACTACCATTTGCCTTCATTAAGTACAATATTTACACATCTTTTCCACAGAATAAAAGCCTTTTTAATTAAGGCAGGGACTGTCTTAGTTGTGGCTTGTATTATAATTTGGCTACTTTCTAATTTTGGTTTTACAAACGGAAAATTCAATTATTTAAATGGTGCAAATCAAAATAACTCACTAATGTGCTATTTTTCAGCATCAATTTCTAATTTCTTTTATCCTTTAGGCTTTAATAGTTGGCAATGTATAGGTGCAACTTTTTCAGGAATTTTCGCAAAAGAAAATATAGTTTCATCTCTAAATGTATTTCTAAATTCCAATGAAACAATAAAATCAATATTGTCAACATATTCCTCAGCAATCAGTTTTTTAGTTTTTAATTTGCTAAATTCACCATGCATAGCATCAATAATTGCAATGAAAAAAGAACTTGTAAACAAAAAGCTATTTATTTTCGCATTGTTATATCAAAATATTTTTGCATATATAATATCATTAATTATTTACCAACTAGTAGGATTCTTCCTAGGTGAAGTTGCTTTAAATATTTTTACAATTATATCAATATTCCTTGTAGGAATTATAATTAATATTCTTATAAAGAAAAAACCTTCTAAAATTTAGAAGGTTTTTGTTCTATATATTAACTTATCCTTTAATAATCTGTTGAGTAAATTCATTGTTTAGTATTGTGTTGTTGCAACTTGCCAGTGACCACAACTTAGTTGCAAGGTTCTCAATTTCAAGAATTTTCTTACCGTTATTGTCAAGATTGTCGTAACCGTTTTTCACATTAGTTATCAATGGCAAAGTCCCATTTCCCTTAATTTCTTTCAGTAGTTTACTGCCTTTTTCTGTGAAACCAAGCACCCTAATGTACGGTACACTAATTTCTTTAACAGAATTATCAATACCAAGAATTGCTCTACAAATTATTCTCCTAATCCTTGACATTGTGTATCTTTTAGTTTTTAGTTTTTCACATAATTCATTAAAATTGTTAGTATTTTGAACAGCTTTTATAATTCTATTTTCAAAGCCCTCATGAACATCAGGAATATTTCTTAGTTCATTTTCTGTCATAGATGAAAGTTTGTAAAGAATAATTTTCTCAATATTTTCAATTTTTGCAGTATCTGTAATAGGATATTCAGGTGTGTATAATTCTCTGTTAGAATAATTTTCTCTAATAAAACTACCACTTGCAAAGTCACCACTTGAAAATTCATCATTATGACCGGCACCTTTTCTGGAAAAGGTAATTGCAGTAATGTTGCTATTTTCAAGTGACTTTAAGTATTCCATACCCAAAATATTGTTAGCACCATCAAATAGATTTGCAATATCATCAGAATATAATTCTGATATAGAATTATGAATAGCCTTAGGATAAGTAACACCCTTATCCATATTTTCTTTTATAAGAGACTGTACATTTTCATCTTTAAGAGCAGAAATTCCTTTTTTAAGTAAATCAATATCACCACATTCACTGCCAAAAACAACTTTGTCAATTATGTTGGTAGCTTTCAAAATTTCAATAGAGCTTTTTCCAAAGTCCTCTGCACTTGATAATGAGTAAACAGAAGGTAATTCCAATACAAGGTCAACACCGTTTTTTAGTGATGCAAAAGTCCTATCCATCTTGCTAATAATAGATATGTCACCTCTCTGCACAAAGCTACTGCTCATTACAGTGACAACTGTGTCATTTTCAGTTTTAACCTTGTCAATTAGCCACTTGTGACCGTTGTGAAAAGGATTGAATTCCGATACCAAACCGTATATCATAAAAATCTCCTAAATACTTGAAATACTACAATTTTTGACTTATAATAATATCGTTAATTATTATATAACAAATGAGTGAATCATTCAACAGGAGGATATAATGAAAGTATTAGTAATTAATGCTGGTTCATCTTCTCTAAAGTATCAGTTGTTTGATATGAAAGACGAATCAGTTCTATGTAAAGGTAATTGCGAAAGAATCGGTGTTGGCGATAGCCTAGTTGGTTATAAGAACTATAAAGGTCAGGAAAAGACTGTAAAAGTTGAAATGAATAACCACACAGAGGCATTTATGCAGGTTAAAGAACTTCTTACTGACCCTGAAGTAGGTGTCATTTCTGATGTTAAAGAAGTTGGTGCAGTTGGCCATAGAATCGTTCAGGGTGGTGCAATTTTCCACGAATCAACAGTTGTTACACCTATTACAATTGAAAAGATTAAACTTCTTTCACCATTAGCTCCACTTCATAATCCGGGTGCAGTTCAGGGTATCACTGCTGCTCAAAGTGTATTTGGTAAAGATACTCCAATGGTTACTGTATTTGATACATCTTTCCATGCTACAATGCCTGAAAAAGCATATATGTATGCAGTACCTTATGAATATTATGAAAAGTATTCTATTCGTAGATATGGTTTCCACGGTACATCTCATAGATATGTTTCAGGTAAGCTTGCTGAATTATTAGGCAAAGATATTAAGGATACAAAGCTTATCACTTGTCATATCGGTAACGGTTCTTCAATCACAGCTATTGAAGGTGGTAAGGTTATCGACACATCAATGGGTCTAACTCCACTAGATGGCTTTATGATGGGTACTCGTTCAGGTTCTCTTGATCCTTCTGTTGTTACATATATTATGGAAAAAGAAGGTCTATCTGCAAAAGAAATGGATACAATCCTAAATAAGAAGTCAGGTCTACTTGGTATTTCAGGTGTATCATCAGATGACCGTGATGTTTGTGCAGCTGAAGAATCAGGTAACGAAAGAGCACACCTAGCTCACCAGATGCTATATTATCAGATTGCAAAGACAATCGGTTCATATTATATTGCCCTAGGTGGTTGTGACGGTATTTGCTTTACTGCAGGTATTGGTGAACATCAGACACATCTAAGAAAAGCAGTTCTAGATTACCTAAATGTACTAGGTATTAAGTGTGACGATGAAAGAAATGAAACTGCTGACGGTACTGCACTTCTAACTACTGACGACAGTAAGATTCCTGTATATGTTATCCCAACTAACGAAGAACTTGTTATCGCAAGAGATACTCAGGCTCTGGTTGAAAAGATGGATAAGTAATTTAATTTAAAATTAAAACTTTCATAGCCTCCCTCGCTGAGGGAGGTGACCTTGCGTAGCAAAGACGGAAGGAGTGATTAACATTGTAAAATTGTTTACAATGTTATAAATTAAACAATAATATCTTAATGATATTTTATGTGAAAGACTAAGTTATATTCATTATATAAATGGTTTTAATAATTAATAGCCGATGCAAAATAAAGCATCGGCTGTTTTGTTATAATAGAAAAATAAGAATTTATTGTTGATTGCAAAAATAAATTTCAAAGGAAAAATTAAATTTCAAAAAATATTTTAAATAATTTTGTGGGAAATAGAAAGAAATTATAAATAATATTATTAAGCTAGAATTTTAACATAACTACATATTGTATAATGTTTAATATAAACATTTAGATATAGTATAGTAAAAAGAAATTTAAAAAAATTAAAAAAAAGTTGAAAAAAAGTGTTGACAAAGTTGAGAAATAGCCGTATAATAAAACTCGTTCCGCTGAGGGAAAAAAGCTCAAGAGAAATCGAGAGTAAGGAAGAAACTCAGAAGGAACAACGGACCTTGAAAATTAAACAACGAACAAGAAACCCGAAAATGACTTTGAGTTAAATGACTCAAGTTTTAAGGATAGTGAATGTGAACACTAAAAAAACACAAACACGCAAGTATTCAGAAATGAGCTTGACGATTTAATAAGATGTTAAACCGAAAGGTCTAATATACAAATTATTAGAGAGTTTGATCCTGGCTCAGGATGAACGCTGGCGGCGTGCCTAACACATGCAAGTCGAACGGAACTTCTTTGATAGAATTCTTCGGAAGGAAATTGATTAAGTTTAGTGGCGGACGGGTGAGTAACGCGTGAGTAACCTGCCTTTGAGAGGGGAATAACTTCCCGAAAGGGATGCTAATACCGCATAACGCATAGAAGTCGCATGGC
>JBQKHY010000013.1:0-58587 GCA_052118065.1 Ruminococcus sp. LCP21S3_E8 | reverse complement strand
TCCTGTGGACTGTTTTTAGGGAGAGCGCAGATGCCTCTTTCCTTTCGTATTTGTGCGCAACAAGCGTGGTAGGCACTTTCGCTAGATTAATAGTATTCTGCCCCTGCCAAACAAAACACCTTGAAAACGGCTTAGGTATGCGGTTTTTGGGTGTTTTTTTCTTTTATCTAATTCAACCAAATTTATGCAAAAGCCCTCGGATGACCGTTTATTTATGGCTTTATTAAAGAATCTAAGATGTTATAAATTTAATTTCTTAGGATGCACTTTTTATGTACATCTTATTTTTATGCTAAAAATACTCTAACCGGAAAAACTTTTCAACAGTTAGAGCATTTATATTATTGATTTATTATTTTCTTCAATATAACTACATCTGCCGGACAAAAATTGTAATTTGAAATTTCATCTTTAGTTATCCATTTCAGGTCATTATGTTCAAGAAGTTTAGGTCTACCTCTTACTATTCTAGAGTTAAAGACAGTTAGGTTAATATTAATATCAGGATAAGTATGCTTTGTGCTGAAAAATTTACTTTCAACTTCAATCTCAATATCTAATTCTTCTTTACATTCTCTTATCAAGGCTTGTTCCTTTGATTCACCTTTTTCAACTTTGCCACCAACAAATTCCCACAACAATCCTCTCTTTTTGTTAGCAGGTCGCTGACAAATCATAAATTTTTCACCGTTCCAAATTAGAGCTGCAACTACTTCTACTATATTCATTATATTTATACCACCAATTTATTAGTTTTCTTTAAGAACCTTGCAGGTATTGGTTTTTCTAATCTCCATGTAATATTCATCGGTTTTGAACCGGTATGGCTGACATAAGTTGCCTCACCAAGAAATGTATAAGGCGACACATTACCAAAGGAATCATTTTTAAATTCTCTCACAAATAGCAAGATCTTACTGCCTTTTTCTTTATGATGAATATACCTTTGACCTGTCTGTGATGTTTCCGAAGTTGTACTTTGGCTTTGCCAATGGAACAATTCCTCATTTATGGAATAATCGTTATACATTGTTGTAGGAGAATAGTCCTTATCTGACTTATTTAATGTTACTAAAAATACATCTATACCTTTATCTTTTAGCCAAATAACACCTTGTCTCATTGCACTAAAGTTTAGATAATCAAGTCCTGCTAATAACTGTCTTTGAGAATATGTACAGTACACATCCAAAGGACTGTCAAAACCCAAATCAATAGTTTCATCCACAAAATCAATACTGTTGAATTTGTATTCTAATAACTCAATAAATTCCTGTTTCATTATAGGGCTATCAGATAATGAATACAAATTACTTAATACTTCTTCATCACTAAAATCTTCAATTGCCTTGCTCCAAACTGTAATATAAAACATTTGTAACATTCTTTTATCTACTGAAGATAATTTTTCAAAATCTATATTATCTATATTGTTTAGAAAATCAATTAAGAATTTTATCCATCTTCTAGAGTCAATAGAAGTAAACCTTACAAATGCTTTTGACATTACTTCTTCTATCGGTTCAGAAAAATTATCTAATTTTCCGGCTTTAACACACAATCCGGAAAATGTGGAATATTTATAAACTGCTCTAGGGTCTAATCTGTAGTGTTGTAGGAAATTTGACAAAGTTAGTGTCTTGCCTGTATCTTCTTCAAAACTTGCAATTCTCGCAACAAGTCCTGCAGTATTGCCATATGAACTGCGTATATTTTCCAGAATATACTTTTCTGCTTTTCTCTCAAGCTGAATATAGCAACCCTTAGGAACTGACACAAAGCCATCCTTAATTTCTCTTGTTATTCCTCTTGTTGTATTTGATAATAAAGCAGAAAATTTATCTTCAAAATTATATTTTTTATTGGCTCGACCGATAAAATCAAGAACAGTAAGACATTCCTTATCTTCTGATAAACGAAGTCCTCTACCTAACTGTTGCAAGAAAACTGTAAGGGACTCTGTAGGTCGTAAAAACAAAACTGTATTTACTTCAGGAATATCCACACCTTCATTGTAAATATCAACTACAAAAATAAATTTAACATCGCCATTTACAAGTTTATCTTTTGCTGAGTTTCTCTCTTCATCTGATGATTTACCGGTTAAGAATATTGATGAAATACCACATTTATTGAAGTAATCACTCATAAATTCTGCATGTTCAATAGAAACACAGAACCCAAGTCCTTTTACTTCATTAATATCAGTTACATATTTAATGAGAGAATTTACAACTAAATCTGCTCTACGGTTAGCTACTGCTCCACTAAATGTGTAAATATTTGAAAGTTCTTTCTTGTCATATCCACCTACTGACCATTTTAGGCCATCCAAATCAACATTATCAGTTACACCAAAATATTGGAATGGACAAAGTAATTTCCTGTCAATAGCTTCCGGTAATCTGATTTCTGCTGCAATTCTGTTGTCAAAATAGGATAAAATACTTTTACCGTCCATTCGTTCAGGTGTAGCAGTTAATCCCAACAGTATAGTCGGTTTATAATAGTCAAGTAACTTCTGATATGTTTTAGCAGCTGCATGGTGGAATTCATCCACAATGATATAGTCATAAAAATCTTCTGTTGTGACTTCATTGAATTTTTGTGAATTAAAGGTTTGTATTGAAATAAATAAATTATCAATACTATCCGGTTTATTTTTGCCAACAAATAATTCGCCAAAATTTGCATCCTTAAGTACTGCCCTAAAGGTGTAAAGACTTTGCTTTAAAATTTCTTCTCTATGTGCAACAAATAACAATCTACAAGGTTTTCCCTTATTATTTCTTCTAAAATTTCTATAATCAAAAGCAGAAATAACTGTCTTACCTGTACCTGTTGCTGCAACAACAAGGTTACGATAATAGCCTTTAACTTCTCTTTCAGCTTGAAGTTTATCCAGTATTTCTTGCTGATATGAATATGGCAAAATATCAAGGGTATAACTCTGGGACTCTATATTATTATCAAAGTGCTTTTCTGCCTTTAAAGCCCTTGATAATCTTTCTTTTTGGCTTTCTGCATAATATTCAAATTCTTTAGAATTCCAATAACTTTCAAAGGTGGCTTCAATTTTTAATATAGTCTCAGGTAAATCCTTCTTAGTGACCTTAACATTCCATTCAAGACCACTTGAAATAGCTGCATTTGAAAGGTTAGATGAACCAACATAGGCAGTAGTAAAGCCTGTATCACGATAAAAAACATATGCCTTAGCATGAAGCCTTGTTACCTTAGTATCATAGCTAACCTTGATTTTAGTATTAGGAAGTTTCCTTAGTTCTTCAATAGCCTTAACATCAGTTGCACCCATATATGAGGTTGTTATTATGCGTAATTCCCCACCATTTTGAGTAAATTCCCTCAGTTCATTTATAATTAATCTTAGACCACTCCACTTAACAAATGACACTAACATATCAATTCTATCAGAAGAAACAATTTCTTTCTTCAATTCTGTATACATTTGTGGTTCATGAACTGCACCGGTAAAAAGTGAACTTTGTGCAATAGAAGTTTCCGGTCTTATAGTCTTAACTTTATTATTAATTGATTTTACACTATTCTTTTTATCAAAAACCGATAGAAGTTGTTCTGCCTTACTATTAACTGAAAAACTATCAAAATCTTCATCTTCTGTTTCTTCCTTTATAACAGAAACTATCTTGTTAATTAAAGAAACTCTATCAGATAAATTATCATCACTAATATAGTTAAGTCCTTTTTCAATAATATCAGTAATATATTGTGACAAAATCTTTGAAGATTCAGCCTTGTCAATTTCTTTAATTTCAGAAAATTTATCAACTGACTCATCAATATCCTTTTGTAAAGACTCATTTATAACCTGTTCATATAAACCATCTTTTAACATTTTGTCACCTACTTATTAGTTAATGATTTTAGTGTATCACTTATTATAAAATTAATAAAGCTATTAATTAAAAGTAATACTACCTTTTTTGCCATAACTTCTTGTAACCTTAAAAAGTTCATAGGAAGTTACTGCTGAGAAATAGTCCCTATATTCTTCCTTATAATTTTCTTCAATAGTTTTCACAATATTTTTCAACTGCATAATTACTGCCACAATATGCTTACAAGCATAGTTACAGTAGCAATCACAAATAAAGTTACTCACTTCACCGTTTTTATATGTAAACTCAATTTCATAAATATTTGTACCATCAACAATAGCCTTGCCTGTATCACCGTCAACTGAAAGATAAATTACTCTACCGTCAAGGAAATAATCAATACCTTTTTCCTTAACATTATAAGGTACTTTCAGCTCTGAAATATCCTTTTCCAATAAAAAGCCTTCTTCATCTTCATTTGAAACAACAATTTCTTCTTCATCAACAACAGGTGGCTTAAGCCAAGTTATAATCTTATCATAAGGGATAACCGACTTATCAAAAGAAATAAAATAGTCACCTGCAAAGAAAAACTTACCTTTTACTGTAGTATCTGCTAAAGCAACAACCTTCTTATAGTCAGATAGCTTTATCTTGAAGTTATAATTCACTTCTTCAACAAAGCCTCTTTCACCCTCTAACTTACCATCAACAAAAACAATGTCACCTTTATGTAAATCGAATTTATCATTGTAATAAGAAAGAACTCTGTTATTCTTCTCAAAACGAACACTAACAAGGGATTTTCTAGCTTTAACTTCAGGCTTTTCTACTGTTGTATTTTCTGTATTTTCATTAATTTCTTTATCATCACAATAAAAACCTATTTTGTTTGTCATAAAAATTCTCCTTTACAAGTTAGTTTTTTCTTTTCTACAATAACATAATACCACATTCACTGTCCCAAAAATGGGACTTATCTTTTAAATTAAAAGAATATTAAAATTGCTTGGAGATTATTTCTCTTATATTGTTTTCGGCCTCTTTTACTTCTTGATAAAATTCTTGTGATGACACTCTAAGGCAACCATTACCCATAATAATAAGTTGCTCTAATCCATCAGAAGTAACAACCTTTACCCTATTATTCTTGGCTAATTTTTTAGTTACTTTTTCAATATAGGAGTCGGCAGTTTCTGCCTCTTTGGTATAGACAATGTTAATATTATTCAGCTTATCAACTTCACCTACACCACCCTTAACTTTGTAAGCATCAAAAACTACTATTACTTCACATTTTTTGTACCCTTGATAGTTACAGAGAATATTCAGCAATTTTTCTCTTGCACCATCAATGGTGGTTTTTGCAAGTTCCTTTAAATCTTCCCATGCAAAAATTACATTATATCCATCAACTAACAAATATTCTTTACCGTCATAGTTAGGAGCTTTTGACGGTTTATGCTTAGGGTCTTTCTTTGTAAAGTCAAAATGTCTTTTCTCTACATTTGTTTTCTTCTTTTTAATAGGTCCGTAAGTTTGCTCAAAAATTTGCATCAACTCATTATCAAGTGCAAACAAATCTTCTTTACCTTTATAGTTAGTAAATGACCTTTTCTTTTCAGCAATAGTTTCTGTCACTTTAGGCTGAGATAATACACTAGTTAGGTGCATTTGGGACTTAACCTTATCCCACTTAACATTATAACCGGCACCCTTAGAACAAAATACTGAGTCACAAGTGTTGTCAACATCACTGTCACAATCATAACCGATACTTTCAATAACCTCTTCACTGTTGTGGCAAGGCTCATAGCCCTTTAGGTTACACACCAATTTACCTTTACCATGTGTATATTGAATAACATCCTTAGTGTAATCATGCATTGTGGATACCGGTGCAGTACCTGTAATTATAGAAAAGTCACCCTCAAGCTCAGGTGGGTTAAATGAACCACTCATATACTGAATATCTGCCATAGCCTTGCCTACATTTTCTGTTGGCACTTCTAATGTGAATTCATAAATCGGTTCCAGCAAAATACTTTTTGCTTCCCTTAGACCTTGCCTTACAGCTCTATAAGTGGCTTGTCTAAAGTCACCACCCTCAGTATGTTTTGGGTGGGCTTTACCTGAAACTAAAGTGATTTTCATATCTGTAATAGGTGAGCCTGTCAGCACACCTATATGAGTTTTCTCGTACAAATGAGTAAGGATAAGCCTTTGCCAGTTTTTATCAAGCAAATCTTCTTTACAATCTGTTGCAAAGGTAAGACCACTGTCTCTCTTTGTTGGCTCTAAAAGTAAATGCACTTCTGCATAATGGCGTAATGGTTCAAAGTGACCTACACCCTCAACAGTATTTTCTATTGTTTCTTTATAGATAATATTTCCTTGACCAAATGTTACATCAAAGCCAAATCTCTCTGAAATAATGGACTGTAACACTTCAAGCTGAATATCACCCATTAATTTTACTTGAATTTCCCCTAGTCTACTATTCCATTCTACCTTTAGCTGAGGGTCTTCATTTTCAAGTATTTTCATTTTCTGCAATGCAGTATGGGCATCAACTTCACTTGGCAAGTTGATTTTGTATGTAAGTACTGGTTCTAATACCGGTAAGCTTGAATTGTTTTCAACACCTAAACCGTCACCTGAAGAAGTAAAGGTAATTCCTGTTATTGCACAAATTGTACCGGCAGTAGCCTCTTGTATAGCAGTAAACTTTTCACCGGAATAAATTCTAATCTGCTGTACCTTTTCTTGTTCTTTATTCTTAGGACTTTGCAAAATTTCTTTTACCTTTAATGTGCCACCTGTTACCTTTAGATAGGTTAACCTTTGACCTTTATCCTCAGAGATTTTATATACTTTACCTGCAAATTCATCACCATAGCTATTCATCTCGGAATAATTATAAATACAATCTAAAAATTCCTCAGTACCATTTAGCTTTAGTGCTGCTCCAAACATACAAGGGAAAATCTTTCTATCTTTAATTGCTTTTACTATATGGGATTTTTGTAAATTACCCTCTTCATATTTAATCAATAAATCTTCATCACATAGGGCAATATTTTCATAAAATTCATCAGTATCTACAGTATCAAAGTCAACACAATTATCACTTAGCTTTGACTTTAACTTAGCCAATGCTATTCCCTTATTAGCACCATCAAGGTCCATTTTATTAACAAAAATAAAGCAAGGCACATTATATTTAGCAAGAAGTTTCCACAATGTTTTTGTGTGACTTTGCACACCCTCAGTACCACTGACTACAAGAATTGCATAGTCAAGGACTTGTAAAGTTCTCTCAGTTTCAGCAGAAAAGTCCACATGTCCGGGAGTATCAATTAAGGTGAACTGTGTATCCTTATAATTTAGTACTGCTTGTTTAGAAAAGATTGTAATACCTCTTGCTCTTTCAAGAGAAAATGTATCTAAAAAAGAATCTCTGTTGTCAACTCTGCCGATTTTGCTTATGTTGCCTGATTGATATAACAAAGCCTCAGAAAGTGTTGTTTTTCCTGAGTCAACATGAGCCAAAATTCCCACAACAATTTTCTTCATTTTCTCACTTCCTTAATTTATCTTTTAATATTTTATCATACCCACATTTGTTATTCAATAACCTTTACAAAAGAAAGAAAACTAACCGGGGAGGGTTAGCTTTCTTCCATTTGAGTGGTTTTTATTTATCAATTTTTTGGTAGTTATCTTGGATAAAGTCTTTTACTTTGCTATAGCTTGTGCTGCAACCCTTATATGTTGAAGTACCACTATAGTCATTGTAATAAGTTCTTAGTAGACCATTTGCATCAGTATAACGAATGTATGAACGAGCAACAACAGGTTGCTTAATTGCAGTTATAACATATTCCTGATTTGGATGGTCATATGTTACTACTAATGAGAAAATTCTATATTCACTAGCATTGAAATGGTCTAGAGTGATTGCACTTGCAGAGTTAGTTTTCTTACTTGTACAGTCAACATTCTGAACATATTCGTAAGATGTTGTAGTGTTAACACCGTTTACATTAATGTCCTTGTACTGTAGCTCGTAATTACTGTCACCCTTAGCATATGTATTTGCAGTAGCAGTCTTAGCAAGTACATAACCGTAACTTGGGGTTGTTTGGCTATCTAGTGCATTGATTTTCTTTAGTAAATCTTCACTTAGTGAGGTTACAAATCTTAAGCCTTTGGTTGCATATGCATGAATTGAACCTGTACCGTCAGGGTAGTTAGGGTCATTCTCAGCACTTCTTAGCTGAACACCAAACAAGTCAAAACCAATATATGAAGATGATCCTGTTTGTTTAGTATCTGAGCTATCCTTAGCAACTGTACCTCTGTCAATCCAATGGGCATAAACATCGGTTTCAATATCAAACTTTGTTTTACCCCATACTATTGGCTTAGAGTCATCATTATTATCTTTGTTTAAGTACCAACCCTTAAACACTTTATATGTCTGCTGACCATTCTTTGTTGTCTTTGGAATGTCATAGAAATAACTGATAGTGTTATCACTATTTAGTTTTTTGTCACCCTCAACATATGATGGGCTATAGATACGGTCACTGATTACATCGGCAAGAGCATTTCCCTCGGTAGAAACTGTATCTTTGTCATTTATATGGAAACGAACATTATAGCTATTGTACTTAAATCTGGCATATTCTGTTTTACCGATATTAGTAATCTGAGACTTATGGTTTTCACTAAGTGTTAATAAGTTACCGTCTTCATCATACCAACCTAAGAAAACATAACCGGATTTAGCAGTAGCAGTAACATTAAATTCTCTGTTCATATAAGAATCATATTCAAAGCTACCGTCTGCATTTTCAGTATAGCCATACACTTCACCGGTCATTTTAATAGAAACTGTACCACCTGTATTTGAGTCGGTATATGTACCGTCACTATTTTCAATCTGAGGAACAATCTTAACATGTTGTTGCCATCTTGCTAGGAATGTTAAACCGTCAACTGCTTTCATAGTAGTTACTTCGTGACCTTTAGTATCTTTAATAGTAAAGCATAGGTCATCTGTACTACCACCGGAATATGTATATGTAATAGTTGTATCCCTGTCAAAGATTACAGGCTTACCGTTAGCATCCTTATAGTCAAGAAGTTCCCAACCGTAAAATCTACCGTTTTTATCTTCAGGATTCCGCCATTCACAAGTTTCTGAAACATATTTACCGGAAGTAACACTGTCAAATCTTACAACATTATTACTGTCTTCTGCTACTTTTACACCTTCTTTTGTACCTTTTGTAGTGGCATCATACTTTTTACCACCATTCTCAAGGAAGGTTACTGTATAAATTTCAGAATAATATAGGTCAACAATTACTCTACCGGAAACACCGGATTCTGAATATTCATAGGTATCATAATCTTGCTTTAGTTCATCATTATGCTTTGTTACCTTTGTCCAACGTCTATCATCTTTATCTATATAATGACTTTCACGGTTATTAGTAATATATGCACCAAGGAAATTATTTTGGATATATTTACCGTCTTTGTCTTGCTTATAAGTACCTCTAGAGTCCTTTGCAAAGTCAGGAATAGCAGTTACTTTAACAGTAGACTCATCATCTACCATTGTATCAACAGACTGTTCTGCACTAAAATCAGTTTTAGTTGTTGTTCCTTCAAAGGTATATTCAATGCTACCACTACCACCTGTATTGGACTGAGTCTTTGCCGGATGGTAAAGTTCAAATTCAATACCATCTAGGAGGTTACCACAAGTTAGGTTATTCTGGGCAGTTGCATAAGCTACAAAACCAAAAACAGATTCTTTTGAATTTTCCGGTATATTATATATGTTATATATATCCGATGTTTTCAGTTTGTCATCATCACCATAGTGATGCCACTCCTTGTTATCACTTTTGATAATCCAAACTTCCCATTGTTGTGAATAAATATAACTTTCCTTAAAGCTAAAGTTGTTGTCTGTTGAATTTTCAAAGTCACCGTTATCGTCAAAAGGCTTTGAATAAACAGTAACCTGAGTTGGTAAACCATTAGTTTCAAATTCAGTTCCACTATTACCTGCTCTTAGAATAGTTCTATTTTCCTTTACCCAATCAACAATTTTCATAAATTGGTCTTTGCCGGTTCTGGAAGTTTTCTTAGGATTATACTTTTGCTTTGGCCGATAACAAGTGCCATTGTATCATTACCTTGACGGCCATGATGAAAAAGATTCCACTTATACTGGCTACCACCACTTGTTTTAACATACTGATAAAGTGTACTTGTTTCTTCCCCGTTAAGTTCAGCTGCTTGATTGCCTTCAGCAGGTTTCATATTAACACCGGTAATATAAGTGCCATTATTTTCTTTTAGTAATTCTATCTTATTATCAGTAGCAGTTGTTAACCAATAAGGCACTTCGTTCTGATCTAGCTGAGAATAATCTTTTTTGATTGTTGGGTTTTCAAAACTACCGTTTTCAATCTTTGTACCATATCCTGATGAAGTATCATATGTTTCTGTACCACTTTCCTTAGCAAAAATTGTTGGCACAATACTAACTGCAGTTGTACTCAACATTACACCACAAAGTGCTAAAGATAAAACTTTTTTCAACTTCATAAATATTCCACTCCAATTTAAAGAATGATTTTAACAGGGAGATTTTAACACACTTAGTACAACAAAACACCAACAAATCCTATTGTTTTAATCAAAAAGTTGTTTTTTTTAGAAAAATATTGTATAATGTTATAGTTAGATTTAATAAAATTTTATTGCAGTAGGAATATAATTTATGAACAATATTATAAACAAGATAAATTCACTTTTTCTGAGAAAATATAAAAATGAAAATATAAATCGTTTTGAACATATTTTAGCTTCCGGTAATTTGCAGTCACTAAAGTACTATACAAAAGGTGGTGCATTGCTTCTTATTTATATAATGATAGCGAAAAGTATGCTGTTAAACTATACTTTAATAAATATAATACCGTTCCTTATCGGTATATGCATACTTTTAACAGTTGATTTTTGTACCAAAAGAGCATTAAGAAATGGCAAAAGACTACTGTTTTACTCTAAAATATTAACTACCACATTTTCTGTAACATTTGTTGGACTTGCAATTTTTTATGATACTATTGTTCAGAGAAATGATATTAGTGTACTGTTATGTGCTGCACTACTGATTACCGGTGCAATCTTTGACAGTTACCCTACAGACACTTTACTTTTTCTTATATCTACTTTTACAGTTGCACTTGTAGGTGAGGCTTTTCTTGCACCTGACATTATTTTTTGGCATGACCTTTTCAACTGTTCAATTATGTTTTTAACAAGTTTTTATATTAGTGTTACTAAGTTAAACAAAAAGATTTACATACTGATTAAAGAAGAAAAAGAACAAGAAAAAATGATGAAAGAGGCTAAAACTCAAGTTATCTTAAATCAGCTAAAACCTCATTTCCTATACAATACACTTTCAACAATCAGAATTCTTTATAGGAAAGATCCTGAAAAAGCTGACCAGGCAATGGATAATTTCTCCAATTACTTAAGAAGTAATATAGATACCGGTCTTAGCAAAAACTATATTATATTTTTTGAAGAAATTAAAAATGTAAAATATTATCTTGACCTAGAAAAATTAAGATTCGGCAAAAAGCTAAATATAGAATATGACATAGAAGAAATGAACTTTTATTTACCTGTACTGACGCTTCAACCTATTGTAGAAAATGCAGTAAAGCATGGTGTTGGCAACAAAAAAGGTGGAGGTACAATCAAGATTTCCACCTATAGTGACGGTGACAATATTGTGCTGGTAGTAAAAGATGATGGTATTGGATTTGAATATAACAAATCAGAATTAGAAAATGATGATAAAAAATCCCACATTGGTATTTCCAGTGTTACTGAAAGAATCAAGATGATGGTTGGTGGTACTGTTAACATTAAAAGTGAAGCTAATGTTGGCACTACTGTAACAATTACAATTCCTAAAAAAATAGACGAGGCGAAAATTGATGAATATATTGGCATTAGATGATGAGGAATTAATGCTATGGGCATTAACAGATAGCTTAGAAAAAGTTTTTAATGAAAACGACATTATAAAAGGTTTTGAGGAATCGGAAGATGCTATAGGATTTGTAAAGTCACTGGGAAACAAACCCCTTGACTATGCATTTCTTGACATTAGGTTAAGGGGTGGCAACGGCATTGATGTGGCAAAAGAAATTAAAAAATTAAAACCTAAAACAAAGATACTTTTCTGTACTGCTTATTCAGACAGAGCTATTGATGCTTTCGGTGTAAATGCAGTTGGGTATCTGTTAAAACCTATTACACCGGAAAAAATCAGAAATTCCCTGGAACAACTTAGCCTTATGTTTTCTAATATTGGGGATATTCCTACTGAGAAAAAGGTGGAAATCAAAACCTTTGGCAACTTTGATGTTTTTGTTGATAAAAAGCCTATTCATTGGAAAAGGTTAAAGGCTAAGGAGCTTCTTGCACTATTAGTTGATAAGAAAGGTGCTTCCGTTACTAATGTTGAGATTGCAATAACTTTGTGGGAAGATGACAATAAAGTAAAAAGTGTACCAACAATTATTTCTTCACTTAGACATACACTTAAAGACTATGGTGTTGAAGATATATTAATAAGAAGCAGAAATCATACTGCTATTGATACAACCAAGGTACTTTGTGATGTGTATGAATTCTATGATGGCAAAGCTACTGCACTTAACCTTTATCAAGGTGAATATATGGCTAATTATAGTTGGGCAGAATTTACAAATGCGTATTTGCAATCACAAATTTAAAAATGTTCATAAAAAAGAATAAAAACAAGAAAAATTATTGTTTTTATCAAAAAACCTAGTTATTTGTTGTTGTTTTGTTATTCTTTATGTGTTAATATATAGTTTCAAAGTAGGTTTACTATTAGATTTATATATTATTATAAGGATAGACTCTATGAAAAACACAAGAAAAACTAGGTTTTTTATTGTTGTATTATGTTTTTCACTTTTGATATTTATTTTTAGTGGTTGTTCTAAAAAGGACAATGCTACCGTTTCATCAAGTAAAAATGACACAACCGTCATGACTACCACAATGAATAATACAAAAGACAGTAAAAGCAAAGATACTACAGAAAATTCCCGGAAGTTTTCCACAAGTAGCAATTCTGATGAGGAAAACTCAAGTATAAGCAGTAACACAAATAACAGTAATAAAGATACTCTGAGTAACTCTACTTCCAAATCTAATAACAGTAGTTCCGTTAACAAGAACAACTCAAGCAGTAGCAACTCAAGTAGTTCAAAAAGTTCTAAAATCTCTAAAAAATCAAGGAACAAGAACAAAACAGAAACTACAACAACTAACAAAAACAACACAAACAAAAAGCCTACTAAACCAACTACACCACAAAGTGACAGTGAAGTAGAAAGAGAAGTTGACTTCTTTACATTAGAATAATTGGAGAATAGATATGAAAAAAATAATTAGTTTAGTTATTTTGCTATCAATGGCTATTACTTCAATAGGCGTTGTATCGGCATATTCCGGTAATAATGATGCTAAAGTTACAAGCAATTACCGAATTGGTGATGTAAACAAGGATGGCAAAATCAATATAAAAGATGTTGCTTATATTCAAAGAAAAATTGTAAACAATGAAGATTTCTCAGCTGAAGAACTTACTTTAGCTGATGTAAATAAAGATGGTAGAGTAACAGTTGCCGATGCAACAATGATACAGAAGTATTGTGTTAAGAGAATCTCATCTTTCCCAAGCATAAGACAAGATGAAACCGCTTCAACTACTACTTCCACAACAAAACCATCAACAGTAACACTACCTACTACTACAAAACCAACTTTAACTACAGATCCTGATGGTTATTTTGATATAGTTGTAAAACCATGAGAAAGGACTTTTTGAGTAATGAAAGAAGTTTATAGCAAGATTGAGATTGAGATTGAAGAAATTAACAACGATGATGTGATTACAACATCAACACCATCACCGGATAAACCGGCTGAAGAGTCTGTAAGAGAAAATGCTTATGTAAGTTGGTTTGATGATTTAATATAATAATTTCTTGGGGACTGTTAAGTCCCCTTTTTTGGTGGAAAAATGCCTATATACAAAATTGCAAATATTAATATAAAAATTAATCCCAGAAGTCAGTATTTAACTACTTTACTAAAGGATTATGAAACTAATGAAAATGACTTTGACTTTACAGTTACAGTTACAGAAAATGACATTATAAACGAAAAGGAAATTGCTCCTAACTTTCCTGATTTTCTTTATGAGTCCTCAGCTACTTTGAGAAAAATCAGTAAAGAAATTTTCAACAATTATAATGGAGTATTGTTCCATAGTGTAGCAATAGAATATAGAGGAAAAGCCTATATTTTCACTGCAAAGTCCGGTACAGGAAAGACTACCCACATTATGCTATGGAAAAAATGTTTAGGTGATAAAGTAAAAATAATTAACGGTGATAAACCTTTTATAAGATTTATAAATGATAAACCTATTGTGTTTGGTTGTCCATGGCAAGGTAAAGAAAATTTAGGTGAAAACACTTCTTGTGAACTTGGTGGGATTTTCTTCTTACAAAGAGCTAAAGAAAATTCAGTTGAAACTTTGCCAAAAGAAAAGTCACTGTTTCCAATGCTGAATGCTTGTGATTTTCCAAAAAATTCTATAGGTAAAATCAAAGCAATGGACTTTATAGAAAAACTAACCAAAAACATACCTGTATTTTTGTTAAAATGCAATATGGATGATGATGCTTGTTATACTGCACTTAGTGCTATAGGAGAAGAAAATGAAAATTAAGAACGGTTTTATTCTAAGAAAATTTGCAGACAAAATTGTTGCAGTTGCCACAGATGAAATGGCTGATTACGACAACACATTTATAAAAATGAACTCTACCGGTGAATTTGTATGGAATGTTATGCAAAATGATGTTACCTATGATTTCATCATTAAAAGTCTACTTGATAAGTACGATATTGACGAAGAAACTGCAAAAAATGACCTTGATGAATTTTTAGCAACAATAAAAAAGGCTGGACTGCTTGATGAATAATCCTGAAGATATTATTGCAAAATATGGGTTTTATTCTGCACCGGTACATGGTACCAGTATGTATCCCCTACTAATTGACCACAAAGACTCGGTATATATTACCTTTCCAACTAAACTTAAAAAATATGATGTTGTCCTTTTTAGGAGAAATACAAACCAACTTGTACTGCACAGAATTCTTAAAATTAACGGTAATAAGGTTACTATGTGTGGTGACAATGAATTCCGGAAAGAGATTATTAACAAAAGCCAAATTATCGGCAAAATGAGTGAGTTCTCCCACAACAACAAAATCACAAAAGTAACTTCCCTAAAGTTCAAATTCTATAGCAGATTTTTCTGCTTTTCATTCCCCACAAAAAAGTTCCTATTCTTTATAATAAGAATACACAACCACTTTAAAAGAAAATTTAACCAAAAATAAAAGCAACTGTAAGTAAAAGTAAAATACTCACAGTTGCTTTTCACAATAGAAACAGTTTTTCATTGTTAATTATTTACAAACTCCACATAATATGAAATATTCATTGTAAAGTAGTAGGAATTGTGGTATTATATAGTGGATAATTTGAAATGAGGTGCCACATTATGAACAAAAAAAGAGGAAGTTTTTCCGGTGGTCTAGGATTTGTCTTTGCGGCAGCCGGTAGTGCAGTTGGTTTAGGTAACCTATGGCGTTTCCCATACCTTGCTGCTCAATACGGTGGTGGTATCTTTCTACTGGTTTATCTAATCTTAGCAGTAACATTTGGTTTTGCTCTATTAACTGCTGAAATTGCTATTGGTAGAAAGACAAAGCTAAGTCCTGTACTTGCCTACAAAAAACTAAACAAAAAGTTTTCTTTCTTAGGGTACATTGCAACCCTTGTACCAATCATCATTATTCCTTACTATTGTGTTATTGGTGGTTGGGTTACAAAATATGTAACAGTTTATGCTCAGGGACTTGTTGCTCCGGTAGCAAAAGATGGTTATTTTAGTGACTTTATCGGTCATCCTGTAGCTCCGTTAGTATTTTTCTTAATCTTTATGCTAATCAGCATTGTTGTTATTATGCTTGGTGTAAAGAAAGGTATTGAAAAGTTAAGTAAATTCTTGATGCCACTACTGGTTGTACTTACTATTGGTATTGCAATTTACGCACTGACACTTCCAAATGCAATGGAGGGTGTTAAGTATTACTTAATTCCTGACTTTAGCAAATTCTCTATTTTGACAGTAGCAGGTGCTATGAGTCAGCTATTCTACTCAATGAGTATTGCAATGGGTATTATGGTTACTTACGGTTCATATACAAGAGATGATGTTAACCTAAATAAGTCAGTAAACCGTATTGAATTTTTCGATACACTTGTTGCTTTATTAGCAGGTCTAATGATTATTCCGGCAGTTTACATCTTTAGTGGTGAAGAAGGTCTGTCTTCTCAGGGTGCCGGTCTAATGTTTATGACATTACCTAAGGTATTCCAGCAAATGCCGGGTGGTAACATTATTGCTTTACTATTCTTTGTACTTGTATTCTTCGCAGCAATTACAAGTTCCATCTCTGTTATGGAAGCTATCGTTTCTTCACTAATGGACAAGTTCCACCTAAAGAGAATTCCTTGTTGCTTAATCGTTATCGGTATTTGCCTACTACTTGGTATTCCATCATCACTTGGTAATGGTTTATGGGCTAATATTAAGATTTTAGGAATGGACTTCTTAACCTTCTTCGACTACATTAGTAACAGTATTCTAATGCCTATCGTTGCATTCTGTACTTGCATTCTTGTTGGTTGGGTTATTAAGCCAAAGGCTCTTACAGATGAAATTACTAAGAATGGTGAAAAGTTCGGCAGAAAGAAACTTTTCAATGTTATGATTAAGTACATTGCTCCAATCTGCTTACTATTTATCTTTGTTACAGGTATTCTAAGTCAGCTTGGAATTATCACAATCTAACATAAACAAATTAAGGACTCAACAAAAAGTTGAGTCCTTTCTATTTATATATGTATATGCAAAAACTGCTATGGAGATTTAATTCCATAGCAGTTTATTTTATGTGTAGTTTTAGATTACTCTGTGCTTTTTCCACTTACCTGACAAGTATCTTGCTAAGTAAGCAACACCTCTTGCGTACCAGTCAATGAACATTCCTAGCCATACACCTAGGACACCCCAACCAAGTACCATAACCATTACATAGCTACAAATAATTCTGAATACCCACATTGAAATCATACTAACACCTAGTGAGTAGTTAACATCACCGGCTGCTCGTAATGAGTTTGGAAGTGCAAAGCTTAGTGGCCATACAGGTAATGAAGCAATACTGAAACATCTCAAAACAAATACCGCAGTTTCTGTTGCTGATGGTGAAAGTGAGAATAGACTTACTATATACGGAGCAGTTACAAGTAACAACAACTTACATACCCAGTCACTAAGGTAAGTTAGTTTCATTAACTTTTTGGTGTAAACCTTAGCATCCTCAGCACTACCTGCACCTAAGCATTGACCAATGATAGTTACCATTGAGAGGCCTATTGCTGTACCCGGAATGTTAGGGAAGTCAATAACCTGAAAGGCAATTGAATTGGCAGCGATTGCATCTGTACCAAGGGTAGCAACCATACTTACAACAACAATTTTACCGATTTGGAACATACCGTTTTCGATACCACTAGGAATACCGATTTTAAGAATTCTAACAACAAATGCTTTCTTAGGAATATATTTCTTAAGGTTATGTACTGCCATAGGGTTTTTCTTAGATAGTGCAAAAATTGTCATAAGGAAACCGGCAACAACTCTACTAATCAAAGTAGCAAGTGCAACACCGGCAACACCAATACCTGCACCAAAAACAAATACTGCATTAAGTACAATATTAATTGCATTCATCAGTAAGCTAATGTTCATACTGATTTTACTGTTACCAACACTTCTGAAAATAGCAGCACCGGCATTGTACATACCAAGGAATGGATATGAAAGAGCAGTGATGAAAAGATATGTTGTAGCACAGTCCATAACATCCTTTTCGATAGAACCAAAAATCAATGACAAAATCGGACTGGTAAACACACAGAAAATAAGTGTAGCTGCAACTGAGAAAATCATCATAATAGTTTCCAGCTGAGCACAGGTGTGTCTTGCTCTAACTCTATCATCACAACCAAAATACTGACTGGCAATAACAACACCACCGGTAGCAAAAGCAGCCATTATCTGAATGATTAATCTATTTATATTATCAACCAAAGCTACGCCGGATACTGCTACCTGACCAACTATTGATACCATAAATGTATCAACCATACCAACACTAACTGCCAAAAGTTGTTCAAAAATTAGTGGGACTATCAATCTGCAAATGAACTTGTTACTAAACATTAACTACCCTTCTTCAAAAATATTAATAAATACATCAACTTTTCTACATTATAAATAGAAAAGAAGAAGAAAATTTCTGCCACAAAATTCCTTTAAAATACCACCTCAAATTTATTTCGTAAATATAATATTCCTATTGAGAAAAATTGTCAATGTTTAAATCAATCAAACTTAAAGTTAAATTTTTAGGATTTTTATTACATTTTCTTGCTTTTTATTTTGGTTTTCCACAAAATCACCTTTTGTATAATATATACATATAGTAACGCTAGTATTTGTGTATTATAACGAACAAATTAAGACAAAAGAAAAACACCTACCGATTTCTCGATAGGTGAGTTTCCTTTCTAAAGGGGGTTATAGAAAGACTATTTTTTGTCATATACTTCTTTATTTAAGCGTTTTTCTTTAGCATTAACAATAACATTTGTAGCTGCGTCACCAACAACATTTAGTGTAATAACAGCCATACCAGGTAGGTAGTTCATTGCTAGAACCAAAGAATAACCAATTAAGCAAAGTTCTGTGTTGAAACCTAAGCCCATCATAACAACATAAACCATTGTTGTACCGGCAACAGGAACTGCAGGTGTACCGATAGCAGTACAAATTGATAGGAAAGCAGTTAGTGCTAAAGTAGCAGGTGTAACATTAATACCTGCTGCAGTACCGATAAATGTAATAGCAATCATATGCATAGCAGTTGTACCATTCATATTGATTGTCATACCTGTTGGTAGAACAAAACTACTGATTTCTTTTGAACAACCAAGTTCTTCTGTACATGTCTTTGTGTTAAGTGGAAGTGTAGCTGCTGATGAGTTTGTTGCTGCTGCAAACATACCAATCTTTGCAGTTTTCTTTAGGAATGTAATTGGGTTTAGGCCTGTTGTGATAAATACACCGATAGGATAAATTGTAACAACAAGTAGTAAGCTAACAATGATAGTTGTTGCAATCCAAACAAGTGTTGGTGAGATATATTCTGTACCGTAAACTGCAAATGCTCTAGCGATCATACAGAAAATAGCAATTGGAGCAACCTTGTTAATAATGAAGTTAAGTGTCATCTGTACAATGTCATTTAGAACTTCAATAACTCTCTTAAGTGGCTGAGCCTTTTCGCCAAGTGCTGTCATACATAGACCAAGCACAATAGCAACAACAACTACTGAAAGAATTGTACTATTGCTTGAAAGTGAACTAACAATGTTAGAAGGAACTGCATTAACAACTGTAACAAGTGGATTATAACCATCCATTGTTACAAGTTCCTGAGCTTCCTTAGCCGGTAGGTTAACATCGAACCAACCCATTGACTTAACAAAGTAAGCTGCTGCACCTGCAAGAGCTGCTGCTACAACATAGAAACATATGTAGCAGATAAATGTTTTACCTGCGATTTTACCAAGTTTCTTTGGATCAGCTAAGCTACATAGTGCCAAGCTAAGTGAACATAAAACCAGAGGAACAATCATCATCTGCAAACCGTGCATAAACAACTGTCCTATAATATAGAAAATACCAATACCTTCAATACTTTTTGTTGCTGTAATATCTTGGAAGAATATTGCATCTACAACATCCCACACATCAGCGTTAATTTGTCCTTTAATAAATAGACAAAGAATACCAACTGCAAAACCGGCAACAACAGCAATCAACATCTTCTTAATGATAGACATCTTTTGCTTCTGAGCTTTCATACCCATCTCTCCTTTATCATCTTAAAATTTTTAATCCGTTATATTAATTGGAAAACACCGGTAAAACCTTTGCCCCCTTATTCAGTGCTTTTCAATAATATCCAAAAATAAAAATAGCCACCTGTTAAACAAGTGGCTTGCAATACAAAGTTCTTAGTAGATCAACTTTATATCATTTTCATTACAATAATCAACCCATTTATCATCAGGTTTTTCATCCGTAATCAGATAATCAAGCTTATCAATACTTAAAAAGTTCACGAAAGCTGTTTGGTCAAATTTTGTATGATCTGCAAGTAACACCACTGTGTTAGCTCTTTTTGCCATTTCAGATTTTAGGAAAGCTTCACCCTCTGTAGAGTCCATTAAACCACCCTCAAAGCTAAGTCCCTTACAACTCAAAAAGGCAACATCAACATTATATTTTGAGATACTGTCAATAGCCAAGTTACCCTGGAATGAAAGAGTATCTTCGTCATATCTACCACCGGTAGAAATAACTCTCATTTCAGAACCATCAAGTTCTTGGAATATCTGTGCTGAAAAAGTAATTGTAGTAATATTATTCTTGTTCTTCAAAAGCTTCATAGCTTCCATAACTGTTGTACTGTTATCTGCCATTAGTGTACGCATTTCAGGCATAGCCTTTACAGCCATTGAAGCAATCTTTCTTTTTTCTTCTATATTAATAGATTTTCTCTTGAAAAAATGAATGTGGTCCTTGTGGTTAACTGTGTTAAGAACTGCACCACCAAAGGTTCTTGTAACCACACCTTCATTTTTTAACTTTTCAAGATCTCGGCGAATTGTTTCTTCCGTTACATCATATAGTTCGCTTAACTCTGTAACGAATACCTCGCCTTCTGTTTCAACTTTATGTCTAATTTTATCAATTCTCTTCTCCATAATTAGGTCTCCCCCTCGTTGTTATAATTATACCAAATATAAATTATAAAGTAAAGAGATTTTTGTATTTTTTATATAATAAATTGTAAGAAAATTGAGAAAATTCATAAATATTGAATATTCATAGGAAAATTATTGCCACCCACTCCGAATGGGAACTCAGAATAGGTGGCAATGTATAAAAGATGATTCGGAAAATCACAAAATGAGCAATTAATTATTTATCAATTTCTTCAACCATATCACGCATCATAGCTACATCTGCTGGTTCCAGTTCTAGTTCAGTTGATTTAACATTTTCCTTAATCTGGTCAACTGTTGTTGAACCACTTAGTAGGTTAATGAATTCGCCCTGAGCAAGAATCCAAGCAAGTGCTAGGTTTGCAATTGTACAGTTGTACTTTTCGCATAGTGGCTTCCACTGATCCATAACATCCATAGCCTTCTGCATATTGTCTGGCTGGAACCACTTCTTAGGAATCTGAGCACCAACCGGCTTGTAATCTCTTGGCATTGTACCTGAAAGTAGACCCATTTCCAGTGGTGAGTAAGCCTGAATTGTAACACCATTTTCACGACAGCAAGGGATGATTTCATCTTCAATGCCACGGTCTAGAATTGAATACTTAGCCTGAACAATGTCTAGTTCGCCATACTTTAGATATTCCTGAATTTGCTTAATATCAACATTAGCAGCACCAATAGCCTTAATTTTACCCTGAGCTTTAAGGTCGTTTAGTACTTCCATTGTCTTCTGGATAGGAACATAATATTCACTACCTTCGATTGACTGCCAGTGAGTCATATATACATCAACATAATCAGTACCCATTCTCTTTAGAGATTCTTCAATTTCTCTCTTGATTGAGTCACTGTTTAGGTTTTTATATAGTTGAATACCGTTAACCTTATTGAAAAGGTCACCCTTCATTTCTTGATCCCAAGTAACACCACACTTAGTGATGATCTTAACATCTTCTCTGTTCATTTTCTGAAGAGCCATACCAAGAATTTTTTCACTGTTACCAAAGTTGTAACCAGGAGCTGTATCAATTAGGTTAACACCTAGCTTTGGTGCTTCAACAATTGTATCAACAACTGTCTGTAAATCGTGGTCGCCACCCCAAGCTGAGCCACCACCGATGGACCATGTACCAAGACCCATTCTTGAAACGTCCATACCTGTTTTACCAAGTTTCATAGTCTTCATTTTAATCACCTTTTTCTAAAAACTATTTATTTTAATGTAGCCTTTAGTTGACTAAAGGCTACGGCTATTTTAGAGAATATAATCTCTGTGGTACTTTGCTAACATTTCTTCAACCATTTCCTTGTTCTGAACACCGGATGTTGCACCTGTGTGTTGAACTGAAATAGCAGCAGTACAGTTAGCATATACGCCACATTCACGAATGTTTTTACCTTGAAGAATTGCTGAAATAAAGCCTGATGCAAAGTTGTCACCTGCACCGATTGTATCAATAGCTGTAACGCCTTTACAAGCCGGAACAATCATAGCACCGTCAGCGTTACGAATGTAACAACCTCTCTTGCCTATCTTCATAACAACATTCTTAACACCACAGTTATAAAGAACATCTGCAACCTTAGCTTCATCTGTTTCACCTGTCATCAGACAAGCTTCATCAAAGTTAGGGAAGAAATAATCTACATAACTAAGTGCTTCTTTAATATCATCAAGGGTTTCGCCCAGTCTTGGCTTAATCATATCAGCAGTGATAGTCATACCCTCTGCTTTAGCAACCTTGAAGATTTCAACAAGTGCTTTACCGTCAAGTAAAGGACAGTTAAAAATACTTGCAAGGGAAAGAATCTTGGCTTGTTTCATTTTTTCAAAATCAACATGCTCAATATTTTCTTTCCATAGACTACCGTTTCTGTTAGTAACGAAAGTTCTTTCGCCATCTTCAGTAACAAGTCCAATGTTCATTGATGTATCAATGTTAGGGTCAATCTTGATACCTTCAACATCAATGTTGTCTTTTTTACAAGAACGAAGAATGAACTGACCTGCAGCATCATCACCGATACAAGCTATGATACCTGTCTTAAAGCCAAGTCTGCTAATAATAGTAGCTTCGTTCATTGCATCCCCACCAACTGTCATTGCGATTTTGTCAACAGGGTAGGATTCAATATCAAACATATCTCTTGATACAGGTCTTAGAGGAATATCAACTACTGCTGCACCAAGACATATTACATCTAACTTCTTTTCACTCATTATTCATCAGCTCTTCCGTCGTCACCGAACAACTTAATCTTGTACATAGCTCTTTCTTTGATAGCTTTTCTTACTTCTCTCTGCATAGCTAGGAATGGTTCATCCTTGTGAGCATTAACTGCTTCCATAGCTGCCTGACAAAGTTCTGTATGAATGTTGATCTTAGCAATACCTAGGGAGATAGCCTTCTTAATATCTTCATCACCGATACCAGATGCACCGTGTAGAACTAGTGGAACATCAACTTCCTTAGCAACTGCTTCAAGTACATCGAAAGCTAGCTTTGGTTCTGATGAATATACACCGTGAACATTACCGATAGCAACAGCTAGAGAGTCACAACCAGTTCTTTCAACAAATTCCTTAGCCTTTGTTGGGTCTGTGTACTGGTATTCTGAAAGAGCTTCTTCATAAACTGTTTCGTTACCAACATGACCTAGTTCAGCTTCAACAGGAATGTTGTATGCGTGGAAATAATCAACACATCTCTTGATTTCTGCAACATTTTCTTCATATGGAAGAGCAGATGCGTCACGCATTACTGAATTCATACAGTGGTTAACAGCATTCTGTAGGATTGTCATATTACGACCGTGATCCCAGTGTTCAATAACAGGAACAGTAGCTTTCTTAGCCATTGAATCCATCATATAACAGAAATCTTCAAATGAAGTATTGCCTGTGAAACCTGTACCGAATGAAATAATGATTGGAGCTCTTAGTTCTTCTGCTGCGTCAATAACACCCATTAGCATTTCAGCATTCCAAACATTAAAGTGAGGAATAGCGTAATGTCCTTCTGTTGCTTTTCTTTCCCAATATCTGATATCTGATAACATAATTAATTCTCCTTATTTTATTTTGTAATCTTACTCAGCTACTTTAACTACGCCCTTAACCATATCTGCCTTCTTAACAGGGTCAATAGCATCTTCAAATGCCTGTTGTACATCTTTATAATCGTAAATATGAGTAACCATATCCTTAACATTGAACTTACCACTTGCAATAGCTTCAATTGTCTGTGGGAAGTTGTTGCAATAACGGAAAGAAGTCTGAATTGTAACTTCTCTGTTAATCTTTAGGAAGTCAATTGGTACAGGCTTTGACTGAGTACCAACCATCATAATCTTACCACCACGAGCAACAATCTGAACTGCCTGTTGAGCTGTAAATACAGAACCGGCTGCTTCAAATACTAGGTCAACACCATGGTCACCATATAATTCTTCTGATCTTAATAGAGCAACAGTATCTTCTTCCTTACCGTTGATAACTCTTGAAGCACCTAACTTCTTAGCAAGTTCAAGACGCTTATTAAGAACATCAACAACTGTAATATCTGTTGCACCTAGACTCTTACATGCCTGTAGTACCATCAAACCGATTGTACCACCACCAAGAATAACAATACTCTTACCAAGCATTGCACCACCAAGAATAGCTGCATGCATACCAACTGCTGCTGGTTCTACTAAAGCACCTTCTAGTGTTGACATACCTTCAGGAATATGATATGTCCATTCTTCAGGCTGAGTCATATACTGTGTTAATGCACCCTTGTAGTTAGGCTGTGTTGCCATAAAGTCTACACCAGGGCAAATGTTATATCTACCTTCACGGCAGTATTCACATGTGTTGTCAGGAACACCCGGTTCAATAAGAACCTTGTCACCAACTTTAAACTTTGTAACCTTTGAGCCGATCTTTACAACTTCACCGGCAACCTCATGACCTAGACCAATCTTTGTGTTAGGATCTTTAGGTGGGATAAATGGACCAAACTCAAAACCGTGGATGTCAGAACCACACATTCCGACATATTCAACTTTCATTAATATTTCATTATCTTTTGGCTCCGGAACAGGACATTCCTGGATTTCAAACTTCTTAGGAGTTACCAAAATTGCTTCAGAATTTTTCATAATTATTACTCCTTTTCTTTACCGGAGCCTAGTTGCCTAGGCTCCGAACTCATAAAGATTTACTCAACTTGAGCTTTTGCTCAAGACCTGCTTTTTATATTTTCTCTCTTAATAAATTTTAATTAGTCAACATTACCGATTTCTTCAACAGATTCGCCTCTTGTTTCAACACCTAGGAAGATGATAGAAACTGCGATTACTGCTGCGATAACTGCGATAACAATAAATACATTATGTGGAGTGTTGAATGATGCTGTACCGTCAGCGTTACTTACTGTACCTGCGATTGTTGGGATAAGTGATAGGAAGATAACATTACTTACACGACCCATTGCATTACAGAAACCTGAACCTGATAGCTTAGCTGATGTTGGCCACATTTCTGGAACATAAACTGCTGATGCGTAGCAAACATACATATAAATAACTGTGTTTAGGATGAATGTCATAACGATGATACCTGTAACACCCAGAGTAGGAGCTAAAGTACCTGTAGCAATACCTAAACCGGCCATTAATACTAGTAAAGCAACACCGGTAACCTTACGAGGTAGCTTATCCATAATCAGAGAAGCGATGAAGATGCCGAATGGAGCACCGAATAGACCAAACATTGTCATAAACTGTGAGTCTTTTGTATCATAGCCCCAGCTTGATAGTAGTGTAGGCATCCAGTTCATTAGTGTGTACTGGATTGTGTTCATACCGATAAGTACAAGTGAACCAACGATAGTTCTCTTAAGTAGTTTGCCCTTAAATAGAGCTGAATAAGGAAGCTTCTTAACTGGCTTTTCTGTAACTTCCTGTACTGGAGGAAGAGCCTTGCCTGTTGACTTTTCAATTTCCTTTTCGATCTTTGTCATAATAGCATCTGCTTCTTCTACTCTACCCTGAGATTCTAGCCATCTTGGAGATTCTGGGAATTTAACGTAGATGATGATTGATGCGATGATTGATAGGATTGATGGAATCATAAACTGGATTCTCCAGTTCATAGCCTGGCTAACGCCTGCTGAAACGATTAGAAGTGCAATACCATTGCAGATTGGGTGAGCCCAGTTGCCGATGAATGATGTACGGCTTGACCATGTACCACGGTTCTTACCAGGAACATATTCTGTAAAGCCTGCAAATAGAACAACTAGAAGAGCACCAAGTGCTAGACCCTGAATTACTCTGAATACGAATAGTACATAGATGTTAGGTGAACAAGCACCACCGATCATAGCGATGATATGAATTGCTTCGTAAAGAAGAATACTTTTCTTTCTACCGATCTTATCACCGATTGGACCACCAATAAGTGCACCAAATAACTGACCAATAGTGTAAGAAGTACCCCACATAGCAAGTAGTCCTGCACTACCTTCAAACCAACCTAATTCGTTCAAAATATTTTGAACTGCGCCACCGATACCGTTTGACCAGCATACTAGAAGTGCGAATGCTGTAACTAGCCACATTTTGATATGCCATTTAGATTGAGGTAAACGGTCTAACCTCGCACCAATGTTTGCATTTGTTTTTTTACCCATTATTTTCTCCTTTTTATTTTTTAAAAGTTTCCGTAACTTTTAATTCCTCATTTAGATTGCATCCCTTTCGACACCCTGAAGTTCCGTTTCAACTTCATTTTCCATAATTTCCCAAGCCTTTGAGAAATCTTCATCCTTGTTCCATAGAGCAGGAGGACCAAGAATAACCATATCAGCACCTGCTTTATAAAGTGGAGCATATAGCTCTTTGTTCATTGAACCGTCTGCTTCAATTAAGAAGTTTAGATTTCTTTCTTTTCTAATCTTTGCCAACTTCTTAATCTTAACAAACATCTGAGGATCAACCTTCTGTCCTGAAATGCCGGGATCAACAATCATTATTGTTACCTTATCAAGTAATGGAAGATAAAACTCGATTGCTTCCAGTGGAACTGATGGACTTAAAGCAACACCGGCTTTGCATCCTAACTCTTTAATCTTGTTGATTGTTACGAAAGCATCACCTTCGATACAATCTGTGTGAGGTGTAATGTAAGTAGCACCTGCTTTAGCGAATGTTTCAAGATACTGTTGAGGATGCTTAATCATTAGGTGAGCATCCATTGGCTTTAGGTTATCAATATGTTTATTAAGATAATCTAAATAATCAGGACCAATACCATAACTTGGAACATATACGCCATCTTTAATATCCATATGAAGAAAATCTGATTTTTCATTGATTATCTTCATTTGTTCTTCAACATGAAATAAATCACAACAGCCCACTGAAGGAGCAATCAAAAGTTTTCTCATTTTTTATACCCTCTATATAAATACCTTTTAAATTAACTATTAGTCGTTGTAATCGTAATGGAAGATAACCTTAATAGCTTTCTTCTTTGCCATTGCATCGAAGCCTTCCTTCCACTGTGAAAGACCAATTCTGTGAGTGATCATTGGCTGAACCTTAATCTGACCTGACTGAAGAAGTCTGATACAGTTTCTCCAAGAAGTTGAGTCATAAGCCATATGACCGATAATACTCTTGTTCCAAGATGTTACATCGTTGATTGAGAATTCAAGTGGCTTAAAGCCCATACCAACTCTAACGATTTCTGCGTTTGGTCTTGTCATTTCAAGTGCCTGCTTAAGAGCTACATTAGCACCTGAACATTCAATAACTAAACCTAGGTTATCTCTGCCACAGATTTCTGTACATCTAGCAACAACATCTTCCTTAGAACCGTTAACACAATGTGTAGCACCAAGTTCCTTAGCAACCGGGAATCTAACTTCTACATCATCGTCAAGACCAACCATAACAATGTTTACAGCACCCATTAGCTTTGCAATCTGTACTGAGAATAGGCCAAGAGGACCTGTACCGAATACTACAACATCCTGACCAGGAATTAGGTGAGACTGCTGAGCAACTGCCTTGTAAGCGTTACAGATAGGATCAAGAACTGCTGCTTCTTCATACTTAACACCTTCTGGGATTTCCCAAATTGCGTGTTTGTGAATTGCTAGGATTTCACCGGGTACTTTACAGTACTTTGAGAAACCGCCACCCCATGTGTTGTTGTCTAGACCAAGGTTAACCTTGTGTTCACAACATAGGAAGTCACCCTGTTCACAAGCTGGGCAAACACCACAAACATGAGCACTGTTATCTGATACAACTCTCTGACCTACATGCCAGTCCTTTACATTTTCGCCAACCTTTACGATTTCTCCTGCGAATTCATGACCACGAACTGACTGCTGTTGACCTTCACAGTTTGTATCATCATAACCGTTGTCAACACCCCAATGTTTCATGTCAGCACCACAAATTGCTGCTGCCTTGATCTCAAGAATAATGTCGTCTGGACCACATTCAGGTTCCGGATAGTTTTCCATCATCTTGTAGCCACCAAATGCTGTTCCGAATCTTTTTAAAGCATGCATAAATAAATCTCCTTTATGAATTAATTTTTTGCCCTTTACCGAAGGGCTTTATTTATTTGACACCTATATAATACACCCACTATTTGTTGATTTCAAGCATTATTTTCTTTTTTTTGGACTTTTGTAGGCTTGTACAACAAAAGGTTCTTTCGTTTGTGCATTGTGCTGATATAAATATAATAATCTCCACATACCTAACAATTTTTATACTATTATGACTATATATAATTCTGTTAATGAATTAATTGTTAATAATCTACCCCTATATTGCCTGTATTAAACGAGTTGGATTTTCAACATTTTACCTTTTATTTTTTGTTTTTCGCAGATTAAATGTTGGAAAACAAAAAGCTAACAATTATTTAACATTCATTTATATAATTGAACAGTTTAATTATAAACCCCATAAATGCTGGCTTTTTCATTCTTCTATACAATATAAATGTAAGTTGTGGATTTCCCACATTGTATAAATAAGAACTTTAAATCAAACTTTACTTTGTATATATGTCAATTGAATTTTCGTATTAAATGTATTATAATAAAACGGTATTAAAATTTAGCCTAAGATATATAGGAGAGTAAGAAATGAAAATTGTAGTATTAGCCGGTGGACTATGTAGCGAAAGAAATGTATCCATAGTTTCCGGTAAGCAAGTATATAACGCATTAAGAAAGAAAGGTCACAATGTTGTTCTTCTTGATGTATTTATGGGTTACGAGGAATCACCTTGTGATATTGATGAACTATTTGAGAACAACTATTCATTTGCCGGTGATATAACTGTTGATGAGCTTGTACCTGATTTAAAGGCTGTTAAGGCATCAAGAAAGAATCAGAGTGACTGTTTCCTAGGTGACAATGTTGCTGATATTTGCAGAAAAGCAGATATTACATTCTTAGCTTTACATGGTGGTGTTGGCGAGAATGGTCAAATTCAAGCTACACTTGATATGCTTGGAATTAAATATACAGGTCCTAACTACCTTGGTTGTGCAATTGCAATGAACAAGGGTGTTACAAAAAGTGTTCTAAAACAAAACAGGGTTTCTGTTCCCGAGGGTGAAATTTTCACTCCTGCTGACAAGAAAAACGGTACAATTGATAAGTGGAACAACTTCCCTTGTGTTGTAAAGCCTTGTAACGGTGGTTCTTCTGTTGGTGTTTCTATTGTTGAAGACAAGAAAGACTTTGACAAAGCAATGGATGAGGCTTTTGCTTGGGAAGATGAAGTTGTTGTTGAAGAATATATTAAAGGTAGAGAATTTTCTATCGGTTTAATTGAAGGCAAAGCTCTTCCTATTATTGAAATTATCCCTGAAAGTGGTTTCTATGATTATGTAAACAAGTATCAGGCAGGTAAAACTAAGGATGTATGTCCTGCCGAATTATCAGAAGAAGTTACAAAGAAAATGCAAAGTGAAGCTGAAAAGGCATTCAAGGCACTTAACCTTGACTCTTATGCAAGAATTGACTTCCTACTAGATAAGGATAACAATACATACTGTCTGGAGGCTAACTCACTACCGGGTATGACACCTACAAGTCTACTACCACAGGAAGCATTAGTTCTTGGTACAAATTACGAGGACCTATGTGAACAGATTATTGAAGTATCATTAAAGAAGTATAAGTAATATGAAAGCTATAACTATAAAAGAAATACTAGATAGCTGTAACGGTAAATTTATCGGTGCAGAAGAAAATCTAAATACTAAGGTAACTTCTATTGTTACTGACTCAAGACAAGCAAAAGAAAATTCTATGTTTGTTGCTATTAAAGGTGAAAAGGTTGATGGTCACAAGTTTGTACCTATGACATACAGTCAAGGTGCAGTTTGTGCATTAGTTGAAGAAAAAATTGATTGTGATATTCCTCAAATTGTTGTAGAAAGTACATTACAAGCAGTTAAGGATATTGCAGAATACTACAGAAGCCTTTTCACAATTCCTTTCATCGGTGTAACAGGCAGTGTAGGTAAAACCTCCACTAAAGAAATGTTGGCATCAGTATTAAAGGAAAAGTTTAAGGTACACAAAACACAAGGTAACTTTAACAATGAACTTGGTGTACCACTTACACTATTTGCTATGGAAGAAGATACAGAAGTAGCTATTATTGAGATGGGTATTTCCGATTTTGGTGAAATGACCAGACTTTCTAAAATAGTTAAACCTAATATTTGTGTTATCACTAACATTGGCTGTTGCCACCTAGAAAATTTAGGTGACAGAGCCGGTGTACTAAAGGCTAAAACAGAAATGTTTAAAAATATACAGAAAGACGGCAAAATCTTCTTGTGTGGCGATGATGACAAGTTAAGTACCGTTAAAGAGTACAAAGGCATTGTCCCTACTTTCTACGGTCTAAATGACACCAACAAATATTACGGTGAAATTATAGAAAACAACAGTGAAAATGGCATCAAGTGTAATCTGCATTTTGATGGCAAAAGTATTCCTGTTACTGTACCTGCAATCGGTAACCATATGGTAGCAAATGCAATGGCTTCAGTTGCTATCGGTAAATACCTTGGAATGACTGATGAAGAAATTGTCAGAGGTATCGAAAGCTACAGTACAATCGGTGGCAGAAACAATGTTATCAAAACTGACAAATACACAGTAATTGATGACTGTTACAACGCTAACCCTACTTCAACTAAAGCATCTATTGACTCAATTGCTAACTTTAGCAATCCCAGAAAGGTATGTATCCTTGGTGATATGAAGGAACTTGGCAAAGATGAAATCCTCTTGCACAAGGAAGTTGGTGCTAAAGCTGAAGAATGTAAGATTGATGTGCTGATTACAGTTGGTGACTTAGCAAAAGAAATGCAAAGTCAGTTAAAGAATACTAAGGGTTATCACTTTGATAATAACGAAAGTTTGATTAAAGAATTACCAAGTATTCTGAAAGACAATGATGCAATCCTTATAAAAGCAAGTCATTCAATGCACTTTGAAGAAATTGTAGAAGCAATTACAGAATAAATTAACTATCAGCCCTTAGGGGCTGATTTTTTTATTACTTTTTACATACATATAATAATAAGCACATTTATATATCAATGTTGTAACAAGTATTGATATTATATATTGTATAGTGGTATAATTCCATTATGGAATTTTGCTAAAATTCAAGGAGGGTAATTTGATAATATGGGTAAAAAATCTAAAATAATACTTTTCTCCGTAATAGGAGTAGTGGTTGTTGCAGCTATTGCAATAACACTTTATTTTGTATTGAGAAATCCTATGTCACTTAGCGAGTCAAGAATGATAAAGGATTTACAGAATGATAAAGGTCTATCAAGTCAGAAGATTAGTGGTTTTAACTTTGACTTTAAAGTTGATAGTATTGACTATGACAAAGACAAAGCAAATTCAGGTGATGAGGAACTTTCTCTAACTGCAAAAGCTGATTTGACAAATGAAACTTATGAAGTAAAGGGCTTTCCTGTTGACTTAAAATACACTAAAGAAAAGGATTCTAAAGATTCTTACAAGCTAGACTCTATAAGCTATGACTTAAAAAGTATTGAATATACTGCTGTAGGTGGTTTTCCTGAGGATTATGCAAAGGAAGTTGTAAACAAAACTTACAAAAATGCAAAGCTAGATTCTCATACTACAAACCTACCAAAGAAAACAGATAAATTCACTTTTAAAATCAGCAATTCCGATATGTCAGGTAAATTATACTTAAACTACACATTTGACAGTAAAACCGGTTGGCACAACGGTAAGTTCGATACAACAGGTCTTGACATTAAGAGAGGCAAAACTACTACTGTAAAGGTTGATGGTGTTAAGTGCTACACTAACCCTGCAGTTAAAAATATTATTCTGCTAGGTACTGATGCACCTGACAATGGCACCAGCCGTTCAGACTCAATGATTCTTGTATCTATTGACAGCAACAACAAGGAAATTAAGTTCAGCTCATTTATGCGTGACACTTATGTCGATATTGACGGCTACAACAAAGATAAACTAAACGCAGCATTTGCCTATGGTGGTCCAAAGTTAGCAGTAAAAACTATTGAAAAGAACTATGGTATCAAAATTGATAACTACATTTCAGTAGGCTTTAGCAAGTTTAAAGATATTGTAGATGCCCTTGGTGGTGTTGATGTTCAGCTTGATCAGGATGAATGTGGCTACATTAACTGGCAGTTAAACAAGAACGGTCAAGCCGGTACTTATGGCGAAGTACAGGTTAAGGACGGTTCACAGAAATTAAACGGTCAACAGGCACTTTGGTTCTGTCGTGACAGAGGTTCAGAACAATTCTCAGGTTCAGACTTTACAAGAACATCTCGTCAAAGAAGAATGTTAATGGGACTTGTTGAGTCATACAAAGATTCTTCAGTTAAGGAAATTAAGGACATTACAAACAAGCTAAAGAAATATATTCTAACTGATTTAAGCAAGAATGATTTAAACTGGCTAATTAAGTACAGTTACAAATTCTTCACCTACAAAACCAGTGACAAGTGTTATCCGGAAGAAACTTCAGGTTGGACAGATGGAACAACTGATGCAGGTGCATGGATTATCCAAATGAACAGTTGGAAAGACACAAGAAAAGATATTTCTCACTACATTTACACAGATTTAAAATAAAATCTAAAGAAGTTGCCTGACACCTTGTCGGGCAATTTTTTATATGTTATAATAATATGGATAATAAATAAAAAGGAAAGTTTTAATATAAAGGTGATTATATGTCATTTCCACAAGACAAAATTAGAAATTTCAGCATAATTGCTCATATCGACCATGGTAAATCCACCCTTGCCGACCGTATTCTTGAACAGACAGAATCAGTTGCAAAGAGAGAAATGGAAGACCAAATTCTGGATGATATGGACCTTGAAAGAGAAAGAGGTATCACCATTAAGGCTCATGCAGTAACATTACTATATAAAGCAGATGATGGTGAAACTTATCAATTTAACTTAATCGACACTCCCGGTCATGTTGACTTTAACTACGAAGTATCTCGTTCACTTGCAGCTTGTGAAGGTGCTGTGCTGGTTGTTGATGCCAGTCAGGGTATTGAGGCTCAAACCCTTGCTAACACATATCTTGCAGTTGACGGTGGTCTTGAGATTGTACCGGTTGTTAATAAAATCGACCTACCAAGTGCCGACCCGGACAGAGTTATTAAAGAAATCGAAGATGTTATCGGTATTCCGGCAGAGGGTTGTCCTTGTGTATCTGCAAAGACAGGTCTTAACATTCACGATGTTATGGAAAGAATTGTCAGTGATGTACCTGCTCCTACAGGTGACTACAACGACCCACTGAGAGCATTAATCTTTGATAGTTACTACGATAGCTACAAGGGTGTTATTATTTATGTTAGAGTTAAGGACGGTCAAATTCATCCGGGTGATGAATTTAAACTAATGGCAACAGGCAGTACATTCCAAGTTGTTGAATGTGGCTATATGAGAGCAACCTCTCTTGAACAGAGAGATGGTCTTTATGCTGGTGAAGTTGGTTATATTGCAGCATCTATCAAAAGCCTACAGGATGCACAGGTTGGCGATACAGTTACTCTTGTATCTAATCCGGCAGAAGAACCTTTACCGGGTTACAGAGCAGCACAGTCAATGGTTTTCTGTGGTATTTATCCTGCTGACGGTGCAAAGTACGGTGACTTACGAGACGCACTTGAAAAGCTAAAGCTAAATGACGCATCACTAACATTTGATGCAGAAACCTCTGTTGCTTTGGGCTTTGGTTTTAGATGTGGTTTCTTAGGACTGCTTCATATGGAAATTATCCAAGAAAGACTTGAAAGAGAATACAACCTTGACCTTATTACAACTGCACCATCAGTTAGTTACAGAATCACAAAAACTGACGGTACTGTTGAGATGATTAGTAACCCTACTAACTACCCTGACCCTGCACTTATTGCAAAGGCTGAAGAACCTATGACTGATGCTCATATTTATGCACCATCAGAATATGTAGGTAACATTATGGAACTTTGTCAGGATAGACGAGGTATCTTTGTGGGTATGGATTACATTGACTCAGACAGAGTTGATATTCACTACGAAATGCCACTGGCAGAAATTATTTATGATTTCTTCGACACACTAAAAAGCAGAACAAGAGGTTATGCATCCTTTGACTATGAACTAAAGGATTACAGAGAAAGTCAGCTGGTTAAACTTGACATTATGCTAAACGGCGAAGTAATTGATGCACTTTCATTTATTATTCACGCAGATAAAGCATATGGCAGAGCAAGAAAAATGGCAGAAAAGCTAAAGGAGAAAATCCCAAGACAGTTGTTTGAAGTACCTATTCAGGCTTGTATCGGTGGTAAGATTATTGCCAGAGAAACTGTTAAGGCTATGCGTAAGGATGTTCTTGCTAAATGTTACGGTGGTGACATTACCCGTAAGAAGAAGCTACTTGAAAAGCAAAAAGAAGGTAAGAAGAGAATGCGTCAGCTTGGTTCTGTTGAAGTTCCACAAGAGGCATTTATGGCAGTTCTTAAGCTTGATTCAGACTAATTTACAACTTTATATAAAGCAAAAAGCCTAGGGTTTTATTCCCTAGGCTTTTTTGCTGTAATAGTAGATATATGTTAAATACTTATGCTCTCTTTAATGCACCTACTGTGTCTTTTCTAAAGTCAAGTACAAGTGCAATTAATACACCCACAACAATTGTTACAATAGTTTCAGGCACCATATATGTTGCATTGTATGTAACTGAATATAGCCAAGCAGGTTGTCCCTCAGGTGCCCACATTTTCCATACTGCCCAACCTGAAATAAAGTGACAGATATATCTTAATGCACAAGCTACAAATGCACCTAAAGCAATTTCCAAAGGTTGATTGTGAAATTTATCTCTAAAAATACCGGCAAAACCCATTACACCAAAGGCTACAAGGTAGTCAAACAAAATAATCAGTATAACTGCCAAAGCTGATGTACCGTAAGAAAGGTTGTTTGCTCCAAGTACCATTTGTACAAGTCCATAAACAACACCTGTAAGCAATCCCCTCTTCCACTTATAACGGTAGGCAATTAACACTAAAGGCAACATACTCAAAGTGTTACACTACCACCAAAAGGCAGGTTTGCAAACTTAATCATACTTAGCACAGTAGCAAGTGCAATCATAATAGAACTTTCACATAATCTTAAAATAGTCTTTTTTCTCTTTCCATTTTTGTTCCTCCAAATAAAAAAGCACTATGCAGACGCACAGTGCCATAAAAATTCTATCTTAAAGCTCCCTACGCCGGCATTATCCGAATCAGGTTAAGGGTCTAAGGCACACACCTTACTCTCAGCCACTTTTGTAGCTCCCCTGTTTGATTTGCAACTATAATATCATTAAAAATAATATTTGTCAAATACTTTTCATAAAAATATACAGAAACACAAAAAGGAACATACCTTGTTGGGTATGTTCCTTATGTCCTTCCAAATTAAAATTAAAATTTTATCCGTAAGTATTACATCTTAGTAAGCCACCTATATTTATCACATATGTGACAATGGAATTATAATAAAAGTTAAAATAAATTCTTAATTAATTTTTCGTATTAATTAAATTTAATTTTGTTTGTTTGGATGTTTTGAACAATTAAGTTCAAATTAATAAATATTCAATTGTAATTTACTTGATAAAAGTTAGGCTTTCTTTACCGAACAAAGCCACCATATCAAGGTTTTCAATGTCGGGAATTGGTTGTTTCTTCTTAACATTATCGTTATTTGATTTGCTAATTGTTGGTTTGCTAGATCTATTCATATATAATACAATCCCAACACATGTAGCTAAAAGTAAAGTCATTAAAACCAAAACTACGGCAAGAACTATAATCCCATGGTACATCGGTAATACCTCCTTGTAATACACTGTACGCTTATATAATAACACTCTAGAATGTTTATATCTTGTTTACTATTTCTTTTCTTCTTTAATTAAATAATACCACATAAATATAAAATGTCAATGGTTTTTTTGATAAAAGTTAAAAATTTTTATAGCAAATTCACTAAAGGGTTATAATAGTAAATTTATTCATAGTAAATCTATATTTTATTCACAAACTAAGCCTTGCAATGGTAGTTCTTCATTGCCATAAGCAGTTGCAATAAGTTTTCATAACCACAAAACTGATACTCGGTTAGCTTGCCCATATTCTGTAATCTAATAGCCAAAATCTCTTTAGTTACACCGAACATATCAGCCATTGCGTTAAACTTAATAAAGTTACCTTTATCCACAACAGGATTAATAACATTCAGCTTATCAACACCATAAGCCTTATTAAAAACTAGGTTAACAGTTTCTTTTGGCATTAAAATTTCTAATGCTAAAGTAGAAGTGATACCCTCAACAATATCATCACTTGGTGCATCCCTTAAAGTGATAGGCTTTTTACGGTACTTTTCACCATAAAAGTCACTGTCGATGTGGTTAAGAATTAAGAAAGAAATTCCACACATTGTTACAAAGTTTCTGTGACCACTACTACCCTTTAGCAACTGTTCATTCATATAAACAGTGTGGTTATTAAGGGTTACTTCTCTTTCACCTATCTTGTCCTTCATATTACACAAAGCAACTTTGCCCAAAACTTCCTTATCATTAAAGTCAACATACTCAATCTTAATGCCCAGCATATTTGCCACATTCTCAGGGCTAACCTTAAAGACTTCGTTACTACTAATGTTATAAATATTCATATACTGCTGTACAATACTATATGCAATTGTTTCGATATTCTTATCTGTTAAATAAGCCATAATAATCTCCTTTACAATTTTACTATATCTCTGTTAATTAATTTCTATATTTTTCTAACTTGACTATAGTATAAAGCACCACTTTGTTTTTACTGTTAGTAACGGTTGAATTATAAATGTGTTTTGTGTGAAAAGAAAAAACACATTACAAAAGACAAAACACCGAACCAAATGTTCGGTGTTTTTGACTTAATGAAAAAATGAGGGGTTTTCAAAGTTTTATTTTGAGGAGATAAAACAATGTATCTAAAGCTCTGTATCTCTTTAGTACGATTATAGTATATAAAGTCAATATGTTTTCCACTTTACAAATAATTGAAATATACTTGTACTTTATGTGAAAAGTATTAGAAAAACTTTCCGTAAAAATAACAAAGCACTGAGCTTGTGGATAGCTCGGTGCTTTGTTTTCATTAAAATGAGGGGTACAATGTAAATCTTTTTGTGGATTAACATTGAGGAGGGTAGAACAATGTACTGAAATGGTTGCGGCTCCATTTCTTTAGTACGCCTATATTATATACCCAAAATTCAGTTTTGTTGTTATAGAAAACTGAAAGGTTTTTGTTGGTTGTGTGAAAATTCACTTTACTTTTTACCTTTTAGTTATCTATTATGTACACTCAAATTAGAAATGTACATAAATTCACACTTAATTATTCGTGTACCTTTAGGTTGTGAATCATTTTAATAAAGTCAGGGTTAGTGTGGTCAACAATTTCACTGTGACCTAAATCTAACTTACCGATTTCATTCATATCTTCATTTGAAAGTTCAAAGTCAAATACATCAAAGTTCTGTTCCATTCTATCCTTATGAGTGGACTTAGGAATAACTACAACACCTCTTTGGATATTCCAACGAAGAGCAACCTGTGCAGGAGTTTTGCCATACTTTTCACCGATAGCCTTTAGCTTACCCTCTTTATACATTTCTTCCATAGCCTTATAAGCACCATAGTAGTCACCCATTTACTGATGAATTAGATATAAGTCAAGGTAATCTGTACCTAGCTTCTTTAGGGAATTTTCTTATCCTGATAGCAGAGTTTTTATCCCAATACTTGACAAGGAAGTTAATGTTTCTTTCTACATTGCTATAAAAAATAGCAACAAAGATAAATTTTTAACTGCATTAAAGTGAGATAAGTACAAATAATGGGACTTTGACCGGAATTAATCAAACATTTGTTTGATTTTTCTACAATTGTATGTTACAATATGTAAAACAGTTGTGAGGTGATTACTATGAAACCACTAACAAAAAGTCAGCAAAAAGTATTTGACTATATAAAAGAATGTAGTGCAGAAGGCAGAGTTCCATCTGTTAGAGAGATTTGTGAACATACAGGACTAAAATCTACTTCAACAGTACATCTTCACCTAAAATCCCTTGAAGAAAAGGGTTTAATCGAAAGAGATAAAGGTCTTAACCGTAGTATTAGAATTGCCGGTGAAGAAAAGGTAAACCAAATTCCTATTATGGGTAGAGTTACTGCCGGTTTACCTGTTTTGGCAGTTGAAGATATTGAGGGTTATGTACCTGTAACAGAAAACCTAAAAAGAGGCAGAGAGCTTTTTGCCCTAAGAATTGACGGTGAATCTATGATTAATGCCGGTATTCTTGACGGTGATATTGTTATCGTACATAGAACACCTGTAGCAAATAATGGTGACATTGTAATTGCACTTATTGAAGATGAGGCAACTTGCAAGAGATTTTACAAGGAAAACGGTCACTACAGACTTCAACCGGAAAATGAACTATTTGAACCGATTATTGTTGATGAGGTTGTACTGCTGGGTACAGTTATCAGCCTAGTTAGAAATTACGAATAATAGAGGTTAATTATGTTTAGAGAAATGCGAAGAAAAAAGCAACAAATTCCTGATAATGAGGCTATTGCTATTCTTGAAAATGGCAAAACAGGAATTTTAGCAGTTAACGGTGACAACGGTTATCCATATACCGTTCCACTTAACTATATGTTTTATAAGGGCAAAATTTATTTCCATGGTGCAAGTGAAGGTCACAAATTTGACAGTATAAAGAACAACTCAAAGGTAAGTTTCTGTGTTATTTCTCAAGACAAGATTATTCCTGAGAAATATACAACTGCTTATGAAAGTGTTGTTGTTTTCGGTAATGCAAAGATTATGGATGATAAGGAAGAAATCAGAAAAGTTATTTATGACTTTGCAAAGAAATTCCATCCAACAGATACAGAAGAAAACAGAATGTTCAACATTAATTCCGACATTAAAACAATGGCTATGGTTGAAATTACACCGGAACATATTACCGGCAAAGAAGGACTTGAACTTTACAAGAAAAGAAATAAGTAGTTTTTATTAATAAAATTAATAAACATAAAAAGGTGTTGCAATTGCAACACCTTTTCTTTATGAATTAATTTGTATTTTAATCTCTTTCGTTCATAGGAACATATTTCTGTCTATCATGAACATTCTGATATGCAGGACGAATAATCTTACTTGGGTTTACAAGTTCTTCCAGTCTATGAGCAGACCAACCACTAACTCTTGCAATAGCAAAAAGTGGAGTGAATAACTTTGTAGGTAAGTCAAGCATACTGTAAACAAAGCCACTGTAAAAGTCAACATTAGCAGAAATTTTCTTATTGGTCTTTCTTCTCTGCATAATCAGTTCTGCTGCAATTTCTTCAACATTACTGTATAGCTGATACTCTGCCTGTCTGCCTTTTTCCTCAGAAAGTGACTTAACAAAGCCTTTAAATACTCTTGCTCTTGGATCGGAAATTGTATAAATAGCGTGACCCATACCATAGATAAGACCTGTCTTATCAAATGCTTCTTTATTAAGAATTTTAATTAGATAGTCACGAATCTGATCTTTATCGTTGTAATCTGTAATATGTCTTTTAATATGGTTAAACATTTTTACAACCTTAATATTTGCACCACCATGCTTAGGACCTTTTAGAGAACAAAGCGCTGCTGCAATAGCTGCATATGTATCTGTACCTGATGATGTTACAACATGAGTTGTGAAGGTTGAGTTATTACCACCACCATGTTCTGCATGAAGAACAAGTGCCATATCAAGTAGCTTAGCCTCTAACTTAGTATATTGACAATCAGGTCGTAGCATATACAAAATATTTTCTGCTGTAGATAGGTGAGGTTGTGGTGAGTGAATAAATAAACTTTGCTTGTTGTGAAAATAGTTAAATGCTTGATAACTATATACTGCAAGTACAGGTAAAAGTGCAATTAACTGAATACACTGACGAAGTACATTAGGAACAGAAGTGTCCTCTGCTTTTTCATCATAACTGTAAAGTGTAAGCACTTCCTTAGACAAAGCATTCATAATATTTCTTGATGGAGCTTTCATAATAATATCACGAACAAATGTATCAGGCAAAGTTCTGTAGTAACCAAGTAGCTGATTAAATTCTTCAAACTGCTCCTGATTAGGCAAATCCCCCATTAGTAGCAAATAAGAAACTTCTTCAAATCCATAATGCTTATCATGGATAAAGCCATTTACTAAGTCCTCAATGCTATAACCTCTGTAGAAAAGTTCACCGGGAATAGAAGTTCTGTTGCCATCTTCATCTTCTATTACTGAGTTAACCTCTGAGATTTCTGTTAAACCTGTAAGAACACCTTTACCGTTAGAGTCTCTAAGACCTCTCTTAACATCATACTTATCATAGTTACTAGGGTCAATAAGACTGTTCTTGCTACAGATTTTACTTAGTTCTATAATTTCAGGAGTAAGGTCACTATATTTACCCATGAAAATCACATCCTTTAAAATGGTATAGTAATCTAATTTTTAATATGTATATCTTTCATTTTATCACAACTTTTTGACTTTAGCAAGATAAATTCCTATTAATTCTATATGATTAACAAATTTAATTTATGACAAAATTACAGAAAGGTGCTTATCATAAGACAAGCACCTTTGCTAATAATAACTTTTGTATTTAATTAATCCATTGAAGTAACAATTTCGTTTACTGTTTTTCCCGGAGGAATCATTGGTAATACATTTTCATCAGGACTGATTACACAATCAACAACTACAGGTTCATTCATATCATATGCCTTCTTTAGCACATTATGAATTTCCTCAGGCTTAGTAATTCTTAAGCCCTTGATACCGTAACCCTGGGCAACCTTTACAAAGTCTGTTGCTCTGTGTGGGTCTGTGTTTGAGAATCTGCAACCGTAGAATAGCTTTTGCCACTGACGAACCATACCAAGAACAGAGTTGTTCATAACAACAACTACTACAGGAATGTTGTATGATTTCATTGTTACAAGTTCATTAATATTCATATGGAAAGAACCGTCACCTGTTACTAAGAAAACTCTCTTATCCATATTTCCCATACTTGCACCGATAGCAGCACCCATACCAAAGCCCATTGTACCTAAACCACCTGATGTTAGGAATGTTCTTGGTTCAAAGAAATCTGTTTTCTGTGCAACCCACATTTGGTGCTGACCAACATCAGTTGCAACAATGTCTTCTCTAGACTTAATCTTGTTCATTTCTTCAAGAATCTGATATGGATGGCAGTAGCCTTCTTTATTAATATCACTGATAGTGATTTTCTTCCTCCAATCCATAATCTGTTCAATCCAAGCAGTATTGCTCTTCTGTTCTAATCCATCAACAACCTTTACAAGTGAGTCCTTTAGGTCACCGATAACCCAGTTGTCAACCTTAACATTCTTGTGAATTTCGTGAGCATCAATATCAAGCTGAATAATAGTAGCTTGTTGACCAAACTTTTCTCTATCCCCTGCAACTCTGTCAGAGAATCTTGCACCACAAGCAATGATAACATCAGCGTTATCTGTTGCCATACCTGTTTCGTAACCACCATGCATACCGATATTACCAACAAATAGTGGATGATCGGCAGGCATACAACCTAGTGCCATTAGTGAACAACATACAGGAGCGTCAATTCTCTCTGCAAACTTAACAAATTCATCACAAGCATTTGCAGAAATAATACCACCACCGGCATAAATCATTGGTCTTTTGGCATTTTTTAGAATTTCTTGTTCTTCCTTAATTGCATCATCCTGAGCCTTAAACTCATTATTAGGAACAAACTTTTCCTTCGGTGTGTATTCGCACTTCATAGCAGTAATGTCCTTAGGTACATCAATAAGTACGGGACCTTTTCTGCCACTTTGAGCAATCTCAAAAGCCTTACGGATTGTTGGAGCTAAGTCCTCCATTTCCATTACTAGGAAAGAAGCCTTTGTAATTGGCTTAACAACTTCTGAAATATTAACTTCCTGGAAAGCATCTCTGCCAAGTAAATCTCTAGAAACATTACCACAGATAGCAACCATAGGAATTGAGTCGATATTTGCAGTAGCAATACCTGTTACAAGGTTAGTAGCCCCGGGGCCTGATGTTGAAAATACAACACCGACCTTGCCGGTTGAACGAGCATAACCGTCAGCAGCATGAGCAGCACCCTGTTCATGAGCAGTTAGGATATGAGTGATTTTGTCGCTATACTTGTAAAGAGCATCATATGTATTTAGTGCTGCACCACCCGGATAACCAAATACTGTGTCAACACCCTGTTCAAGTAAACATTCGCATATAATTTCTGCACCTGTTAATTGCATATTCTTTTCCCCTATCTCTTTATTTTTCAAAATAACTAAAAGTTCCGGAAATAAAAAAACACCCCGTCTCATAAGAGACGAAGCTAATAAACCCCGTGGTACCACTCTACTTCGCTTATAAAAATAAGCCTTACACATCAGGTAACAACCGAATGCTGTTCTGTTAACGGAGAACTACCGTAACACTCTACTGAGTTTCCCTTTGGAATGTTAAGTTCACAGGTTACTTTCACCAGCCAATCATATTGTCTTGCACCATCCGACAACTCTCTGAAAAGATTTTGCTACCTACTTCTCCTGATCATTACTTTTAGTATCATTAAATTATTTAGAAAAAGCCTTGGTTTTCTGTATAATATTCTACTTTAAAAATATCAACTTGTCAAGTCGTTTCATTTTATATATAATGATTATACATATATTTTTTATTGGGAGTAACTAATGGAACGAAAATTATCTAAAAATGCAAAGAAAGTTTGGCGTGCCAGATGTGCTATGGTTTGTTTACTTTTTGCATTTATTAGTGGTGGCATATATATTTTTTCACCTTTAATAGCTTTTATTGTTGCCGGAGTGGATTTGTTAACATTCTTAATTATATACCTTATTGCTGTACCTCTTGTATATCATGTTACAACACTGGTTGTAAGGAAAGACGGTATCACCATAACCAAGGGTATTTTGATGAGAAAAAGAATGAACATAATGGCAAAGAAAATTCAGTATGTTGAACTTATCCAAACACCGGTACAAAGACTTTTCAAGGTTTATACTGTAGCATTCCATACTGCCGGTGCCACTGCTTATGTTAGTCAGGTAGATGCTGACTTAGGAAGATTATTTAGAGCATACAAAGAATAAGAAAGGATATAGTTGTGAAATTTAGGAACAGAAAGCTATACAAGAAAGCTCACTTCTATACAATTTTATATGACTTGGCAAGGCTATTTCCTTTGCTTGTTGTTCCTGTGTTACAAAACCTTTTGTACAAGCCAACAACAACTGCTGCTTTTATCACTAACTTCTCTATTTCTGCTTTGTGTGTTGTTTTTCTATTTGCTTATATTATCCTTGAATACAGAAGTACAATGTACCTAGAGAAGGAGAAAAGTGTCTATACAAAGAAAGGCTTTTTCTTTAAGAAAAGAGCCGATATTCCCTACAACTGTATTCAGTCGGTTTATGTTGAAAGGGCATTTATGTACAGAATTTTCAGAGCAAGGAAGGTTATTATAAACACACCCGGTTCTTACACTGCCAAAGGTGACTACAACCTTTTCCTAAGCAAGAAGAATGACCTTGCTCTAAAGGCTGAAATTTTCGGTAAACAAGATGTTGACCTAAAATATAAGGGTGGTTTCCTAAGAATAATTCTAATGGCTGCAACATGGAGTAATGCACTTACAGGTTTGCTTATTATTGCACCTGTCCTATACAAAACTTCCGATATTGTAGTGGATATATTTAAAAATTATTTTGTAAATAGGCTGGATATTTCTTCTTATATTATTAAAATCGGTGTGCCTCCTGCTGTATCAGGTCTTGCAACATTACTGATAATTTGTTGGGGTATTGCCTATGTGTATCAGCTTTCAAGCAATGCATTTTTCTCAACAAAAATAAAGAATAACATAATCCACATTTCAAGAGGACTTCTTAACAGATATGAATTTGTTACAACTACAGAAAAGTTAAATGCAATTCAAATAAAGCAAAGTGTACTGATGTTACTTCTTCGTCTAAAAAGTGCCTACATTCAAACAATAGGCAGTGGTGCACAAAAAGGTGACAGAAGTTTGCTGATACCTGCTGACAGAGAGGAAAACATCAATAAAATCCTCAGCAAAATAACTACCCTTCCAACAGAAGAAAACTACAAGGTTAAACCTAAAAAGACAGAATTTATGTCCTACCTATGGTTTCCTTTCTATTGTATATTAGGTACTGTTGCAGTAATGCTAATTCTTCACTACCTAGGTTATTTTGCAGAAATTGTCAGATTTCCTTTATTCGCTATACTGGGAGTATTTGTTTACTGGCTATTTTTCAGAATTTACTCCTACACAAAAAGTAGCATAACCATTTGTGACAAGGCAGTACAGATTGATTACTTTGATAAACTGAACATTACAAGAACTTACATTCCATATGACAAAATTCAGTATGTACAGATTAGGCAAAGTCCTCTTCAAGTTTTTTACAAAACTGCACACCTAAGAATTTATGTTTATTCAAACAAAAGAAAATTCTACAAAATCAAGTACCTAAAATACAACAAGGTTCTTGAAGCTGTAGATATAATAGAAACAAAAATGAAATATAAATACTAAAGTAAAAGCCTTACAGAACTCTTTAAGGCCTTCTTAATGCAATAATTATTTTAAAAATTCTTTCATAACTTTAATTGAATGTTCAGCAGCCAGAACCTTAAACTTCTCAAAATCTAAGAATTCATTGTGGTTCATATCGTCACTTATTGAACGAAGAACTGCATATGGCACTTTGTTTCTGTAACAAACATGTCCAACTGCTCCACCTTCCATTTCACAACATAAAGCACCGAATTCATCTGCAATGAACTTTCTCTTATCCACATCAGCAATAAAAATATCACCTGTTGCTACTCTGCCAACAACAACATTAATGTCATCAATAGTTTTGCAACATTCATATAGCTTTTCGTATGTAGCCTTATCTGCAGGAATGTCAATTCTTCTTTCATCTGTGTACCAGATTTCACCTCTAGGGTCACCGGTTGCAGTACCATTCATATCATGTTCAACACAATCCTTAGAAATAACAATATCGCCAATCTTTAAATCCTTACTTAAGCTACCTGCAATACCTGAATTGATAATTACATCAGGCTTATAGTAGTCAATCATAATCTGAGTACCGATAGCAGCATTTACTTTACCGATACCACATTCAAGAAGTACAACATCCTTATCGTTGATTTTGCCACTGATAAAGTCAAGACCTGCAATTGTTTTCTTTTCGCTACTATCCATTGCTGACTTTAAACCGTCAACTTCAATTTTTAATGCACAAATAATTCCTGTCATTTTTATTACCTCATTCCATATTATCTGTTTCATACATAATTAAAGTTAATGCAACTAAAGGTGCAGTTTCTGCTCTTAAAATTCTTTTACCCAGGGTAGCTTTTCTGCCACCGTTTTCTGTAACTAGGTTAACTTCCTCAGAACTGAAACCACCTTCACTGCCAATAAACATACTTATTTCACTTGGTTTATCCTTTAGAATAGTTTTTACACTTTCTCCACCAAGCTCATAAAAAATAACTTTATCACCCTTAGCACTTTTTACTGCCTCATTAAAAGAAATACATTCCTTTACTTTAGGTACAATTCCTCTGCCACTTTGCATAGCAGCCTGTTTTGCAATTTTCTGCCATCTGACTGTTTTTTTGCTTAATGACTTTTTGTCAGGTCTGCTGACACATCTTGAAGAAATAACAGGTACAATCTCACTTACACCGATTTCAACTGCCTTTTGAATAATAAGTTCCATTTTGTCACCTTTAGGTAGTGCTTGATAAAGTGTTACCTTTACATCAGGTTCAGCTTCGGAAATTTTGCTGGAAAGAACATTCACCTTTACCATATCACCGCTGATTTCTTCAACTACACAATTATGAACAGTACCACTTGGTGAACACAAAGTTAGGGACTCACCCTTATTCATTCTAAGACTTTTTGATATATGGCGACCATCTTCACCAAAAAGCGAATATTCCTTTGACTCAATTTCTTCATCAACAAAAAAATGTGGCATAGCTTTGCTCCTTGTATCCTATATTATAAGAGGTAGAGGCAAACAATGTTTGCCCAAATAAAATTACCGTAAAGTTATTTTAGTCTATAACTAATATAACAAAACACAACTGTAATTGCAATAGATAAGGTTTTTTGATAAAATAATAACGAGGTGATAAAATGGCTACTTTAATCACAGATAAAAATTATTATAACTTAATGAAAGATATAGATACTTCTACTTTAGAAAACACCCTTGTAAAGGAACTGACAGAAAGAAATATGAAAATCAGTTCTGCCGAAAGTTGTACCGGTGGTATGATTTCTCAGAGAATTACAAATGTCAGTGGTGCAAGTGATGTTTTTGAACTGGGGGTTTGTTCCTATGCAAACAGAATTAAGAACAAAGTCCTTGGTGTTAAGAGTGAAACATTAAACACAGTAGGTGCAGTTAGTGAAGAAACTGCCACACAGATGTGTGAAGGAATCAAGGAACTTGCCTCTTCTGATATAGGGGTATCAACAACAGGCATTGCAGGACCTACCGGTGGAACAGATAAAAAGCCTGTTGGACTTGTTTTTATAGGAATTGCAACAAAAGAAAGTACCACAATATATAGGGCTGAACTTTGCCACTATACACCACATTCTAGGAATGAGGTACGAACAATGACTACAAACCTATGTATGCTACTTGCAATCAAGGCTACTAAGAATTCAGAAGAATAGAAAATACTTGATTTTTGTCAGTATTTATGGTAAAATTTTAGAAGTTGATATTTGCCTAAGTTGTGTAGGCAACCGAAACAAACACAACATTTTTAATATTGGTATTCCATTAAACGGAAAATAGACAACTAAATATTAACGAACGGAGTTGACATTATGGCAAGAGAAGCCGGCATTTTAATGCCTATTACTAGTTTACCTTCTCCTTACGGAATCGGTACTCTAGGTAAAGAAGCTCGAGAGTTTGCAGACTTTTTGAAGAAAGCCGGTCAGAAGATCTGGCAGATTCTTCCTGTTGGTCCTACAAGCTACGGCGACTCACCTTATCAGTCTTTTTCAACTTTTGCAGGTAATCCATATATGATCGACCTTGATACTCTCAAGGAAGAAGGTTTACTTACTCAAGAAGATATTGACAAGGGTTACTGGGGCGACTCAGAATTTGAAATCGACTATGCTACTATTTATTGGTACAGATTTGATGTACTAAGAGTTGCATTTGAGAATTTCAAGAAGAATTGCGACAGAAAGCCTTTTACTGCTTTCAAGAGAAAGAACAGCAAGTGGCTAAAGAACTATGCCCTTTATATGGCTGTTAAGAAAAACTTTGATATGAAAGCCTGGACAGAATGGCCGGACGAAGAAATCAAACTTCGTGAGCCTGAGGCTATTAAAAAATACGAAAGAAAGTTCAAGGATGAAATTGACTTCTGGAGTTTCCTACAGTACAAGTTCTATGAACAGTGGGAATCATTCAGAAAGTATGTAAACGACCTTGGCATCAAGATTCTTGGTGATATGCCAATCTATGTTGCTATGGACTCAGCAGATACTTGGGCAAATCCTGAAATTTTCTGGTTTGACGAAAACAATCAACCTGTAAGAGTAGCTGGATGTCCACCAGACTATTTCTCTGCAACAGGTCAGCTATGGGGCAATCCATTGTACGACTGGGATTATCTAAAAGAAATAGATTATGAATGGTGGTTCAATCGTATTGCTGCTGCATCAAAGCTCTTTGATATTCTAAGAATTGACCACTTTAGAGCTTTTGATACTTTTTATGCCATTCCTTATCCAGCCGAAAATGCTATCGGTGGTGACTGGTATGACGGTCCGGGCATTGAATTCTTCGATATGATGAAGAAAAAGCTAGGTGACCTACCAATCGTTGCTGAAGATTTAGGCGACCTTTTTGACAGTGTAAAGGAACTTCTAAAAGAAACCGGTTACCCTGGAATGAAGGTATTGGAGTTTGCTTTTGATAGTGGTGAGGCTAATGATTACTTACCACACAACTACACAGAAAACTGTGTTGTATATTCTGGTACACACGACAACGATACCCTTATGGGTTGGATGGCAGAAGCTAAGCCTGAAGATGTTGCTTTTGCTAGACAATACTGTAAGATGCCTGAATGGGAAGCATTTAACTGGGGTATCATCAGAACAGCATACGAAAGTGTTGCTAACACAGCAATTATCCAGATGCAGGATATTCTTGGTCTTGGTACAGAGGCAAGAATGAATGTTCCATCAACACTTGGTGGTAACTGGGTTTGGAGAATTGATGCCAGTGTGCTAACAGATGAACTAGCAGACCGGCTAAAGGAAATGGTAATCAACAGTTCAAGACTGGAGGAAAATTAAAAAATGAGCATTATTGAAAATCTTGAATTAACAGCAAAAAACGACTACTGTAAGACTCTTAAGGAACTTACACCGGCAGAACTTCACCTTTGCCTAGGTAAAGCAATGATGGGTGAAATCGCTGATACTTGGGAAAAGTGTCAGAAGAAGGAAGCTTCTAAGAGAAGAGCATACTACTTCTCAGCTGAATTCCTAATGGGTAGAATGATGTACAACAATCTATACTGCATGGGTATTCTTGATACAACAAAGAAGCTACTAAAGTCTAAGGGTATTGACATCAACATTTTTGAAGATATTGATGATGCAGCTCTTGGTAACGGTGGTCTAGGTAGACTAGCAGCTTGTTTCCTAGATTCAGCAGCTACTCAGGGAGTTCCACTAGACGGTTATGGTATCCGTTATAAGTACGGTCTATTTAAACAGTTAATCGAAGACGGTTATCAGGTAGAAGTTGCTGATAACTGGCAGAAATTTGAAGATCCATGGTGCATCCGTAGAGAAGAAGATGCAGTTGAAGTTAAGTTCCAGGATCAGACAGTTAAGGCTGTACCTTATGATATGGCTGTTATCGGCTATGGTGCAAAGAGCATTAACACTCTTCGTCTATGGCAGGCAGAAGCAGTTGACGAATTCGACTTCCTAGCATTTAACTCATCACACTATGATGAAGCTGTAAAGGCTAAGAACGATGCAGAAAACATTTCTTCTGTTCTATATCCAAACGATGGTACTCACGAAGGTAAGCTACTTCGTCTAAAGCAGCAGTATTTCTTCTGTTCAGCTTCACTACAGGATATTATTAAGAGATATAAGGCTAAGTACGGCAATGACTTCAGCAAGTTCTCAAGCCATGCAGCTATTCAGCTAAACGATACTCACCCTGTTATTTCTATTCCTGAACTAATCAGACTTCTAGGTCTAGAAGGTATTGGTTTTGAAGAAGCTCTTGAAATTGCACAGAAGACATTCGCTTATACAAACCACACAGTTCTTGGTGAAGCACTTGAAAAGTGGGACAAGAACCTAATTAGAGAAATTCTACCTGAAATTCTTACAATTATTGAAAGAATTGCTATTCACGAATACAACGATTTGCACGCTAAGGGTGTTAGCGATGAACAGTTTGCTAAGAAGATGGCTATCATTGACGGCGACCTAGTTCATATGGCTAGACTAGCTTGTTATGTTGGTTCTTATGTAAACGGTGTTGCTTGGATTCATACAGAAATCCTAAAGGACGATGTTCTAAAGGAATGGTATGAACTATATCCTGAAAGATTCCAGAACAAGACTAACGGTATCACACAGAGAAGATGGTTAGGTCTATGTAACCCAGAACTATCAGAATTCATCACAGAAAGAGTTGGCGATGGTTGGTTAAAGGATCTATCAGTTCTTAAGGGTCTTGAAAAGAACATTGACGCTAAGACTGTTCGTGCATTTAACACAATTAAGAAGAAGAAGAAGACTCAGCTAGCTAACTACATCAAGGATACTGAAGGTGTTGAAATTGACCCATCATTCATCTTTGACATTCAGGTTAAGAGACTTCACGAATATAAGAGACAGCTACTAAACGCATTCTCAATTGTTATGATTTATAACAAGCTAAAGAAGGGCGAACTAAAGGATTGGCAGCCAACAGCATTTATCTTTGGTGCTAAGGCAGCTCCTGGTTATGCTAGAGCTAAGGCTATCATTAAGTACATCAACGAAGTTGCTAAGCTAGTTAACAACGACCCTGATACTAAGGATAAGCTAAAGGTTCACTTTGTACAGAACTACAATGTTTCTTATGCAGAAAAGATTGTTGTTGCAGCTGATTTCTCAGAACAGATTTCTACTGCAGGTACAGAAGCATCAGGTACAGGTAACATGAAGTTTATGCTAAACGGTGCAGTTACTCTTGGTACTTATGACGGTGCTAATGTTGAAATCGCTCAGCAGGCAGGTATCGAAAATGAATATATCTTCGGTGCAAGAGTTGAAGAAATTGATGAACTAAAGGCTAACAAGTCTTACAACCCAAGAGAAATCTATGATAACAACCCAGAAATCAAGGCAGTTCTTGATACTCTAGTTGACGGTACATTCTCTGACGGTGGTGCAGTTGGCGAAGGTTCATTTGCTGAACTATACACAGCTATCCTAAATGGTGCTGCTTGGCATGAGCCAGACCATTACTTCCTACTACTTGATCTTCAGGATTATGTTGATACTAAGATTAAGGGCAACAAGGATTATCAGGATAGAACAGCATTCGGTAAGAAGTGCTTAATCAACATTGCTAATGCAGGTATGTTCTCATCTGACAGAACAATCCTAGAATATGCTAAGGATCTATGGCATGTAAAGTAATTTAAAATTACTTTTCTACTATAAAAAATTATCCCTACTCTTTTGAGTAGGGATTTTTTGTACCTATTTTTTCTATTATCAATTCTATTTATCCACTAAAAGTTTAAAATAATTTAATTTTAGTAAGCAATAAAGTTTATTTTAACTTAAATTAAAAATATAAAAATCTATAATAAATTTAACTTACATTAAAATACCGTTTAGGTTTTTGCCCTTTACTGCTATACTATAGTCACAGTCAAGGAAAGCTTGACAGATATTAAAAAAACAAAAAACAGAATTGATTATTAAGGAGAAATTATCATGAAAAACACAACAAAGAGATTTACAACATTAGCAGCAACAGCATTAATCGCAGTTTCAACATTAGGTGCAGCAGCAGTAACAGCAAGTGCAAAGAGTGTTGATGTACAACCAAGCACAACTCAGTACGGTATTGTTCAGCAGGTTAAAAATGCTAAGGCTTTCAAGTATTATGCATATGGCAAAACATCATACGGTTATGATTACACATACAAGGCAACTAACAACAACATTGATGTTAAAGTTAACTACGATTTTAAAACTAACAAGTATGAATTCAATGTTTTGGGTAAGAAAGCCGGTAATGTTCAGGTAACACTAATCTGGAATGTTAACGATAAGAGAACTAACTCAGCTACATTTAACCTAAAGGTTGATAATAAGGGTAATGTTAATGCTCTAGGTAAAGTAACACCTTCAAACACAAACAATACATCTGTAATCAACAACACTAACACAAATGTTAACAACAAGCAATTCAACAATGCTAAAGCATTTAAGTATTATGCAAAGGGCAAAACAACTTACGGTTATAACTATGACTACAAAGTAACTAACAATATCGTTGATGTTAAAGTTAACTATGATTTCAAAGCTAACAAGTATGAATTCAATGTTTTTGGTAAGAAATCCGGTAACACTCAGCTAACATTAATCTGGAATGTTAACAACAAGAAAACTAACTCAGCTACATTCAACCTAAGAGTTGATAATAAGGGTAATGTTTCTGCTCTAGGTAATGTAGTACGATAATTACCTAACACAACAAAGAAAATTTAAATTTCTGAAAAATCCTTTTCCTTTTTTAACTTAAAAATTTTTTCATAAAACTCCCTCATAAGCTAACCTTTATGGTTAGCTCTTTTCTTTTGTTTTCACATAAAAAGGCACCTACAAAACTGTAAGTGCCTAAAGTTTATTTTAAAAGACTGTTAAATTCTTTAACAGTTACATCAGCATAACCACTGACTTCTGTATTCTCATCCTTTGCAAATTCTTTGCCAAGCATATAAACCTTGTTGTCAATAATATAAACAAAGAAGTAGTTGTTATCATAGTTTTTATTAACCAATTCAACTTCATAAATCTTGTCAGCATCAGACGCCTTAAAGGTCTTTTCTTTACCCTCACCTGACTTAGTAATAACATTGTTTGTATGTAACATACTGTTGATTACATTGATTTTATCCTTTTCACTCCACTTGATAGAAACCAACTTTTTACCTTGTTTCTCACCTGTACCATCATATACATTAGCTGCAACACTATTTGTATTAGCTGATGATGCATTTGTTGTCACTGTTGTTGATTGTGTAGTACTTTGGGTAGTAGTAGTTGTTGTGCTTGAACTTGTATCCTTACTATTGCCACAACCTGTAACACCAATCATCATTGTTGCAAGCAGTGCAATAACAATTAATCTCTTCATCTTATACATTCCTTTTTATGTTTTTCTATATTATAACACAAATTTATGAATTTTAAGTGACAAAACAAAAATTATTTGCTCTATCTCTATAAAAAGTTTAAAATAATTTAATTTTAATAAGTAATAAAGTTTATTTTAACTTAAATTAAAAATATAAAAATCTATAATAAATTTAACTTGTATTAAAATACTGTTTAGATTTTTACCCTTTACTGCTATACTATAGTCACAGTCAAGGAAAGCTTGACAGATATTAAAAAAACAAAAAAACAGAATTGATTATTAAGGAGAAATTACCATGAAAAACACAACAAAGAGATTTACAACATTAGCAGCAACAGCATTAATCGCAGTTTCAACATTAGGTGCAGCAGCAGTTACAGCAAGTGCAAAAAGTGTTACTGCAACTAAAGCTCCTGTTCAGTACGGTATTGTTCAGCAGGTTAAAAAAGCTAAGACTTTCAAGTATTATGCATACGGCAAAACTTCATACGGTTATGATTACACATACAAGGCAACTAACAACAACCTTATTGTTAAAGTTAATTACAACTTTAAGGCTCATAAATATGAATTCAATGTTATAGGCAAGAAAGCCGGTACTGTTAAGTTAACACTTATTTGGAATGTAAACGATAAGAAAACTGATTCAGCTACATTCAATCTAAGAGTTGATAAGAACGGCAATGTTACTAATATAGATGATGTTCATGCACCATCTATGAGAGGCTAATAAATAAGTCATTTAGCCCATTGCTTACTTAACAATACACTCTACACTCAACTCAAGCAATGGGCATAAATATAAATTTCTGAAAACACCTTTTAACTTAAAAATTTTTTCATAAACTTCCTCATAAGCTAACCTTTATGGTTAGCTTTTTCCTTTTGTAAAACAAAATTGACCCTGCATAAGCAAGGTCAATCTGTATGAGTGTTTTAATATTAGGAGAAAGCAGTTTTTATCAATATTATTTAACAACAACTTTGCACTTTAGTGCAATGCCATTAGTATTTACTGTAATATAAGCAACACCCTTTTTCTTTGCAGTTACTTTACCGTTAGCACCTACAGTAGCTACCTTAGTATTACTTGACTTAAATTTAGCACTACCGATTTTGCCTGTAATTTTAAGTGTAAAGGACTTTTTAACTTTTAGTGTTACAATATTCTTATTAAGTGTAGGGTTGCTTACAGTGAAATTAACAGTACTTGAAACACCATTATTAGTTACTGTAACAGTAGCAGTACCTTTCTTTAGTGCAGTTACCTTACCTGTTGAAGATACCTTTACAATCTTACTGTCACTTGACTTATAAGTTGTTGCACCTTTACCGTTAGTTACATTAGCTTTAATCTGATAATTACCCTTTACATATACTTTAGCAGATTTATTAACAGTAACGGTTGTAGGAAGTTCCTTGTAATTTACTACACAATATGTACCACCTGATGTTGTAAATGAAAGTTTACCGTCACTATATGTTGTATCAACCTTAGTTAACTTACCATCAACTACAGAATATACCTCTGATGTACTGTCACCTACTACAGATGCAGTAACATTTGACAGTTTCTTATAAATTGAGTCACCATAGAATGGTGTTGTTAAGCCTGTTTCAAAATTATACACTTTACTTTCTAGAGTATAACCTGACTTTTCAAGAGTAGTAGTATCTACTGTTTCACTTGACTCACTGACAATTGCTAAGTCAGTAGCAGTAATTTCACTAACATCCTTAGTACCGGCTAAAACACCATACATTGTTGAATAAATGCTTGGGTTAAATCCTGCAATACTAAAGCCAATGTTATATTTTTTAGATGCAGTATTAATTCTGCCAATGCTCATTCCAACATTTTCAGGGTCATACTTTGATGAACCGGCTACATAATCAACATAACTACTGTTCTTTGCACTTCTTAGTGGAGCAATTACACAACTACCACCTGGGAATGTTGAATGTGCAGTACCGTCATTATCATACTGAGTACCACATAGGTCAGCAGAAACAACAACAAGCTTATCTCTATCAACAATACTTTCAAGTCTTCTGCTATAATACCAACTCCATCTTGATGCACCACCACGAGAAGTTGCAGTTGGGTTTACAATAAACTTACAACCCTTAGCACCATAGTATCTTTCCAATTCAGGATAGGAATAAGTATCTTTACAAATACTTAAACCAATTCCACCATAAGGAGTTTCAATAATTACCGGATTAGTACCACTCTTACACCATGCACCTTCTACCGGTTGAATCTTTTTATATGTAGTTACTGTACCGTCAGGACTACAACAGAATGCTGAGTTATATGCTTGATCAAGTTCATCAGGATTTTCAGATGCCGGAATTTTTTCTGATGCACCGAAGATTACATACATATCATATTTCTTTGCATATTCAGAAAGTGTCTTAGCATAGTAGCCTTTCTTTGTAATAGCCTTGTCAACTGCAAGTCTATATGTAGCACTTTCAGGGTCATATGCTGAACAGTAGCCTTGTAGCGCCATTTCAGGGAATACTATAATGTCTGTATCACTTTTACTAGCAGTTACAATATAGTTTTTCATCTGTTCTAGGTTCTTATCAAGATCACCCCATACTGCTTGGAAATTAACAGTAGCAATTGTAGGGTCACTTACTGTACCGGAAGAAACTTTATCTTCCTTAGTGTCATCAGCTAAATCTTTATACCATTCTGTATATAGGTTTGGTTGGAAGATTGAACTGTTTACATCACCACCACGAGCTGATGATAAAGTAATTTCTCCTGTGTACATTCCCGGTTGTTGAACTGATGCACCACCGGCATAGTCCTTTGAATATTTACCTGAGTCAATTGTACCACCGGGACCGATTACAACGCTACCACCTGGGAAGTTGTAAAGTAACTCACCATTTTCATCATATTCTTTACCTGCTAAATCAGCACTTGCAATGTACATTCCATCTCTATCAACAATGGACTCAAGTCTGTTTTCATAATACCATTGCCAATTAGTTGTATTTAATGAACCGTTTTCTTCATCATAGCTACCTCTTGATGTAGCAGTTGGGTTTAAAAGAACTCTACATCCTTGGGCATCATAGTATCTTTCAAGTTCAGGAACTGCATATGTATCATAACAAATACTAATACCAACCTTACCCTCAGCAGTATTTAGAATTGTTGGAGTTGAACCGGCTTTGCACCATATACCCTCAACAGGATGCATTTTCTGATATGTTGTCACCGTACCATCAGGTGAACAAGCAAATACTGAGTTGTAGGCATGTTTGATATCATTAGGAACAACCTCTGTTGCACCATAAGCAATCCACATATTGTATTCATCAGCTAACTTTGCAATCTTTGTAGCTGTTGGGCCATCAACTGTTTCAGCAGTTTTAACTGCCATTTTGCTTTGTGCATCATCTAGGTCATATGAATAACAATAACCACTGACACACATTTCTGGGAAAACTAAAAATTCAACATTGTCTTCCTTTGCTTTTTCAATGTAGTCAACCATCTTAGCTACATTAGCATCAACATCACCCCATTTTGAGTCAAAGTTAACTACAGAAATTTTTAACTTTCCATCACCATCGGTTTCATCAGCTGAAACATTAATAACAGCCACACTGCATACCATCAAAACAGTTAGCAGTATTGAAACACATCTCTTGAGAAATTTACTTTCCACTTTTTACTCCCTCTTTCTATCTGAACAATATTTCTGACACATTCAGATAAGTAAAAAAGGGTTATGCATATAGCATAACCCCATTGTCAGCAACAATATACAAGAAAGCAGAAAAGGCATCACACTTCAATGTGTGACGCCTTTGTCATTTCAGTTTCTTGATTTGTCCCTATTATATTCGTGTATTTTGGAAATGTCAACTAAAAATTTGTATTTTAGAGACATTTACATAATAGAAAAATAATGTGAAAAATTTATTAGTGGAAATAAATAAATGTAGTTTAATTATAATATTTTACAATTAAATCACTCAACAACTTGCTCTGTTACTTCAGAATTAATTTCAAGTCCCCAACCATAGTACCATTTACCATCAATACAAATATAATATTCATCAGTAGGAACTAACTCTGAGTCATCAAGTCTCTTATCAGAATAGTTAGTATATTTATAAGAAACATTAGCTAGGACCACCTTCTCAATATTAACATTAATATCATAATAGTCCTTAATTTCCTTAATACACTTCTTAGCATATTTGTCAGTCATATCTTTAATTGAATTAATCTTATACTCAGTATCACAAGTATAAAAGCCTTTGATAGCTTCTTTTAATCCATCATTACCACCATATTCACCCTTGATAAAATACTCAGGATACATAGCAGCTCTCTCATTAAATGACTTTGTCTTATATGCCCTTACAATTGTTTGAATTGCAGTGTCAATATCGTTATAATACTTATTGCTTTTTACTGAGTCAACAGTAGTTACTGTTGTTGAAGTGTTTGAACTTGAATTATTTTCAGTTCCACAACCAACGAAAGTAAAGATTGTAACAATAACAAGTGAAATTATAATCAGTCTTTTCATAAATAACATCCTTTAGTTTTTGTTATATTATATCATATATTTGTGTTTGATGAAAATAAAATATAGAAATAATTAGTGAAGATTATTAAAATACTCGATAAATTCAGCAAAAAGAGGCATATTGTATTTTTCAAAGTGGTAAATATCAGAAGCACTCCATTCATACTCACCAACACTAAAAGAATTATTAACAATATCCATAACAGCCATACCGGTACCTTTATCAATTATTCGGGCAGATGTAACCCACTTAGGAGGAAAGGAATTCAAATACATAAGTACATCATTCTTATTAAAATAGACTTTCCAACCCATATATTTCTATCGGCATAAATTGGTTTAAGCCATACTTAATATAACTTAGTACTCATAACACAACAATCCTAATACAAATAATGTTATTACATCATCAAAACATATATCACAATCATAACGCATTACACATTGTCACAAATAAGACCATAATTAATAAGTCCATAAAAGAATATATAATACAAAAAAGGCACACTATGTAGTGTGCCATAATTTTTTCAGTAGTGGTTGCTTGGCAACCTATTTAAAAGGGGTTACACCCTGAAAACTGAATAAAGAATTTCTAGCTTTTACTAGCTGACCAAAAAGACTCTTGTGGTCAAGCCCTCGACCTATTAGTACTGCCAAGCTGAACATGTCACCATGCTTACACACGCAGCCTATCAACCTCGTAGTCTACAAGGGGTCTTACTC
>JBQKHY010000012.1:0-72945 GCA_052118065.1 Ruminococcus sp. LCP21S3_E8 | reverse complement strand
CTTGCTTTTAATCGCTTATCATATTTTCTGCTCATGGTTTCCTCCATTGGAATATTGATTTTATTATATCATATTCCCCCTGTTACTCTATCAAAAATATGATAAACTCTCATGTCGATGATGACGGTGTTTTTGGGATACCCCCCTCGCAAGAGCCGTCACCGTCATGCCGCCATTCTTTTATCCGAAGCCGTAAGGCGTAGGATAGCAGGGCACAGCCCTGCCTTAAGGGAGTCCAGAGGGAACGTCTGGCACACGACTTTGCAGGGCAAAGTGTAGTGTGTTACACCCTGTAAACGCAGTCGGAAAAATCGGAATGATTTTTCTGACCGCAGGGGTGGTTTTACACGACCGAAAAGGGCGAGTAAATCTCACGCCTGCATTTTGCGTTTACGGGGTGTTCTCCCGTAGGGATGACAGCGGCAGGGTATCCTAAAATCACTGTCACCACCGTCACTGCTGTCACCCGCAGGGCAGAGCCGCCAGCTTTACATGGCTTTAAGCGTCAATGACAGTAACAGGGGGGTATCCTAATATCGCTGTCACCACCATCACCGCTGTCACCCGCCCTCCTTGCAAGGGCAATCCGCCTGCCGTCTTTCCTGCGGCTGTACTGGTAGCAGATACGGTTCTCGCTTAAAAATGTGGTGCGGTATTCATTCAGCCATTTCGTAATCACCGTGGGTATGGTTTCCGTTTCCCCCATAGCGGCTAACAGTTCCGTTGCCGTGCCTATCCATTCTTCCTTATCCCTCATAAAATCCACCAACCGAAAAAGGACATCTGGTATCGTTTCTTTCGCAAGCTGCTCCTGCGTTTTCCGCTCCACAAGCTCCCAACGGCAATCACGGAAACGCAGCGTGTATTCCTGATAAGGCGTGTCCCTGCCCGTCACATACAGCTTGGCGGTGTCAGACGCACGTTTCTCCTTTTCCAGAACAAAGGTAGCGTCCGCACTCCCCGTTAATCCTGTCGTCCCAGACACCTTGTTGAACACGTCGCTGTCATTCTGCTTTCGGATGTGGTGTACGACAATGACCGCCAGAGAGTGCCTGTCGGCAAAGTCTTTGATGAGGGAGATGTCCCCATAGTCGCTTGCATAGGCATTGTCTTTTGAAGCTGTACGGACTTTCTGCAAGGTATCAATGACAATGAGCCTGCTGTCTGGATAGTCTTTCAGATAATCCTCAAGCTGCACGATAAGACCGTCTGACAGCTTGCAGCTTGCCACGGCAAAATGAAGCCGCCCGCTCGCTTCGTCCGTCAAACGGAACAGCCTGTCCTGTATGCGGCAGAACGTGTCCTCAAGGCAGAGGTAAAGCACATCGCCCTCCATTGTCGTCATGTCCCATAAGGGGATTCCCTGCGACACGCATAAGCACAGCTTCAGCATGAGCCAGCTCTTGCCTATCTTCTGTGAGCCGCAGAACAGCGACAAGCCTGTGGGGATAAGGCTGTCCACCACAAAGGACGGCTTCTCAAGCGGCTCATAAAGGAGCGTTTCGGCGTTGACTGTCTGTAACTTCTGCATGGGTTTCCTCCTTTCGGGCAGTTATCTTGTTTTTGTTGCACATAGGCGTTGACCTCCTTAAAAATAGATTTACTCCCACGAAAAAAGTGAGAGTATGTAATACCGCCAATCCCACACAAATAAAAAACAGATTTCTTTTTCGGGCGGTGTCGGTCACGGTTGGAGATATTTCTTCAATTTCCGCTTTTACTTTCTTCTTTGCAACAGCAACGGATTTCTGTATTGCAGAAGCGGTGCAATGCTCCATAGCGGCGATTTGGTAAAAATTGAACTCATACTCGTAGTAGAGCAGGAAACGTCGCCTTTGTATCTCTGGCAGTCTGTCAACCGCCTTACAGAGCAGTTCCGCCCGTTCTGCTTCAATCATTTGTTCCTCAATGCTCTTAGGCAGCTTTAACGCCCGTCTGTAAAGGGTTTCGTCCCATACTTCCGAAAACTCCCTGTGCCGCTCGTCCCATTAGAAAAGATTCCTGTTCCTGCGCTCCATCTGCCGAAACTCCATAAAGAACTGTTCCGACACTTCCAACTCGTGGGATTTGCCCTGCCCGTCCTTAAAGCTGATAAAATACCTTGTGCCGCTTTCCGTGGATTCCTCCCGAAGCGTGTATGCCTTAACCCTGTATGCCATCCTGTTGTCCTCCTGCAAAAAATGAGTGAGGGGATTTCCATCCCTCACCCAGTAGCCCGCAGGATGGCAGGCTGTTTTAGAAGCTATAAAATTTTCCGCAGCTTCTTCCGCAGATGGTCTAACCTCGCATAGATGGCACCAGTCGTCAAATGCACAAGCGGGGCAATCTCCTTTGTGGAATACCCCTGCATTTTCAGCAGGACGATTTTCAAGGTACGCCCGTCCACCGTGACTAATACTTGATAGAGATTTTCGCTCTCAATCTCTTCCAGTAACTCCGCAACTGTATTCACCTCCGCTTGCCGCTCCCTGTCTGCCATGTCCTCAAGGTATTCCGCAACGTCATTCGTCCATCGGTAAAACCGCCTGTTGGAATTGAAGTCTGCCCTGTCCGCCATGCGTATCTGCTCAATGGTCGCTTCATCAACGCCGCACTCACGCAGCAGCTTTTCCTCCGCTTCTTTCCAGATACGCCATTTCCTGTCCTCCCGTCCGTGGTTGTATGCCATTCTTACTTCCTCCAATCAGAATTGATTGAGAGGGCAGAGAAAAGCCCCCTCATCTTCCCAAAGGAAAAAACAAGGGGGCTGAACGCCTTAAATTTTAATTTTCTATTATCTTTCTTAGTTTTATTAGGATTCTGGCTTTGCGTTTGTTTACAACGCTCTGGGTTATGCCCAACCTCGCCCCGACTTCACGCTCGGAAAGTCCGTCAAAAAAGATTGCCTGTATCAGCTCCTGTTCACTATCCGACAGCAAAGGCAGGGCGGCTTTCAGCCTGTCCACCATGACCGCATTGACAACGGTTTCTGCAATGTCCACCGCTTCATCAGTGATAAAGTCCAGAGGATTCCCCTCGCTGTCCGTAAATCCGTCCAGAGATAGCAGGCTGTTCCTCGCATCTAATTTTTGCAGGTAACGCCACCGCTCCCTGTCACGGTAGAAGTCCGCATATTGCTCCCTTACGACTTCAAGCAGACAACCTTGGACGGGGATAAACAGCTTGTCCATATATCCCTTGTCGGCTTGCCTGCGGCGGCAGAAATCCGTATAGGACAGTTCCACATAGCCGCCGCTTTCTTTGATATATACTTTTCTTGGTGCGTATTTCACCGCTAATACCTCCAATCTGAATTTTTGAAATGTAAAAATCCAGATGGAGAGGCGGAGAACGACACCGCATATCAGAAACAGCCCTACGGCACTTTCCAACAAAAATCGACAAAAGAAAAACCGCAAAGGCTCTGTGACCTTTACGGTTATAGGAAATAGTAATTCTATTGTATGGAGATTGTACTTCTACTTTCAAGGTGAGAAGTACCGTTGCACTGGCAGAAATTTTTTTAACTGGTTTCCTGCCGTTCTCTGATATGCTATGTATTGATAAATTTTGCTTCGTATGAGCAGATAGATAACTGCCCGAAAAAAGGACATAAAAAAATCCCTCCAAATTTAAAAACAAATTCAGAGGGTAATTTAGGGTATAACAAAATAACCCACCCGAATATCGTTTTTTTTATTTGGTGAGTTTGTTCTTTCAAATACGAAACAAATGCTCATGTACGGTAAAGTATCACAAGAAAATTATGTCGAATTGACAGCCGCCTCCGCTATACCGAATAAGGAAATAAAGAGTCCTCAAATTTTGCGCTACTAAATGAAGACGAGCGGAAGTAATCTCCCGCTCGTCAGTAAACTTAACTATGCCATATCAATCCCGCTTCTTTCCCGCCACCGGCACTAAGAACAGCGCGGGCAACAGCAGGAAAGCGGTACAGACCAGCCCCCAGGGTATGGACACCTGCTGGGCTACCAGCCCCACAATAGGCCCGCCGATGATCTGCCCGAAAGAGTCCAGCTGTCCGCTGGTGGAAAAGACTGTGGCGCGCATTTTCTCATCCACATGGTCGTTCATCCAGGCGGCCAGCACAGGCTCCTTGATGGTGCGCATAAGCCCCGCCAGCAGGAACACCAACAACATGAACCAAAAGCTCCGCCCCACCGCGAAGAGAACCAGGCACAGGATATACCCGGCGCTGGTGGACATGACCACACTGGTTCGGCTGACAGTCCCTTTTTTCTCCATGCGGGCGATGAGCAACTGAGAAGCCAGAATACCTAAGCCGCTGCCGATAAGACTGATAACACCGAACCAAGTGACGCTGTTCAGCGGCCCGATAACGGGTATTACCGTGTCATCCAGAAAATGAGCGGTGGAGAGCCGGTCAAAGCCTTCACTGGCAAGTCCCCCGCATAGTGTGATTGCTAAGAGCGCCAGCAACACAGGTGCGCCTTTCACAAAGCCCAGGTTGAGCTTGAACAGGCAGACAAAGTCTTTAAGCAAGCCCTGCCGTTCCTCAATAGCAGGGGAGAAGTTGGTTTCTGGCATGATGCGAACCAACACCAGCCCCAACAACAAGCACAAACTGCCCCCCAAGATGACAGGCATTTGCAGGTTTATGTTTCCCAGCAGTGTGCCCAGCACCACGCCCAGAACGCCGCCGATTTGCCCCATTTGACTGCCCCGCAGGAACACCTTGTCTATGGGTTTGTCCTCTTCCTCCGAGGCAATCCACGCCTCCAGAGCGCCGGTGATGAAGGTATCACCGCAACCCCAGACAACCTGGGCCAGCAGAACCGGCGCGAACCACGGTAGCGCACCCTCCATCAGAAAGCCCAGGCCGTAGAGGAACATTCCAATCAGCACCGAGCGCCGACGGCTATACAAATCCGCCACCACACCGGTGGGTATCTCGAACAGAAAGCAGGAGGTCTCCAGAACCGTCCCTACCAGGACAAGCTGGAAAGCATCCAGCTGCACCACCTCCAGGTGGTACACGATGGAAAGCACTGTGGACATAGAAAACGCCAGGGAAAAGACAAATCGGAACAGCAGGTAGACAGAATATGCCTTTGAATTTTTAGCAAACATGAAGTTACATTCACCTTTCAAATCTCATTTTATATGACTTTTGCAAGCTGTTAACTATAAATGAGCAAATTTGAAAAATTGCACAAAACTACACTGCGAATTTCATAAATGAATCAAAATCATTGCTTTCCTTTGCGCATTGAAAAAGATAACGATACTTTTCCAGCTGAATGGTATCACAGATTTCGTGATATCCAGTTTCAAACGAACAGAACCTACCAGTACCCACTGCACACATGAAATGTGCCAGTGACATAAGTAGCCAGTACCTTTTGATTCCCTGTGCAGAGCGTATCTGATAGCTGTCCAGTGCCAGTTTATCCTTACACTGGCGGAAAAATACTTCAATCGGCCATCGACACACATACCAGGAAAGAATCTCCTGTGTAGACAGGGCTGCGTTTGTACTGATGAAAGCACGCAATGCTTTGGGATTACCAAATGCTTTTTCCGGATAACTCAAAAGAACTACCGCATTTTCTATGCCGTTGAGGTTTCCCTCGTACCGGTACACATAATAGTTTCGTTTTTTGACTGTCACAAGGTCAAATTCACGATGTGTAACAGACAATTCGGCGGCCAGTTCACGAAGTTTCTTTTTCATTCCCGATGGATACAGCAAACGGTTTGTTTTCAAAGCACCGATGGTATGGAACCCTCTCTGTGCAAAGGTATTGATTATCTTTTCAGAAACATACCAGCAGTCGCAAAGAAAATAGGACATTACCGGTGGAACAGGCAGCTCCTTTGCAATGCTTTGTACAATGTCAATCTTGGAAATTGACTTATTGTACATTACAAAAGCATAGTTCAGAACAATGCCATTGCAGGAAAGCATAACAGCAACTGCCTGATGCCCGTAATCCGGTTTTCCCTTTAAATGGGATTGGTGAAAATACGCATCTTCAATCGGATGTAAAGCCTGTGACGAAGGCTTTGTCTTTGAAGCAATCGTATCGTCCACAATACAGAGAACAGGTTTTCCGGTGCGTGCTGCTTCTGAATAAATAATCTCAATGACAGAGCATTTTAACGTATCTGAAAGTAAGGAATCATCCCATTTTCCGGAATTGAGGAAATGGGCAATCGTAGTTCTGTGGCAGGAACTGTTTTTAGCAAAGTCCGTGGTTTTTCCATGATATCCTGAAATGAAAATACTGATTAGGATACTCATAAGATGGTTTATTACTCGGTTCGAATAAAATTTGCATAAGTTTAATTTTTTAAACTGGTTGTATATGAATGAGGAATGATGTATAGTATTTGCGAGAGACACCTTCTTTCGTAAATGTTGCAAATGTTTGTTTTGGCACTTTCATTATACAACACATGGAATCGAGGTGTCTTTCTTTTATGCAAAATCACGAACTTGCTCATTTATAGTTTCATAAAAAGTTTCTGTTCCTCAGGTGTCCAGGTATCGTAGATCGTGTTTTCGATCTGGATGACTTTGTAGACGGTGTCTTCCATCAGTTTACGGCCTTTTTCGGTGAGGAAGACCATTGTATTGCGGCCTTCTCCTGGGGTAAGGTAGAGGAGGTCTTTCTGCTCCATCTTACGGATTGCTGAATTTACAGTGGATTTTGTCAGGCAGGCTTCTTTGTAGAGAACGCTCTGGTTGCAGCCTTCCTGATGAAAATTAAAAACATACAAAATCCAGAATTCACTGTCTGAGAGATTCATCTTGAGTGCAGCCTCATGGTAGGCACTCTGCATCAGACCTTCAATATAAACCCATTCTTTAAATCTTGAGTCCATGAACTACGCCTCCCATCAAATATATCCATATTTTTTCCTGTTGCGCATCAGGAAGAAGATCGACAGGATCAGTGCAAAAATTTCTGCCGCGATCACTGCATACCAGATCCCATATGGTCCGAACAGGATCGGAAGTACCAGAACACAGATCACTTGAAAAATCACCGTTCTTCCAAAAGAAATCGTCGCGGAAGTAAATCCGTCGTTCAGTGCAGTGAAGAACGATGATGCATAAATATTATACCCTGAAACAAAGAAGGAAATGGAATATACGGCAAATGCATAGGTTGTCATTTCCAAAAGTTCCGTATCGTAGCTTACAAAGATCATCGACAGCGGTCTTGCCAGAAGTTCTGCCGCTATGGTCAGAACTATGCTCATGACCAGAATGATCCTGAGGCTTTTTTTGAAGAGATTCTTCAGTTCGTCTCTGTTTTCTGCGCCATAATGGTAGCCTACGATCGGTGCGCTTCCCATCGAATAGCCGATATAAATAGACAGAAAAATATCGTTCACATACATGATCACGCCATATGCCGCAACACCATTTGTGCCGAGCATTCGCATCAGCTGCCAGTTATACAGCATATTTACGATTGACATAGACACATTTGTCATAAACTCGGAAGCACCGTTTGTACAGGCTTTTGTGATCGCACGCAGATCCATATGTGTTTTTCCAAGACGAAGTTTACTGCTCCTTGACATGATAAAAAAGGTCAGTGGTACAATGCCGCCGATCGTCTGGCTGAGTGCTGTAGCAGATGCGGCACCTGCCACTCCCCATCGAAATACTGCGATAAACAATGCATCCAGCACGATGTTTAACACACTGGATACCAATGTTGTAACAAGTCCAAGCTGCGGACGCTCCGCTGTGACAAGAAAACTCTGAAATACATTCTGAAGCATAAACGGAACAAGAGCAATCATCAGGATCCTGCCGTAAGTCACACAATATGGGAGCATTTCGGCATCTGCACCCAGAAACTGCGAGATCGGTCCGACAAAGATCTCACAAATTACGGTAAGCAGAAGTCCCAGACCGACCAGCAGATAAACAAGCAGAGAAAAGATCTCGTTCGCTTTCTTCTTATCGCCAACGCCCAAAGTGTAGGCAACGAGTGCACTGCCTCCGGTTCCGATCATAAATCCGACCGCACCGAAGATCATCAGGAACGGCATGACAATGTTGACCGCAGCAAAAGGCTCTGCGCCGATAAAGTTTGAGATAAAAAATCCATCTACAACACCATAGATGGAGTTCAGCACCATCATAATGATGGATGGGAATGTGAAGCGGAGCAGTTTGCTGTAAGTGAAATGCTCCGATAATTCAATATGCATAAAAATCCTCCTGATATAAAAAATGTACGAAATCGTACTTGATAGCTATAAATGAGCAAATTTGAAAAATTGCACAAAACTACACTGCGAATTTCATAAATGAATCAAAATCATTGCTTTCCTTTGCGCATTGAAAAAGATAACGATACTTTTCCAGCTGAATGGTATCACAGATTTCGTGATATCCAGTTTCAAACGAACAGAACCTACCAGTACCCACTGCACACATGAAATGTGCCAGTGACATAAGTAGCCAGTACCTTTTGATTCCCTGTGCAGAGCGTATCTGATAGCTGTCCAGTGCCAGTTTATCCTTACACTGGCGGAAAAATACTTCAATCGGCCATCGACACACATACCAGGAAAGAATCTCCTGTGTAGACAGGGCTGCGTTTGTACTGATGAAAGCACGCAATGCTTTGGGATTACCAAATGCTTTTTCCGGATAACTCAAAAGAACTACCGCATTTTCTATGCCGTTGAGGTTTCCCTCGTACCGGTACACATAATAGTTTCGTTTTTTGACTGTCACAAGGTCAAATTCACGATGTGTAACAGACAATTCGGCGGCCAGTTCACGAAGTTTCTTTTTCATTCCCGATGGATACAGCAAACGGTTTGTTTTCAAAGCACCGATGGTATGGAACCCTCTCTGTGCAAAGGTATTGATTATCTTTTCAGAAACATACCAGCAGTCGCAAAGAAAATAGGACATTACCGGTGGAACAGGCAGCTCCTTTGCAATGCTTTGTACAATGTCAATCTTGGAAATTGACTTATTGTACATTACAAAAGCATAGTTCAGAACAATGCCATTGCAGGAAAGCATAACAGCAACTGCCTGATGCCCGTAATCCGGTTTTCCCTTTAAATGGGATTGGTGAAAATACGCATCTTCAATCGGATGTAAAGCCTGTGACGAAGGCTTTGTCTTTGAAGCAATCGTATCGTCCACAATACAGAGAACAGGTTTTCCGGTGCGTGCTGCTTCTGAATAAATAATCTCAATGACAGAGCATTTTAACGTATCTGAAAGTAAGGAATCATCCCATTTTCCGGAATTGAGGAAATGGGCAATCGTAGTTCTGTGGCAGGAACTGTTTTTAGCAAAGTCCGTGGTTTTTCCATGATATCCTGAAATGAAAATACTGATTAGGATACTCATAAGATGGTTTATTACTCGGTTCGAATAAAATTTGCATAAGTTTAATTTTTTAAACTGGTTGTATATGAATGAGGAATGATGTATAGTATTTGCGAGAGACACCTTCTTTCGTAAATGTTGCAAATGTTTGTTTTGGCACTTTCATTATACAACACATGGAATCGAGGTGTCTTTCTTTTATGCAAAATCACGAACTTGCTCATTTATAGCTGTTAAGCTAACTTGTGGAACATATGCCGAACCTTATCTATACGGCTATTCGGGCGGCGGGGTTGGCAAATAAATTTACCAATAGCTGGCTGGTATCCTTTTAACTCTGTCAAGCAGACTCCCTGCCCATTTGTGAAATAAGTTAAATCGTTCCTGTATTCTTGAATACATCTAGCAGGGATTTCTCCTTTCAGAATGACCTCGTCATTCTTTATCTGAGTACTTACAATATCTGCACAATACCTTGGAGCATCATGATACGCCCGTGAGAGATATTCCTGCGGTGCATAAATTTCAAAGTGGAGATATGGCTCTAATAGTTCTGTCCCTGCTTTTTTTAAAGCCTGCTCCAATACGATAGGGGAAAGCAGCCGAAAGTCTGCGGGGGTACTTACAGGACTATAATACAATCCATATTCAAAACAGATTTTACAGTCTGTCACTTTCCATCCATACAGCCCCTGCTCGCAGCCATAAAGAACCCCCTCCATAACCGCATTTTGGAACGATTGATTTAAATATCCAAGTGAAACTCTGCTTTCATACTGCACTCCGCTTCCAATAGGGAGCGGCTCTATGGACAACCCGACAGAAGCCCAGAAAGGATTTGGCGGGACTTCTATGTGGATGGTATATTCTGCTTTTCTAAGCGGTCTTTCCATATATATAACAGTAGGCTCTTTCATAGCCACGCCCACATGATATTTTTCTTCTAATAGCGAACAAATAACTTCTAACTGTACTTTTCCCAAAAAAGATAACATAATCTCATGTGTAACAGTATCAATGTCAAAATGCAAAAGAGGGTCTGTATCAGCAATCTCTGCGAGGGCATTTAACAGGGCTTCCCTTTGCTCCGGCTTTTGCGGCTCTACCGTTGTCCGAAGTAATGGCATGGGATTATCAATCCATGTTTTGTGAGGCAGGAGTTTTTCATTTCCCAGAATGTCGTTCAGTTTCAAAGTATCATCAGCTAAAATAACAATTTCTCCCGGACAGGCATGGTCAGCCGGGACGATTTCACCATTTGACGGAATACACATTTCTGTAATCTTTATTTTCTCTTTTTCAGATATTCTAATAACATCCCTCAAATGCAATGTTCCGCTATATATACGCACATAAACAAAACGCCGCCTTTTCTCTGAATATTCAATCTTAAAAACCTGCCCGCATAGTTCAGATTGACCTTCAGGCGTTGATGAATAAAACTTACTGGCAATCACTTCTATAAGCTGCCGAATCCCCAGATTGTTTTTAGCACTTCCGTGATAAACGGGAAATAACGTTCCGTTTTGGAATCTCCTGTTTTCTTCCTGTTCCAGTTCTGACATTTTAAACGGTTTCCCTGACATATATTTCTCTAATAGTTCATCGTTTCCCATAATTACCGCATCCCACTGTTCCATATCGTCATTGTCCGTTACATTTATATGGGGATGCTGCCCAACCTTTTGCTTCACTATAATTTCCGAAGAAAGCTTTGCTTTCATTTCTTGATATACCATTGGCAAATCAATCCCCTCTTGGTCAATTTTATTGATGAAAAAAATTGTCGGAATCTTCATTGTCTGTAGTGCATGAAACAGTATACGGGTCTGTGCCTGTATGCCATCCTTTGCAGAAACTAATAATACTGCTCCGTCTAATACGGATAAAGAACGGTATACTTCCGCCAAAAAATCCATATGGCCTGGCGTATCTATAATGTTGACTTTTACATCCTCCCACTGAAAAGATGTCACTGCTGTCTGGATAGTGATTCCCCTTTGACGCTCCAAATTCATTGTATCTGTCCTTGTTGTGCCTTTATCTACGCTCCCTGGTTCTGCAATTGCACCACTGGTATACAATAAACTCTCCGTTAATGTTGTCTTTCCTGCGTCAACGTGAGCCAGAATGCCTAAGTTAATTATTTTCATGTGATTTTCCTCCTATCAACACCCAAAAAAGGGCATAAAAATACCCAGTGATAAATACTCCTATCACTGGGTAAATAACTCCAATAGCCCCAAAACACTTATATGTTTTCGGGCATATAAAATTACATGATAAAAGTATTCTTAAACTGGGTACAAAAAACTAAGCCCCATATTAAAAGTGAAACGGGACTGCTACTTTTTGTTCCCACTATCAAATTGACAGTTTATTTAAGAATACCTTGCCGCATATTTATTAACTCCTTGTATAATACTGAATCTAATTATATTCCTTAACCCTTTATTTGTCAAGCTGACAAACTAAAGCAGAAAAAGCGGCAGGATTTCCCCCTGCCACTAATCATCTGTTTATGCAAAAATAATTTCCTTTTCCACAATCTCCCTCGCACAAGCCCTTATGTTATTGAGGCATCCTGTCCATTCTAAGGCGTTTTCTGCCTTTAGCTGTTCCGTTATGCCCTGTGCCTGTTTCATACCCTCTATGAGCCTTTCAAAGCGTTCCTGTGCCTGTCTGTCAATGTCGGCAAGGTAAGCGTTAAGTCTGCCGCTTGTAAGAAGATTGGTGTATGTAACTTTGCAGTGATGCTTCAGATAATCCAAATGCCGCTGTCCCCAGATGCCTATCGGCTGTTCTTCTTCGGCGGGTACAGTTAAGCACGGTATTAAATAATCGCCTTGCCTTTCGTATTTGCCGCCCATTTCCTCAAAAATTGTCTTTGCCATTGTCTGTTACCTCCACATTCTTTTTTATTTTGAATGTCCGCAAAATCCGTCCTACATCTGACGGTCGCCAAGGACAGTCAATATCGTGCAAGGCTATAAGCTTGTTCTGAACATTCGTGCCGGCACCCATTTTCTGTGTAGAACCGAGCAAAATTCTGACTTCGCCTTTGCGCACCTTTTTGAAAAGTTCCTGCTTCTGCGCCTCGGTTTTTGCTTCGTGGATAAAGCTGATTTCGCTTTCAGGTACGCCTCGCTCGATCAGCTTGCTGCGAATGTCCGTATAGACGGAAAACTCTGCATCCGGCTTCGGAGTGGAGAGGTCGCAGAACACAAGCTGAGCCGATTTTTTGTCTGAGTTTTCCTGCCAAATCGTAAAAATATTATCAATACAAGCATTGATTTTACTGCCCTCAAAGTCAGGAATCAGAGGGTTTATCATACGCTGGTCAAGGGCGAGCTTTCGTCCGTCGTTGGTGATTTTCAGCATATTATCATCGCTTGCGTCAACCTGATTGTTTCTCACTTTTTCGGCTCGTTCTCCAAGCTCTGCTACCATAGCCTTTTGAAAATCGGAAGGCTTTACGGCAACATTGTGATAGTGTGGAGTAGGTGTAGGCAAATTAAGTGTGTCTGCCGTTTTAATATCGGCAACCTCTTTGAACATTGCCATAAGCTCAGGCAAATTGTAGAATTTAGCAAATCGTGTTTTCGTTCTGTAGCCTGTTCCCTCAGGTTTCAGTTCGTAGGCTGTTACAGTTTCACCAAAGGTAGAAGCCCACGAATCAAAGTGCTGCAAGCCGTTTTCTACAAGTGTTTCATACTGTAAATATCTCTGAATGGTATATAACTCCACCATTGAGTTTGAGATTGGCGTACCTGTTGCAAAAACCGTTCCTCTGCCACCTGTGATTTCATCAAGGTATCTGCATTTCATAAACAGGTCTGAGCTTTTCTGTGCTTCGGTCTGAGCGATACCTCCGACATTTCTCATTTTCGTATATAGGTACAGGTTTTTGTAGTAGTGACTTTCGTCAATAAAAAGTCTGTCAACGCCCAATTCCTCAAAGGTAACTACATCATCCTTTCGGCTTTGGTCGTTTAACTTCTGTAGCTTTGCCTTTAAAGATTTTCTGCTTTTTTCAAGCTGCTTGATTGAAAAGTTTTCTCCACGGTTTTCTTTCAACTCACGAATACCGTCTGTGATTTCGTCAATCTGCTGCTCGAGTATAATTCTTTGCCTTTCAACGCTCATCGGAATTTTCTCAAACTGAGAATGTCCGATAATGATAGCGTCATAATCGCCTGTGGCAATTCGTCCGCAGAAGCGTTTGCGGTTTTTAGTTTCAAAATCCTTTTTGGTTGCAACAAGGATATTCGCCGCAGGATAGAGCTGTAAAAACTCCGCCGCCCATTGCTCGGTCAGGTGATTAGGCACAACAAAAAGCGACTTGCTGCATAAGCCAAGCCGCTTCGATTCCATAGCAGCTGCCGTCATCTCGTAGGTTTTGCCTGCGCCGACTGCGTGTGCAAGCAAGGTGTTTCCACCGTAAAGAATATGTGCAACAGCGTTTTTCTGATGTTCCCTGAGTTCAATTTCAGGATTCATACCGTTAAAGGTAATATGACTTCCGTCATACTCACGGGGTCTTGTGCTGTTAAATTTTTCATTATATAGTTTGCAGAGCTTTTCACGGCGTTGCGGATCTTTCCAAATCCATTCCTTAAAGCCTTCTTTGATAAGCTCCTGCTTCTGCAAAGCGATTGTAGTTTCCTTTTTATTGAGTACAGGCTTCTTTCTGCCTTCCTCATCCTCAACATAATCGAATATGCGGACATCCTTGAGGTTGAGTGTTTCCTCGATTATTTTATAAGCATTTATTCGGTCTGTACCGTAGGTGCGGTACACCTTGAGATTACTTGTATCGTAGCTTTTGTTTTCAATGCTCCATTCACTCGTATATGGCGAATAGTGAAGCCTGATTTTCCATTGTGCATAGCGTGGAGTATCAAGAAATTCATAGATGAACTGCTGTACAATCTCAGGCGGAATCCAGGTTGCGCCAAGCCTTACGGAAATCTCAGAAGCCGTCAAATCCTTTGGCTGTACTCTTTCAAGAGCTTCAACATTGATGTTGTAATCATCAGGATATAGCTTTGCCGAGCGCCTTGCGACTTCAAGCTTTTCACGGACATTACCGGACAAATATTCGTCTGCCATAAGGTATTTCTGTTCGTCAGGATTGCCCTGACCGTAGAGAGGATTGAGAAAAATTACACCTTTCAGTTCATCAAAAACCTCCTGCTCACTCTTGCCTGAAAGCTGACACATATATTCCATATCAATACCCGCCTTTTCTCCCATAGAAACGGCGAGTGCTTCGGAAGCTGTGTCAACGGAAGTAACAGGTGTATGAGGCTTGATTGTCCGCTTGAAAAACATATCCGCCTTGCGTTCAAGGTTGCCCTCGTCATCGAGTATTTCCAATGAAGATAACAGCGAGTAGGAACTGTCCTGTGAGAATGCCATAGTATTTGCACGGCTATTGATAAGTCCGTACTTTTTTGTGAAACTGTCATACAACTTATTAAGCCTTTCCTGTTCAGCTTTTATATCACTGTCAGGATAGTCTTCCGTCTGCAAATCTAAAAGAGTACGAACGGAGTTTCTTATCTCAATAAGTCCCTTTATTCGGTTTTCAGCGGTAGCCGACACCTCAACAGGTGACATTCGGCTGTTTTCACGAAAATAGATTACATCGTCAAGCACTGTATATGAGAAGTTTCTGACATTCGGATCAGCAGGGATTGAATTATCTTCTTCCTCTATATTTTCCTCCGCTTCATACTCTGTGATTTCGCCGTGAATATTGGAAACGGCTTCATCAAGCAGGCTTTCAAGGTCAGCGTTTTCATAAGGTACACAAGTTGTTTCTTCGCCAAAACGACCTGATACAATTTTCATATCTCCGAGTATCATTTCGGGGTGTTCTGCAAAGTAGCTGTTAATTCTGATACCGTTTTCATCTGCGTTTAGGTGTACCCAATCAGGCTCAATGTCTATGATGCGGTCACGCTTTTGCAGTATGAGGATATCGGAAACAACCTCCGTTCCTGCATTTCCCTTAAAGGTGTCATTCGGAAGTCTTATCGCACCGAGTAATTCCGCTCTCTGTGCGATATATTTTCGTACGGCAGAATTTTCCTTGTCCATTGTACCCTTTGAAGTCACCAACGCCATTACACCGCCCGGGCGGAGCTTATCGAGCGACTTTGCAAAAAAGTAATCGTGGATTAAGAAATGGTTTTTATCATAGCGTTTATCTGCAACGCTGAAATCGCCGAAAGGCACATTACCCACAACTGCGTCAAAAAAACTGTCCGGAATTTCTGCCTGCTCAAACGGTTGTCCTGCAATAGAGGAACGCTGGTAGAGTTGCTGTGCAATGCCTGCGGAGATTTTGTCAATCTCCACACCGTAAACACGGCTGTTTTGCATTGACTGGGGCAGCATACCGATAAAATTACCGATACCGCAGGAAGGCTCCAAAATGTTGCCCTCCTTAAATCCCATCTGTTCCATAACCTTGTAAATTGCTGAAATAACGACAGGCGGTGTATAGAAAGCAGTAAGTGTACTTTCTCTTGCTGACTGATATTCTTCATCGGACAGTAACTGTGAAAGCTCATTATATTCACTTTGCCAAGCGTCATTATTCTCATCAAAGGCTTCGGGAATACCGCCCCAGCCTACATACTGTGCAAGGACTTTCTGTTCTTCGGGTGTAGCAAAGCGGTTTTCCTCTACGCATTCCTTTAGCACACGGATTGCTTCTACATTTCTGTGGAAGCGGGTCTTTTTACCGACCTCCTCAAGTTCAAAATTTTTGAGGTCAAATGTGTGTCGGTCAGTCAAGGGAATTTCAGGGTGCAAGTCAAAGGTCTGTGCTTTTGTTTTCTGTTTTTTCTCCCAAACAGGTGCATCAAGTTCTTTCTTTTCGGAAAGTTCAAGAGCAGAACGAACAAAATCGGCTTTTTCAACTCTGAATATCGGAAAACCGTTTTTGTCCTCAAAGGTAATATCACGCATAGAAGCATCACCGTTTCTGTTAACCCGTTCAACAATGAAATTGCGGTTATCAAACGTGAGTTCCTTGCCGATAAGGTCGGAGTTATCAATTTCGGTTTCTGCTTCGGGCTGTTCTTTTGTCAGCTCTGAGCTTTGATAAAACGGTGCAAGCTGTTCATCACTGACATACACAAGGGCGCTAAAATCTAAGCCGTGCAAGCCGTTCTCCACAATATCCGCAAGTGAATCGTACTGTTCCGTATGAACAGCCTGACCGTCAACTCTTGTTTCAATTCTGAAGTCAACAAGGTTTACAACTGCTTCAATTTCGTGCTTCTCGTCCTCGGTATTGGTATAGCCGATATTGATTTCCGACAAGTCGGAATAGTCTGCACCGTCACTGTCGTACTCATTCTTTACAAACTCATCTATCAGTTTTTTTGCTTCATCAAGTAAAACATCATATTCCGATTGAGAAAGCGGCTTATCAATGATTTCAAAGTTTTGCAAAGGATTAGGCAGTCTGTCAATAAAGTCGTGGGGTATGGTGTTGCCGTCAGCGTCCTTATACAGATAAACCGCCATTTTTACATCAAAGATGTTTTCCTCTTTTATATCTCTTTCAAGGCTGGTCGGGTTTGTATATTCAATACTGTTTTCAACCTTGCCGTCAGCGTTCAGGTAATCAATTCTGCCGATTGGCTCGGACTGAATGGGAGCGTGCGACCTGTCGGAAGCCATAAGAATAAAATCCCGACTTTCCCTGTCGTTTGGACTTGAAATACCGATATTGTAGCCTCGGTCAAGCAGCATATCCGTATATGTTTCAAGCCTATTTGACGGAAATCCGCACATATCAATTCTTTCTGTATCGGTTATTCTTCGGGTGGTGTTATGCAGGCTGAGTGCCTGTGAAACGGTTACGGCATCATCGCCCATAGCTTCGTAAAAATCACCGATTTGGAACAGAATAATCGTATCGGGATGTTCGTCCTTAATCTTGAAGTATTCCTGCATAACAGGACTGTATCTGCTGTAATCACGCTGTGTAATCTGTTTTTCTTTTTCGGGTTGTACGGCAACTTTTAAATGGTCGTTCATCGGGTTTTCTTTGACTTTGCTGTCAAATTCCGCCCTTGTCATTTCCTTGTTGAAAAGAGGAAACTGTTTGTCAAAAAGCATTACACGGTTTTCGTCAAAGGACAGAATTTCATACTCATCCGCTCCGATATATACCGATTCACCGAGCGAATATTTGTATTCATATTCAACAGGGATAGTTTCCTTTTCGGCAGGCGGAGTATATATTGCTTCACGGATTTCTCTCTCCGCCGCCCGTTCGGCTCTTATCTGCTCCTGCTTTTCAAGCCAAGTCGGATAATATTCCTTTTCCTTTGGATTGAGGTATCGGTCAAGTTTTATAAGTTCGCCGATGCGCTTTTCAACCTTACTCCACTTTAACAGCAGTCGTGGTGCGTTATCTTCAAAGCCACGGCTGAGCATAATGCCTTTGCCGTCGTGACTTTCGTCAATTCCTGTTCCGATAATAATCGGATATGAGCCGCCCCAGCCATACTCGTTTTTCAGAAAATCAATGTTTTCTTTTGCAGATAAGGACTTTTGAAACTGCTCGTAAATCCTCATTTTACCCTCGCTTACACCGCTTCCGTGGGTAAGTACAGCGTCAATAATCTCCTGAGAAAAGATAAAGGCAGGAGTTTTTTCTCCTGCCCCGGCTGTTAATATTTCCAACTGCCCTTCCAATGAAGGCAGAGGTTTTGTTGTGTCCCTGAGTTCATCTAGCAAACGCATACCCTCAAAAAGTCCTGCAATAACACCCCAATCATAGTAGGCTTGCGATATTTTATTATCCTGCTCGCCTTCCCACAAAAGAAGTACATTCTGATAGGTTTTATATCCCATCCGCTTTCCGTCGGGAGTAGTAATATCGGTAGCATCATTATTGAATATGCTTTTGATAAATTTAACTCGTTTTTCACTGTCAGATTCGTTTTCAAAGTATCTTGCTATTTCCGTTTTGGTCGCTTTTAGATACGGAGTAGATAACAGGACAGCCTTGATTTTATCATCACCGCCAAAGAACGGAATACTTTTATCCTCGTTGCTGCGGTCGTAATATTCTAAGCGTAAATCACTTCCGCTTTGACTATCTCCTGAGCCGAGTGTCTGAGGTTGTTCATCAGGCGTGTCCACTTCATCGGGTCGTCCGCTTTCAGCTTCTCTGTCACGCCCTCCTGCACCGCCATCTGTCTGAGAATTCTGTCCTCCATCTCTGTCGCCGTCTGTTCGATTTCCCACAGGTGTTCGGTCAGCGTTCCCTTCGTCAGCAGATTGTAATAGAGAATTTTGTGCTTCTGCAACAGATAATTCTTCCTCATCTGAGCGTAATGTCCGAGCTGTACCCTCGGCTGTTCGGGAAGCGTCAGGTTCGGAAGTAGGTAATCGCCCTGCATTGTGTATGTCAGTTCTGCCATTGTCAAAACTCCTTTCGGTATTTATTGTGCTATTAGTATATTCACTTTGTCTGTTTTCCGCAATTATGCGATTCTGACGGTTAAGTGCCAGCACGGTTTTGGAAATCTCCGACAGTCCCATTTCGGCAATATCGCTCGTTGCAAAGCCGAGAGCATTCAAGGCTTCCTGCGTATTGAAATTGACAATATCACGAAAGTCGTCATCGTTAAAATACGGTTCAGTGTCAATACCGAGTCTTGTCATAATCATAAAAGCAACGCTGTTACTAACAAGCTGTCTGTACATTGTCTTAACGATGTCCTCGTCCAATTCTTCAAGAAAGGTATCATTAACCGTTACAAGCAAATCGCCCACATAGTCGGTAATGTTGTCCTCGACAGCATTACCTGATGCGGATATAATCGCATCCGCAAGGCTGTTCTTTTCATCAAGATATCCGAAGCTGCTTTCAAGCGTGTCGATCACTTCATCTGTATATTCGAGTTTCATATTCCAAATAGGGACAGTCCTTGAAATTTCGCTTGCGTGTGTATCGGAAATATCAAAATAATGGACTAACCTCTGTGAATTGCCGTTCAGACTTTCAAACACGGCAATACCCTTTGCTCCTCTGTTTACCCAGCGACCGAAAGTTCTGTTCCACTGTTCAATAGGCAGGACGGCGGTTGCATCTGGTTTCTGAGCGTATAAAAGGAGCTGTTCGTCAAATCGCAGTCGGTAGTTATAACAGGCTGTTTTCAGAAATGCCGCCCATTTATCGGGTGACATAACCTCTTTCGAGGTATCTTCATACAGCTGTGAGATAAGGTCAAACTTTCTTGCCATTGTTCAGCACCTCCTTATCTTTCGTGGTTCCTATCTTTTGCTTAGGTTTCATCATATCCACCGCTTTTTAATCGCTGCTTTTCCTGCATATCATTGTTACCTCCAAGATAAGAATAGAGCTTGTTGCCCTTTGTGTTAGTCTGCAATTCGGAAATTATACTCATTTCCTGAACTGTCAGATTGGGTATGCTGAAAACATTTTGAAAGTTTATGCTTTGCAAATCCTTTTCGGTTTTGAAGCCTGCTTCAAAAAGCTTATTCAGCACCTTGAATTTCTGTTGTGTTGTAATTACAGTTTTATCTGCCATTTCATATATTCCCTTCAAAGTCTGACGGGCAGTCTGCTAAAACCGCCCGTCGTATAGTTTCTCACTTCTTTTTATTGTGGTTTTTAATCTGTAAAAAGATAAAGCCGCCGATGATAAACACAAGAAGTGCTACGGCAATTATCACTTTCATTCTTCTGCCTCCTTGATGTTTTTCTTTCTCTTTTTTACAAGAGCTGTCGCACAAGCCGCAATACCAACTGCCGATGTGCCTCCGAGAATAAGCCAGAGGTTTGGATTGCTCTCGTCACCTGTTTTTGGTGTGTGAATTTTCTCGTTATGCATTTCAACATTTGCGGTCTTACCGTATTCAATCTCAACAACCTTGTCATCAGGAAGCATATATCCGGCTGATGCATCGTTGTTTACCTCAGAAATTATATATTTGCCGATTCGTAATCCCTCAATAAAAATTTCTCCGTTTTTGTCGGTCTTAAAGATTTCATCATATCCGTTCTCACCTGTTACACGGAAAGAAAAGCCTTCAACCTTTTTGTCTGATGAGGTCTTTACGATTCTGAGTGAGCCTTTCATTGCTTCATTCAAAAATCCCTTACCTGCTTCATTTTCCACCTCGTAGGTTTTGCCGTCCGTTTCAACAAAAACAGGATAGATGTTTTCATCAAGAACAAAGCCGTCAGGGGCGGTCTTTTCCTTTACAAGATAGTGTCCGTAAACAAGGTCGTCCATTTCGTAAACACCTACGTCGGTTTCCTTGATTTCACCGATAAGCTCATCATTATTATCAAGCTTACCGTCAGCATTAATGTCGGAATAAAGCTCAAATACTGCGCCTGTCAGCTTATTGTCGGGATAGTCAGCGTCAACCTTTGTGGTCTTGATATTGCCACGGATAAATGCATTGACAATCTCAATTTCCACAACATCGCCGTCGGCATTAACGGTAACCGGATATACCGTGTCATTGAGGACGAAGCCTGTCGGCTGTTCGATTTCACGGATATACCAGGTGCCGTAAGGAATATCGCTAAAATTGAAACTTCCGTCCTCCGCAGAAACAGTTGTTAAGGCTGCGTTTTCCTCTGTAAACTCAACATCTGTGGATTTGAACAGTCCGATAACAGCTCCACCGAGAGGTTCTCCGTTTTCATCAACTTTCCTGCCCGATACCGAACCGTAGATAAGCTCATTCATAATCGGCTCACTGTTATTTACAGTCAGCTCAACTGTACTCGTCTTTTCACCCTCGTATTCAAATACAACCGGATATTTTTTATCGCTGAGAATATAATGCTCATCCGTTGAAAGTTCTTTAACATAGTAACTGCCGAACGGAAGGTCTGTATTCACATAACCCTTGCCCTTTTCATCAAGAGTGATAATTTCTATAAGTCCGTCAGCAGGAATAGAAGTTCCGCTTGCAGAAACAATTTCTTTTTCTGCAAACAAACCAAAGGATATGTTCTTTATTTCCCCGTTTGTGCCAATATCAAACTCTTCATTGGTTTCCAGCCACTTTTCAAGATTCACCTTAATTTTCTGTCTGTCATTGAAAAATGAAGTTGCTGTTTCCGTAAGCTTTACGGTCTGATCGGCATAGGTAAGTTCTACAATATGCACTTCGTCATTGAGTGCCATTCCATATGGAGCGTGAGTTTCCTTAATGCTGTACTTACCGAGATAAAGAGTTTTACTTATAGCAATTCCGTCCTTGCCTGTGGTAACTGTATCAACGAGGTCGCCCTTTTTATTGTGTATTGTGCCGTCAGGAGTAATAATATCCTCTGCCGCACGGATTTCGTATGTTGCACCCTCAAGTCCTGCCGTTTCATAAACAGGCTGATAGACGTTCGGAATTTCGTTGCCGTTCTCATCAATGCCGCCACTGACATTTACGCCATAGAAAACCTCTCCTTCCTTTGAAATTGAGATTTTGCCTTTCTGCGGCGAATTTGCTTTGTTCACCTTAATCAAAGTAACACCGCCTTCGTTTGTAGAATTTTCCTTTGTTACATCAAAATAAACAGGTGTTTTATCAAGCACATAACCGTAGGGAGCCTGAACCTCAACAAGCTTGTATCCCTTGCCGTAAACAAGGGTTTCAGGAGTGATAAGACTTCCGTTGCTGTCAGTATAGAAAGTATCAATCGTCATATTCGAAGGATATTTTACCGACATTGTAATTAAAGTATTATCGGAGTCATAAATCTGAAATCCTGCCCCTGCGTAGGGAATTGTTTTTCCTGATTCTGCATCCACCTTAACCACCTTAATATAGGATTCAAAAATCTTATCATTGATGATATAGCTGTACGGCTTTGAGTTGTCGCAGATAAATACATCAAAGTCGGCAATTTTATCTCTGCCCTCCCAGCCTTTGGTCTGATGGACTGTGTATGTGCCGTAGGGGAGTTTTTTAGACTTTGCGTATCCCTTTTCATCACACACAAGGGTATCACGCTCATCCGGGTTGGCATTTTCATAGCTTCCTGCACTTTTGAGAAAGAGCTGAAATTCGGCTCCTTTTTCCGGAGTTTCGATTTTGGTCTGTCCGTCATCGCAATGCTTTACAATTTCTACATCACCCTTGATTACCTGCTCTGTAACACCGACCGAAACAGCGTTATGTTCAACCGTGTAATTCTTCGCTTCTGCACCAACCGTATAGACAGTTTCATCAAGCAGATAGCCCTCGCTCGGTTCAATTTCTCTGATTGTCCAGTTATCACCGCAAACATATTCCTTTGTCGTGAATTTGCCGTTATCATCGGTTGTGTAGGTATCAATTAACTTATCGCCGTCATAGATACCGTACTTTGCTCCAGCAAGTGTAGCGTCGCCCTGTGCTTTTCTCTTTTCGGCATCGGTCTTTTCAACTGTAATGGTAAATTTTTTGAGTGTATTAGTAAATTCTCTCTTTGCCACCTTATCCCAGGTTACGGAAACGGTCTGTGATTTCGGTACAACATAGCGAATAGCTGTATCCACTTCTTCAAGGGTATATGGTTTGTCACCGCTTACCAGGATATTTTTGAAAACAGCAACACCGAAATTATCGGTAACAGCATATTCATCTACCTTTGCCCCGGATAAAGACGTTCCGTAAAGGTGGAATTTCACGCCTGCATTGAAATTATCCTCAGAGGACTTTACAACCTGAAGCTCACCACACTTTAGAACATTGCTGAATTTTACGGTTGCAGTTTTTCCGCTTTCAACCTTAACCTGCTGTGCCTTTTGTGTTTCGTACTTATCCTCAGTTACCTCGGTTACGGTATATGTGCCGACCTTGAGGTCATCAAGCTGAAATTCACCCTTTGAGTTCGTAGTGACCGTCTTACTGTAATTATCAGCACCCGTAATCTTGAATTTCACTCCTTCGATCTTTCCGTCGTCCGAGGTCTTAACGATTTTCAGACTTCCGGCTGAGGTCTTTACAGCAAAATACGCCGTCTTGGTTTCAGTATCGGACTGAACACCTGTTACAACATCCTGCTTTGATGAGCTGCCGCAGGCAATTAGCGTTGTCGTAACCTTCGGCATTTTCTTCGTTGCGCTGAACACAACAGCGTCAGGAATAACCTTTGTGGAAGTCAGCGTAATCTTCTTCCCCGAAACAGAAACGGAAACGCCGTCAGTTGTTTTGAAATCATAGTCTGACAAAATATTGTTGCTGTCCGTAAGCGTAAGTGAATACTTACCGTCACTGTACTTTAACTCATTGACATTGCTCTTTGCCTTTGCAGAAGTTTCATAAGTAAAGCTCGGAATGGTGTTGTAATCTTCAAGTTTAGTGATGATTTTATTGTAGTTGGTTTTTACATTCGGATTTGCACCACCCGATGTGATGCCGTCAATAAACTTTGAATTTTTCAGTTTAAATGTTGATGCGTCACGACCACCTGTGCAGAACTCCCATACAACAAGCTGTGTAGCAATCCACTTCTGACCGTCTGTACCGACAAGGCTTGATGCACTTCCTGACTTACCGAAAAGAAGTGCAAGATTTACCGCCTTTTTCTGTGCCTTTGAAAGAGCATTCCAAGCCGCCGAGGCATCGGTTGTCAGCGTATTGCCTGAAAAGAGAGAATGACCGGGTTCAATGCAGTATGCATCCTTTCCGTCTGCATAAATCCTGCACAATTCTTCTCCGACTGTTCCTACTACATATCCGTCGTGTTCTGTGTGTTTTACGAATTTTATGATGTTTCCGCCTGTGTCGTAAGCATAGTCAAATGTGACCGTGACTTCTTTTGCGGCGGCATTTGCAGGAAGAATAAAAAATATTGAAACGATAGAGATAAGTGCGAGCACAACCGCAGTAATTCTCTTTGCGTTTCTCTTGCTAAAAACTTTTGTCATTGGTTTACCTCCATAATAAAAATCGGACAGCTAAAATCTGTCCGTCAAAATAAAATATGCGTTTGTTTGCCTTTAGAGAAAGATATATTTATGAGATAAGGTTAATTTATGAGATAGTATATATCTTTCTTTTCGGGTAGTTCAGGTAGTATAGGGGATAGAGTGTGAGAAAGGGGAAAGTAAAAAAATAACTTGTCCTACCTGTCGTCACGCTCTGCTCGGCTTCGCAGGTATCTGCGGTAGTGTTCCAAAGCCTTGCAAACATAGTCCTCCGTGTCCTTTAGCTTTACGCTTTTCGGAATAAGGCTTCGCACTCTGTCACCATGCAGCACAATACGCTCTCGCTGATTCGGTTTTTCTTCCGACATAATCGCTTCAACAGCTTCTGCTGTCAGCTTACCGCTTTCAAACATTTTTCTCATTCGGATTGTCTGGTCGTGCGACGGTGTACAGTCGTTAATATCAATCTGTAGGGCGACATCACGCTGACTATCTTCATCAAGGTATGAAAGCTCAACGGCAGGACGCATTTTAATTCTGCCTTCGTCCACAAACTGTAAGAGTTCGGTGATGAGATTTGTCAAGCGGATATACTTTCTAACCTGTTCGTGACTTTCACCGCTATTTTCAGCAATAATTTCTCGGCTTGTTTTTCCTGACTTCTGCAACAGTGTTGCAGAAGTTAAATCCGTGCGTTGTCCTTGCCTCTTTATTGCCTCCAACCTCATTTTGTAGGCAAAAGCTTTTTCACTTGGAAGTATTGTTGTACGCTGAAAATTACTTTCAACCATATACACAATAGCTTCGTCACGGGTTAAGTCCTTTATCTCACTTCTGAGTGTAGTAAGACCGGCAAGCTCACAAGCTCTCTTTCGCCTGTGACCGCTGACAAGCTCATATCTTCCGTCCTCTTTCTGCCTTAAAACAGCAGGGGTTAATACTCCGTTTGTCTTAATGCTCTCCACAAGCTGCACCATATCCTCGTCATCTCTGACGTGGAAAGGGTGATCGGGAAAGTCATCAATCAAGTCAAGCGGAATGTCCCTGATCTTTTCAAGCCGTGCGTCGTCACGTTCTTCCTGTGTAGAGAAAAGGTCATCGAGTGTCGGCAGTGCGAAGTCGCTCTTTCTTTCTGCCATCCGAAAGCACCTCCTTTGCAAATTCAGCGTATGCCAATGCCACCTTGCTGTTCGGCTCATAAGCATAAATGCTTTTGCCCTTGGAAGTTACCTCTGCGGCTTTTACTGCAATCGGAATTTTCGTTTTATATATCCTGATTACACTTCCGAAGTTATCACGAATTGCATCCACCGTGCTTTTGGCAAGGTTCGTCCTGCTATCAACAAGCGTAAGCAAAATACCGTCAACAGACAAGTTAGGATTGGTATGTGACTTCACTTTGGAAACTGTCTGTAAAAGCTGCGTCATTGCTCTTGCAGGCAAATACTGCGCCTGAACAGGTATAACAACGCTGTCAGCCGCTGTTAAGGCATTTAGAGTCAGCATACCGAGTGAAGGTCTGCAATCAATCAGAACATAGTCATAGCCGGACTTCACCTTGCTTAGATAGCTTTTCAGAATATTCTCACGGCTCATTGCCGTAACGAGGTACATTTCCAACGCTTCCAGGTCTGTATTGGAAGGTATCAGGTCAACGCCTTCGTTATGGTGAAGTATTCCGCTTGAAGCATTTGTGCTGTCGTCACGGATTACATCATGCATTTTCGTGGCAAGAGTAACAGGTATCTCGTCAACTCTCTTCCAGCCCAAACAAGCGGTTAAATCACCTTGCGGGTCGCAGCCAACAAGAAGTACCTTTTTGCCCTGCATAGCCAATCCAATGCCCAAGTTCATTGTGGTAGTCGTTTTACCTACACCGCCTTTCTGATTGCAGATAGCAATAGTTTTGCAGTTTGGCATTCGTTTTCCTCCTTTCAAATGTTTTAATAGCTGTCCTGCAAAAACAGCTATGTAACTTTTCCGCTGTACTTGTCCTCAACACCCCCAGCGGACAGATAAATCTATCTGGGACTTCATTAAGTAACGGTCTGCTTTACCGTTGCACGGGAATCTCACCCCTCGAAGGAACTCTCCGAGCTGCGTGCAGGAGTATCATTATCATTCTGACTGTCATCGCCATATCAGGGGCAACCCGATACTTGCAGGCGGAGTTAGCGCTCACTTTCAAATCGGAAAGGTCGTGGCGTACCGCTGCTGTGGCTCGTACTTTTGCACATCATCAGAATTAAAGTCTTAATGAAGTGATATTCAATTTTCAAGGTTCAGTGAAAAGGTCCTTTAGATTGCTTGAAAAAAAACCTCTTCACCTATTTGGACAAAGGGTACCCATTTGTCAGGGTATTTTTAAAAATTTTTTCAAAAAAAATACCTACTCCAATGACTGAGTAGGTTAGTACTATAATATATTCATTTTTTGATGCGAATCTTTATATTCTTTTTCTTAGCTGAAATTAAACGAACAAGCAAGTCGTCAACAACATCTGTATATTTACCTGCTTGTATGAGGTTGTTTTTAAGTTCAATTAAACTATGAATAACTTGCCTGTATTCATAGTCGGTAAGATATAAATGATAATTAAGTTTTTTCATATTCATTTCTCCTCGCCAACTAATAATAATGACTATTGACATTTCTGTAAAATATGCGATAATAAAAAAGAATTAACACGAAAAGCAAAAGTTTTTCTGGCAGTTTATTGTTTGATTTGATGAATATTGGTCGGCAGTTTGTTCCACCATTTGTTACGGCAAATAATCGTTAAAATCTCGTAGCAGATGAAAAATGTTAAGCATTATCAACAAATTCACTATACTGATTAATGTTAAAAATCAACAAAAATTTAGGGGTGTTTTCACTTAAAACTCTATCAGAGCCGCTCCAAAACCGCGTGCCGAGGGTTCGAGTCCTTCTGCCCCTGCCAATCATTTTTGGCTTCGGAAAGCGATTTCCGAAGCCTTTTCTCTTTTAATTCTACCAAAAATTATACCACCTTTATGCGATGTTCAAATTTATGGCGCTGTCGAGAGTGTTAATCGTCGCCTCCTTTGCGGTCTTGCGGCGGTTGATATATATTCTCTCGGTGGTGTTTACGCTTTCGTGTCCGAGCAAAACGGAAATGTCCTGAATCGGTACGCCGTTGTCGTCAAGAATACTCGCCACAGAGTGGCGAAATCCGTGAATCGTACAATGCGGCAAGCCGGCGTTCTCAGTCAGACGGTTTACCACACGGTTGATTGCGCTGAGATTGACATACGGCTTTCCGAGAACGGTGCGCACAATGAAGTCGTGGCTTTTGTCGTAGCCGTTGCCCAACAGCTTGGCGTAATCCTCCTGACGTTGCTTTTCGGCTTTCAGCTCTCCGATAACAAAATCGTTTATCGGGATTTTGCGGTTACTGCTCTTTGTCTTTGGCGTGGTGATTTGCATTGTCACGTTCTTGCGGCTGCCTGTTCTGCTTTTGTTGACGTTCAGGAGCTTTTTGTCGTAGTCTATATCCTCCCACGTTAAGGCGAGCAATTCACCCTTTCGCAGCCCTGTATAGAGGGCAAGAAGCAGGAATATGTAGATATGGCTCTCGTGTTCCTTTGCGTAAAGCAGAAGCTTCCTGACTTGCTGTGCGTTGTACTCGGGTACGTCCTTCTTGATGCTGTGCGGAAATGACGGCATACGACTCCTTAATACCGGATTCTCATTAACATAGCGATTCTCAAGAGCGTACTCATACGCCGATGACAGCACGCCACGGATATTCTTGACCGTTTTATATCCTAAACCGCCCTTGCCGTTTGACTTGCCGTGTTGAGAAAGAAACACAAAATACTTGGTGAAAACCTCCGGCTTCATATCCTTGAACTTGTATCTCTTTAGCTCAAAATAGGGCTTTAATTTGCCGCTCACGGTCTTGTCATAGGATTCCCACGTAGAGGGCTTTATGATTCCCTTGATACCTTTCAGCCATTTGTCGAGAAAGTCGGTAAAAAGAACATCGTCGCATTCAAGGTTGATATCCTTGTAGCTCTCAATGATTTCTTTCATCTTCTCAATTGCACGGCGTTTGTTGTTACCCTTAACGGGTATCTTCGTGGCAATCATTTTCTGTTTGCCGTTGACACGAAATTTGGCATAGTAGTAATTGCCTTTTATTATTAAGCTTCCTTCCAAAATAATTAACCCTTTCTAAAAAATGATTCTCCTGTTGAGATAAAGTCGATAATGCTCTGCTTGGGAATGATATACTTTTTGCCTACCCTGATTGTGCGGATGATTCCTTCACGCAACAAGCGATAGACAGCTACTCTTCCCAAACCTAACATTTCCATTACCTCGCATACTGTGACAACGTCTTTATACTCTGCAAAAGCTTCTTTTGTTTTATCCATACAATTCATCCTCCTATCTAACAGCTTTCAAGAAATTCCGAAACACATCTCTTTGGGATAATGTATCTCTTGCCAACTTTGACAGTTCGGATTTTGCCGGATTTTAATAACTTGTAAACAGTTACTTTGCTGAGCTTTAGCATTTTCGTAACATCGTCAACCGATACGACGTCACAGTATTCAGCGAATAATTCAGTTGTGTTTTTCAAAGTGTCTCCTTTCATTTGGATGAAAGCCCGCTGTGTATATAGAATAGCACAACAGGCTCTCAAACATCAAATGTGCGGATTAAATGAACTTATATGTTAAGAAAATTGATAACGCTTTTCTTTGGTATAACATATCTGCTTCCTACCCTTATAGATTCAATTCTGTGATTCTTCAGCAAATCATACACAGAATTTTTACCGATATGAAGCATCTTCATAACATCGTCAACTGTTACGACATCTTCGTAATCAGAAAACATTTCATAAGCCTTGTCGGTCATCATTTTCACCTCCCTCTGTCACGGTTTTTATTCAAATATCTTCTGTAATGCTCGCAAGCTTTTATAACAAAATCCTCAAGCTGTGTATTGCTGGCTTTGGGCGCAAAACGCCTTACTTTCTCCATCGAGATTTTAAGCACTTCACGTTGATTGGGTTTTTCCTCGGACATAATTCTTTCGAGCAAACGGTTGTCCAGACAATTATCCTTAAACGCACGATGCATTCGGAATGCCTGAGAATACGACGGCGTGCAGTTGTCTCTTTCTATGATTTCAAATAATCTGCGCTGGTGATTCTCAGACAGATAAGACAATTCTACTCCGACAGAAAAAGCGATTTTTTCTTCGTCCATCAACTGCAAAAGTTCCGGAATTAACTTGGTCAAACGAATATATCTGTAAACCGTATCACGGCTTTCTCCTGCGTCCTGACCGACAGCGGAAGCGGTATCCAACTTCGTTGCAAATTGCGACAAAGTTAAATCACTTCTCTTTCCCTGACGCTTCAATGCTTCCAGCTTCAACTTATAAGCAAAAGCTTTTTCACTTGGCAGAATTCTGCTTCGGTGTAAGTTGCTGTCCACCAGCATTACGGCGGCTTCGTCACGATTTACATAACGAACGCTAACTTCAACCTCTTTCTGCCCTAATAATTGGGCAGCACGATACCGGCGGTGTCCCGATATTATTTCAAATTCATCACTTGTGTTTTCAAGCGGTCTGACTATGATTGGAGTAAGAATGCTTTGCTCCTTTATACTTAAAACAAGATCATCCATTTCTGCGTTATCAATCACCTTAAAGGGATGATTATAGAACGGATGAAGCTTGTTAATTGCTATTTTCATCTCTCATACACCTTCTTTCGTTCTTTTGGTTTCCTTCCTCTTGCGAGGTTTTGCGCTTGTATTTCACAGCGGATATTTTCGTTAATCTTCGGCTCGTCCTCTATGATTGTGAGGGCGATTTTCTTTTCCTTGCGGAGCTGCCGCAAGAGTGTTGTGCAATCGTCACGGCTCTTTTTCAGTTCCCTGATTCTGTCGTCGTTATCGCAGTGGCGCAGCTTGTTATATACCTTATCACGCAACTCGATAACTTCTTTGATCTCCTTGTCGGTATCAGCAATAAAGGTTTTTACATCGTCAAGCGTGTTCAGCTTCTTGTTTGAAACCAACGTCACTTGGCGTGAATATCTGTCCAAATGCCGCCACGCTTCACGCATTTCGGGCGACAACGGCTTGCGCTGATTTCGCTTTGGCAGTTTGCCCATCAGATAAAGATAGTGCAGATATTTGGCGTATAAACCTCCGAAGGATTTGAGCTTTTTAAAGCTGCCACGGAACACAAATACCCTCGGCTTAAAGCGCTTCATCTGCTTGCGGCTGTACTCATACTCAGCGGCGTTTCGCCAATGCTGCGTATTGTTTTCGTGGATTCTGCGGCGGATTGCTTCGTTGTTGTACTCGTCGCCCAAGCGGTACATCCGCACCGATTTCTTGCTGTTGGCGGAGCGAATTGTCCAGTAACGGTGCTTCGGATTAAGACACATAATATAGCCCATATCCTTCATAATCCACTTGAAATACTCGAAGCTGCGTGAGTGCTCAATACCGTAATCAATCGCTTCACGGAGAACATTGAACGCAGTCGGCTCGCCGTTTTTCTCGGCAAAGTAAATGCTCCTCGGCGTTTTGCCTGTCGGATTTTTGATAACGGTCAGATTGTACTCGGCGCAAAGCTCGTCCGACAAAGCACGAAATTTCCAGTAAGCGCCCTCGTTGCAATCAAACTTTTTGCCCGTCCACATATTAGTGCTACAAACGACAAAGTGATTGTGCAGCGTACCGGTATTTAGATGCGTCGCTACCAGCACCTGATACTCGTTGCCCCACATTTTCTTTGCCAACTCAACGCCGATTTCGTGACAAAGCTCCGGCGTGATCTCGCCTGTCTTAAAACTCTGATAAGCGTGATAGGCGACGTTGCCGCCTGTTTTTCCGAAGCGTTCCTGCACAGCGTTCATCTCCTCAAAGGCGGTTTCGGCGTTGCAGTTTACACCTGTCACATAGCAACGACTTTCCGTTTTTGCTTCGTCTCCGGCGTATTGGAGCGCCTTTTTTAAATCGGGATCGACAGTCTTTTTGGGATTAGCTGCGTAGTTCACCGTGCGCTCCAAGTTGTCCTTAACCGCCCAGATTTTTGTCGTCGCCACCGCTGTCATCCTCCTCTCGTTCGTGGTATGCGGAGAGAATTTTCTGCTCGACATACGAGAGTTTCCTCTCCAAAATTCTTCCGTCAAGCGGATACAAATTGCTCCGCAAATCGTTCACCGAAGCGTACACTTCATAGAGCTTTTGGCTCGGTTTTTCGGTCAGTTTTTTGTTCAAACCGACCTTTCTCAGATACTCCGAGAGCGAAATTCCATAGTGCTTTGAGGCTCTTGTCAAGCGCTTTTTCTCGCCCTCGGTCACTCTCACATTGATGTTAAAATTTCGTTTTCTCATTCTAAAAGTCTCCTTTCAAATTGGGGTTACAGGGGCAGTTGCCCCTTTCGGCTTTTCAGTCGTCGGTTTTGGCAACACAAAACCTATGCTCGCTACACCGTAGGACTGTCGCCCTGTGTAGAGCCGTGTATCCACTATTCGTTTTCAAGCACCTCAACCTTTGCAAGGTAAATTTTCTCTCGAACGCTTTCACGATAGTAAAGTTTAAGTTGTGTTCCGATTTCCATTTCATAAAAGCCGAGATACTTTTGCCACCAGAATACAGGTGTAATTATTTTTCTATCATCACTGAGCCGAAGAAAAATTCTGAGCATTCCGCTTTTCGCTTCCGCTTTCATTTCAAGGGTTCCCGTGAATTCTCCAACCTCATCCATAAAGCAATAGTCCGAGGTGTCAATCATCATTTCTCTCATTTCTGCACAGGTATAGACCTTGTTATTTTCCATTGATTTTCCTTTCTTACTTCCCGAAAAGAAACCGATTTTTTGTAATCATAAGTTTATCTATAAGGTAAGAATCTACTTCTTCTCGGTAAGTATTTTTTTATTTATATATTTATCTATCTATATATAGGAGCTAAACGGAGAAAATCTTTTATATTTTCCGTACTGCCAAAGCTTACTTTCCTGACAGGCAATCCTGCTCGACGCTGTGCCGTCAGCCTTGCGGCTGCGCTCGCTCTGTTATGAGGTCTTGGCGGTTTATCCTTCACTTGGCAGCTATTCAATTTTAATTTTGATTTTGATTATCATCTTCCTTTGAATTATATTGAGAGGACTTTTAAAATGCCCTTTCACTTGTATGGACAAATTCAGCCTTTTTGAGGGGGTATTTTTCAAAAAATCACTGAAATTTTTAAACCAATGCTTTTAGAAAATCATTTTAATCTGCTAAGTATATACAAGGTGATGCAGAAAACTATAAAGCGGTTAAGCGCCCTCTCACTTATTTGGACAAACCATACCATTTTGTCAGGGTACTTTTGAAAATTTTTTTATTTTAGCGTTATTAAAACAGTGTGCTGCTTTTTTCAAATGCTAATAGAAATATACCTCTCTACTTATTTGGAGCAGGAAAGCCTGAAATTCAACCCTAATACATAAAAATTTTGCAACAGAAGATTGAATTTTAAAATTCTAATAGAATTCACAAAAAAATAACACCTGCCCAACGGCAAGTGTTGATTCCAATGCTTAATACAGTTGTAAACACAACTAACACAACTGAAAGCAATAGCAATGCATTTAAAGGTTGATTAGACTACTCAAATATGTTAGAATGATATAATAAACTTGCAAGAAGTGACAGCAATGGATAATCATACTCCTGAACAACGCCGAAAAAATATGCAGGCTGTAAAAAATAAAGGCTCAAAAATCGAAATGATGCTGCAAAAGGAACTGTGGCACAGAGGTTTACGATACAGAAAAAACGCTAAAACCGTTTACGGGAAACCCGATATAGCCTTTATCGGCAAAAAGGTTGCCGTATTCTGTGACAGCGAGTTTTTTCACGGATATGATTGGGAAAACAAAAACAAAGAGATTAAGTCCAATCGTGATTTTTGGATACCTAAAATCGAAAAGAATATGCAACGTGATCATGAGGTAACCGAAAAGCTCACGTCCGAGGGATGGATAGTATTAAGATTTTGGGGTAATGAGATCAAAAAAGACTTGTTAGGCTGTGCCGATAAAATAGAAGCAGCTGTTAGGAGTATAAAATGAAGTGGTCATATTTTCCGAGAAACCAAAGAATAACAGATGACTTACTTAATGTTATTGATGTATTTAATCGTAACAACAATCATATTAATTCGTCTGAACACAAATTAAAAAGCGATGAAGTATTGCATTCGATAGCAAACGGACTTGAAGAAATTGGATATTCCGTTGAAAAAAGTAAGCGTGACGAAGATAAGATCAAAATGCCTGTATTATACGGCGAATGTGGTAAACCATCACTAAACTTTGAAGCAGATGCATTTAATCCAAGTAATAATATTGTTATTGAAGTTGAAGCCGGCAGAGCAGTGACAAACTATCAGTTTCTGAAAGACTTCTTTGAATCGTGTTGTATGGACGACGCCGACTATCTATGCATCGCAGTAAGATTACTGTACAGAAAGAATGACGACTACAAAAAAGTCTGCGAATTTTTTGATGCTATGTATGCCAGTAATAAGTTTTCTATTCCTTTAAAAGGAATATTGATTATCGGATATTGAATGGAGTAAGAATTATGGTTTATAAGTCAATTGATTTGTTTGCCGGCATAGGCGGAATCCGTTTAGGTTTCGACCGTGCTTTCAAGGATGAGATAGAAACCGTGTTCGTTAGCGAATGGGACGAAAAGGCACAGGAAACCTACCGGGCAAATTTTGACGATAATTTTGAAATCGCCGGAGATATTACAAAAATAGATGAAAGTCAAATCCCTGAGTTTGATATCTGTCTTGCGGGATTCCCCTGCCAAGCGTTTAGTATGGCCGGCCGTAAGCAGGGATTTGATGATGACTATAAAGGCACTTGCAGAGGCACATTGTTTCTTGATGTGGTTCGTATCTGCGATTACCATAAGCCAAAGGTGATTTTTTGTGAGAATGTAAAAGGGCTCACCATACACGATAGAGGACGCACTTATAAAATCATCAGAAAAACTTTTGAAGATTTAGGATACACGGTATTTGATAAAATTCTTAACAGTAAAGACTTTGGCGTTCCTCAGAATAGAGAGCGTATTTATCTGATTGCTTTTCGCAACGATATTGCACCGAAAACTTTTGAATTTCCGGAACCGACAGACACCACACAGGAGCTTTGGAATATTCGTGAAGAGGAACCGGTGCCGGCGAAGTATTATCTCAGCACAACGTATTTAGATACCCTTGTCGCTCACAAAAAACGTCACGAAGCAAAAGGAAACGGCTTTGGTTTTGAAATCAGAGATTGGAGCGACGTTGCAGGCGCTATTGTTTGCGGCGGTATGGGCAGAGAAAGAAATCTTGTTGTAGACAACCGGCAGAAAAACCTCGTTCCAACCACACATATCAAGGGCGAAATTAACCCTTATGGCATTCGTAAAATGACACCTCGTGAGTGGGCGAGATTACAAGGTTATCCCGATGATTTCGTTTTACCGTTGGCAGATACACATTTGTATAAGCAACTCGGTAACAGTGTAACTGTTAATGTTATCGAAGCTATTGCCGAAAAGATAAGGATGGTTTTAGATGGTAGAATCAATTAAAGGCAAAAAGCTGAATAAAGGCGAATGGGCTGAATTCTATGTAATGCTGAAGCTCTTGGGAGAAGGAAGATTATACACCGCTAACAAGCTACTCCAAAAGAACTACCAAAGCTACTTAGATGTATTAAAAGTTATTAGGCAGGAAATAGCTACGCAGGTATTGGAATACATAATTGACGAAGCAAATTCTGTTGTGGTCATAAAGGAACAGAAATCTGATAATGTATTGGAAACGATTCCTACAAAAGAGTTTGAAGAAAACGCACGATTGCTTTTCACGGGAATTAAAGATGCGAAGGGCAGTTCTGTTCCTGCTCCCGACAGCGTTTGTGATTTTGCACAAGTAATCTATGTCAGCAAACCCAAAGCACCGGCGGTAAAAGCACTGAAAAAACAATTTGGCGGAAAGAACGATATTTTCATTGAGGTTAGAGACGGACAGACATCTATTGTATCCGTTATGGGCTTCTCTATTAAATCTAAATTCGGTCACAATCCAACCTTGTTTAATGCAGGATCGTCTTCTCAATTCCTTTACAAATTATCAGGCTGTGATGAAGCTAAAATGAAAGATTTTAACGCTATAACCGATAAAGGCGGTCGTGGCTGGTCAAAGTGTAAAGAGTTTCTGCTTCAAAACAATATTACAATGGAATTCTCAAGAACAAAGAATCCGATTTACAACGATAATTTTTTCTTGATCAGAGAATCTATGAGCAAGATTATGGCTTGGTGTGTAAAGGATAGGCTGATAGATTCACCGAAAGATTATGAAGTAATGGAAACGGTTGAAAGAATGATTCAAGCTAATCCTCTAAAAGTGCCGAATCCTCACATCTACTATGAAAAAGCCATAAAGGACTTTCTTATGGCAGGATTTACCGGTATGACCGCTGGAAAGCCGTGGGACGGAAAAGAACAGGTAAACGGAGGATATATTTCCGTTATGGATGATGGTGATGTTCTTTGCTACCATTCCAACGACAGAGAAGCCTTCCGTGACTATCTCTACCGCAATACGCACTTTGAGTATGTAAGTGCCGACAAATATGTTTGGAGTCGCATTGAAAAGATAGATGGTGATTATTATTTGCCGCTTAACGTCTCCGTAAGATTTAACACAAAAATCAGATAATGAAAGTCGGCAGTTTATTCGCTGGAATCGGCGGAATTGATCTCGGATTTCATCAGGCAGGCTTTGAAATTGTATGGGCTAATGAGTTGGATAAAGATGCCTGTAAAACATATAGACTGAACTTTCCCGATACTAAACTGTTTGAGTGCGATATTCGCAAGCTGGATGTTTCTTTGCTCTCAAAGGTTGATATTATTACTGCGGGATTTCCTTGTCAGCCGTTTTCGATATGTGGAAACCAAAAAGGTTTTAGTGATAACCGTGGCAACTTGTTCTTTGATATAATACGTATTACCGATGCAGTTAAGCCGCAAATCATTTTTCTTGAAAATGTCGCAAATCTTGTCGAACACGACAAAGGACGCACTTTCAACGTGATTCATAATGAGTTGGTATCGAGAGGGTATTATCTGCGTTATTTGGTTGCCGACGCTTGTGATTACGGTATTCCTCAACATCGAACAAGAACATATCTTCTTGCATTTCGTAGTATTGAAGAATGTGAATCCTATCGTTTCCCCGAAAGGATTAAGTTGGAAAAACGAGTTTTTGATATTATTGATAAATCCGTCAAGGCCGATGATAGTTTCTATCTTCCCGAGAACAGTCCGAAATATAACAAAATGACTAAAGCAATCACCGACGATAATCAAATATATCGTTTTTCGGACTATGGGATACAATCCGGCAAAGACGGTATCTGCTTTACCCTAAAAGCAAATATGGGCACTTGGTATGACCGAGTACCCATAATAAAGGATAACTATGGAATCCGCACCATTACACCCAATGAATGTTTAGGGTTAATGGGATTTCCAAAGAATTTTAAGATTGCCGATATACCACTGAAAAGCGCATACAAACAAATCGGCAATTCGGTTTGTGTACCTGTTATAAATAGTATCGCAAAGAATATTTATTATATATCAAAATAATAATGCAGCAAACAAGTGTAATCTTGGTTGCTGCATTTTATTATTTTTAACTATTATTCTGATATATGAAATATATTCTCAGAATATTTAGCAAATATATTGACAATATATGTTGTATTATGTATAATAATGTCAGGTTATAAAAGGAGGATTATAGTTATGGAATCAAAAAGAGATAGATTTGTACGTATAGCAGAAGCAAGAACAAATAAAATTCTTGAGATGATGCGACTGCTGGGAAACTGTTCCAGCAAAGCAAATTACGAATACACCGAGGAAGACGTAAAACAAATCTTTTCAGCGCTTGAAAAAGAACTGAAAATCACTAAAAATCGTTTTCTGGGTTTGGATGCAAAAGATGAGAAATTCACACTAAAATAAGGAGTTGTTTTTTATGGGAAAAATCTGCTGGGACTTTCCTTTATTGGGCACCGGAAATGAGAGCGGAAACAATATTGCTGCTATTACAATGTTCAAGGGAAGTGGCGTTATGGATGGATTAGCAAGAGAAATCTGTCAAAACTCTCTTGATGCAAAAGACAGCTCTCTCCCTTCGGATAATCCTGTGAAAGTTAAATTCGAACTAATTGATGTAAAAAAAGTGATTATCCGATGTTTAAGAGCTATGAAGAAGCGGTAGACAGCAGTATTGAATATTGGAACAATAGCCCTCTATGTACGCCTTCTATTACAGAGTTTCTATCGAACATAAAAACAGCACTAGATAGTGAAACGATTCCGATGCTTGTAATGAGTGATTATAACACCGTGGGATTGAACGGTGTAAATGCATCACCGCACGAACAGTCATTTTGGAACCTTCTGGTTAATACGGAAGGTATTTCAATAAAGCAAAATGACAATAGCGCAGGAAGCTTTGGTATCGGAAAAAATGCGCCTTTCGCCTATTCTGCTTTAAACTTAGTCTTTTATAATACATTAGCAAAAGACGGCGGAAGAGCATTCGAAGGCGTAACTCGATTAGTTACGGCTCAAAGAGAATACAACGGTACTATGCGTCCTACTCAACCTATTGGAAAATACCTATATTTAATAGACGATTATACAGGAAGACCGATTTTACCATCCGATGATTGTCCTATTGCGCAAATGGGTGTTTTTAACCGCACTGAAATCGGAACGGATGTTGCTGTTGTCGGCTTTAAGAAAAGTGATTATACTGACTGGGAAAGGCTTACTGCAGTTGCTATTATAAAAAACTTTGTTCTTGCGATTATAAACGGCCAACTTACGGTAACCGTGAAGTCCCCGAAAATTGAATATGTAATTGATTCAGAAAGGTTGGAACGATTACTTTTTATCGAATTTGGTGATGAGCCCCAATTGAAATATACTCGCCAAACTTATGAAACAATTGCAAACGGAGAGTTAATAAAAACAAAAATCGCTGAAAAAGATGATTTAAGTATCTATGTAAAATATGATGAAAAATACTCAGCATCTTTGTCAAGATTCAGATCTACCGGTATGTTAATTAATACAACAACAAACGATGTGTTACCGCATTTTTCCGTTGTCATAATTGTTAATGACGTAGGAGAAATGAGATTAAGTAAAACCCTGCGCAGTGCCGAACCCCCTCAACACACTGAATGGAGGGCTAAAAATATTACCGATAATCTAACATTAAAAAATCGTGCAGGTCGATACATACGAAAAATCGGAAAAGAAATACAGTCTGTATTAGATGATTTCGATCGTGCAGACATTACAGACAAAATGGACGCAGGCATAGGAAACTATTTACCCGATGCTACCGATTCAAGCGGCGCAACAGAAGGATCTGATGGATTAAAAACGGATGTAAAAATTAAAGAGATCAAATCATATGACGGTCGAGTGTTTTATAACAGTCAATATGAATCTGCCGAAAGTTCAACGGGTTCCAAAACACAAAAAACAGGTGTAAAAACGGGAAAGAAAAAGCGCAAAAAAAGATTAAAAAACAAAATACCCGTAGTTACACCGGGTGGGAAATCCACGGGCGTTTCAACGGGTAAAGGCAAGGTTAAAATTGTATCTCCAAAGATAGTTGAGCATAGAACATTCTATCTTGCCGGAAACAAATATCGATGCTTTATTAACTCGCCTGATGATTACGAAAAAGTATTTATTCAATACTTTGCAGGACGTGATGATGATAAACAAGATTCACTTGTTGTAAAAAATCTAAAGCTTGAAGGTTCTCCTCGTATTGAAATTAACAGCGAAAAGATCGGTCCGATTTCTTTGAAAAAAGGTATTAATACTATGTATGTAGAATTTAGCAACAACGAAATAATGGCTGTTGTTCCTGTTTTCACAATGGAGGTTTCAGATGAAAAACAGAGCAATTGAATATCCTCATCCGGTTCTTAATGAATTCACAAACGATTTTGTAAATTGCGCATTCGATCTTTCTATAGGTTCACATAGTGATACCGGAAATTCAATAGACATTGAGCTTTCATATTCATTAACGGGATCGGGAATACAGTCATTAATATCACAAGGTCTGGCAAAAGTATTTATCAGAGTTGTTTGTTACAGGACATCATTCAGAAAAGTCTTTGAGATGAATAATGAAGATATCACTGTTATTTCATTACCCAAAAAGAATGTTACCGACTCAATTGATATAAGCGCTTCGATAGTGGCTACACAGAATATAAATAATTACTGCCTACCTGAATTTAACCAAGATTACTTTGGCGGATATCCGGGCTTTAAACTGAGAAAAGGCGATATCATTGCTAATGAACCCGGACTAACAATAAAACTGAATACAATCCTCGAAAAAAATATGGCCGGAGTAGTTTTTATTAATTCTAATTCAGCTATTACGGAACCTAAAGTATATTTTGCATCAGTTGAAGAAACCGATCCTTCGCTAACCGATTATATTACGATTTCACTTCCTGATTCCGAATATAAAAACTACGCAAAACTAAGCACTAAAAAACACCTAAAGAATGTTTTGGCACGTTTCCTGCAAGGAGCACTTGTTTTTCCTGCAATCACTGAAGCTGTCGCAAGATTACGTCGTGAAGAGGAACTTGAAGAGGATCCCGATTGCCATTATCGGGGAACAATTTGGGCTGAATCTTTATATAACGCCTTAAACAAAATGGGTATAGAGGAATTGGCTACCTGCAACCAATCGGATTTTGAGATTGCCAATAAACTATTAGGTGATGTCGTGGGAGACTCAATAAATATACTTATGCAGAAAATGATCGACTGGTCAACTATTCAGCAAGAGGATGAAGCACTATGAATCTCATTTATTTTACAAAAGACGCGTACAAGTATTTGAAAACGGATTTAAACAACAATAAAGACAAGTATTATTCCGACGAACCTTGGTTGACCGAATACTTTTCTTCAAAAGGGTTGGATGAGTTTTTATAAAACATCTTCTGTTACCGTTCCTAATATTCAACTCGTTACAGGCGGAGAAGATATGGAAACAAAAAACAGAAATGATTTGATAAATATAAAAATTCTTTATAACGAGTACAAAGATAAACTCAGTCCGTTACAGGCATCCGATCCTTTGTTATGGTCTGCGTTGTGCCATATTACCTTTAAGCAATACGTCCTTGATCGCTGGAAAAAAGACGACGGAACAGTTCGTTTAGACAGACGATTCTTCGCAACAGAAGGAAGAGCATCTTTACTTTACTATAACGCAATATCAAGATTGTGGTGGTCCGGTTATTTGACTTATGACGAAGAAAAAGAGGATACAAATCCTTGGTATCTAACCGAAACACTGTTTTCGGCTCAGCAAATCCAGAAGGATTTATTCGATCAATCATTTAGTATGAACAGAGATATTGTTAAAGGTTTACTGTTGGCGCTAAAGCGATTACAAGCTGAACGCGGCAACTCCTGTACAACGCTATTCCGAAAGTGTTGCGATTCATACTTAAATCACTATGGAGCTGTTTCTATAATTGACACCCTCGAATCAAGCGAAATTGAATCAATCGCATATGATTATATGAAAGGTCTTTGATCTTTATTTATCATTAGTCTATGTTAAAACAAGGAGTATAAAAATGAAGAGAGCGAAATCCATCTTCCCTAATCAGGAGGATAACGATGTTAATGACAAATTCCTTAATTCCCTAAACAATTTCAATTTATTCGATATTATTCTCAGAGTTTCTGCGCTAAACTTATTACCGTATAATCAAAACAAAAGCTTAGTTCTTGATAAGATTATCAATGATATTCTCACATATGGATTTGACTCATATAACTCAGAAAATCTCATGAGTATGAGTAGATTTAGGAATTTGATTAATCAATATATGAATTCGGGGCTTGCGCTTAGCATTGATCCGGCTGAGATGCCTTTTATCCAACGAGTTCAGTTTTACGGTGACTATTGGATTTTAACGGGGATAAATACGAATATAGGTTATAATCTTCAAAGTTTAATCGACGTGCTATTTAATCACGAAAATGAGTTCAATAAAGAATTTTTAGATAAATGCAATCGTATGACCCACTCCATTCTAACTATTACTAACGATATAGTAACCGGTTTAGGATATGGCATAGAAACCCTTGATCATTACGAACGAACCGATGTTGATATTCCATCATCTGATAAGCTAACAAAATTGTCTGATTCCTTGATTGTTAATATCGAGTTTATCACTACAATCTTACAAGATGATGCTGACATACTGTTTTACAATTGTGATAATCACTCTGATTTTTCAAAATATGAGTCTGAAAACAATTTTTTATTCTTTTACTCACCGTTGCTAAAAATCAATGAAAAAGAAGCTATTATTTTAAACCCAACAATGCTTCCAACCTTTTTAATATACTATATTCTAAAAGAAGCAAAAGAATATGATTTGTTCCAAGATGTAATTAACGAATATAATAATGAGATTTGGAAAAAATGCCGTAAATACCTCAGAAATTTAGAAATATATAAAATAGATGAAACGGCTGAAGGAGTTGAATTAGTCAATAATAAGAACTACAAAGAATCCGTTTTCTGTCTATCAAACAGCAAACTTTTATTTGTGAGGTTTTTCTGCGATGATGGTTCAAATTACAATTGCAACGAGATGTTTTCTTTTGTTTCAAATAACACACAACCAAATTCAAGCCGATGGGATTATATACAAAAAAGCTTTGATAAATGTTCTCCCGAGGACTTCTACTCACTAAATATCATCAATACTTTTGGTAGAGGTTTATCAATTGGATTAACCGAAAGCCAAAGCAAAAAGTCGATGCAGTTGTCTCCATTTGAATTAGAGTGTGTATCTATAAACGAGAGAGAGCATTCCAATTTTATCACCAGATATATAGACAGCAAAAGCAGAATACACGGGTTTACTGCTTTTTTTGGAGACATTGATGCAATTGCTATATTTACTCATAACAATTACTCCTTTTATTACGATGATGATATCAGTATTTATGAAACTACATTCTATCCTGGGTTAGGTGAAGGTGTTGATTATCTAAATAATGCATTACAAAAAGAAAATCGTCAGTTGCTCGATTTTCCTCAAAGTCGTTATCTTAAAGAGATTGTATTATCCAGTGATGTTAGGCAAATATATTATAACCCAAGTCCCAAAAGCGTAGAGTATGTTGTAAGGTTCACAAATGTCGATTTTTGGGTATGTGGGAGTTTTCCTGATTCTATCGGTATGCTTAATATGGTAAATAGCGTTCTCGACTTAATTACTTATTGGCTTAGTGAGATTAAGCCTGTTATTGAAAATCTTTCCTTTTGTTATGAATCAATCGTTATTATGAACACCATTAACGAGGAAATACAAGAATATTTTAGCGGAAGAGAAAACACCGATAGCAATATAGCAGACGATTTGTCTTTTCAACTTAACGAAGAAATTCTAAATATTTCATGGACACAACAAGCCTTTCATAATTTAGCGGCAGATGATAACTCAAAGGAAAAAGACTTGCTATGCAAAATACTAACACATTTGTCGCCATGCTATAATGAAGAATTAAACATAACCGATATAGATCAATTCTTTGGAAATCCTCTGAAAAAGAAATTGTTTTCAATAAACATCAGTGATACCCCATATTTTAAACCAACATATTCAAAGGCAAGGAAAATACCCATTGAATATGAAAATGTATTGTTAGATGAAATCGGACAATTTGCATTAACTGAAAAAGGTTTTCATTATGGCATTATTTCTAACGATAAAAAAGCTTCACTATGTCAAGATATCGTATCTTTCCTTTATGAAAAGCTAAAAGAGAAAGTTGCTTGTCTTGATGGACGTATATTATGCAAATTATGTTATAGAGATTTAGAAAAAGTAATATATGACGCTATGATAGCACAAAAGCGATATTCTTTTGATAGTGCTTGTTATCCTGAAAAATCTGAAATGATTTTTAAATCATTCAGCGAAAACAACAGAGTATCCACATCTTTGAAATTCTTAATCGAATATGTAGTCGCAACTCAACCTGATGAAAAAAAGAATTTTGACGAGATAGAATACGAAAATATTTTAACAATATGTTCTTTTATAAATGATTGGGCATACAATGGAGATTTGTTTAAGTATAAGATTATTGACAGCAAAGTCGAAATGCTAAAATCAAATAGAATCGGTATTGACAAAACAGAAATACAAAATGTAACAAATCATCAACAGGAATCTTATAACACACATTTGTCTGCACACTCAAATCCCGGTATTGACACTTTTTCTCTAAAAAACTCCGCAGATTATATACCGGATTTAGATGAAGCTTTTATAGACGAATACGGCTATTCGTTTTCTCAATTATACAATTTCGTATATGCTCTGATAGATGAAGGAAACAAAATAAACACCGAGGTGAAGATTGTCAAATTTGATGAAGTCATTAATGCGATTGAGCAAACAACCGATCTGTCAAGTGAGATAATTAAAATGATTATTCGTGATCTATCATTGGGTAAACGAAATAATTATCTTACACCCCCTGACGGATTTTCACCGAACGATATATGGCCTTGGCGATTTAATCGTAGGCTTTCCTTTACACGCAGACCGTTAATCATTTATGAAGATGAATTGATTTGGGGTAACAGACAACTATCTCATTCTTTCTGGTTTACCGTAGACCTAATATTTGACGGAAAATATAAAGCTACAAAGAAAAAGCTGAAATCATTATTAGGAAAAATCGCAAACAAACGCGGAAACGCCTTTAATGATGACGTGAAACAAAAACTCTTATCCATTGATTCCTTTACCGTTGATTCAAAAGTTAAGAAAATAAACGGAAAATGGATAGCTTCAGAAGATAATAACACCTTAGGAGATATAGATATTCTGATAATAAACCATAAAAAACATTGTATTATTGTGGGTGAAGTGAAGGATTTCTCTTTCACAAAAAATGCTTATGAAATGTATCAGGAATACCAACGTGTTTTTTGTGATAACGATTCTAAGCTATGTTATATTTCAAAGCACAAAAGACGAGTAAAATGGGTTGAGGAACATATTAGTGATGTTATAATGCAATATAATCTTCCAAAGGCAAATTGGACAGTTCGTGATGTTTTAATAACTAATGATGTTATAGTCAGCAATGAGATATATCATAAAAAACAAAAGATACTTCTTTATTCCCAAATTAACAAAAAAAGCATAATGAATCTTTAAAATGAAAACCACTAAAAATCAATTCTGAAATAGATAATACATAAATAATTTGTTAGAATCAAAAAGCGTGTAAGCAGAATCAACTTCTGCTTACACGCTCTTTTTACTTTATCTCTTGTTCGGTTTCATCAAACAACGGGCTGTCAAAGAATTGTCGAACGGTGATTTCAAAACCATCGCAGAGTTTTTTGATCGACACCACGCCCGGATTCTGGCTCTTTTGGTTGAGCATACTGTATATGGTTGACGGCGAAACGCCTGAAATATTTGCAAGGGCATTGACAGCAATGTTTCTCTCACGGCAAAGCTCCAAAATGCGCTGTGCGACAGCTTCTTTTGTTCTCATAGCCTTCTCCTTTGCGATTTATCGTAATTCAATTCTACAAAAATGTGCGATAAATCGTGTGGGATATATCGCAATTATATAGATTTTGTGCTATAATTTACGATATATCCCATAAAGGAGATTATTATGTTTTCAGTTTTTACGGTTTGCTTTTTCGGACATCGTCAGATAGATGATTTTAGGAGGGTTGAGCAAAGGATTGAACGGTTGATAGATAAGCTGCTTAATGAACACGAGTATGTTGAATTTCTTGTCGGTCGTGACGGCGAGTTTGATCAACTCGTAACCTCTGCAATCTTTCGCTGCCGAAAGCGATTGGATACAGCCAACTGCTCTGTCACTTGGGTTATGCCTTATCTGAAATCGGATTATATCAAGAATAGGGAAAGCTATGATAGTTATTATGATTCCGTTGAGGTCTGCGAGCAATCCGCTAATGCTCACCCGAAAGCAGCTATTCAAATCCGAAACAAAGCAATGATTGACCGTTCAGATCTTTGCGTTTTCTGTGTTACGCATAAGAGCGGCGGTGCTTATCAAACGCTACGATATGCAGAAAAAGCAGATTCAAATATTATCAATCTTCGTAAATGATTCAATTTTTCGGTTACAGTTTTGCATTTCTGTATGAGGAAAATTGTTTATTACACTCTTTTATCTATAATAATTTTCTTGACTATTGTTATCATATATGATAACATATAATAAAAGAAGGTGATCGTTATGACAGACAGCAATAGCATAATCCGCAAGCGCCAGGAAATTGTTTCAAAACTAACGCAGGCACGGCTTGAAAAGGGCTTGTCACAGGCGCAACTTGCCGAAATGGTCGGTACACAGCGGTCAAATATTTGCCGTATTGAAAACGGCGGTCAGAATTTATCCCTTGATTTACTAATCAAGATAACAGACGCTCTCGGCAAGGATGTAAGCGTGTTATTGGAGGAAAAGGGTGTTGAAAAGAGCAACGTGTATAACCTAAAACTATATGACGATATCCTCGTGACCTTCTCCCTCGAAGAAAAAGGCTTAGAGGGCTTAGTTGTTGACGTTCTATCTTATGACGAAAGCAAGAAGCACCTCCTGCCAATCAATATGGAGCTGACACCGAAAGGCATTATCAAGTGGCTTTCCAATCGTGTTATTCCGAAGAACAGAGCTTTTGTTGATGAAATACTAAAGACTTTTGGATTGAGCGTGAACGATACGAAGGGTATTATCGACATCTGCTTAGGCTTGTCGCTTAACGACAGCTATTGGGTTACACCGATTGAATTCGAGGGAAAATTTGCCGATTACAATCTGTTTGAAAATCCGTTTTCGGAAGCGTTGTCGCTTGTCGCCTATACGGGCGTGGGTAGTGCAGAAAAAGCGTTCTCGACCTCCCCTGAGTTCACAACAAACGGTATGCTCCGCAAGGCTTGGAGACATATCGAGAGTGACGGAATCTATCTCTACAAGGGCGGCACGGAAGGCGCTGCCAACGCCGGCAATGAGCCGTACAGCGAGTTTTACGCCTGCCAGGTCGCTAAGGCTATGGGCTTGAATTTCGTTGAATATGACCTTGAAAATTGGAAAGGTATCCTCGCTTCAAAATGCCGTCTTTTCACCGACATTGACACATCCTTTGTGCCAATCAGCAGGCTGATAAAAGACAGAACGCTGAAAAACGCCCTCGATTATTACGCCGAGCTTGGCAAAGAGTTTTATGACGAGCTTTGCAGTATGCTGGTATTCGATGCTGTGGTTTACAACGAGGACAGACATTTTGGTAACTTCGGTATTTTGCGTGACAATCACACAGGTAAAATCATTAAGCCTGCACCGATTTTTGATAACGGCTTGTCGCTTTTCAACTTCGCAATGGCAGACGATTTGGAAAATCTCAGCGAATACGCTAAAACAAGAATACCTCCCTACGGCGTGTCATTCGACGAGGTATGCAAAGCGGTAATGGGCAGCAAACAAAAATCTCAGCTCCGCAAACTGCTGAACTTCACCTTTACAAGACACCCGTCAATTAACCTACCCGAAGAACGCCTGACGGCGATCGAAGCACAAATTCAAACAAGAGCACGGGAATTGATGTCGATTCCAAACTCCAAATAATGATAACGAGCGTGTAAGCAGCCCGCACCTGCTTACACGCTCGTTTTCTTGATTTTTGTCCGTTTTGTAAGAAATTATATTTGTGGAATTATCTTCAAAACCCCTCAAGAATAGAATGCTATTTTATTGGGTCTACTCTCGATAATAAAGTCGCACAAAAACATCTTTTCTCAATTTATTCATCTACAATTAAATACTGGACCGAGAATCCTTTGAACTTGAGCATTATCAATCCTATCAACTAATAGGTTTATTAAACTAATAAGCACAATACTTTCGCTATCACCTGAACTTCTTACACATTTATCAATAATTACGTCAAACTGCTTTTTTGCTCTTTTTCTTTCGTTTTCAGCTCTACAATTACGGAATTCCGAACAATTTACAACAGTATCAATCTCATTATGAAAAAGCTCTCTGAATTTATTTTTTAATGTATCATCCGAGTTCAATAGTTTATCAACAAAAAATACTTCTGGTGTAACAGATAAATCCCTGATATAAAACCTATCGGTATTTAGCAAATCGCTGAACTTTGGTTTATTATCTAAATCCTCAAACGCATCTGTATCTACAAAAGCAAAGACTTTTGAGGTGCCAAACAATTGATTCCTTGTCACAATGGCAAGTCTTGCTGTTTCATAAAATCCACCAACTGGAACTATCGAAACAAGTGCAGATGAATGTTGTTCAGCAATCGACATATATCTTAATACAAAACTTTTCAAAACCGCTCTTGCCATATCATCTTCTACAAAGAATATATAATCATATATGTTTGACTCTTCATAATCAATCCTGCCAACTGCTCTAGCAGGATAACAAGGTGTTTCAGTTTGAATTATTCCATTTGCATTAGATTCTAAAAGAATAATTTGGCTCGGTTTTGTAGCTTTTATTAGTGTTGGTGAATGTGTAGAGATAAAAACCATTAAATCCTTTTCTTGTGCTTTGTCCTTAAGGTATTTCAAAAGATTTACTTGCACTCTTGGATGCAACGCCATTTCTGCTTCATCTAATAACACTAATGCACCATTTGGTGCTTCATTTATTTTTTCGATTAACCTTAATATTGCTATTTCTCCTGTACTAAATCTTTTTTCAGTGTAATACTTATCACCATCTTTTATTACATTGAAGAATGAAGGTGTTCTTCCTCTTCCGTGACCAACTTTCAGTTTTTTTAGATTATTATATTTTTCAGTTTCAAAAATACTATTCAACGTTTCAATTATATTTAAATCTGCTGAAAGAATTCTACCTCGTTCTATTTCTTCTGCAGTTGCATCTATTCTTTTCGAATCTGCTTTTATAAATATTGAACTTGTATATCCAAATTCACTTAACAATTCTGCATTGTGTTTTTTGGGAGTAGCTGCCCATTTTGCGCGTCTCTTTCTAAAACTTACACAAGTATTATCGATATCGTATCTAATAGAAGCATTCTGATATTCATCATAGTTCGGTATGTTTTTTGGTTGAGCAAATCCTCTTGCAAATGCATAGGAGTTACATATTCTATCCATACATATCAGTAGAGTTGTCTTTCCGACTCCATTAGTTCCCACTAATAGATATACACCTTTCTGCTCTGGAAAAACAAACTGAAAATTATTGATGCCTTTTGTGTTGTTTATGGTTATACTCTTTGCCATCTTTTTCTCCCGTTGTGTGTCGGATTATTTGCTATTATGTATAATTATATCAAATATTATAGAATTATCAATACCCATTTATTCCAAAAATTAAAAAGGCTGATGTAACCCTTTGCAGACTACATCAGCCTTCGTGTTAGTTATAGATTATTTCTTTGTTTACAACTTCTCTCGCTCGCTGAGCAACATTATTCATCTTGCGCACCCATAGCATTTGATCGGTAGCTTTTAGCTGCTCAGTACAACCTTCTTCCTTTGCGAAAGCCTGTACAAGCTTGTCGTACATCTTCTGCGCCTGTTCGTCAATATCGGCAAGGTATTCGTTGAGTTTGCATTTGGTGAGAAGATTGGTGTAGAGAATCGGGCGGCTTCGTTTGATATATCGAAGGTGTTGTTGTCCCCACAAGCCGATTGGTCGGTTATCCTGTTCGGGGAGCGTTAAATTCGGCAGCAAATAGTCGCCTTGACGTGTATATGTAATCTCCATTATTTGACCTCCTTAATTTTGATTTTCTTGACTTTAGCTTTAGTGAACTTAATTATGAGTTCATCTATGATGTCGGTGTACTTACCTCGTGAAATGAGATCGTTTCTCAAATCAATCAGGCTGTTGATAACGGCTCTGCGTTCCTCTCCTGTGAGGTAAATATGATATTTAGTTTTCATAATTGAATCTCCGATTTTATAACAAATTCAGCGGGCGTTCATCAATCAAAAATTCTACCATTTTTCTACCAAAATCATTTATCAAACAGATTTAGGCGTTGTTACTGATTCCCTTTAATTTTATGACAATCCGCAGTTTAAGGGCATTTAAGCAGAAAAGTGATTATATAAAAATATTCAAATATGCTCCTATTCCGCTTCAAGTCCTTCTGCCCCTGCCAAGCAAAAACGGCTTAAACACTGCGTTTAAGCCGTTTTTTGGAATATGAATATGTACGGAATGTGGTTCGTTAGATCGATATTTTTACTTGATTTTCTGTCAAAATGCATTATCTGGTGTTAATAATTCCAACGTTTCCGTCTGTTACATCATCAATATAGCATCAATAGGGAGGAAATCATTCAAATGAACAATAGAATGAAATGGTTAGATTTTGCACGTGGTATCTCTGTATTATTAGTCGTTATAGGTCACATGACATCATTCAGTTATGGCTTAGGTCAATGGATCTATTCTTTTCATATGCCTATATTTTTTATCATTTCCGGTATACTAATTTACTTAAAAAATGACTTTGATCAGACACTGAAATATATAGTAATCAAAAAACTCAAAACTATTATATTCCCATACATTTCCATTAGCCTAATAAATATTATTTTTAATTTTTCTATCTCATTATTTTCAAAAAGCTTTTCAATAAATTTTATTTTTGATACATTAAAAGTCGCTGTAAAACAATTAATCACTACCATAACTTTCGATGGACTATTGACTCTGTGGTTTCTCCCCGCCCTTTTTATTGCTGAACTATTGTTTTATTTTTGTATACAAACATTACGAAAACACATCTTGATATTACCTTTAGTAATAACTGCCGTTGTAATATTCACTTCCCTCTTTTCAATGCTAAATTTTCAGCAATACAATGGTTACTTATTATATATATTAAAAATTGTAAATATATTTTCTCGTGCTTTAATTGGTTTTTTGTTTTTGGTCATCGGATTTTTTGCAGCTTTACTTATTAAAAAGTTAAAACCCCAAAAATGGGTTTTAGCCTTATTCGGTCTTGTTTTTTTGATAATTAATTTAATACTCTATAAATATAATTTTGTAGATTTACATTATTCTATTATTGGAAATCCAGCAATTTATTATTTAAATGCAATTTGTGGTTCTTTGGCTATATTAATTGTTTCATTTTTGGTTGGCAAATATGTAAAAATCATACCTTTTTTCGGAAAGAATTCTATAGTTATATTTACTACACATCTAAACTTTTCTTTAATTACACTATCTTCTACAATCACCAGTCTTGTCTTTAATATTGATAATCATTCTGTGAACATTATTATATCTTTTTTCATATTAATGATAATTGAAACATTATTAGTTTTAATAATAAATAAGTTCTTTAAGTTTATTATCAACTACAATAAGTTTATGGATTTATTCCATAAAAATAGATCCATGACTTTTTCAAAGTGATTTAGAAAATCAAAACTCAAACCCATCCGTCACACCCTCCAGCTTTGTCAAATCTCTTTTTACATAATACATCTCTGTGATTTCAGAAGTTGTATGACTGAGTAAATCTGCAACCTGTCGTGGAGTTAATGATTTGATTGAACCGTCAGGTTGCTTTATGCCGTTTACGAGGTTTGTGGCAAAAGTGTGGCGGAGTGAGTGCAAGCCTTTAGTTTCTATGCCTGCGACTTTGAGGATTCTGTAATAGCGTTTTCTGAAATTTACAGGTCGGGTGAAATTTCCGTTTTCATCGGGTATCAGCGGCGAATCTTCTCCGAAGTAGAATTCTTTTCTCAGGTCAAGTATCATTTCGATTGCAGTATCGTTAAGCGGAACATCTCGTTTGCTGGTGGCACTTTTTAGCTTGCCGACTTTTACCTCTCTTCCTTTTTCTGCTGTGACACCGTCACGCTTTGATATTTCCTTTACCCCTCTGTTCAGATGCATCTGTACTATCCAATATGATTTGCGAAAGCACATTATCTGCTCTACCGCAAATTCTTGTATCAATGTTGTTTCTTATCTGACCACTAAGAATATTAGCATCAGGTCGTTGTGTTGCAAGAATCAGGTGTATGCCAAAGGCTCTACCCTGCCTTGCTATAACAGAAAGTTCAGATTCTATTTTTAGAATTTCATCTTTCTGTTGTTTAACCAAACCTGTTTTATCAAGAATTTCAGCTATTTCATCACAAGAAAATACAATTCTCTTGAGATTATCCCTTGTATTTCTGTTATACTCATCAATATTTGCAACGCCTGCATTACGCAATATTTGTTTTCTTTCCTTTAGTTCATTTGTTATACTGACAAGTACTTTTAAAAGAGTTTCCTTGTCTGTTAGCAAAGTGCATTTTTCATGCCATACAGGTGGAAAGTCTACACCACCCTTAAAATCTGCAATATACACCTCTGCTCCTTTCTTTATACATTGCATAAGAACTAATTTTAGTAATACACTTTTACCCGAACCTGTTGAACCACCAATAAGCATATGAGGAATTTTTGCAATATTTACAGTAACTTTTCCCAGATAACCTTCACCAAGAACAATCTCAAAATTTTCATTACTAATCATATCCTCAGACCATTCAATGTAACTATGTAACTGATTTTCTCCACCAACACACTTAACTATAATAATTCGGCAATTATCACCTTCACTAATTTCATCTATATGTATATTTAGTGCTGATTCTATTTTACTTTGTTTATCTTCCCAATCAGATAACGGAATACCTAAAGTTTTGAATTTGTAAATCATAACTTTTCCATCACCTTTGTCCTTTGATAAAAGTAACGGTGCTTTACCGGCTGAATTAACCAGCCCTATTCTATGAAAATTTTTACTTATTCCAATAGCATCAAAAGGCATTCCTATTATTAAAATTACAATCACTGTAACGAGTAAAATCGTAGTTAGCACAAAAAAAGAAATAAATAGTTTATGCACATTCATAAGTGTACTGTCAGGTTTCCAAATTACATAACGAAAATGCCAAATTAGAAAACCTACCGCTAAATATATAATTGCTATTACCCTACCTAGGTTTTTACTAAAAATTCTTTTTATACCATTAGTAAAGTAAGTTACAATAATACGCATATTCCATTCGTTATGAAGGTTAGATTTTTTGTTATTATCAATCATCATTAATCACCTTAACTTTATTAATCTCTGTTGTGGTATAAACATTAAAATCAGTATATTCTATAAGGAAATTTATTCTTCTTAAAAAGGCTTTCCATGTTTCAGGCTTATAATGCTGAACATCTTTATATTGCTCATTTAGAGGTATATTTGATGTAATATACACAGTATCATAACAAGCTACTTTATCATTAAATCTAGCTGGTAACATTAGTGGATATATATCAAGGTAATTCAACATTTCTTCAATAGGTATTTGAGATGCAAATTCTTCAAATACAAGAATCTGTTGACCTTTATAACTATCAAAATTTATACCTTTGTTATATCTATAGGAGGTTATTCTACAAATGTTAGATGCTTTATGCTTTTTGTATATTCCACTTGTTTTGCCTGTTCCTGATTTACCAAACACATAATAAACGGTAACTTGTCTTTTCTTTTCACGATAAATATTAGAAAACACTGTTTGCCTTATAGCATCAATTTCTTTTATCCTAAAACCATATTTAGGATGGGCTTTGATAATTTCATAAGTATCCAATCCTTTTTCAATTTCTTCAATTAATGCAGACATATCCGGTGAATTTTCATCAACAGGCTTTGGTATATTGCCAACTTCCTCAAATGTATCAATAAGGTTTGTACTTTCTTTATTTGTTCCTTTCCACTTACCTTCTTTGCGAAGATAATCACGATTTTCCATAGCTGAACCATTGGCTTTGTCAATGTGTGCTACAGGAAATCTATTTTTTAATGTTGAAAAACGAATTGGAGACTTTGAATAAATAAAGATGTGCATATGTTTTGTGCCTGAATTACCTATTTCATCTACTAAGCAAAAGTAATCAGGGTTAAATAAATGAAGAATATCCTTAACTGATTCATGATTTAGTGCATACTTTTCAGGATTATTTATAGTTAATAGCCATTTTCTGGACTGAGGATTTGCACTTCCCATATAAACAACTCCTTTGCTACTGCTACATTGCTACGATAGGGGTAATACTAACCCCTATCGTAGAGGCTCCGTCTGGTGTGCTTAAGGCACACCACCCGAAGCGATCTAGCACTTATATCAAGCCTTGGAGTTGCCACCTTGAGTACGAATACTCTTTGCAGTTGCCATAACTTTATAACCTTCAGGTGTCCAATATGGACGCATTTCAAGACCGTCAAAAGTTACAACAGGATAGTTTTGGTCACTAGGCTTATCTAGCTTACAATCACCATCAATCTTTACTGCAAGTTTCTCAAATGCTCTTTCAGGTAAAGCAATAGTGTACTTAAAGCCACTAACCTCACCTGTTCTCTTGCCATTTTCATAAACATATGCAGGAGTAACATCTACAAGTACAGGATTTTTGCCAATAGTTTTGTTGGCATCAATCACTACCATGTCAATGTTCATTTTGTCACCTTCTTTCTATATTGTTTTGCATTAATTAATGCTACTGTATCGATCGATGGATTTAGTATAAAAGATTTATGTAAGAAAAAACAGGGCTAATATTAGCCCTGTTTTTTTCAAAGATAATATGATATAATAATAAATTTATGGTTAATATTATTATATTAAAGTTGACTATATTACTCGCATTAAAAAAAGAGCACAATCTTTTGAATTGTGCTCTCAGATTATTTTATAAGGATGCTTCTATCCAAAAATTTCATAGAAATCCTTCGGATTCTCTTTTAATAATTTATCAATTTCCCCAAGTCTTTCTAACATACATATAATAATTGTTTTCTTTACCTCAAACTTTAGGTAACCAAACAATATATTACCAAATAACGGTTTTGATACACCCTTTTCGTAATTGCTAAGAGTCTTCAATTGAGCTAACCCTAATGCATCACGGATTTCTGTTTTTTTAATACCAAAAGCTTTTAAACACATGTCTAGAAGTCTAATTTGATCTTGAAATCTAGTATATCCTCGGATACCCAACTCTAGTTTTGCCCAATCAATACCTCCTTTTTTATCAGTATATATTTCTTTGTTAAAATCTGTCTTCTTAGACATAAATAATTAATAAAATGAAACACCCGTGTGCAAACAAACATATTAGTAAGTTTATGTATCATATTATCACTCTCCTTTCATTATATTATATTTGATGATAATTTACCGATTTAAACTTAATGCCGGAGCCCTACCATCTTGGGCATACATTATAGGAATTCAATTCCATATTTTATATATAAATTCAGTTAAGCATATATTGCTTATGTTTGTTTGTCTATTTAAAATATTTAAAAGATTTCCACACGGAAAAATATTATTTCATTAAAAAATTTTTGTAAAACAAAAAGAGCACAAACCAATGTTGCACTCTCAATCATTAGGTAATTAAATTTTATATCTACATTTAGGCGCAGTTCACCCAAACCCATACTAATAACAATCTTCAATAAAAAATTGAAACTAGTTTAAATTCATTCCTTCTAACTCTCTTTCATAACTCTTATAAAGAATTATGAAAATTCTAATTACATAATTATGTGTCATCAACTCAAAAAAGGAATAGACACGATAGCAAAATACACAAAATGATTGCATAAATGCTAGACCCGTATAAGCAACCAACAACATAATAAATTAGTTGGTGATTTCTTAATTTATCAACAATATAAGTTTGGAATTTATATGCCAACAAGGGTGGTTTCAAAAAAGTTTGCTAGCTAATAATAACTTGTAAAATTACAAGTCAAATTTCTAACAATTCTATACATTATAAATGTATTTAATAATAAATAATAACTTAATTTTATTCTATATGATGCTTTATCTTTTGTCAACACATAAAATAAAGTGAAACAAAACAAAAATCACCTATCTAAATACCTTTAAATAAGTGACCTTCTTTCCAAATGTAGGACTTTCCCCACATCATCACAAAAACATTTACTAAAACATAAACATAATTTACACTTATAAATATCTTTGCTTTCTTCTCCAAATAAATTTTTAGGGTATAGTTTCCCCTACCCCATTCTAATTTCAATCTAATAAAAAATAATACTGAAATTAGCTCTAACTTCTTAATCTTAGCTCTCATTTATAATTCTTATAAAGAATTATATTAGTTTCAACTACATATTCTATCTTCATCTACAACAGAAGTAGACTACACAAGCAAAATACACATAATGATAGTGCAAATGCTATACCCGTATAAGCAATCAACAATTATAACTTTATAATCAGTGATTGTTTAATTCGATAACATAATACTATGTATATGCAACCAACAATTACAAATCTATAATCGGTGATTGTATAATTCAATAACATACTATGCCATTTAAGGGTGGTTTCAAAAAGTTCGTTTGTTAATTGCCACCAAAAAGGTTACTACTAACGATGTTAAATACATAAAGTATTTTATATAATAATTAATAATCAAAAATTCTTCCGACATCTATAAATAGATGAAGTCACCAAGTATGATCATCATACCATTCTTATTACTTCTTTACTTCTTTAAACAGTAGTAAAAACTGTTGCAAACTTAGGAGGTTGCACCCACATTTTTTCGTCTTTTTATATCTTTTTAAATAAAATAATCTCTATATCTCATATTATATCTCACACTCATAATAAAATCAAGTATCTGTAAATAATTATATAGTATTTTTTCAAATTTCATAATAATCTATATTGCAATTTTTGTAAAATATTATACAATAAAAATAAATTATTAACAAGAATTATGGATATATTATATATGCAATAATATTACATATCATAAGTATGTATATTCAAAAAAATATTTGAAAATAATAAAAAGAATTAATATGAATCACATTTTACATTTATATAAAAGGTAATTAGAATAATATATAATTATAACTATATGAAAGGTGATTTAATGAATAGAAATATAGTAACATCTGTATCTGAATATATTAAAGTGGTGACGGATAATATTAGCGATTATCTAAAGCAAAAGAAAATTGTAGTTTTTAGGGGAGAATGTAAAGATTATAAAGAAACCTCATGTGTACCCAATATATTTAGACAAAATGTTTTATATAAAAATAAAAAATTTGAGAAAAATTTATTTGATGAAATGACCGCAAATAACCTTTCTATTGGATCAACCTATTTAGAAAAGGCAATTTCTGCTCAACATGATGGATTTCCTAGCAGATTATTGGATGTTTCATATAATTGCTTAGTTGCTTTATATTTTGCATGCACACCTTATTATCATAAACCTGAAAATGAGTATGATAAAGATAATGGAAAAGTATTTATATTTGGTATTGAAAAAATGTTTTGTCCAACAGGAGAAAACATAATAAATGCTTATGACAAAATAATTAATGGAAACGACAAGTCTTTTATAAAATGTCAATTATTTGGTAAAAACCACAAATTGATCGACCATATAAAAACCAATAAGAGAATAATCGCCCAACAAGGTGCATTTATACTTTTTCAAGGAAATGAATATGAAAAAATCCCATCCCGTCTGTGTAAAACAATAGAAATTGATGGTAACAGCAAACATAAAATCCGAGAAGAATTAAAAGTTTTATTTGGAATTGACACCGCTACAATATACCCTATTGCGGAAAATTTCGTTGATAATATGATTAAAAAAAGTGATTTTGTAGATACTTCTAATTTTAGTCTAAAAAACGAATTAAATATGATATTGTATAATTTAGAAGAAGATTTTGAATATTATATCAAAACCATATTTGACGAAATAACCAAATGCAAAAATAAAAAATATGTATCTGATAAAGTTGTTAGTTTAGAGTATGCTTTGAAGGAATATTATTTAGGTTGCATTGAACTAAAGGAATGCGTAAAAAACGATGATGAAAAAACTCCAGTTTTAAACAATTTCATAGATATGTTTAACGATACTATTTATAATAATATTATATTTATAAATTCAAGGATAAAAGATTTGGATATTTCAATATTCACAGATGATTTTATTTTAAAAAAAAGCAATGGTGAAAATGATGGCAAAAAATTACCGCAAGACTCGTGAAGAACTGAATAAAATAATTAAAAGTACAATAAGGGATTATTGTGATGACTTTGATCAAGAAGAATTATTAAAATCTATTAACGATTTTTCATCAGGTTTAGAAGACGAGTTTAGTATCCTCCCAAATGAAGTTTCATTTGTAGATGATAAAACTTATGGATACTATTTTCTTCGATTTGAAGGCACCAATATAAAAGCAATTATAGAAAAATTAAAGTCTATTAAATTTGATGTTCCTTATCGTTTTATTATCATTGTCGATAATATAGAAACTAAAATGAAATTGGATAAACAGTCTTTATTTGTTTTAATAGAACCAGGTGCTAATCTACCTAATCAAAGAAAGAATATTAAACTTTCAAAAATGATTATTCAATTTTTTAACGATAATAATGAAAAAAACTATTTCATTTCAATAACCAAAAGAGTGGATTCAATATCTATCCCTTCTTCTAAAGATATTAAAGGTTATGTATTTACTGCAAAACTTTACGATATTGTTAATCTATATAATTCTATGGGTGATTCCTTATTTGATTATAATGTTAGATATAGAATAAAAGACGAATTAAGTGTAGATGAAAAAATTAAAACCACTATTAAAGAAGAACCTGAAAAATTCTGGTTTTATAACAATGGTATTACAATACTTATTAATGATAATGACTTTGCTATAAATAATCCAAGAAAAATTTTACTATCAAACATAGGAAGTAAAATAATTTCCGTAATCAATGGTGCACAAACCATATCTGCTGCATCTGAGTATTTTTTTGAAAATCAAGATGATAATAGAGGACAAGAAAATGCATATGTTTTGTTAAGAATAATTAATATATCTAAAAAAAGCAGTAAAGAATTAATCAACAATATAAGCGTTTCATTGAATAGACAAAAAAGCATTTCCGAAGAAGATATTGTTTTTACTGATTCATTTGTTGATAATATAAATTCACTTACTTTTGACCTCAATGATGATAGAGCGTTTGAAATCGTCAAAAGAGGAGCACTAAATAGTAATTTTCAAAACTATAAAATTACAATGTTTGCTAAATTAGTAAAGTGTTTTTTGGATCAATCACCAGGTATGGCACGAAATTCTTCTAAGGCGCTACTGAAAATGAAAATTTCAGATGATCAAAACACATATACTTTTACAGAAAGTAATGTATTTCATAATATAAAAGATAGGAATGATTTTTACAAGTATTACTCTCCAACTAATTTTGCCTCATCCTTGTTAAATTTATTTGATAGTGTGTCAAAGAAACATAAAAATCTAAATGATGTTTTAGGAGATATATATAAGTACTCAAGTTGGTATTTTATTGCTAAAACAGTTCTACATTTAAACAATTATCAATATGACTACTCAAATTTTAATTATTCTTTAAAAAAACTTAATGAAAAACAAAAAGATTCCCTTGTCGCAACTTTTGCACATGAATTCAGTATGTCATTACGCAATAATAAATTCAGTGAAAAACTAGATTCAAACACTTTTAAAAAAGATGAACTGTATAACACTAATGTAAAAAACAAAGGTTCTATGCCAAAATACGAAAAGAAGTTAGATGACTTATTTTTAAAGAAATCATAACATTATTAATTTGACACACTTCCTCAAAAGCTTTATTTTAAAGTCTTTGAAAATTGTTTACTACATAATTAATTAAGGTTCATTTTCAGTTTACAACTGTTATGCAACCAAAATAAATTCAAATTACAAAAGTATACTCCTACAAGTCTAAAAATCTTGCAGGAGTATTTTTCATTTCTTATTAATTTTTTGCTTTGGATTTCTTTATTTACATAAAATATTTCAATTGAATACTATCATATTAGATATAATTGTAATTACAAAACTCAATCGTCATTCATAACATTAAGTAAGTCTTGATAACTTTTCACTTCATGATATTTAATATTAGAGTTAGACAAATTATCGAATAATTTTTTAGCACAATTAATTTTAGCTTTTTCAATAGCTCTAAATTCTAAAGAACTCATTGTACCTTTAGTTTCAGCAATAAAATAAATATGCTTTACTGTTCCTTCGTAAAAAGCAATAGCCCAGTCAGGAGCATAATTTCCTACCGGTGTTGGAATATGAAATGAACGTGGCAGTTTTGCATAAACACACACTTCTTCAGCTGTATCCAAATTTTCGACAAATTTTTTCTCGATACTTTTTTCAGCAGTACCATCTGTAAATACGTAATTTTGAATTGCTTTTTGTGCTATAAATGCTTTGTCAAAACTTTGAGATATTTTTTCCGAAGTAAATATATCATTATCGTATTCACTGTCGATAACATTATAGGTAATGTGGTCAACAATTGTATCGGCTTTTTGTTCATTAATTAATCTTATTACTTTAGATATAAATTCTTCAGGATTATTTTTGAACATATTTAATTTCTTCGGTTCAATACCTTGGAGTATTTTTGCAACAGTTTTCCTTGTAAGAGTCGTACCTTCAGAAACTTTTCCTAACAAATCATATTTTATATTGCTTGACGCATAGTGTTTCAAAGTCTGTGTTCTTGATTTCAAATTAGTAAATGAAGTTTTGCTTTCAACTTCATACTGACTAATTTCAGATTTCTGACTGCCAACAGTAGTTGTGTACTGCAACTGTGAAACATATAATTTATCATTAATATGACAAATTGCATTTCTTATCAATTCATCACTATCAAATTTAACTGTATAAGCATATTTATGATTTATCTGTTTCCATAAATTTTGAAATTCCTTCTTTTCAAAATTTTTATTTAACGGATTTTCTTTAACTTTAGTTTCATGACCATCATTAAACATTTCATCAAACACACTGTCATCATAAATAGACTGAATAAGCCTATGAATACCTTTTTCCATAGGCTTTAACACATCCGGAACTGGAGCTAAAGTACCCATAGTTGCATCATTTTTGTATTCATCTGTAACCTTATCGTCATCATCTACATAGTCATTTTTAATTAAATAACGATGTATTTTCTCAGCTTGTTTATCATCAATTATGATTGATTCACCATCAATTATAATTTTTCTACCTTTAAAGTATTCAACAGTTGCAGCCTTTGGTCTGTCACGAAGATCTTCCCTAGTTTTCTTTTGTAAATCATCAACAAATGTTTTATAGCTTTCACTTGCAATGACTGTAAGAACATTTATATCATGTATTCTATCACCACAAGATTGAATATCCATTCGATCACCGTTTTGATTTACACATAGTCTAAGGCCACGACCTACTTCTTGACGCTTAGAAGTATTGCTTTCAGAATGCTTTAGTGTACATATTTGAAAAACATTTGGATTATCCCAACCTTCACGAAGTGCGGAATGAGAAAAAATAAATCTGGTAGGCTCAGAAAAACTTAGCAGTCTCTCTTTATTTTTTAATATCAAATCATAAGCAGAAATATCATCCGAAGAATCACTACCACGTTTTATGGTACTATCTATTGAATGCCCTTTTTTATCTATACTAAAGTAACCTTTATGTACTTTTGTCTTATCACAACAATTTGACTCTAGATATTTTTTATATGGTGTATCTTCAAGCGTAAGGTAGTCATTAAGAATATTCATATATTCTTCCTCGAACATAACACCATATTCTCCTAATACTTCTTCATCATTTTCATTATACTGACGATATTTTGATACCTCATCAATAAAAAACAGTGACAAACATTTTATACCCATATTAAATAATTTTTCTTCTTTTTCAAAATGTGAAATGATTGTTTCTCTAATTTGAATACGACGCATATCCTTTTCAGAAACATCACCCACTATGTCACCGGTTTTTATCACTTCACCATTTGTAAAAGAAACAGTATTATTAAGTGGATTTATTTCAGATATGGTATATCCCTTATACTGTTCCATTTCATTCGATATATAGTATAAGTTATCACTCACTTCTAATAATCTAGTCTCACGATTGACAGATTTAGAATAATTAATTTCTAATTCCAGTTTTGCTCTAGGTGGCTTTTTGCCATCAAGAACAATTTGCTCTAGATATAAATAACTATCTGTTCCTCTGAGATTTTTAACCTCAAATCCTTTAACTTCAATTTTCTTTACCAATCTTTTATTAAAAGCATCAATTGCATCTAAAGCATAAACAAGATTATGATGTTTTTGGTGAGTAGCAGAATAGTTTAAGGTAAATAGTGGATTAAAACCTTTCAAAGCTTTTTGAGTTACTTTACCACCCATTTTTTGAGGTTCATCAAGAATAAGGATTGGACGGTTAGCTCTTATAACATCAATAGGTCGGCGAGACTGAAAACTATCTCTCTCAGAATAGATAATTCTGGCATATTTATTTTTACCATTTTCTTTCATAGATGTAGCAAAAGCTTGGGTATTAATAATCATTACATTAATACCGGAACTACTTGAAAAACTATCAAGTTGAGTAAGGTTGGAACTATTATAAACAAAAGGCATAGCCTTTTTTCCATAGTGCTCCATAAAATGTCCGGCAGTCATTTCAAAAGACTTTTTTACACCTTCACGAATAGCAATGCTAGGAACAACTACAATAAATTTATTCCAACCATACTTTTTATTAAGTTCAAACATAGTCTTAATATAAACATAGGTTTTTCCGGTACCCGTTTCCATTTCAACATCAAGACTACATCTTCCAATATCGTTAATTAATTCTGATGAAAGACTAATATTATTATCATTCTGTATTTTGCGTATATTATCAAGAAGTTGCTGGTCAGAAAGGTTAATTAATTCATTTTTATAGCCAAGACCATCTTCTATCAAACTAGCTTGAGCCTTATCAGTATCACCAAGATCTCTAAGATAAGTAGTTCTATCATGAAAACCTTGTCCATTAAAAACATTAACAACAGCATTTACTGCATCGGTTTGATATTGTTGTATTTTAAAATTAAATTTCAATTTTTATCATCCTAATATGTATTTTTGCCAATTAAATCAATAGTATCATCTAATATATTATCATAGTGCAGAAGCATAATATTTTGTTTTCGTAAACCCAACTGCAATGAACGAGTTTTTTTATTCTCATCAAAATCTTTTCTGCGACCTGCAACCACAACATAATGAACACGAGCAGATTCATATGTAATAAATTCTTGTGGTAAGTCTTTATTGGTATATTTTTTCAATTCTCTATATATGGCATTAAAATTTCCTTCGACAAATCTTTCCCAGTCCTTAACTTGATTAATGCCTTTTCTGACAATTTCTCCAAAATCACCATTTTTCATTATTACATGCCCATAAGGATTCTCGTACTCAACAAAAATAAATTGCCATCCACAAGAACTTCTGCCTAACAATAGATAGTCCGCTTTATACTCCGTTCCTAAGGAAAACTCCTTAAACAAAACAGCTTCATGATGACCTGTTTGAAACCTCTCAAAAATAGATCCCGGAATGCTATAATAACCATTATTCTGAATATATCGTTTAATATCCAATTCAGTGATACTATTGTCATTTAACAGTTTTTCAAAACCATCACATTGTTTTCTTAATTCTTTCTCATTTTTTAAAAAATTAATATCTAGATAATTATTAGGAAACAAACTTAAATTATGTCTAACTGCCTTTGGATATTGACAAAAACAATTTCTATGAACTATTAATGTTCCTGTCACTATTGTGTTTTCAGCCTCAATCTTTTCTTTTTCCTCTATTTCTTCAGATTTAAGTTTAGTATAATCTCTTTCATACAAACCTTTCAAACTAAATCACCTTCTTATTTTTTCAATTCTCTTCATAAGAATAATCATCACAACACATATAATTTACAATAGCAAGTTACCGGCAAATTAAAATCATCGAAAAATCCACTAACGTTCTCAGTATAATTTAGTATTTATGGGTCTTTTCACAAAATTATTTCTCAGTTGAAATTGTCTAAAACAACTTACCGGCAAGTTACCGGCAAGTTAAAATTGTTCAAATAACCCGCTAACATTCTCACTATAATTTAGTGTTTATGGGCTTTTTGAAAAATAATTTCTCCGTTTAAATTGTCTAAACAACTTGCCGGCAAGTTACCGGCAAGTTAAATCACGCCCATAAAGGTAAATATTTCATATACCTTGGTGCAGTATCAGGTTCAAGAGGTTTAATATATCCCGCTTGAACTGTTTCCTTTATTAAACGGGATATACTGCCTGAAGAACTGTCTTTTAATCCAAACCTTTCCCTTAAAGAACGATTTGTTAAATAATCACCTTGAACATATTTAATACATGCGTGTAAATAGCACGCCCACATTTTATCTTCAGGAGATATTTTTGAAAATGATTTTTCAGAAAACAAACTAACCTTTGTGCTATCTGCATAAAGGTCAATTTTCGGTGCAGGTAATTGTAACATTTCGCATGAAATTACAATTTTATCCCATCCTGTGCCCAATTCTTCGCACATTCCTAATCTTCTCATAAGTGAAGCTAACTTTTCGTTTCTTGAAATAGGAGGATTATCAATAAGTCTTCTTACATCTATCAATGGTACACCCGGATTTGTTATCTCAATCCGATTACTAAATATTTCTACAACCGGTCCTGTACCTGTAATGGAAAAATCTTGATGAATCAATGCATTAGATACTACTTCTCTTATTGCTAACATAGGATAGGCACTTTGTTTTTCACGCTTTGCTCCAATGATAACTTCTCTAGTTGGTATTAAAGCCTCTATATATCTCATTAACTCTTCAAAACCTGCTACATAGCCTTTTTCAATAATTTCCTCTTTCAACATATTCAACCGGCTATTATCGCTATACTTAACAACTCTTATAGCTTTACGATTTAATTTAGAAAAATCACTTAATTTTCTGGCAAATAATATTGCCCCTAAATTAGTTATCGAATAAAGTCCATTATCTTGTTTTTGTAAAACATCCTCTTCCATAAGATAATGACTTATTTGCTCCACATCTTGTGGTTGAGGTATATTAACATTTTGAAAATAAGCATCGTAATCTAATAGTTTTAATGTATCTGAAAGTGTTAAATCTATTTTTGCAATACTTTCTTCAAATTTTTTGTTGCGTAGTTTATCCCACAGTTTAGCTTGCATTTCAGGATAATCGTTCAACTTTTTACTATAACTCCCAACTCTAATATATTCCATTTTCTCAAACATTACAGTTTGATTCTTGGCACTATATATTATGAGCACACCTACTGTTTTATTATTCACTTCAACAGTAGAAAATTCAAAATCAGCATTCTTTGAAAGCAAATCTCTTAACCAGTTTTCAATCTCCTGATTACCTTTCTTTAATGTATGTAAGTTTACATTTGTTCCAATAATTTCATGAGTTTTATCATCTATACCCCATATCATATATGCACAATTTTTATCATACAATGCGGCACTATTAGCTAAAGCACTTATATCTTTACCGATCATTTCAGGGGAACAATTGTTGTGTTTAAACTCAAGCCATGGAGTTTCATTTTCGTATTTAACAAGCTCTTTTACTAACAGATCTAAATTTGCCATTATATCACTCTCCTTGTAGTGATAGGACTGTATGTGGAAAAAATTTGTTCAAAGTTAGTTGCTACACTGTCATCAGCCATAGAACTATCACGCATAACAAAATATGTAGGTTGTTTCTTGGCAATTTCTGTAATTACTTCATCGGTAACATCGTCATCAAAACAGGCTATAAGATCGGCATTACTATCTAAATCATCACTTCTATTAACAGTAAACACTCTTTTGCCTGCAATAGTTGTTTCTTCAATTTTGGAAGAAAGCAATATACCTAAATCGAGCATAGTTTGAAAAAGTAAATCCTCCGGAGTTCTATCATCCTTAATGTTATTAACAAGGCTACTGAACAAAGGTTCGTTGTATTCATCAGGATAATAGAAAACATCCTTCATATTGCTACTATCACATTTTAGCACTCTAAAGCCACCGTCGAACTTTGCATCGGGGTTTTCCTCAACAATTTTCTTACTTGCTCTACGAATACGCTCCTTACCTATTTCACAAATATTCTTATATCCTGCTTTAAAAGCCTCTGACTTTTCATCTGTTTTCTCAGGTAACTGAACCATGATAAACTTACGGTTTCCACCATCTTCAGCATTTAATTTCATTACTGCATGAGCCGTTGTTGCAGAACCACTAAAGAAATCAAGTACAAAACAATTTTCATCAGTATACAATTGCAAGCATCTTTCAATTAGCGGAACAGATTTAGGATAATCAAAATATTTCTTTCCATCAAACAACTTCGCAAGTTTTTGTGTTGCCCCTTGAGAATGATCAACCTCTGTATGTTTCCATATTGTCATTGGAGTAACACCTGTTTTTCTTAGTTCAGATAAAAATCTTTTTATGCGAGGTACACCATTGCCATCTGCACCAAACCAAATTCTATTATCCTGGAGTCTCTCATAAAAGGCTTTTTGTGAGAGACTCCAGCTGCGCCCAGCTGGAGGCTCAACCACACGCCCAGAGGGCGTTGTGATCGGATAAATATTTTCTAACACAGGAGGTCCAACTGAAATATCGCTAGAACTCCATACACCTCTTGGATCATTATCTGGATTGGCATATCTACTATTTGTTTCATCACTTCTTGCAATACCATTGCAAAAAGCCTCTTCTATGTTTTTAGCATAACATAATATGTAATCATGAGATGGAGAAAAATGTTTCATCAAATTAACTGGAGAAAAAGCCCTTTCCCATACAACTTGTGCAATAAAGTTATTCATACCAAAAACTTCATCACAACACTTTTTTAAATTTTCTTGTTCGTGATCATCAATACTAATAAAAATAACACCATCATCAGTCAACAAATCCTTGGAGATTTTTAGTCTAGGATAGATCATATTTAACCAATCAGTATGGAAGCGACCATTGCTGTCAAGATTCTTTACCAAACGATTTCCTTCTTCATCATACTGGCCACTGCTATCCATATAATTCTCAGTTGTTTGCTTAAAATCATCCTCATACACAAAGTCATTTCCAGTATTGTATGGTGGGTCTATGTATATCATTTTGATTTGACCTAGATATGTTTCTCGTAATAATTTCAAAACTTCTAGGTTATCACCTTCAATGTAAAGATTTTCTGTATTATCAAAATCAACGCTTTCTTCTCTACATGGACGGAGTGTCTTGTTAATTGGAGAATTTGCCATTATTATCGACTTATTCTTATCCGGCCAAGTAAATTGATAACGCTGATCTTTGTCATCAACTACTGTTGTATTTATTTCTTGCATTAATACATCTTTATCAATAGCACGAACAACTTGACCGTTTTCATCAATAGTTTCTGTCACTGCATTTGGAAACAATTTTGCTAATTTCTCATAATTTTCATCAGCAATATTTTTGGTTTGCATTTTCATTTTATCCATGGTTTTACCTCGTTTTAAGGGTATAAAATTTACAGTAGGATTAAATAGCTTACTATGTTCTTCAAGACTTTTGATTTTATCTTTATATAGTTCATAAAGCATTTCTGAAATCTCTAATTCTGTTAATTCATCATCAAAAGAATGATATGAACTTTCAAAATAAGCATCTAAGACTTTATGACTAAAAATATCATCATCTGAATATCCCATAAGTCCACTTACTGCTAATATTTTATAATATTGCATTTCATATGCCTCCTTTCTATTTAGGATAGCATAATCATACAATATAAGTTTATAGGTTTCTAACCCACCCTTTTAATTTTCTTATTTCCTGCACAAGCTTTAGTTTTTTCTTTGGTTGTCTTTCAGTTTGTGCTTGTTTTTCTAATTTTGCTATTTGTTTATTTATCTTTTGCTTTTTCTCATCATTTTCTATCTGTTGATTAAGTGATTTCCCTTGTTCAATATTTACACTGCCGATAGAAATAACAATATTTTCCCATACTTTATCTAAATTTAGCCCTTGTAGTTGAATCTTATGTAGGTTTAATTGTTTCCACTCTGTTTGCATCAACTTTTTATGATAGATTGCAAGTTTACATTCATCCTCATACTGTAAAACAAAAAGGATATTTTGTGGAATTAGCTTTGATAAAGTTACAATAGTTGATTCATTAAAGTCTTTTCTCTTTAACAAAACGAGAAGAACGAAAAAACTTTTTACTTCTTCTCCAGAAGGAATATTAATTTTAGACGGTGTTATTTCATTCACGATTGTTATCCTAGAAATATCAGCATCTACTTTTGATTTAGACAATGTATTCATTTGGAATTTTGTATAGATAGCCTTTTTAGGAAGTTGTTTATGAATCTCTGTTGATTTAGGTAATCCAAGCATCCTATTCTCCTTATTTTACCACTAAAAAACATATAAGTTCAAAGTCATCTAAACCTTTAATTTCATTTGATAAAAAGCTAATTTGTTCTCCACAAAGAAAACTATCAATATCACTCTCATCTTTTACTTCTATAATCGATGATATAGCTTCTCCCAACAATTCTGAATAATTTGACATATTTTTACCATTTCTGGTTTCTACATTGAATTGTTTGCAAAGAGTTTTATAAGGTTCAATCTTTCCTTTACAAAGATAACGCATTTTATCAAGTAAATCTTTAGGTGATAAATGGTCGCAAATAACCTGTCCATCCATACCAATATAAACCATATAAAATGGATGTAGCCTATTCTGATTATCTATATTTACACTATTTGAATGATTTTTCAACACATAGATAACTCCCGGTGGTGTATCATCACCGGACGCTGCTACTGCATGAAGGCCAAAGGGTGTTTTATCTATATCAGGATGATTCTTTGTATATTCCAGCAAATCCAGTCTAAATTCATTTAGTCCCAAATCCATAATAGAAATACCACTTGACATTTCTTCAATATCTACAACCTCTTCTTGCAATCTCTTAAGTTGTGCTTTTCTATATTCAAGATCTGTTTTTTCGTCATCACTTAGCAAATTATCGTCACCTGTGGCAGTCATATCTACAATTTTCATACGAGTTTCGACTGTTGCTTTTAGGTTAATATAATCATCAAGAGATACATCAGGCCAAAAATTAACTAACTGTACCACTTTGTTTTTGCTACCGATACGATCTATTCTGCCAAATCGTTGAATAATTCTAACCGGATTCCAATGAATATCATAGTTTATAAGATAATCACAATCCTGCAAATTTTGACCTTCCGAAATACAGTCTGTGGCAATAAGTAAATCGATTTCCGTATTATCATTTGGCATTAGTAATTTTTTATCTTTTGATAATGGTGAAAAACAAGTTAGAACTGTATTTAGATCCTTTTTCAATTTTGGACAAGTAGTACGACCTTCAACCATTCCGGATACCATAGCTGTATTTAATCCATACTTTTCCTTTACATAGGTACTTACATTATCATATAAATATCCTGCAGTATCTGCAAAAGCAGTAAAAATAATTATTTTTTTATTATTTTCGTTTATAGGATTAGTTATCTTATTATCAATTATTTCTAACAGTTTTTGAAGTTTTAAGTCATGTTCCGGAGTAATATCTTCAATCATAAGAGACAGAAGTTCAAGGATATCAGCATCTTTTTGCAAACTATTTCTCCAGGAAACATAGTCCATATCTGCAAGACTAATCTTTATCTTTTTACCAAAAGAAAATAAATCATCAATATTTTGATCTTCTTCATCAAACTCATCAACATCAGTTATATCTGTTAAATCAAGTTTTGTGTCTTTATAATTGTCAAACTCATCAATAGTGTTGATAGTAGTTTGAATCAAATTCTTTATACGAGTAAGAGTAAGATTAAAGGAATAAACAGAGCTTTCCATTCTCTTCATAAGATTAATTGCAGTCAATCTGCGAATTCCCTGTTCTCTGCCCATTTGGTCAAAACCTACTTTTTGCTTATCTTTACCAAATAGTTCTGAATACTTTTCTCTTCTGCTTGCATGGATATAATGCGTAGGCATATATATAGTAAGTTGCAAAGACATAAGTTGCTCAAATATTTGATTATATGTAATAGCTGACTGCAAATCAGTTAGTTTTGGGGGCAAACGACATTGGTTTTAATCTCTTAGGAAATGTTCCTATATCAGAAGTATCGTAATATTTTTGAACATGCTTTCTTGAACGAGCTATTGTAACACTATCTAAAACCTCAAAAAAATCAAAATCAAGCATTTTTAACAAATTTGCTGTTGTTCTATCACATACATCCCACTTACTCCAGGTATTAAATGCCCTTTGCGCGTTTCTAAAAATTTCGTCAATTGAATGTGAAGTATTTAATTTTTCATCAATATATTCTGTGTGACCTTCATACGCAAGAGCAAGTTGGTTTTTTAAATCATTAAACCTATTATTAACCGGTGTTGCTGAAAGCATAAGTACTTTTGTCTTTACACCTGCACGAATCACCTTTTTGAGAAGCTTTACATATCTATTTTCTTTATCATTCTCATCTGGATTTTCTATTATCTTACCACCATTACGGAAATTATGTGATTCATCTATTACAACTAAATCGTAGTTACCCCAATTTAATCTATCAAGGTCAAGACCATTAGATTTACCACTTATTCTGTTAAGATCAGTATGGTAAAGCACATCATATCTCAAGCGATCAGATGCAATAGGATTATTGACATAATTATCTTTATATGTGTTCCAATTATTTGCTAGTTTTTTTGGACAAAGTACAAGTACTGACTTATTTCTATTTTCATAATATTTTATTACCGCTAAAGCTGTAAATGTTTTGCCTAAACCTACACTATCAGCTAAAATACAACCATTATATTTTTCAAGTTTATTTATTATAGCTAACGCAGCATCCTTCTGAAAATTATAAAGCATGCTCCATATTTTGCTTTCTTTAAATCCCGTTGCCTCATTTGGAAGAACATCTTCAGAAATATCCTCAAGAAATTCATTAAAAATGTTATACAATGTTACAAAATATATGAAATCAGGCGAATTTTCGTTATAAACTGCAGTTATGTTATCAATAACTTCATCAGTAACATCCTGCAATTTTTCTGCATCATTCCATAATTCATTAAATATATTTAAATACTCTTTAGAAAATGGAGTCCCTGTTTTTTGTATCATACAATAAGCATTATTGCCTCTCTCACAACCTAAATCGACAGTTGTAAAGCCATTGATTGGTGCATAATTTTTATCATCAAGGTTGATAAAACCCATCATAATGTCATTTGTAACATTAGACTTAAAAGTTACCTTCTGTTTTATCCATTCTGCACATTCCTTTGCTATTGCTTTTTGAGTAAGCTCATTTCTTAATTTTATTTCGAACTCTGTTCCATATAGACTTTTTTCTCTATTCAATCTTGGAATATAGAACTCTCTCTTTTCCTTTGGCACTTTTTCTGTAGTGAATGTTGGTGAAGTGAAAATAAATCGAAGTTCATCTATCTTTGACAATTGTTTTTTTAATTCTTGAAAGGCATAAATAGAAAAACAAGCTGATGCAATGGAAAGTTTACTACCTTCTTTTATCTCTTCATTTAAATCATCTTTAAGTATTTTTGTTGTATTATTAATAAGTTCCATATATATACCTAGTTTATCATCTGAAATTTAAATATAAATAATTCAAATAATTTACAGAACAATGTAAATTTTGTATATATTTTATCACAATTCAGCTTATCATTCAATAAAATATATTTATTATTTATTCACAAAATGATATAATCAAGGCAAGAAAGTAATTTATAGACGATTAATTTTAAACAGGTGGATTATGTTTTTTGCGATATTTTCAATGATAGTATTAATAATGATAGTATTAATAATTATTGTTATAATTTTAATTGTTTTTGAAATCAAGAAAATAAAATTAGATGATATATTTGAGTCCCCTCAAAAACGAGCAGGTAAAAAAGGCGAGTTCTTTGCAACTAATGTCATAAAAAGTACGCTTAGAGAAGATGACTTACTCTTCACAAATATTAATATTTCTTATGATGGAAAACCGGCAGAATTAGATAATGTTGTAGTAAACCAATATGGTATTTTTATCATAGAAGTTAAAAATTATAGTGGGAAGTTAGTCGGGACTGAGGATGATTATGAATGGCAAAAATATCATACTACACCATCAGGAAATACATATTTTAAAATGGTTAAAAATCCTATCAAACAGGTAAAAAGGCAAGTTTATATATTAGCAAAATACCTATATTTTTATGGTGTAGATGTATGGGTCAGTGGATTTGCATTTCTCATCAACAGAAATAGTCCTGTTGTTAGCGAATATGTACTAACAGATATTAATGACATAGACAAAGTAATACACAATTCTAATCGAAATAGGCTCACACCTAAAACCATTGAGAAAATAGCATCAATTCTTTCAAAATAAATAGCCTTATTATTTTCAAATTTTGCAGATAAAAACGAAAAATCCGTTTTTAAGTTTAAAAAAGATATAAAATTCAATGTATTATTAAATAATGAGGAAATAAAAACAGATTTTCCGTAATTAATTACCGGAAGTTGATTTGTTTCAGCTTCTGGTTTTCTTTTGTATATATTTCTATTGTTATAAAAATCAAAGTTATGAATATAATTACAAAGTGAATTTATAAATATACATATAATTTATGGTTGACAAGGATTGATTTGGTGGTATACTCAAAGGTAGAAAAGATGTTTTCAAAAATAAAAACCACTATGCAACACTCTACTTTTGGTTACATAATGGTTCTAAATTTTACTCTTATAAAACTTAATAGTGCATTGGAAGTCGTGTTCGGTTTTATGTTTTGCGAATGATATTAATTTCTTCTAAAAATTTTTCTAAAAAATTTTTAGAAAATTGGAAATATGTTGCTAGTTCGTTTAAAAGTATAAAATGTTGTAAAGTGTCAGTAGCCCCGATGTTTACTGGCTTTTCACGACACTTTTCATCACTTTAAAGCACTAAAAAATCTTACCCTGGGGCCGCTCCAAAACCGCGTGCCGAGGGTTCGAGTCCTTCTGCCCCTGCCAAAATGAAAGCACATCTTTTGATGTGCTTTTTATTTTGCAAAAAAAGAAGGAGTCGAAGGCGACCGTTAAGAAAACAGTCCTGTGGACTGTTTTTAGGGAGAGCGCAGATGCCTCTTTCCTTTCGTATTTGTGCGCAACAAGCGTGGTAGGCACTTTCGCTAGATTAATAGTATTCTGCCCCTGCCAAAATGAAAGCACATCTTTTGATGTGCTTTTTATTTTGCAAAAAAAGAAGGAGTCGAAGGCGACCGTTAAGAAAACAGTCCTGTGGACTGTTTTTAGG
>JBQKHY010000011.1:0-74675 GCA_052118065.1 Ruminococcus sp. LCP21S3_E8 | reverse complement strand
ATCCATTCATTAATTAATATTCATAATCAAAAGTCAGTAAAACAAGCGAAATATTAAATCGTATTTTATTTTTACCCTAAAATGGGTCATATCTATTTACAACACAGAAAAAAGTAGGGATAAAATCATTATATCTATTGAAACCATTACAAAATTGTTATATAATTAACTATATCTGGGAACAGATTTTAATAAGTAATTTATTTGAAAGGATGTTTAAATATGGGTTTAAACAAAGTTACAGTTGATGATGTAAATTACGCTGGCAAAAAAGTTCTTTGCCGTTGTGACTTTAATGTTCCACTAAAGGATGGCGTTATCACAAACGACAACAGAATTACAGCTGCTTTACCAACAATCAAAAAGATTATGAATGACGGTGGCAAGGTTATCCTTTGCTCTCACCTTGGTAAGCCTAAGAATGGTCCTGAAGAAAAGTTCTCTCTAGCACCTGTTGCAGTTAGACTTTCTGAACTACTAGGCAAGGAAGTTGTATTTGCTGCTGATGACGAAGTTGTTGGCGAAAATGCAAAGAACGCTGTTGCAAATATGAAGGACGGCGATGTTGTTCTACTACAGAACACAAGATTTAGAAAAGAAGAAACAAAGAATGAAGAACCATTCTCAACAGAACTAGCTTCACTAGCTGATTGTTTCGTTATGGATGCTTTCGGTTCAGCTCACAGAGCTCACTGCTCAACTGCCGGTGTTACAAAGCACATTAAAGATACTGCTGTTGGTTACCTAATGCAGAAGGAAATCGACTACCTAGGTAACGCAGTTGAAAACCCAGTAAGACCTTTTGTTGCTATCCTTGGTGGTGCAAAGGTTGCTGATAAGCTAAATGTTATCTCTAACCTACTAGAAAAGTGTGACACACTTATCATCGGTGGTGGTATGGCTTACACATTCCTAAAGGCTAAGGGTTACGAAGTTGGTCTTTCTCTTGTTGACGATAGCAAGATTGACTACTGTAAGGAAATGATGGAAAAGGCTGAAAAGCTAGGTAAGAAACTTCTTCTTCCAATTGACACAACAATCGGTGACGGTTTCCCTGATCCAATCGATGCTCCAATCGAAGTTAAGGTTGTTCCTGCTACAGAAATTCCTGCTGATAAGGAAGGTCTAGACATCGGTACAGAAACTCAGAAGCTATTTGCTGAAGCTGTTAAGTCTGCTAAGACAGTTGTATGGAACGGTCCTATGGGCGTATTTGAAAATCCAACTCTTGCAAAGGGTACAATCGCTGTTGCTAAGGCTCTTGCAGAAACAGACGCTACAACAATCATCGGTGGTGGTGACTCAGCTGCTGCTGTAATTCAGCTAGGTTTCGCTGACAAGATGAGCCACATCTCAACAGGTGGCGGTGCTTCTCTAGAATATCTAGAAGGCAAGGTTCTTCCTGGTATTGATGTAATCGCTGACAAATAATTTTAGATTATAAAGGGGCAGACAACAGTCTGCCCTTACATAAATATTTTAAATATTTTATTTTGAAAGGAATTATTCATAATGGATAAGAGCAAAAGAAAGGCAATTATTGCCGGAAACTGGAAAATGAACAAAACTCCATCAGAAGCTAAGGCTCTACTAACAGAACTAGCTCCTATGGTTAAAGATGCTGACTGTGAAGTTATCGCTTGTGTACCATTCGTTGACCTAACAGTTGCACTAGAAGCTACAGAAGGTACAAACATTCAGATCGGTGCAGAAAACTGTCACTGGGAAGAAAGCGGTGCTTTCACAGGCGAAATCTCAGCTAAGATGCTAGCTGAAATGGGTGTTCCTTATGTTGTTCTAGGTCATAGCGAAAGAAGACAGTACTTTGGTGAAACAGATGAAACTGTTAACAAGAGAACAAAGGCTGCTCTAGCTCATGGTCTAAAGCCAATCGTATGTGTTGGTGAACTTCTATGGGAAAGAGAATGTGACATTACTGAAGAAGTTATCGCAAGACAGATTAAGCTTGACCTATTCGGTGTTTCTGCTGAAGATGTTAAGAAGACTGTTATTGCTTACGAACCAGTATGGGCTATCGGTACAGGTAAGACTGCTACTGCTGATCAGGCTGAAGAAGTTTGTGCTTTCATTCGTGCAACACTTGCTAAGCTATATGGTCAGGAAGTTGCTGACGCAGTTACAATTCAGTACGGTGGTTCTATGAACGCAGGTAACTGTGAAGAACTACTTTCAAAGACTGATGTTGACGGTGGTCTAATCGGTGGTGCTTCTCTAGTTGCTGAAAAGTTCCAGCCAATCGTTGCTGCTGCATCTAAGTAATTTTGATTTAAATATAAGGAATTGATTATAATGAAAAAACCATTAATCCTAATGATTTTAGACGGTTTCGGTATTTCTCTTGACGCAGGTAACGCTATTGTTTCTGCTAAGACTCCAAACCTAGGCAAAATCTTTGGTGAAAACCCTGTTACAAAAATCGGTGCATCAGGTATGGATGTTGGTCTTCCTGATGGTCAGATGGGTAACTCAGAAGTTGGTCATACAAACATTGGTGCCGGTAGAGTTGTATATCAGGAACTAACAAGAATCACTAAGTCTATTGAAGACGGTGACTTCTTCCAGAATGAAGCTCTAACTAAGGCTATTGAAAATGCTAAGAACAATGATTCTTCACTACACCTAATGGGTCTACTATCTAACGGTGGTGTTCACTCACACAACACTCACCTATACGGCCTACTTGAACTAGCTAAGAAGGCAGGTCTTAAGAAGGTTTATGTTCACGCATTCCTAGACGGTAGAGATGTTCCACCATCATCTGCTAAGGACTTTGTTGTTGAATGTGAAGAAGAAATGGCTAAGATTGGTGTAGGTAAAATTGCTACTGTTATGGGTAGATACTACGCTATGGATAGAGATAACCGTTGGGATAGAGTTGAAAAGGCTTATTCTGCAATGGTATATGGTGAAGGTGAAAAGGCTGACACTGCTCCTAATGCAGTACAGGCTTCTTACAACAAGGACACTACTGATGAATTCGTACTACCTACAGTTATTGAAGGTGGCGATACAATCAAGGCTAATGACTCTGTTGTATTCTTTAACTTCAGACCTGACAGAGCAAGAGAAATCACAAGAACACTTGTTGACGAAAGCTTTGACGGTTTTGAAAGAAAGAACGGTTTCTTCCCACTAACATTCGTATGTATGACTCAGTATGATGCAACAATGCCTAATGTAGAAGTTGCATTTAAACCTGAAGCACTTGTAAACACACTAGGTGAATATGTAGCTAACAACGGTATGACTCAGCTAAGAATTGCTGAAACAGAAAAGTACGCTCATGTAACATTCTTCTTTAACGGTGGTGTTGAAAAGCAGTACGAAAATGAAGACAGAATTCTTGTTAAGTCACCAAAGGTTGCAACTTATGACCTACAGCCTGAAATGTCTGCATATGAAGTATGTGACAAGTGCTGTGACGCTATCAAAAGTGGCAAGTATGATATGATTATCCTTAACTTTGCTAACTGTGATATGGTTGGTCATACAGGTATCTTCCCTGCTGCTTGTAGTGCAGTAGAAGCAGTTGATACTTGTGCAGGTAAAGTTGTTGACGCCATTAAGGAAATGGACGGTGTAGCTCTTATCACTGCTGACCATGGTAATGCAGATAAGATGTATGAAGAAGATGGTTCTCCATTTACTGCTCATACAACAAACCCTGTTCCTTTCTGTGTTGTTAATTATCCTTGTACTCTTCGTGAAGGTGGCAAGCTTGCTGACATTGCTCCAACAATGTTAAAGATTCTTGGTCTACCTCAGCCTGAAGAAATGACAGGTACATCAATTATTGAATAATTAACCCATATTTTCAATACTTCTACACCCACCGACTTTGGTGGGTGTTTTTTATCTATTATCACCAAAAACTTAATATAAATTTAGTCAATAGCAACATTGCAATAATCCTTTTAAACATTTATAATTGAGAATAAGGAGGTGAAAGATTTGAAAAAGTTTATTTCATCATTACTAACAGTTATTATTCTTTCAACTATGTTTATCATTGGTTTCCCTGCAAGTGCAAAGGCTACTACACTTAACGGCAAAGCAGTAAGCAAAGGTCAAATTGTAACTGTTACATATAGAATTAAGGCACCAAAGTTAATGGAAGATATTCAAGCTCATGTTGACTACACCGGTGGACTAAAGTTAATGAGTGTTTCATACAGTTCAGAAATGAAGAAAGGTTCTTTCGTAGAAAATCACAACCTAACAAGACAGATTCGTTTTAATGCAGTTTGTATTATGAAACCTATGAACTTCAAGAAAGCAACTAACCTTATTTCTATGAAGTTTAAGATTACAGGCAAAGGTTCTATGAAAACTTCCCTGAACCTAATTTGTCTTGATGCTACTGATGGCACTAACTATGGTAGAACCGGTGCAAACAGTCATTACAAAGACTTAAAAATTTCTACTGTAACAAAGAGATTGGCTTCTTCTGTTAAGCTAAACAGAAATACACTAGCACTAAAGAGAAACAAGACTTATAAGTTTAAGGCTACTGTTTCTCCATCTACAACAGATAACAAAAGTGTTAAGTGGTATGTTTCTAACAGAAAGGTTCTAAAAATTTCTAACGGCAAGGTTAAAGCTCTTAGAAAAGGTGTAAGCTATGTATATTGCAAAACTACCGATGGTAGCAACAAAACTGCAAAATGCAAAGTTGTTGTAAGATAATTACATATTAAGTTTTAAGGCATTTCATTTGAAGTGCCTTATCTTATGCCTATTTACTTTTCCACATATAGAAAGGAAATGTTAGTAACTATACATTATTATAAGTTATTCTTTATAAAATAAATTTGTTTTTTCAATTTTGTTTTTTTAATTCTGTTTGTACATAGAGGTAAATTTCATTGTGTGATTCGATAATTATTTCTATAAATTAGGGTTTGTGGGGATAAGTACAAAGTGTTAATTTTCAGCAAATAAGGCTCCCTTGTGTAAAGTGAGCTAGTCGCTCGTAAATTGGAAGAATGACAATTTACTCTTAAAGAGCGACTGAGGGATTGTTATGGTACACACTTTTTTTACTATATCAATTTTATTCGATAGATATAATTATAGGTTTTGTTTTACTATCTAAATTTTATCTATCTATTACTACCTACTAGACAATCCTTCCACCACTTCGTGGTCCCCCTCCCTTTACACAAGGGAGGCAAAATAGTTTGTACAAATCTAAAATAAGTACGCAATTTTTAAATAGTACAGACTTTATAAATTAGTATAAATTATGGTAAAGACAAAGGCTCCCTCGCTGAGGGAGCTGTCATTCGTGAATTGCAAAGCAATTCACCTTTTAAAGAATGACTGAAGGAGTGGTTGATATTTTAAACTTGTTTAAAATATCATCATAGAAGAAACTTTCCTTTATTTCTAACTATAAAATACAATGAACATTATGAGTTACAGTTGTAGGGGACATCATTGATGTCCCGTTACAAACTATCCTTTATATAGGAACTTTGCCCTATGTAGCAAGTGATAATTTTTAGTTCCTACATAGGACAAAATTGTATAAAACATTTTACTATTAAACGGGCAAACGATGTTCGCCCTTACGACTGTGAGCCAAAAGTTTGTTGTAATTTTGTCCTATGTAGTTACCCTAAATTTATACATATTCGCCAGTCTCCCTTGTGTAAAGGGAGATGTCAGCGATAGCTGACAGAGGGATTGTCACGGTAGATTGTGCTCTCTAAATAAGATGTGTACGATTAGATAAAAGTTATCTATAAATATAGGAACGAACAGTGTTCGTTCCCTAAATCATATATCGAATAAATCTTATATAATCTAAAGTGCCTACCAAAACAATCCTTCCACCACTTCGTGGTCCCCCTCCCTTTACACAAGGGAGGCTGGTTAGTCTCTGCTAATTCTAAATATCTACCCCAAAACAAGGTGAATTCTAACTCTACAAACCCTAATTTATCTAACTAGCAAACAAAATATATAAACTTATAAAGTTGCTCATAACAAAAATGACCACTTACAATTGTAAGTGGTCATAATTTATTAAGTTAAATACTGATTAAAAATAGAAATCGTCAATTCAAACTAAAATTACTTTTCAAAAACAGCACCCTGAGATGCAGAAGTAACTAGCTTTGAATATCTCTTTAGGTAACCTGAAAGTTCCTTTTCAGGCATTTTAAAGTTCTTCTTTCTTTCAGCAAGAACATCATCAGCAACATTTAGAGTTAAAGTTCTGTTTGTAATATCAACTGTGATTGAATCGCCCTCTTCAACAAGACCGATAAGTCCACCGGCAGCAGCCTCAGGACAAATATGACCGATTGATGCACCTCTTGTAGCACCTGAGAAACGACCGTCAGTAATAAGAGCAACTTCCTTATCCAGACCGGCACCGGCAATAGCAGATGTAGGAGAAAGCATTTCTCTCATACCCGGACCACCCTTAGGACCTTCGTAACGGATAACAACAACATCACCGGCAACAATCTTACCTGCTAGGATAGCGTCATTTGCTTCTTCTTCACTGTTGAATACTCTTGCAGGACCTGTGTGTTGCATCATTTCAGGAGCAACTGCACCCTGTTTAACAACTGCACCTTCAGGAGCAAGGTTACCCTTTAGGATAGCAATACCACCGTCTTGACGAAGTGGATTATCTACTGTGTGGATAATTTCACCGTCAGCATCCTTAGCATTAGCAATTCTGTCACCAACAGTACCCATAACAGTTAGGCAATCTGTGTTGATGATACCCTTCTTAGAAAGTTCCTTCATAACTGCAGGGATACCACCCTTTTCGTTAAGGTCAGTAATGAAGATTTTACCTGCTGGGTTTAGCTTACAAATCTGAGGAGTTTTCTTAGAAATCTCGTCAATTACTTCAATGTTTACAGGAATATCAGCCTCATAAGCAATAGCAAGTAGATGAAGAACTGTATTTGAAGAACAACCAAGAGCCATTTCACAAGTTAGAGCATTTTCAAAACTTTCCTTTGTGATAATATCCTTTGGTCTAATGTCATTTTCTAGTAGGTACATAACTCTTTCACCGGCAGTCTTAGCAAGTCTTCTACGACCGGCATATACTGCCGGAATAGTACCGTTAAATGGTAGACCCATACCGATAGCTTCTGTTAGACAGTTCATTGAGTTGGCTGTGTACATACCTGAACAAGAACCACAAGTTGGACAACAACTGTCTTCATACTCAGCAAGTTCTTTTTCTGTAATCTTACCACTAGCACAAGCACCAACATACTCGAACATTTCGGATAGACCGTATCTAACACCATCTTTTTCACCGGGTAGCATTGGACCACCACTAACGAAAACTGATGGTAGATTCATTCTACAAGCAGCAATAAGCATACCCGGAACAATCTTGTCACAGTTAGGAATAAATACAACTGCATCAAGTGGATGAGCAGTTAGCATAATTTCAATTGAGTCAGCAATGATTTCTCTTGAGCATAGAGAATACTTCATACCCTTATGGTTCATTGCAATACCATCACAAACACCGATTGTGTTAAATTCAAATGGAACACCACCGGCATTACGAATACCTGCCTTTACTTCTTCAGCAATATCATCTAAGTGCTTGTGACCCGGAATATAGTCACTCTTAGCTGAAACAACTGCAACGAAAGGCTTTTTCATTTCACTTTCTGTAATACCCATAGCCTTTAGAAGAGAACGGTGAGGTGCTCTTGTAGGGCCTTTCTTAATTAAATCTGAACGCATAATATACCTTCTTTATATAAAAATTTATCTTTATGTACATCTAAAGTTTTGTATGAATATTTTGCTTTTCAATTCAAAAATCATACTCTATCCAACAATAGGTACTATACATATGTATTCTATCATATTATAAATATAATTTCAATTATCTTCTTTTTCCAAAATGAGATTTTTTCTTTTTCCAAAATGAGATTTTTATTTAAATATCAACTGATAAATATCAACATTAAGGTCACGATTAAATTTTACACCGGCTTTTTTGATTTTGCCACAAAACTGAAAGCCATACTTCTTATGCAAGTGGATACTTTCCGTATTTTCATCTGTAATCAGGGAAACTATTATATATATGTCATTACATTCTTTTGCAAAGTTAATGGCAAATTCCATTAATTCTGTGGCAATATACTGATGTCTATAATCTTTATTAACATAAACAGAAAGTTCTACTGTTGTATCGTAAGCATCTCTATGGCTGAATTTTGAAAGTGTAACATAAGCAACTGCTTTGTTATCTTTTTCATAAACATAAAAAATTCTCTTGCCACTATGTTCATCATACATAGTCCTGAAAAAGTCATCACCTTTTTCTGTAATATCAAATGTTGCAGTTGAATTGCGAACTGCATCATTATAAATTTCCTTAATATAAGGTAAATCCTCTACTACTGCTTTTCTAATCATAACAACCTCTTTATAAAATAAAGGATAATTCATAACCGAACTACCCATTTCAATTACATATTCATTTTACACATTTGATTTAATAAATCAATATATAATTAAAACCCTCTGAAAATTTTAATTCTTCAAAGGGTTTTTATTATTTGTTCTATTCTGTCATTTTTTTAATATCGTCATAGGAATAAGTTTTCACTGTTTTGTGGGAACTATCGGTAATCATTTGAACAAATTCTTTGTTGTTCTCGGCATATAACTGCCCTGAATAAGAAACTCGCTCATATGCACCCTTTGGTAATGGGCTATCCTTAGGAGTTTTAACTACACACAATATCAAATCATCAGACTTTTTAATTGGTTTTTCACCGTCAATTGTTTCTTTAAGGAAAGTTGTTTTAATTTTCTTTGCACTTAAATCTTTGAAACGAAATGCGTCATTGTGTCCTTTAATATGCTCACTAAGTGGAATATATCCACCCAAAGTAAACACTGATATTACATCTCCTTTTTTCAAATTACCTTTAAATGTATCTGTTATCAAGACATCAGATTTTGTCCAAGCAACACCTTCATAGCTAGTGTAAGACACATTTTGAATTGTTCCACGAATAACATCATCTGATACTGATATTAGTTCATTTAGGTCATTCTGATAAACTTCATCAGTTTTTGAAACAACTTCTAACACATTACTGTCAGAATTAGGAATACTATACTTCCTTTCCAAATCCACAGATAAGTCCCTTATCATTCCAACATTTGCATTTTTTGAACTACTTGAAGTAATTGTATTACTTGAATTGTTTGCACCACTTGAAGAACTTGTGTTATTTGAAGAATCTTTACAACCCGTTATAGTAACACAAGTTATTATCAACACAAGGAATAATAAAAATGCTTTTTTCATAATTAAATTCCTCCTTTATAGCCCTTTGTTTCATTAATTATTTTATAATGTAATCTTCATTGTTATGGTTTTTCTATGCAGCACACTTTATTTATAAAATATCGTTTTAGTTCACATTTAGTGTTTCGTATAGTTTTTACATCTTTATGGTAACATATACATTGAATTTTGTCAATAAATATTTTTTTCACATCGATATTAATTTTTTTCACAGCGATATTAATTTCAAAATTGAACTTTTGAAGTATATCAACACTTAATCAAAGTCAATTAAATATGAAAGATATAACAAAGCCCTTTGAGAAAAGGATTTCTCCTTTCTCAAAGGGCAACATACACTAAATTATTTTTTTTTATAAATCTTTAATCGTTGCTCAGTTGCATCCATATAAGTTTTATCTATTTCAATACCTAAGTATCTGCGATTATTTTTTAAAGAAGCAACACCTGTACTTCCAACCCCATTAAAGCAATCTAGTACTAAATCATTTTCATTAGAAGCGATTTTAACTATTTTTTCAAGAATAGCTACAGGCTTTTGTGTTGGATGTAGACTTTTCCCATCTTTATTTTTTACTCTCTCAGAACCCATACAGATACTGTTTTCAATAAAATTATGCATATCCCTTTGATTTGTAAAATTCCAAGTATGCCCCTTATTCCAACAACTAACAATTAATTCACAACTATTTAAAAAAGATGATTTTCTAAAATTAGGAACAGGGTTTGTTTTATGCCATACCATAAATTGAAATGTGTCAAATTCAGGATCAAAGACCTTGTGATATTCACCTATAATATTATAAGAACAAAATATGAAAATATTACCATTTGGCTTTAATACCCTTTTAAATTCCCCAATTAAATCTTTAGGATTTAGTTCTGATAAATCCCATTCAGCTAAATCGTTATTAATTTCACTTCTCCAATTAAATTTCATATTACCTGTGCTATATTTAGCTATGTTATATGGTGGATCAGTCAAAATCAAATCAACAGAATGATCTGGTATATTTTTCAAAACTGAGAAGCAATCATCGTTTATTAGTAAATAATCTTTTATATCATTAACATCAATCATACAAAATACATATCCTTTATTTTTGTTAAAGCCTCTTTAATTTTCTCTGCAGATTTTTTGTACTGTTCAAACATAACATTGAAACCATCTTCATCATCACAAACAAAATTCCAATAATCTCTGCCAATTAGTAATTCATCCTCTGCAAAAAATTGCTTAACTCTTTCTTGCTTCCAAACTTTACCTTCACCAAATTTATTATAAGCAGTACCAAAAAATATTTTAACTTTAGCTGTTTCATCGTCTTTAAGTTCATTCTTCAATAAAAAATACTCTTCTAATAAAGCATTTTTCTCTGCTCTTGATTTTTTATTATCCAAATCACCTGATGCCTTTAACTCAATAAGATAATGTTCGTTTTTCTCACTACAATAAAAATAATTGTCGGTAACATGTGATCTTTTATAACTAGTAATATCTCTTGGATATATTGATGAATATGTAGAGTAATGATCAATACTAGGCATAGTTACATGATCAACATAATTATCTAAAATATTAGATATACGACTAACTTGATCAGGTAATATAAAAGAATTGATATTATTGCGTACTTCATATGATAATTTTGCAATATTATTACCCATTTTTTCTAATACATTGCCAAAAGAAGAATCAAAAGATCTCACAAAAGCAGAATAGAACATAAACTCCTCTCCAAGCTCTGCTATAAAACAGTTGTTCTTTTTCATGTTTATTACACCTTTTTCGTCATCAACTTCAGCAGTATAACGACTTATCAATCCTTCAGCAAAAGCTGATATTGCAGTATCAACAACAACTTCTATTTCTTTTTTCTTATGTTCATCCATAATAAAACTCCTTAAAAATCTACAATATTATAACATAAATCAATCTACCATTTAATTCTTTTATAGAACAATTATATAAATTCATATATAATAAAAGGCAATCTCTATACAAAATATAGAAATTGCCCTTTGAATTAAATATTAAAAATTAATAGAGCTTTGCACCTGCAGGGATATGGTTATCAACCATTAGTAGGTGAAGTTTTTCTTCTCCTTCTTCTTCATGAACGGCAGAAAGTAGCATACCACAAGACTCAATACCCATCATTGCTCTTGGTGGTAGGTTAGTAATAGCAATAAGTGTTTTGCCTACTAGTTCTTCAGGTTCATAATAAGCGTGGATACCACTTAGGATTGTACGGTCTTCCCCTGTACCGTCATCAAGAGTAAACTGTAGAAGTTTCTTTGACTTAGGAACTGCTGTACATTCCTTAACCTTTACTGCTCTAAAGTCAGACTTACTGAATGTATCAAAGTCAACAAAATCCTTAAACAGTGGTTCAACCTCTACCTTAGAGAAGTCAATTTTTTCTTCCTTAGGTTCAGCAACCGGCTTGTTAGCAGATTTTGATGCACCTACAGGCTTCATTGTTGGGAATGCAATAACATCACGAATTGTCTGTGAGTTAGTTAGTAGCATAACAAGTCTGTCAATACCCATACCCATACCACCTGTTGGAGGCATACCGTATTCCATAGCAGTTAGGAAGTCTTCATCAATCATATTAGCTTCTTCGTCACCGTTTTCACGAAGCATCATCTGATGTTCAAAACGACCTCTCTGGTCAATAGGGTCATTAAGTTCTGTATATGCATTAGCAAGTTCACCACCTGCTACGAAAATTTCAAATCTTTCTACTAGTAGTGGGTTATCTTTCTTTCTCTTTGTTAAAGGAGAAATTTCTACCGGATAATCAATAACGAATGTAGGCTGAATTAGCTTATCTTCTACATATTCATCAAATGCTTCAGCAAGAACATTACCCCAAGTATCAGTTGGCTTAACCTCCAGCTTAAGTTCCTTTGCAACTTCCTTAGCCTTTTCTGTGTCGCCCATAAATTCACCAAAGTCAACGCCGGTCTGTTCTTTAACTGCATCAATCATTGTAATTCTCTTAAATGGAGCTTTTAGAGAAATTTCATAATCACCGTATGTAATATCTTCTGTACCGTTAACAGCCATACAAGACTTGTTGATAAGTTCTTCGGTAATATCCATCATACCGTTATAGTCTGTATATGCCTGATATAGTTCGATAGTAGTAAATTCAGGATTATGTCTAGGGTCCATACCTTCGTTACGGAAAATTCTACCGATTTCATAAACTCTTTCCATACCACCGATGATAAGTCTTTTTAGAGGAATTTCTGTTGCAATTCTCATATACATATCAATGTCAAGTGTGTTATGGTGAGTAACGAATGGTCTTGCTGATGCACCACCCGGAATTGTGTTTAGTGTTGGAGTTTCAATTTCAACAAATCCCTTGCTATCCATAATGTTACGAATAGTAGAAACAATCTTGCCTCTCTTGATAAATGTTTCCTTAACTTCAGGATTCATAATTAGGTCAACTTCACGCTGACGGTATCTTAGGTCAACATCCTTTAGACCATGATACTTTTCAGGTAGTGGAAGAAGTGACTTTGAAAGAAGCTTAACACCTGTTGCGTGAACAGAAACTTCGCCCATCTTTGTTTTGAAAACAAAGCCTGTACATTCCATAATATCGCCAATATCCCACTTTTTAAGACCTTTGTATGTTTCTTCGCCAAGGTCATCAAACTTTGCGAAAACCTGCATTTTGCCTGTACGGTCATATACATCCATAAACATAACCTTACCCTTGCCACGCTTAGACATAATTCTACCGGCAATTGTTACTGTCTGGTTTTCGTATTTTTCAAAGTTATCTGAAATATCTTTGTTTAGTGTATCTCTGGCTGAAGTATTGACCATATAAGGGTCGTTACCAGCAGCCTGTAGTTCTGCTAACTTGTCACGGCGAACCTTTAATAGGTCACCACCGTTGTTCTTGTTCTGGTTATTCTGTTCACCCATTTTTTATTTCCTTTCCATAATAAAAGGCAGTATCAAGAACTGCCCTTAATTATCAATTTAATCTAAGTTATCTTGAAATTTCCATTACCTTGTAAGATACAACGCCACCTGGAGTTTCGATTTCTGCAACATCATCAATTGACTTGCCTATAAGTCCCATACCAACAGGGCTTTCATCAGAAATCTGTAGCTTCTTAGGGTCACTTTCGTTTGAACCAACAATACGAATAGTCATTTCCATATCGTTAGCAAGATTTTTAATTTTTACTGTACTACCTAGGTGTACTTTATCATTGCTGATTTCGCTTTCATCAATAATAACTGCATTTTTAAGGCTTGCTTCAATATCTGCAATTCTAGCTTCAAGAATAGCCTGTTCATTTTTTGCATCATCATATTCTGAGTTTTCAGAAAGGTCACCATATGAACGAGCAACCTTGATTTTTTCTGCGATTTCAGTTCTTTTTTCGCCTTTAAGGACTTCAAGTTCAGCCTCTAATTTTTTAAGGCCTTCTTCTGTAAGCATAACCTGCTTTGCCATTAAAAACACATCCTTTTTCAAATAAATATACTATTTTATTATATCATTAATAAGGATTATGTCAATCCCCTAAACCACTGCTTTAGCAAGATATTTTCCCATACTTTTCACTGTACAGGTACAATTTTCGTTATAAGTTGTCTTTGGAATAAGCTCAGCCATATAGTGTTGCCTACCTTTTGAAAATAGAGCTGATGCAAAGTACAAACTGTCCATATCCTCAGGACGGTATTTTTCTAAATTTTCCGGAATTTCAACACTATATCCATAGTAGCATTGTGCATTCATATCAAAACAAGGTTTTTCACTTGTCAGTACAATTGCTTTACTGTTTAAGTCAAGAATTTTTCTGATTTGAGTAGGAGCAATTACAAGATCAGCATCTTTCATTCTTGAAAGTCTATCGGTATAAACTAAGCTGACACCCATTTCATCCATCAATTTATCGGAAATTTCCTTGTACTTTTTCTTGTTAACTGTTACAACAATAAAGTTGTCAGTTAGCTTACAAAGTTCGGTTAAAAAATACTTGTTGTTACCGTCAATATCGTAATATACAATTTTCAACTTCTCCGGATTTTCCATTGTTTTTAGTAGCGACAAGGCAAAGTTATTCGTCATAATTTTTGAAAATGTACTGTCAACAAACCTTTGCAACCTAGAGTTTATTGGGAAAGAAATATTCTCACTGCACACTAAACACTTTGACTGATAACCTGCTCTATTCTTTACAACTTTCCAATTAATTTTATCATTATAGCTTATGTAAACCATTTGACGGACAATAAGGTTTTTTTCTTCTCCGTAATCTTCAAGGAGTTTATCCTTTATAAATGGCTTTACTAATTTTTTCAATCCTTTTAGGTTTCTTTTTTCAATTCTAAATGTTGTTAACAAAGAAAATCCCCCTTTGCACTATTTCTATAATAGTATGCAAAGAGGGAAAAATTATGCTTATTTTGTTGAACTAATTATTTTTTAATGAAGATTTTTTAATTAGCACATATGAGCCGTCAGAAATTTTGAAACTCTTGTAGTCCTTACTGTATTTATCTTCATTATAGTCACTTTCCGGAACATAAAGAATGTTGTCATTATCAACACTTTTAACATATGTAGAGGATAAAGACTCTCTCAAAGTTTCTTCATCAATTGAACCCTTGTAGTTCTCTCTAACTGCTGAATCAACCTCATAAAGTTTTGTAAACATTCTTTGCTTTTCGTTTAAGTCAGTAACCTTTGAATTAAAGGTATGCATTGCATAAACATAAGCACCGGAAAAAGCAATAGCAGAACAAATTGCTGCAATTGTAACAGTAACCCCTAGTGGTACACCCTTTTTAACAGGTCGTCTTTCTCTTCTATTGCTCATAATCAGAACTCTGACATTGGGTCATACTTTGTACCGTTAATTCTACATTCAAAGTGTAGATGAGGACCACTAGACCAACCGGTAGAACCTACATAACCGATAACCTGACCCTTAGAAACATGGGAACCCTGACTTACAACTGTTCTTGTAAGGTGACCGTAGATTGTAGCTTTACCGTTACCATGGTCAATCCATACATAGTTGCCGTAGCCACCACCACAGCCACATGAACCGGATTTACCCCAGTTATGTGTACATGAGTTGTTGGAAACAACAACTGTACCTGAGTCAGCAGCAACGACTGTTGCACCCATAATGCTACCGTCTGAAATATCAATAGCACCATGACCATAAGTACCTCTGTCTTCACCAAATACTGATGAAAGTGCAGTATGTCCAGGTACAGGCCATGTGTAGCCTGAACCTGATGGTGTTACAGGTGTATAACTGCCACCACCATTGTTGCTACTGACACCACTATTGTTGGAATAACCATTGTTGTTTGAACCACTGTTTGATCCACCGTTAGAACCCTTGTTTGAGTTGTTCTCTCTGGCTTTTTCGGCAGCCTTTCTAGCTTGTTCTTCGTAGTATGATTGAATTTGATCATCAATACCATTCAAAGCACCGTTATTAGCCTTAATAGCTTCCTCTTGCTTTTTGTTACGAGTATAAAGTGTGCTTAACACTTTTTTATTTTCATCAACAACAGACTGCAAGTCAGCTTGTTTAGCTTGTAGATTTTTCTTTTCTTTAACTTGTTTTGCTTTGTCCTTTTCTAGGGCAGTTTTTTCTGACTTAACAGTTTTCATATCTGTTTCAATATCAGAAATCAACTTTTCATCAAAGTTACTTACATTTCTAACAAGTTCAACCTTATCAAGAAAATCACTAAAATCCTTAGCACCTAGGATAATTTCTAGGGAACTAACATCACCTGACATATAGATAGTCTTAATTCTCTTTCTTAGAGTATTTGTTCTGGAACTAATGTCACTGTTTAGCTTTTTGATTTTCTTAGTTTTAGCAGAAATTTGATTGTTAAGTGTTGTAATCTTCTCTTGGCTTACAACAATTTCATCATTAACAGCGTCAATTCTGTTAAGCAAAGTCTTTTGATACTGCTTTGTCTTAGCAATCTTACTGTTGTTTTTCTCTAATTCTTTCTCATACTGTTCTGACTTTTGCTTTAACTCTGCTTGTCTTTGTTCAAGTTCAGAAATAGAGTCTTGAGCAACAACTGTGCTAGGCTGTACCTTTGCACCAATAGCAAATGTGCCACCAACTACAGTCAAAGCCAAAATCGCCGAGATTATCTCTTTTTTCATTGCTATGCTCCTTTCAGAGATACATTCAATTACCAACCAAGGATAATTGAACCTTCTTTCTTTAGGTACTTACCAATACTGATAAGACCACCTAAAATACCAACAAATACACCTGCAATAATAAATGCACCAAGGAATGGCCACATTACTGAGTTGAATGCTATTGCCTTAAATGGTACTACATACTGCAATGCTTCTATAATCAAATCATAAATAAGCATTAATCCAAATGTAGAAATAACACCGGCTATAGCACCCATAATAATACCTTCAACTAGGAATGGTATTCTAACAAATGTATCTGTTGCACCAACAGACTTCATAATACTGATTTCGTATCTTCTTGCATACATACTCATACGAATTGTATTAGAAATAATAAATAGTGAAATAATTACAAGTGCCAAAACAATTGCAACAGAAAGAATCTGTATAATCTTGTTTAGACTTGTTAATTTATCTGCAACATCAGTTTGAGATGATACAGTTGCAACACCCTTAATATTTTGGATTTGCTTTACTGTACTTTCATATTTTGATAAGTCCTTAACAGTAACCTTATAAGCATCAGGAAGTGGATTACCGTCACCTTCCATTTCAGCAAAAACCTTGTCACCAAGAACATCCTTGTAGTCCTTAATAGCATCTTCCTTAGGGAAGAAAGAAACAGAGGTAACATTACTTAAGCCTTCCATTTGTTTTCCGGCATTTGTGATTACTGCATCAGTTGCTTTATCTTCCATATAAACAGTTGTTTCGTTGCTATCTCCAACTTTGTCAACAATTGTTTTTACATTTAAAGATGCCATAACAGCAGCACCTGTCAGTACAAGGCAAGATAAAAGAACACCAATGGAAGCAAGGCTCATCATTCTATTTGACCAGATATTTCTGATACCTTCTTTGATTAAATAACCTAAATTACTAAGCTTCATTTTTACATTTCCTTTTCTATTTTACCTTAGTGAATCAATAACAGAATCTACCTGAGCATCCCTTTCCTTTTTCTCCCTATCGGCAGCAATAATTCTCTTAATTTTTGCCGGATCAAGAGTTACTGTATGGATTAAGTCCTCTCTGTCATCTGTTTCGATTTCTTCAACAATCTTGTCAATGTTTTCAACAGCCTTTTCAACCTTTGTCTTAGGCTTTTCAGGAGCAGTCTTTTCTTCTGCCATCTTGTTTAACATTCTTAGCTTTTGAACAGGTAGTTCCTGTACTTCTTCAGGTGACTCTTGGTCAATCTTTAGAAGCGGGCTAAGCTCATCATCGGAATTTTCCTGATCGTATGATGACATAAGTTCAATATCTTCAGCAGACTTACGCTCAAGCTTTGTATCGTGAATAATCTTACCCTTATGAATTTCAATAACTCTCTTACCGAATTCCTTAACAAGGTCATGTTCATGGGTAACAATAATGATTGTTGTACCTTGCTTATTGATTTCAGAAAGTAGGTCAATAATTTCATGTGACATTTCAGGGTCAACATTACCTGTAGGTTCATCGGCAATGATAATCTCAGGGTTATTTACTAAGGCTCTTGCCAAAGAAACTCTCTGTTGTTCACCACCGGAAAGTTGGTTAGGCTTACTCTTAATCTTACTGCCCAAACCAACCAGTTTTAGAATATAAGGAACTCGAGTTTTGATTGTTTTGTTAGATGCACCAACACATCTCATAGCAAAAGCAACATTATCGTAAACTGTCATCTTTTCAATCAGACGGAAGTCCTGGAAAACAATACCCATCTTTCTTCTTAAGAAAGGAACTTTCCTTCTCTTAAGCTTACTCATTCTGATTCCGTCAACAACAATTTCACCTTTTGTTAATTTTTCTTCAGCCATAATCATCTTTAAGAATGTACTCTTACCGGCACCGGAAGAACCAACAATAAACACAAAGTCACCGTTGTTAATCTTTAGGTTGATATTATGCAACGCATGAGTACCTGAAGGGTAGTCCTTTGATACATTTTTAAATTCTATCATAAAAAAATCTCTCCAAAATGGTAACAAATGTTATTTACCAATGTGTACAAAACTCGCTCCGCAAATGAATTTGAGAAGCGAGTCCTTATTAATTTTAGTATTTTGTAGGGTTAGCATCTAGGTATCTTCTTACCATTAATGCTACTTTAAAGACGATTGCATCTTCAAATTCTCTTAGGTCAAGACCTGTTAACTTCTTGATTTTTTCAAGTCTGTAAACAAGTGTGTTTCTGTGAACAAATAACTTTCTTGATGTTTCAGAAACATTTAGGTTGTTTTCAAAGAACTTCTGAATTGTAAACAGAGTTTCTTGGTCTAGGCTGTCAATTGAGCCTTTCTTGAAAACTTCCTTTAGGAACATTTCACAAAGAGTAGTAGGTAGCTGATAAACAAGTCTTGCAATACCAAGGTTGTCATAGCTGACAATTTTTCTTTCGTTATCAAATACCTTTCCGACTTCAAGGGCAACCTGTGCTTCCTTAAATGAATGAGCCAAATCCTTGATACCCATTACAATAGTACCGATACCAACTGTACAATGAGTATAGAATTCAGAAGAAAGTGTATCAACAATAGAACCAGCTAACTTCTCTAGGTCCTTTTCTTTAATACCCGGTTTTAGTTCCTTAACAAGAGCAATCTCAGTTTCGTTAATGTTAATGATAAAATCCTTAGACTTATCAGGAAATAGGTTTTGAAGAACATCATAAGCAGAAATATCTGTCTTGGATGTAATTCTGATTAACATAACAACTCTGGTAACTTCTGAGTTAAAGTGAAGTTCTCTTGCCTTTAGATAAATATCCCCCGGTAGGATATTATCTAGGATAACACTTTTGATAAAATTACTTCTATCATACTTTTCATCATAATACTGCTTAATAGAATTCAGGGAAATAGCCAAAAGGCCCGCATATCTTTGGGCTGCCTCATCTGTACCGGAAACAAAGACTGCATACTCTGGTCTTTGATTTGCTCCAAATGATTTGTATGTATATCCGTTAATAACATAAGGAACAGTAGATGACAATGTTTCGGCATTTATACTTTCGTTTACTTCACCAATTCTGCCAAGTTCTGAACAAGCAATAACCACTGATGTTTCATCAACAATACCGATTGTTCTATTAATGGTATCTCTCATTTGGTGTATTACTCCTTGAAAGAGTCTATTTGACATATTATTTTCCTCCCTGATTTATATGGTGATAATGACTAACACTTTCTTTACAAGTCATATAATTATATTGTTCATCATATACATTTTACACAAAAACTCAGAAAATTGCAACATTTATTTTCAATTTTCAGGGAGAATTTTCACTAAAATCACAAATTGCCCTATTTTGTGGGTATATTCGTGATACATTTTTACCAATTTGTCCGTTTTAGTAATTCTTCAGTGGTGATTTCTGTGTTATGCTTAACAAAGAAATATTTTAATATAACAACAAACCCCCTCAAAAGAGGGGGTCATAAGTATCAAGTTATCAGTTTGTGATAGTCTTTTCTGTTTCAGGATCAAATACATGAATCTTTTCAGTTTCAAATGCAATCTTGATCTTGTCACCAGGCTGAGCCTTTGATGTTGGTTCAACTCTAGCGATAATTGGAATACCTTCAATGTTAACATATAGGTAAATTTCAGCACCCATAAGTTCTGTAACATCAACATTAGCTTCTAGAGTACTTTCTGTTAGTCTTTCTAGGTATTCAGCTTCGTCATGTACATGTTCAGGACGGATACCGATTCTAACTGCCTTACCGATGTAAGCGTCTAGCTTGCCGCCTTCGTTCTTGCTTGCAGGTAGTGGAATGCTATAACCACCGAATTCAGCACAAACCTGATTACCCTTCTTAGAAAGAGTAGCATCAATGAAGTTCATCTGAGGTGAACCGATGAAACCTGCAACGAATTCGTTGCAAGGTAGATCATATAGATGCTGAGGTGTATCAACCTGCTGAATGAAACCGTCTTTCATAACAACGATTCTAGTACCCATTGTCATAGCTTCTGTCTGGTCATGAGTAACATAGATGAATGTTGTACCTAGTCTCTGATATAGCTTAGAAATTTCTGTACGCATCTGTGCACGAAGCTTTGCGTCCAAGTTAGATAGTGGTTCGTCAAGTAGGAATACCTTAGGGTCACGAACGATAGCACGACCAAGAGCAACTCTCTGTCTCTGACCACCTGATAAAGCCTTAGGCTTTCTATCTAGGTACTGTTCAATACCAAGAATTCTAGCAGCTTCCTGAACTCTTTCCTTGATTTCTTCCTTTGGTGTCTTTCTTAGCTTTAGACCAAATGCCATATTATCATAAACTGTCATATGTGGATATAGAGCATAGTTCTGGAATACCATTGCAATATCTCTATCCTTTGGTGCTACATCGTTTGCTAGCATATCACCAATGTAAAGTTCACCCTTACTGATGTCTTCTAGACCGGCAATCATTCTTAGTGTTGTTGACTTACCACAACCTGAAGGACCAACCAAAATAATAAATTCTTTGTCTTCGATTTCTAGGTTAAAATCTGTAACAGCAGTTACACCACCGTCATAGATTTTATAAACATGTCTTAAAGATACATTTGCCATACTAACTATAACCTCCCTGTATAAATAAGCAAGGATTTTACCATTCCTCACCAATAGTTTCGTATATCATAATGTAGTATATCATTTTTTTGTTGATTTGGCTACTATATTTTTAACTAAATATTAACGCAAGATTTTAGGCAAAAAGCCACACATATAAAAAATGTTCATATTTTTTGTTTATAACTTACAAAAATATATTACGCTTCTCATCCTCTTGCATAAATCTACATTCACCGGGAGCCAAATCTTTGGGCAATTTTAGCATACCGATTTGCTCTCTGTGTAGTTCTTTTACTGTTAATCCCTGTGTTAAAAACATCTTTTTTACCTGATGATACTTACCTTCCCGTATAATTACCCTTGCAATATGTGGATTTTCCTTGTTTGGAAGTAATTTTGCCGATAGGCAAAGTGTGCCATCGTAGAAAGAAATACCCTTCCTGAAGTTCTCTACCATTTCATCTGTAACTTCACCGTCAAGGGTTGCCTTATACACCTTTTCCACATGCTTTTTAGGTGATAACATTCTATGGGCAAAGTCACCGTCATCAGTAATAATCAGCATACCTGTTGTATCTTTATCAAGTCGTCCTGCCGGAAAAAGATTTTTCCTTCTCATTTCCTTTGGCACAAGGTCAACAACAGTTTCTGCATTTTTATCATTACTGGCAGAGATATAACCCTTAGGCTTGTTCATTATAATATACACATATTCTTGATAAGAAATTTCTTTGCCATCTACAGTAACCTTGTTTATATTAGGGTCAAGTTTAGTTTCAGGCTTTTTTACAATTTCACTGTCAATTTTTACTAATCCTTTTCTAACCAGTTTTTGTGCTTCTTTTCTTGTGCAAATATTTTGTGACACAAGGAATTTATCAATTCTCATTTTACTCCTTTAGCAAAGATACAAAGTCACTTCCATAAAGTTCCTTAGATTTGTGACAGCCTACTACCTTACCTTTATAAGTAAGTATAGAAACAAAGTAGTTGTCCTTTCCTTTATAAACATAACGCTTAGTGGTTTTGCCCTTAAAGTTATTTAGGTCAAGTCCCATAGTCTTTTGTATCTTATTATATCTTTCGTATGTAGAGTTGAAATTTTCCGGTATTCTCACATTATCAATAGTAACAGGTTGTCCGTTAACATTAAAGTAAGACAAGAAAGTTTCCTTATCATTACTTGTGGAAAAGCTGAGAGAATACTCACCTATCTCTTTACAATATGCACTTTTAGGTGTGTTGTCACAAGACACAAACACTACTGCTAAAATCAGTATCAACCCAAAAGCACACATAAATAAAAATTTCTTTTTGTTATTAATCTTTGTTTTTACTGTTAGTACAAACATTTTATCAGTCCTTCCGTATTCCATATAAAATACATATGCAAGGACTTGCTATAAAATGTTACAGTAAATAATTTTTTAAATCTTCCGGAGTTTCTGCAAATACAGTAGCACCTTCATTTTCCATTGATTCTTTGTCACCATAGCCATAAAGTACACCAACAAAATCAACATTACAAAGTCTGGCACCTTTTGCATCAAAATAAGTATCCCCTACCATAGCGATTTTACTGTTAAAATCTTTTCCTAATCTATTTACTGCATAAGGGATAATATCCTTTTTATCTTTCCTACTACCATCAGCTAAAGAGCCACATACTGCATCAAAACATTCTGTTAAACCTAAGTTCTCAACAATTTCTTCTGCAAATTTTTCATACTTAGAGGTGGCAACTGCAACCTTAACACCGGTTGATTTAATTTCCAATAAAGTTTCTTTTATGCCCTTATAAGGCTTATTCATCAGCTTACCCTCAGTATCATAATAATGACGGTAAACCTCAACTGCATCTTCGGCAGGTTTTCCACTTAGATGACAAAGATTTGTGAAAGTATCAAGTAGTGGTGGACCTATATACAACTTATAATTGCTTGTATCAAATGTATCACAACCAACTTGCTCAATAGTTTTTTCAAGGCTATAACGAATACCTGTAGCACTTTCAGAAATTGTACCGTCTAAGTCAAACAAAATAATATCATACTTACTCAAACTTTTCATCTGCCTTTTTCTGGAACTTTTCGCTCTTTACAGATACTCTGTTGTGAGTACCGTTTGCAATCATACCGGCATTATCATAAGCAGTTACTTCAAACTTAAATGACCTACCGTCATTGCTGATTAGTTTACTTTCTACTTTAATCTTAGCACCGATTGGTGAAGGACTGATGTGCTGAATTTCTACCATTGTACCAACAGTAGTTAAACCCTCATCAAGAAAAGTATCGGCAAGTTTTGTTGATGCTTCTTCCATAAGTGCAACAACAGTTGGTGTAGCCAATACTCTTAGGCTACCTGAACCAACATTTACTGCCAACATATCCTCTGTTACAACTTTTTCTATTACAAAATTATCCATAATTAAACCTCCAATTAATGATTATCATTGTATAATTAGAATTTCTATGGTATAATAATACATCATCTGATAAATTAATTCAATACAATATAAAAGGAGAAAAACAATGAAATTAGGAATTGTAGGCTTACCTAATGTAGGTAAAAGTACACTTTTCAATGCTATCACTAATGCAGGAGCACAGAGTGCAAACTATCCGTTCTGTACTATTGAACCAAATGTTGGTGTTGTAGCAGTACCTGATAAGCGTATTGACAAACTTGCAGAAATGTATAATCCGGATAAAATCACACCGGCAACAATTGAATTTGTTGATATTGCCGGTCTTGTAAAAGGTGCATCAAAGGGTGAAGGTCTTGGCAACAAGTTCCTTTCTAACATTCGTGAATGTGACGCTATTGTTCATGTTGTAAGATGTTTTGAAAATGATGACATTATCCATGTTGAGGGTTCAGTTGACCCTGCAAGAGATATTGAAACAATTGACATTGAGCTTATCCTTTCTGATGTAGAAATGGTAACAAGAAAGATTGATAGACTTAAAAAGGCACTTAAAGGTGACAAGAGCCTACAACCACAGATTGACTTCTTTGAGGAAGTTCTTGACACACTAAACAAAGGTAAAAGTGCAAGAACTGTTGAAACAACAGAAGAACAGGAAGAATGGCTAAAGGAAGTTGCTTTACTTACAACAAAGCCAATTATCTATGCTGCAAATATGAGTGAAGATGACTTTACCAACGGTATTCAGGACAACAAAATGCTACAAACAGTTAGAGATATTGCAAGTGAAGAACACGCAGCAGTATTACCAATCTGTGCACAAATTGAAATGGATATTGTTGATATGGACAAGGAAGAAAAGGAACTTTTCCTTTCTGACCTAGGTCTTGAAGAAAGTGGTCTTGACAGACTTATCAAGGAATGTTACTCACTACTTGGACTAATCTCTTACCTAACTGCCGGTAAACCTGAAGTTAGAGCATGGACAATCACTAAGGGTACAAAAGCTCCTCAAGCTGCAGGTAAAATCCACACAGACTTTGAAAGAGGTTTCATCAGAGCAGAAGTTGTTTCTTATGATGACCTTATCGCAAACGGTGGTATGACTGCTTGTAAAGAAAAGGGTCTTGTTCGTTCAGAAGGTAAGGACTATGTTATGAAAGACGGAGATGTAGTTCTATTTAGATTTAATGTTTAATTTTTTAATTTTATTTTTTAATTTTGATTGCACTAATCTAAAAATTGCATTTTATTAAACATAAAAGTTCTACTTAATTTGAACATAAACTAAAATTTCATACTCAACAAAAAGGCTGAAACTTTAATAAGTTTCAGCCTTTCTTTTAATCATTTGTATCAATGTCAAAGGTAACATCAAGTAGGTACTTTGACTTACCTTTATTAATTGAATGTAAGATATAATCTTTTATTTGATTACCTTGACTCATCATATCTTCCGGCAAAACAAGGTCAAACACAAGAAGTGTGCCACTACTGCAATTAGCAATTCTAAAATCATGGATTGAAAGCCTACTGTCCTTTGACTTTAAGCACTCAATAATTTTCAGTTGCAACTTTTCAGCTTTTAAGTCATCGGTAACAATAGGGTCATAGTGTACAACCATATGAATACCGAATTTCTTCAGGCATTGTCTTTCTATTCTGTCTATTGTATCGTGGCAATTCATAGGGTCTTCATCCTTATCCACTTCAACATGGATAGTTGCATATCTTTTTGCAGGACCATAATCATGAATCATTAAATCGTGACAACCTAACACCTTGTCATATGAATTAACAAAATCAATAATTTCTTTCCTAAATTCAGGAGTTGCTTCTTCACCTAATAATGGTGAAATTGTTTGTCTAATAAGTCCTATGCCATTATATAAAATAAACAGTGAAACCAAAGCACCCATAATTCCATCTATTTGCCACTTTGTCAGTAATTCAACAACCATTGCAATAAGTACACAAGTAGTTGTTAACACATCATTTCTACTGTCGGCACTTGTTGCAAGTAATGTTGTGGAATGGATTTGTTTACCCTTTTTCTTATAAAATAATGTCATCCACAGTTTCACAAGAATTGAAACTACAAGCACTAGAATTGTGACCGGAGAAAATTTTACAGGAGTTGGTGAAATTATTTTTTCTACAGAACTTTTTGCAAGTTCAAAACCGATAACAAAAATCATTACTGCTACAGTCAAACTTGCTAAGTATTCAAACCTTGCATGACCAAATGGGTGTTTCTTATCAGCCGGTTTTTCTGCTAACTTAAAGCCTAGCAAGGTGACAATTGAACTTGCTGCATCAGAAAGGTTGTTAACACTATCAGCAATAATTGACATTGAAGAAACAAGTGTACCAACAACAAATTTACCACCGGCTAAAGCAAAGTTACAGATTATTCCCACTATACCGGCTAACTTGCCTACCTTTGCCCTATTTCTTTCCTCAGTACTTTCCATAAAATCATCTCATTTCATTATATAATAAAAAAGTGGGGCAGTAAAAACTGTCCCACAGAAAATTCTGTTGCCCTTTGGCCCGGTTGAATAAACAACTTGATAGTTTATAATACATTATATGCTTAAATAGTAAAGTGATTATAACATTAATTATATAAAATTTCAAGAAAAAAGACCGATAAAAATCGGTCTTTTTCATCAAAGGGATTGATGAATATTTTACTACCAAGGTAGAATAACGATTATTTCATATAGCCTGATTTTCTAAGTGCTATTTTTAGTAAAGGTCCAACCACACCGGCAATAACACATTTAATTGCGTCAAATGGTAGGAATGGAATTACACAAGCTGCTAAAGAAGCATTTAAGTCATACTTTGTAATAGCCATAAACTGAATTGTACCACAAGTGTAACAAATCACTACACCAACTGCACAAGCTAAAATACTAACAACAATTTCAAGTACTTTGTTCTTAGTTGGGATTTTACAAATCAAACCAACAACTACTACAACAATTAGATAAGACCAAACATAACCACCGGTAATGTTAGCATATGTAGATAGACCTGTCTGTCCACCACTAAACAGTGGTAAGAATAAACCTAATAGTAAGTAAACAACAACAGAGATTAGACCTTTTACAGGACCAAGTACTACTGCTGTAAATACTACTGCCAAAATACCAAGTGAAACCGGTACCATACCAATTGGAATAGTGATGATTGAAAAGATACAACAGATAGCTGCAAACAATGCACACACTACCATATCAAATATTTTATTGTTCTTCATAAAAAATACCCCCTGTGTATATCACAAGGAGTATTATAACTCATAATTATAGTATTGTCAACCTTAATATTGATTATTGTTAACAATTGTTAACCTATGGTTAATTGTCAACCTAATTATAGAATTGTTCCACCACCAAGAACAACATCACCATCATAAAGTACAACTGCCTGTCCTTTACAAATTGCTCTTTGACTTTCATCAAAAGTTACCTTAACTTTACCATCTTCCATTACCTTTGCAGTAGCAGGTTGTTCCTTTTGGTTGTAACGAATTCTAGCCTTACAACGGATTTCTTCCTTTGGCTCTTCAATAGATACCCAGTTAAAATCGTTGGCATAAAGTTCCTTAGAGAACAGTTCATCATTTAGGCAAAGTACAACTTTGTTATCCTTAAGGTCCTTTTCCTTAACATACATAGGGCAAGGCAAAGCAAGGCCTAAGCCTTTTCTCTGACCGATAGTATAACGGATAATACCCTTATGCTTACCCAGTACATTACCACTTGTATCTACAAAATCACCCTCAGGATACTTTTTGCCTGTATAGTCCTCAATAAATGCAGCATAGTCACCATTTGGCACAAAGCAAATATCCTGACTATCCTTTTTATCAGCATTGATAAAGCCATTTTCTTCTGCGATTTTACGAGTTTCACTTTTTTCCATTTCACCTAGTGGAAACTGAACATGAGCAAGCTGTTCTTGAGTCATATTGTAAAGAACATAACTTTGGTCCTTAGAAAGGTCAACTGCTTTCTTTAGGATATATCTGTCACCTTTCTTCTCAATTCTTGCATAATGACCTGTAACAACATAGTCATACTGTAACTCTTTCATACGGTGCATTAGCTTATCAAACTTTAGGTATCTGTTACAACGGATACAAGGGTTTGGAGTACCACCGTTTTCATAAGTATGAATAAAATCATCTATTATTTTTTCTTTAAAATCAGCCTTGAAGTTGAAAACATAATAAAGTGCACCTAGCTTATAACAAACACTTCTTGCATCTTCAATATCAGAAAGTGAACAACAAGTTCTCTCTGTATCAATGCCGATGTCATCGTTATCATAAAGCTTCATTGTGACGCCAATAATATGATAACCTTTTTCCTTCATAATAAAAGCTGCGACGCTGGAATCAACGCCGCCACTCATTGCAATTATAGCCTTTTTCATTAGCCTAACCTTATCATTTCATCAATACATTTTTTAGCCTGTAAACGCTTTTCTTCATCCATTGTGATTTCATCACCAAATGTACCCTTTAAGCAACCATAAACATCCATTAGTGTAGTTGCTTTCATATTAGGACAGATTAAGTCCTTTGACATTGGGTAGAAACTTTTATCAGGACAAGCATACTGTAACTCTTCAGCAATAGAAATTTCTGTACCGATAATAAATTCCTTGTCCTCACTCTGCTTAGCAAAATTAACAATACCGGAAGTTGAACCAACATAATCAGCATGTTGTACAACATCAGGCTGACATTCAGGATGAACAAGCACCTTTGCATTTGGGTGTTTCTTCATAGCCTCAAGTAGCTTACTTTCAGAAATCTTTGCATGAGTTGGGCAACCACCATGAAGAAGTTTAAATTCCTTTTCAGGTACTTGCTTTGCAACATAAGAACCTAGGTTACAGTCAGGAATAAACAAAATCTTGTCAGCATCAAGCTTCTTACAAATCTCAACAGCTGAAGATGATGTAACACATACATCACATATAGTTTTTAAACTTGCAGTGGTATTTATGTATGCAACAACTGCATAGTCAGGATACTGTTCCTTTACAAGAGAAATAGTTTCCTTATCCATCTGTTCTGCCATTGGACAACCTGCATCAGGGTTGCTTAGGATAACTTTCTTTTCAGGAGCAAGAATCTTTACTGTTTCTGCCATAAAACGAACACCACACATAATAACTGTCTTCTGTGGTACTTTAGCTGATTTTACTGCAAGTGCATAGCTGTCACCTGTAAAATCCGCAATTTCCTTAATCTCCTGAGCCATATATGAGTGTGCAAGAATACACACATCATTTTCTTCTTTTAATTTTAAAATCTGCTTTTGAATGTCTTTAATCATAAATTCAAATCCTATCATTTTGGTGTGGATAGATTATATCAAATCCACACCATAAAGTCAAATTTAGTTGATTATTCAGGTTGTTTGTCAGCCATTAGTCTAACCATAACAGCCTTTTGAGCGTGAAGTCTGTTTTCTGCTTCTTCAAAGATTTCATCAGCATGAGCCTCAAAAACATCAGCAGTAATTTCTTCACCTCTGTGAGCAGGTAGGCAATGAAGAACCATACAATCCTTGTTTGTCTTTTCCATTAGTTCAGCATTAATCTGAATACCGGCAAATGCCTTTTCACGAATAGCCTTTTCTTCTTCCTGACCCATTGATGCCCATACATCAGTATAAACAACATCAGCATTTTCAGCAGCCTTTAGTGTGTCTGTTGTCATTTCAAACATACCCGGATAATTGTCTGCAAAGTCAAGAATGTTCTTTGGAGGTTCATAACCCTTAGGACAAGCAATAGCAACGCTCATACCACACTTTAAGCAACCAACAATTAGAGAATTAGCCATATTGTTACCGTCACCGATAAATGCTAACTTTAGACCCTTTAGCTTACCCTTAAATTCACGAATTGTCATAAGGTCAGCTAATACCTGACATGGATGACAGTAGTCTGTTAGACCGTTAATAACAGGGATTGAACCGTATTCAGCAAGTGCATCAACTTCTGCCTGAGCAAATGTACGAATCATAATACCGTCTAACATTCTTGAAAGAACTCTTGCAGTATCTTCTACAGGTTCACCTCTGCCAATCTGTAAATCATTTGATGACAAGAATAGTGGGTGACCACCTAGCTGATACATACCTGTTTCAAAAGAAACTCTTGTTCTTGTTGATGACTTTTCAAAAATCATACCCAGTGTTTTACCCTTTAGGTGATGATGTTCAATACCATGCTTTAGTTCATACTTTAGCTGATCAGCAAGGTTAAGAATATCCTTAATTTCTTCTGTTGATAGACTTTCAAGTGTTAATAAATGCTTCATCCTTTATTCCTCCATTACCTTCTTTAATATAGCAAGTGCTTCATCAATTTCTTCATACTTAATATTTAGTGGTGGTAACATTCTTAGTAATGTTTTTGCAGTGATTACAAGAAGTCCGTTTTCTGTACATTTCTTTGCAATATCACCTGCGTTACCCTCAACTTCAATACCAATCATTAGGCCTTGTTGACGAACTGACTTAACACCTTTGATTTTTTCAATTTTTTCTTTAAAGTAAGCACCCTTCTTGTTGATTTCTTCAATAAATTCAGGAGTGTTTACTGTATCAATAATATAGTTAGCACCGGCACAAACAACAGGGTTACTGCCAAATGTTGTACCGTGAGTTGATGGGCCCATAACATCCTTTAGCTTGTCATTAACCATACAAACACCAATAGGAAGTCCACCACCAAGACCTTTTGCAGAAGTAACAACATCAGGCTTAATGCCACTGTGCATATATCCGTAAAGTTTACCTGTACGGCAAACACCTGTCTGTACTTCATCAACAATTAGCAAAATGTCCTTTTCATCACAAATCTTTCTTACCTGTTGTAGATATTCAGAGTCAAGGATATTTACACCACCCTCACCCTGAACTGTCTCTAGCATAACAGCACAAGTTTTGTCTGTGATTGTATTCTTTAGACTTTCAATATCGTTAGCAATAGCATTATCAAAGCCTTCTACAAATGGGAAAAAGTAGTTGTGGAAAACATCCTGACCTGTTGCAGACAATGTTGCAATAGTTCTGCCATGGAAACTGTTTACCAAAGTAATAATATGATCTCTGCCTCTACCGTACTTATCAAATGAGTATTTTCTTGCAACCTTAATTGCACATTCATTTGCTTCAGCACCACTGTTGCCGAAGAATACCTTTGAAAGTCCTGTTGCCTTAGTTAGCTTTTCAGCAAGAACACCGGCAACCTTGTTGTAGTAATAGTTACTAATGTGCTGAATTGTACCGGCTTGTTCACTAACTGCCTTTACCCAACCGTCATCACAGTAACCAAGACTGTTTACACCGATACCGGAAGAAACATCAATATATTTCTTACCGTTATCGTCATAAGCATACACACCTTTACCTTTAGTTAGACAAACATCATATCTGCCGTATGTATGCATAATATTTTCATTATCTAATTCTTTAATCTTTTTATTATCCATTGTAATCAATCCTATCAATCAAATGAGAAAACATCAATGTCATCCCTCTTTGTAAAGCCCATTGCTTTCCAAAAAGGTTGACCTAGTTGATTGTTCTTATAACAGAAAATGTGAGTTTTCTTAATATCGGCTTGTTTTATTCTTTTGTCAGCCTCAGTGGCAAGACTTCTGCCAACACCCATTCTACGGTAATCAGGGCTAACTGCCATATGATGAATAAAACCTCTTCTGCCGTCATGACCTGCAAGTACAGTAGCAATAATCTTACCGTCAACTATACCAACAAGTGACATACCTTTGTTGTGTTCAAGGTACTTTGCAATATTTTCTCTACTGTCGGCATCAGACAAGGCTCTCTTTGTTGTTACTTGCCAAAGAGCAAAAATCTCATCATAGTCTTCAATTGTCATTTCTCTAATCTGTAAATTATCCATATATATTTCCTTATTAATAGAACATTGTACCGATACCTTCATCGGAGAACAATTCAATAAGAATAGAATGTTCAATTCTACCGTCAATAATATGAGCTCTTGATACACCTTGACGAACTGCCTCAACACAACAGTCAATCTTAGGTATCATACCACCACTGATGATGCCCTCTCTCTTTAGCTGACTAACTTCACTTACATTTACAACAGAGATAAGTGAATCTTCATCATCCTTATCCTGAAGTAGACCTCTAATATCAGTCATAAGAATAAGTTTCTTAGCACCAATCTTTGATGCAATATGGGCAGCAGCAATATCAGCATTAATGTTATACACATTGCCCTTATAGTCACCGGCTACAGTAGCAATAATAGGCACATAACCGTCACTGATAGCATCGTTAATAACTTGGCTGTTTACTTCTGTGATTTCACCAACATAACCTAGGTCATCGCCTGTAACTATCTTTTCAGCCATAAGCATATTGCTATCAAGACCACAAAGGCCAATAGCCTTACCACCTGCATGATTAAGGTGCTGAGTTAAGCTTTTGTTTACCTTACCGGCTAGAACTTGCTGAACAATATCCATTGTTTCTTTATCGGTAACACGCATACCATTAATGAATTTACTTTCAATACCAACTCTTTTTAGCATTGAAGAAATTTCAGGGCCACCACCATGTACAAGAACAACATTTACACCAACAAGTTGCATTAGCACAATGTCGCTCATAACAGCAGCCTTTAAGTCTTCATTAAGCATTGCATTGCCACCGTATTTTACAACAATTGTTTCACCGGCATATTTCTGAATATATGGCATTGCTTGTGTAAGCACTTTTGCTGTTAAACTACTATCCATTTCTCAAACTTCTTTCTCTATCTTATTTTTCTAAAACAATCATCTTCCCATAATAACGGATTGCTTTTTATATATTGCCACATTTTTGCTAAGTCTTTTTCACTTCTCACAATGTGGTCGTAAAACGACTTTTGCCAAACAGAAAAATCAACTTCTTTAGAAACTGCACCTTTAAACTGCTTAACAACTCTTGTAATGCTAGCCTTATCTTGTGTAACACTAAGTACTGTTGAATTGTTATATTTTTGATTAAAACCAACAGTTAAAAGCATATGTATGTGGTTGGGCATAATAACAAATGAACTAACAGAAATCCTTTTATATATTCTTGGAATATTTAAAAGTTTTCTTTCAGCTATCCTGCCATATTTGCTTAAAGGTATTTTATAAGGTCGAATAATGTTATTCCCTATAAACTTACTATAAATCTCTTTTGGTTGCCAAAAATAATTTTTTCTATCCTTAGTACATATTGTAATAAAATATACACCGGCACTAGAATAATCATAATTTCTTAGCCTTATAGATTTTCGTTTGGGAAAATTCTTGTTTGATTTTACAGTTCCCATTTTTCAGTTTTTGTTTTCTTTTTACGGGCGAACAATGTTCGCCCCTACATTTTATCTTGCAAGTTTTGTATTAATAAAAACATTACATATACCCTTAAATTACCTAGTAATTCTGTTAAACCAACAGACCCTATTGTAGGGTCCAACATTGTTGGACCGTTGGTTATCAGCTTTACTAAAAGACTTTTATAGATTTTCCTCTACATCTTTTTAAAGGTATCTTTCGGGCGAACAATGTTCGCCCCTACATTTTATCTTGCAAGTTTTGTATTAATAAAAACATTACATATACCCTTAAATTACCTAGTAATTCTGTTAAACCAACAAACTCTATTGTAGGGTCCAACATTGTTGGACCGTTGGTTATTAGATTTACTAAAAGGCTTTTATAGATTTTTCTCTACATCTTTTTAAAGGTATCTTTCGGGCGAACAATGTTCGCCCCTACATTTGATTTTGAAAATTTTATATTAACAATCAGGTTCTATAGTCACCGTTGATTTTTACATAATCATATGTTAGGTCGCAACCATAAGCTTCGGCAAAGCCTTCACCGTCATTTAGTTCAATGTTGATAATAACATTATCGCAAGAAAGGACTTTCTTTGCTTCATCTTCGTCAAAGCCAACACCGGCACCGTTCTCACAAACAAGGACTTCGCCACCTTCACTTTTGAAAGTAACTTTAACTTTGCTAATATCAACATCCATACCACTATAGCCGATAGCACATAGAACTCTGCCCCAGTTAGCATCAGCACCAAACATAGCAGTCTTTACAAGAGAAGAACCGATAACTGTCTTTGCAACACCTACTGCGTCCTTCTTTGTTTTAGCACCACTAACATCACAGATAAGTAACTTTGTTGCACCCTCACCGTCTTTAGCAAGTTGCTTAGCAAGTGACTTGAAAGCCTCTGTTAAACCGGCAACAAATGTCTTATAATCTTCATTCTTAGTTGTGATTTCCTTATTACCGGCTTTACCACTAGCCATAATAGCAAGTGTATCATTAGTAGAAGTATCACCGTCAACAGAAACCATATTGTAACTGTCCTCTACTGCTTCCTTAAGTGCTTCTTCTAACATTTTTGAGCTAATAGCACAGTCAGTTGTAACGAAAGAAAGCATAGTACCCATATTAATATGAATCATACCACTGCCCTTAGCAATACCACCAACAGTAACAGTTTTGCCGTCAATAGTCATTTCCATTGCCATTTCTTTCTTAACTGTATCTGTTGTCATAATTGCTTCGGCACAGTCAGAGCCATTTTCGCTACTCATCATTTTCTTCATTAAATAAAGTTTATTTTCAAATGGTTCAAGTGGTAGTGGCACACCGATAACACCTGTTGATGCAACGATAACATCATCTTCGGCAATATTAAGTGTTGATGCACAAAGTTTACAAACATCTGATGCTTTCTTGTAACCATCAGCGTTACAAGTATTTGCGTTACCACTGTTAGCAACAATAGCCTGTGCTTTGCCGTTTTTCAAATGTTCCTGAGTTACTAGGATAGCATCTGACTTTACAAGGTTTTTTGTATAAACAGCAGCAGCATTACACAAAGTGTCGCACTTAACCATCATAATATCTTTCTTAGTTGTGTTACCCTCTTTGATACCACCACAGATAGCTGCACCGGTAAAGCCTTGAGGAGTTGTAATAGTTCCATCAATAAATCTAAAGTCCATAAATATACCTCATTTTTTATTTATTATTACGCCTTGTAAAGAAGTATTAGTAAATATTAGAATGCAGGAGGAACAATTTCCAAACCTGTCTTTTCGTCTAAGCCAAAAATAATATTCATATTCTGAATTGCTTGACCGGCGGCACCCTTAACCATATTGTCAATGGCAGCTACTGCAACAAGCAAGTTTGCTCTCTTGTCTAGGTGAAGAGAAATATCACAGAAATTACTGTACTTAACATTGTGAATATCAGCTACTTGACCATCATCAAGAAGTCTGATGAAGTATTCACCTTTGTAAAAATCTTGATAAATCTTTCTTAGCTCTTCCATTGTAATGTCCTTCTTTAAAGGAGCATAACAAGTAGCAAGGATACCTCTGTTTACAGGTAGCAAATGTGGAACGAAAGTAATAGTTACCTTTTCATCAGCAAAAGAAGTAAGTGTCTGTTCAATTTCAGGTGTATGACGGTGACAAGCAACCTTATAAGGATGGAAACCTTCGTTTAGTTCAGGATAGTGATTGCCCTGAGAAAGTGAACGACCTGCACCGGTAACACCACTCTTGCAGTCACAGATAATACCCTTAGTGTCAATAACACCGGCATTAAGAGCAGGTACTAAAGCAAGTGGTGAACAAGTTGTATAGCAACCGGGATTTGCAATAATCTTAGCACCCTTAATTTTGTCACGATAAAATTCAGGTAAACCGTAAACTGCCATATCGTGAAGTTCCTTGTGTACATATTCACCTTTGTACCATTCTTTGTACTCTTCTTCACTCTTTAGTCTAAAGTCGGCACCTAGGTCAATAAACACCTTGTCATTGTCATAACATTTCTTTGCTAATTCTTGGCTTAGACCGTGTGGTAAAGCAGCAAAGATAACTTCTGCTTTTTCTACAACATCATCTGCATTTTCGCAAATCATATCGTTTATATTTACATAACTTCTATATACATCACTAATTTTCTGACCCTCAAAGCTAACTGAGCTAATAGCTACAATTTCAGCTTGTGGGTGAGTTGTAATAAGGCGAACAAGCTCTGCACCGGCATAGCCTGTTGCACCGATAATTCCTACCTTAATCATAAATTAATCCTCTATCTTCTTTAGCATATCTTCTGCTTGTTTCTTAACATTCTGTGGAGCAGGACCACCAAAAGATGTTCTGTCTGCAACACATTTTTCTAGATTGATAGCTTCATAAACACCATCATCAAAAGCAGAATGTACTTTCTTGTATTCTTCCATAGGTAAATTTTCAAGGTCAGTACCAAGGTCAATACATCTTGCAACCAAAGCACCTGTAGCCTTGTAAGCATCTCTAAATGGGATACCCTTCTTTGTTAGATAATCGGCACAGTCGGTAGCATTGATAAATCCACCGGCAGCTGCACTTCTCATTTTATTCTTTAACACTGTCATAGTGTCTAGCATTGGAGTAAAGGAAATTAGGCACATTTTTACAGAATCAACTGCATCAAAAATTGCCTCTTTATCTTCTTGCATATCCTTGTTGTAAGCTAAAGCAATACCCTTCATAGCAGTAAGTAGTCCCATTGTATCACCAAATACACGACCACTCTTGCCTCTAACAAGTTCTGCAATATCAGGGTTCTTCTTCTGTGGCATAATTGATGAACCTGTTGAAAAAGCATCATCAAGTTCAACAAACTTAAATTCCCAGCTACACCACATAATCATTTCTTCGGAAAATCTTGATAGGTGTACCATAATAATTGACAAGTCACTTGCAATTTCAAGACAATAATCTCTGTCGGAAACACCGTCAAGTGAGTTGTTTGTTGGAGCATCAAATCCTAAAAGTTCTGATGTCATATGTCTGTCAATAGGGTAAGTTGTACCGGCTAATGCACAAGAACCAAGTGGGTTAATGTTCATTCTCTTGCGACAATCCTGAAGTCTTGACAAATCTCTTAGGAACATTTCCCCATAAGCCAATAAATGATGACCGAATGTAATAGGCTGTGCTCTCTGAAGATGAGTATAACCCGGCATTACTGTGTCATAATATTCCTTAGCCTTAGATGCAATAACCTTAATTAGGTCTTTTAGCAAAGAAATAATCTCTTCTACTTCATGTCTTAAATATAGCTTAATATCAACAGCAACTTGGTCATTTCTACTTCTTGCTGTGTGAAGTCTTTTACCGTCATCACCGATTCTCTTAGTTAGTTCACCTTCAATAAATGTGTGAATATCTTCACATTCCATATCAAAGTGAAGTTTACCGGAAAGCAAGTCTTCAAGAATACCCTTTAGACCTTCAACAATATGAAGTGATTCTTCTTTCTTGATAATGCCTGTTTCACCCAGCATAGTAGCATGAGCGATTGAGCCCTGTATATCTTCTCTAAACATTCTTGAGTCAAAAGAAATGGATGAGTTAAAATCGTTAGTTGTTTTAGAAAGAGATTTCTTAAATCTTCCTTGCCATAACTGCATTGCTTACACCTCTATTTTTGCAAAATTATAGGTATTTTTATGTAAAAACACCGAAAAATAGGAGAAATTTCATACCCCTAGAAAATGACATAAAGTCCGTATGGGTCATACGGACTTTATAATTACAATTTAAAGAAATATCATCAATCATTTGATGAAGCCTTTCTTTGCACGAACCTTGATTGGAAGACCGAATAGATTGATGAAACCTGCACTGTCGTTCTGGTCATAAACTTCATCTTCGTCAAATGTTGCAATATCTTCATCATATAGTGAATATGGAGAAGTAACACCTGCATCAATAATGTTGCCCTTGTAAAGTTTTAGCTTAACATCACCTGTAACAACTGTGTTTACCTGATCAACGAAAGCTGATAGAGCTTCTCTTAGTGGTGTGTACCACTGACCGTAATAAACTAATTCAGCAAAACGATTTGAAACAAGTTCCATATAGTGGAATGTATCTCTGTCAAGTGTTAGTTCTTCAAGTTTCTTGTGAGCATAGTAAAGGATTGTGCCACCAGGAGTTTCATAAACACCACGGCTCTTCATACCAACAAGACGGTTTTCAATCATATCTGTGATACCGATACCGTTAGCACCGCCAACTTCGTTTAGCTTTTCAACGATAGAAACGCCGTCCATTTCTTCACCGTCAATAGCAGTTGGAACACCCTTTTCAAAGTGAATTGTAATATATGTATCCTTATCAGGAGCCTGTTCTGGTGATACACCTAGTTCTAGGAAGTTAGGATCATCATACTTAGGCTCATTTGCAGGATTTTCAAGGTCAAGACCTTCGTGGCTTAAGTGCCATAGGTTCTTATCCTTTGAGTAGTTTGTTTCTCTGTTAATCTTTAGAGGAATACCCATCTTTTCTGCGTATTCAATTTCGTCTTCTCTTGACTTAAATTCCCAAGTTCTCCAAGGAGCAATAATCTTCATATCAGGAGCATAAGCCTTAATAGCAAGTTCAAAACGAACCTGGTCGTTACCCTTACCTGTACAACCGTGACAAATTGCGTCAGCACCTTCAGCCTTAGCGATTTCAACTAATCTCTTTGCGATAATAGGACGAGCAAAAGAAGTACCTAGAAGATATTTACCTTCATAAACTGCATCAGCCTTGATTGTTTCAAAAACATAATCTTCGATAAATTCTTTTGTTAAGTCTTCAATATATAGCTTACTAGCACCTGTCTTGATAGCCTTTTCTTCAAGACCGTCTAGTTCTGTACCCTGACCAACATTACCTGAAACTGCGATAACTTCACAGTTGTTGTAGTTTTCCTTTAGCCAAGGAATAATGATTGATGTATCAAGTCCGCCTGAATAAGCAAGAACAACTTTTTTAATATCTTTATCTGCCATGATAATATTTCCTTTCGTCCTCAATGAGGTTAATAATTAATTTATATTTTTATTATACACCAATTATACAGAAAATCAAGGGTTATTTGCATATTTATTCAAATTTCCAATAATTTGTAGAATTAAGACAACAAGTTTGCATATATACAGAATATTGCAGTAAAATTATACAATCATAACAAAGAATTATACAAATATATCCTTGATTAGCCTAGATTTTCCCTGATTTTAAAAATGAATATATGCAAAATTTATGTATAATTATACATTTTTAATGTATGTTATTCATTTTCTTGCAAAAGATAGCCATAATGTGATATATTTATCTTATAAAATAATCAAAGGAGATAATACAATGTTTAAAGAAATATCTGCTAAAGAACTAAAAGAAAACCCATTTAAGCTTATCGGTGATGATTGGGGACTTGTTACCGTTGACACTGGAGAAAAGGTCAATATGATGACTGTTTCTTGGGGTGGTGTTGGTATTATGTGGAATAAGCCTGTTGCATTTACTTTTATTCGTCCACAGAGATACACATTTGACTACCTGGAAAATGGCGAATACTTTGCTATTTCTTTTCTACCTGATGAATACCATGATGTTCACAAAATTTGTGGTTCAAAAAGTGGCAGAGATATTGACAAGGTTAAGGAAACAGGTCTAACACCTGTTACCGATGAGAAAGCACCTTACTTTGCAGAAAGCAAGGTTGTATTGATTTGTCGTAAAATGTATGGTCAAAGTCTAAATTCCGACAGTGTTGTTGATGAAAGTGTATTGTCAGCATATGCACCCGACGGTAGTGACTACCACAAAATGTACATTTCAGAAATTGAAAAGGTACTTGTTAAAGAATAATTTGTTACAAAAGCATCAAAGGGCTGTTTCATAACGAAACAGCCCTTATTTTTATTCCGGTATCATATTTTGATACACATTAATTGTATCAATATTCTCTACATCAGACTTCTTAACCGAATAGAAGAAGTTGTAACTTGTAAATGACTCACCGAAATGTTTAGTTTTGTATGTTACATCAAAGTCAAGGTTAAGCTGATTATCCTTTACTGATATATTCTTCAATTCATAACTATTCACATAATTTGCATCTCTCCTATAAACAAAAACCAAAGCATTATCCTTGAAGAAGTTTTCATCAAACTTATCACCCTTATTAAAGAATGAAGTGTATTCATCATAACTTTTAATCACAGTTGTAATGTAATGTTCCATATAGCTATTGTAACCTAAGCAATTATTATCTTTACCGTTATAATTATCATTTTCATATTCCAAAGAAAAATCAATCTTACTGCCATCCACTTTATCTGCAACATAATTTACAGGATAAATATCATTTGCATAGTTATACTTTTTCTTAACAGTCTTCTTCTGAATATCTGCCACATCTTGAATATTTACTACACCATCACCGTTAAAGTCCATAGTTACATATTTCTCTAATGTTTGTACTTTTGCAGATAAGTTTGCACAGTACCTTTGAATTTCCGTTGCATCTTTAATATTAATTTTGCCATCACTTACAATATCACCTGCAAGGTAATTTTCAGGATTATTTTCAGTAGCCGAAACAGCCATAAAAGAACCTGCCATTACTGTTGCCAAGGTCATTGTAACAACAGTTTTAAATAGTTTCTTCATAATATCACCCTATTTCTTTATAACTCAATTGTACCATATTTTAACTTTTTTTGAATGGGTATACTTTACAAAATATATATCACCAATTTGTTATAAATCACCAAAAGAAAAGGACAAACCAAAAGGTCTGCCCTTAAAATTAAAAGTTAAAGTAAATAAATGGATTATAAGCACCCTTAACAATGTAGCTGACGGAAACAACTAGCAATGCTAAAAGTCCCACAGAACTAACCACATATGCAACAGGGTTTGTACCCTTTATCTTTAGAGAGAAATTCTTAAAAATAGGTGTACTGACAAGAATTGCAATTAGGAAATATACAAAATAATTCATTGCATAGTAGATTGTACTGTCATTAATCAAAGTACCGTTACCGAACATTGTGCAAATATATGTCCAAGCTTCTGTAATACTGTCTGCTCTAAACAGTACCCAACCCATCAATACAAAGAATAATGTATAGATTCTTCTAAGTACAATCATTTTGTCAGGATATTTCTTTTCCCAACCTGTTAATTTCTCTATTACAAGCAGTACAAAGTACATTAAGCCCCAACATAGGAAAGTCCAGTTTGCACCATGCCAAATACCTGTTAATGACCATACTACAAATAGGTTAAACACAAGTCTTGCTTTGCTCTTTACTCTTGAACCACCCAGTGGGAAATATACATAATCTCTAAACCAAGTACCAAGTGACATATGCCATCTTCTCCAAAATTCAGTAATAGACTTACTTATGTATGGATAGTCAAAGTTCTCTAGGAAGTCAAAGCCAAACATTTTACCAAGACCGATAGCCATATCACTATAACCACTAAAGTCAAAGAAAATCTGTAGTGAATAAGCAATTGCACCAATCCAAGCCATTACAACAGTCAGTTCACTGTTTGGCATATCAAATGAATAGTCGGCAACAACACCCATTGTATTTGCCAAAAGAACCTTCTTTGCAAGACCGATAATAAATCTTACAACACCTGTTGAAAAGTTATCAAAGGTTTCAACTCTGTGCTTAATCTGATAAGCAACTGTTTCGTATCTAACAATAGGACCTGCAATCAGCTGAGGGAAAAAGCTAATATAAAGACCAACATTCAGTGGATTCTTCTGAGCCTCACCCTTTTCCCTATAAACATCAATTACATAACTCATTGCTTGGAATGTAAAGAAACTGATACCAATAGGCAATGCTATGTTTGGTACTGATAAGTTAAGTCCTGCAATTGAATTGATATTATCAACAGTAAACATTAGATACTTAAAGATAAACAATACGGAAAGATTAAGTACTGCTGTAAGTGCAATTACAAGCCTTGAAAGTACTTTCCTGTGCCTTACCTTATCAACCAAAAGTCCCAAAGCATAGTTAACAATAATTGATGCAATCATAATCAAAACATACTTTGGCTCACCCCAAGCATAGAAAATCAAACTTGCAATAAGCAACATTACATTTTGACCCATTCTCCATTTTCTGAAAACTGTATAATACAGTAACAGAACTACCGGTAAAAATACAAATATAAAAACTGTACTAGCAAATAACATAAATCACTCTCTACAATAATCTTTCTGACCTTCGGTATAAGCATTGTTGCCATAACTATCAATTGCTACAATACAAGGAAAGTCCTCTACTGTATATCTTCTGATAGCCTCAGTACCAAGGTCCTCATAACAAAGTATCTCTTCCTTCTTAATTGATTTTGCTATTAAGGCAGCAGCACCACCTACACAAGCAAAATATACACAGCCATTTCTAACAATAGCATCAATAACATCTTGATTTCTGGCACCTTTACCTATCATACCCTTTAGACCTAAATCCAAAAGTGTAGGTGCATATTTATCCATTCTATAGCTGGAGGTAGGTCCGGCAGGTCCTACTGCAAAACCGGGCTTTGCCGGTGCAGGTCCTACATAATAGATAAGTTCACCTTTAATATCAATAGGTAACTTTTCTCCTTTTTCTACAAGTTCATACAACCTTTTATGGGCAGCATCACGACCTGTTAGCATTGTGCCTGAAAGCAGCACAGTTTCTCCGGCTTTTAGGTTTTTAATGTCGCTATCCGATAAAGGCAAAGTTAATCGTTTCATTTTCTTCACCATCTTACTTTTTATCTATGTAATATACAAAGGACAGATTACGGGTTTCATTACCGATAGTAACAGTAAAGTCAATAGACTTAAACTTGTCATCCCTAATAAGGTACTTTCTGTTTTCATAAATAATATCCCAGTAATACACATCATCATTTATAACAGTTTGATTCTTATCAAACCTCATATAATCTGTGCCATATTTAAACTTAATTTTCTCTCCAAAATAACAGTACTTATCATTGTTCTTTATCATTTCACACACATTGATTGAGGTACCGTTAAAATAAAGGTAAAGACAAGTTTTGTCAGTTTCAGCCTTACCTATAGATTGTTGTAACTGCACTGTATCGTAGTAATGAAAAAGGCTGTCTTCCGGTGTTTTCTGGAAATCATTTGAATACACATTAGTACCGAACTTCCAAGTGCCGGGAGTTACAAACATTGTAACTAAGCCAATAGCAATAATAATAACCGTTATTATAGTAATTCTAATTGTTCTTTTCATAAATTTTTCCTTATATTGTTGTTGTACTGTGTCTTGCTGCATGGCAACAAATATTTACTGCAACAGGCATTCCTGCAATATGAGTAGGATAAGTTTCGATATTTACACCAATGGCAGTAGTTGTACCACCAAGACCTGCAGGTCCAAAGCCCATTTTGTTAATAGACTGTAGCAGTTCATCCTCAAGGTCGGCATATCGCTTATCTTCATTATGAGTATCAATACTTCTAAAGGTTGCTTTCTTAGCAAGTAAAGCTGCCTTCTCAAAAGTACCACCGATACCAACACCTACAACCATAGGTGGGCAAGGATTAGGTCCTGCTTCTCTTACAGTATTTAGGATAAATTCCTTTACACCCTCAATACCCTTACTTGGTGTTAACATTGCAATCTTTGACATATTTTCACTGCCAAAGCCTTTGCCACCGGCAAGAATTTCAATCTTATCTCCCGGTACAATCTCAGTATGAATAATGCAAGGTGTATTATCCTTAGTATTTATTCTATCAAAGACAGGGTCACTAACAACACTTTTCCTTAGGTATCCGTCAATATATGCTCTACGGACACCCTCAGTAACAGCCTCATTAAATGAACCGTCCTCAACTATAACTTTGTCCCCATACTTAACAAACAGAATTGCCATACCTGTATCTTGACAAAGTGGTATTTCTTCTTTTTTTGCTATATCATCATTTTCAATAATTTGGTCAAGGATACTTTTGCCTGTTTCGCTTTCTTCGGTATCTCTGGCTTTTAGTAATGCGTTGTAAATGTCATTGCCTATAAAGTAGTTGCAATCCATAAACAACTTCTTAACCTTTTCTGTTATTAATGATGCTTTAATTTTTCTTGCTTCCATATAATCACCCACATTAACCTATTATAACTTTATTTTTCTAACTTTTCAATATTTCCTTTAAAAGGATTTTAAAATATGATAAAATGTAGAAAATACTATTAGAAAATATTAAGATTTTCAACATAAAATCATCACATTTAGATTTTATTCTATAATCAAAGAAAGTGAGGGTCATATTATGAGTAAGATTTTAGTAGTTGATGACGAATTTAGGATTAGAGAGATTATTAAGAAATATGCAAATTTTGAAGGTCATAAAGTAACTGAGGCAGTTGACGGTATGTCTGCTATTGAAATTTGCAACAAAGAAACTTTTGATATAATTATTATGGATGTAATGATGCCTGAACTTGACGGTTTTTCTGCTTGTAAAGAAATCCGTAAGCATTGCAACACACCTATTATTATGCTTTCTGCAAGAGGTGAAGAATATGACAAGATTCATGGTTTTGAACTTGGAATTGACGACTATGTTGTTAAGCCATTCTCACCTAAGGAGCTAATGATGAGAGTTAACGCAGTGCTAAAGAGAAGTAACGGTGCTGACACTCCTAGTCAGGATGTGTTTAAGTACGAGAATCTTGTTGTTGACTTTACTGCAAGAATTGTTACTGTTAACGGTAAAAGAGTTGATATGACACCTAAGGAATATGAACTATTCTTCTATATGGTTAAAAACAAGGGTATTGCCCTAACAAGAGAAAAGTTAATCTCAGAAGTATGGGGTTATGACTTCTTTGGTGATGACAGAACTCTGGATACTCACATTAAGCTACTTAGAAAAAGCCTAGGTGAATATAGCAAGTGCATTGTTACTCTGAGAGGAGTTGGCTACAGGTTTGACACGGTTTAAGAGCAAAATGTCCTCCCTACCACTACATTACAAAATATTGTTGTGGTTTGTACTTTTCTCTTTAATAATGCTGGTTTTACTATGGGTTTTCCAAACAGTTTGCTTTAGAAGTGTATATAGCAAAGTAAGGGTAAATCAGGTTAAGAAATGTGCATCATCAATTGAAGAAAATATTAATTCAAATAACATTACTACATTAGTGGAAAATTTAGCAGAACAAAATGATGTTATGATTTATGTTTATGACACTACCGATTCTACAGTAAGACCTGTTTATTCTACCGATAAATCATTTATGAAAATTATGATTTATGACAGTTCAAGCAGTTCATCAAATGATAGCAATTCAGGTAGCAGTTCAAAAAGTTCAGGCAGTTCCGATAAAAATTCTTCTGACAAAAAATCTTCAGATAACAGTTCATCGGATAAAAATTCATCCGATAATGAAAGTGACAACGGTTCAATTACTCACAGACAGTATGTATCATTTGCTACAAATCAGCTAATTAAAGGTGAAAGTCCATACAACTACTATAGCCAAGCTAAAGCAAGTGATGACAAAACCTATACACGATACATTGATGAAGAAGAAAACAGCAAAAATGACTTACTACACAAAATCAAAGGTCACACACCACCGATGGATAAGTTAAACACCAAAGGTGTTGTATATACCTCACTGTTTGATGATGACAGTAACAATGACTATATGCTGATTATCACTTCACAAAGTTCACCTGTTGACAGTGTAGTAAACACACTAAGATACCAGCTTGTAACTGTTACATTTATCTTACTGTTTATCGGTGTATTTATTGCTATTGTTGCAGCAAGAAAGATTAGTAAACCTATTACCGACACAACAAAGTCAGCACTAAAACTTGCTAACAAAGATTATGATGTTCAGTTTAACAGTACAGGTTATCTTGAAGTTACCGAGCTAAATAACACTCTAAATTATGCAGCAACAGAGCTAAAGAAAGTTGATTCACTACAGAGAGAACTTATCGCTAACATTAGCCATGACCTAAGAACACCACTGACAATGATTACAGGTTACGGTGAAGTAATGAGGGATTTACCGGGAGAAAATACTCCTGAAAATATCCAAATTATTATTGATGAAGCAAACAGACTGAATATGCTTGTAACCGACTTACTTGATATTTCAAAACTACAGTCAGGTGCAACAGAAATCAACAAGGAAGTTTTCTCAATTACAACATTAATCAAAGAAATGTTCCAACGCTACAACAAGCTAAAGGAACAAGAGGGCTACACCCTAGACTTTGAATATGATGAAGATATTTATGTAAATGCCGATTATAGCAAAATCAGTCAGGTAATTTACAACCTAGTTAACAACGCAATTAACTATTCAAGAACAGACAAACATATTATTGTTCGTCAATCAAGAAAAGACAAAAATGTACTTATTGAAGTTATTGACCATGGTGAGGGTATTGACCAAGAACATTTGGAAAATATCTGGGACAGATACTACAAGGTTGATAAAGAACACAAAAGTTCTGTTGTAGGTACAGGTTTAGGACTTTCAATTGTTAAGAATGTTCTTGACAGACACAACGCACATTATGGTGTTAAAAGTGTTGTCGGTGAAGGAAGTAACTTCTGGTTTGAACTTGAAATAGCAGACTCACCGGAATAAAATAATGAAATAACGGAAAATGGCTCTTCGGAGTCATTTTTCATTTTTACAAAGAGGATATTATGAATTTAAGACTAAGAAAATATAACATTTCAAAGGAAAGCAAAAGTAAGGTAAAGGAACTGTACTTCTCAGCTTTTCCAAAGGATGAACAACTACCATATTGGATGATGAAACTGTTAAGCAGAAAGAAGTCAGCAGACTTTTACAGTATTTATGACAAAAAGGAATTTGCAGGCTTAGCATATGTTGCCACATACAAAGACACTGCATATTTATTTTTCTTTGCTATTGATGAAAAGCAAAGAGGCAAAGGCTACGGTTCAGCCTTTCTTTCAGCATTAAAAGAAAAGTACAAAAATTACAGAATTTTGTTAGCTATTGAACAGCTTGACCAAAATGCACCTAACATTGATGAACGAATTAAGAGAAAGAATTTCTACACCAAAAACGGTTTTTATGACCTTAACTTTACAATGACAGAACAGTCAGTTACCTATGATATGCTGGGCTACAATAAGGATAATAAAACCGTTACAGAAAAGGAATTCTTCTACCTTAATAAAAACTTCTTCGGCAAAGTATTCTATAATCTGTTTTATAAAAGAATCTATGTGGAACCTAGGGATGTTTAATTTTGATTTTTGTTTTTATGGATTAGTAATATAAATTTGGGTTTTTCAATTTTGTTTCTGCGTTACGATAAATTAATTTTGCAAATTAGGGTTTTTCAATTTTGATTTTGGGTTAAGAATAGTCAGTTAAACAAATTAGGGCTTTTCAATTTTGATTGTGAGTAAAGGAAAATAATTGGCTATAAAGAAAAATTCGTAGTGAGATTATTTACCTAAAATTATATAAAACTCTGACTCACAGGTGTAGGGGACATCATTGATGTCCCGTTTAAAAATTAACCTTTCTATTTATATTTTGTCCTTTGTAGATATTATAAATTTATAGTCTGTAAACAGGATAATAATCTCATAGGTATCACACTTTTTAACGGGCGAACAATGTTCGCCCCTACCGTGCAACTCATAATTTTTATTATATTTTATAGTTAGAAATAAAGGAAAGTTTCAACTAATATGGAATTGTAAATGAATTTACAATTCCAATCACTCCTTCCGTCTTTGCATACGCAAAGCCACCAGCCTCTGCATAAGTTCGCAAAGCCAAATATAAAATTTGGATGCTCACTTATCCCTCAGCGAGGGAGGCAACAAGGTATGTACAATTTCTTTAATTATGTACAAATTTATAAGTTTGTACATATTATGCTTGGCTCCCTCAGACGAGGGAGCTGTCGATTGTAAATTGACGGTACGGCAATTTACCCTTTATAAATCGACTGAAGGAGGGATAAAACTATAAACTAGATGAATTAATCGGTTGATATATAATTAACCTACATTACATAAACAACTCCACAAACCCTAATTTACAAACTACAACATACAAAAAGGCTAGTTACCGTTATAGTAACTAGCCTTAATTTTATAATATTGATATTAAGAAATTAGCCGAAATATCTATTTAGCAGACCTTGGAAACCTGCACCATGTCTAGCTTCATCCTTAGCCATTTCATGAACTGTATCGTGGATTGCGTCTAGGTTAGCCTTCTTTGCTCTAACTGCAAGGTCTAGCTTACCTTCACAAGCACCTGCTTCAGCTTCTGCTCTTAACTGTAGATTTTTCTTTGTAGAGTCTGTTACAACTTCACCAAGAATTTCAGCAAACTTTGCTGCATGTTCAGCTTCTTCAAAAGCATATTTTGTAAATGCTGCTGAGATTTCAGGATAGCCTTCTCTATCAGCAACTCTTGCCATTGCTAGGTACATACCTACTTCAGAACATTCACCGTTAAAGTTAGCTCTTAAATCTGCAATAATATCTTCTGAAACACCGTCAATAATGCCTACCTGATGTTCACAAGCGAAACCTGCACCTTCTTTTAGTTCATTAAACTTTGATGCCGGTGCGTTACACTGTGGGCACTTTTCTGGTGGTTCAGGACCTTCGTGAACATAACCGCATACTGCACAAACCCATTTTGCCATAATAATTTTCCTCCTAAGATAATATAAATTTTAATTTTCTATGTTTTTACTTTTTAAACGATTGTCACATTCTTTACATCTGCCGTAGTATGTGATAGCCCTTTTCTCTATTATAAAGCCATCCCCTACAACATTGTTTCTTGTGCCAATATCGTTTGTCAATAAGTCAGTAATCTTACCACAATAGGTGCATACCAGATGTGTATGAGGTGTAGTGTTACCGTCTATTCTTTCTTCACCGTTTAGGGAGCAAACAGAAATTGCCATCTTCTCATCCTTAAAAAGCGAGATATTGCGATAAACAGTACCTAGGCTAAGGTCAGGATAATTTTCCTTTAAGTCCTCATAAATCTGAGTAGCTGATGGATGGTCAGTTCTATTTATAAGCATATCATAAATAGCTTGACGCTTAGCACTAAAGTTTCTTCTCATAAACACCCTCCTATCTGTAAAATTGATAATCATTACTGATTTGATATTATATTAGCACAAATTTTTTAATTTGTAAAGACCTTTTTAGTAATTTTTTTAAATTTTTTTCATAAACTTTAAAGATAACAGAAAAGGAGTGTTTTTATGCCTACTTTATTTTTAAGTCCCTCAACTCAAGAGTTCAATCCATTTGTTGATGGTGGCAATGAAGAATACTATATGAACCTTATTGCTGATGCAATGGAACCTTACCTTTACGCATCAGGTATTAATTTTGTTCGCAACAATCCTACCGATAATGTGCGACAAGTTATTGCACAAAGCAACAGTGGAAATTATGACCTACACCTAGCAATACACAGTAACGCATCCCCTGAAAGTGTGAAAGGACAAAATACAGGTGCAGATATTTACTACTACCCTACTTCGGTTAATGGTAAAAGGTTTGCTGAAATCATAGCAAAAAACTACAAAACCATTTACCCAAGAAATGTAGAGATTATCCCTACCACATCTTTAGGAGAAGTCAGGCAGACAAAAGCCCCTAGTGTGCTGATTGAAGTTGCTTATCATGATAACCGTCAAGATGCACAATGGATTAGGGACAACATTGGAAACATTGCTAGGGTACTTGCAATGAGTGTTGCAGAATATTTTAATGTGCCATTTGTTGAACCTAAATAAACATTGATTTACACCGTAAAATAAGGTAAAATATAATTATATAAATTCAGCACATAAGCGTGTAGAATTAACTTTCTACACGCTTAAATGTAAAATCATATTGCTAAAAATTAAATGTTCTGATTTTTCTTGCGATTGTTAGACTGATTTTTGTGGCAGTTCTGATTTTGGTTTTGATTCTGCTGATTGTTATTTTGATTTTGATTATTGTTCTGGTTCTGGTTGTTGTTCTGGTTCTGATTCTGATTGTTATTCTGTCTGTATCTATTGTTCATAAGAACACCTCCCTTACAGAAACAGTATCTGTAAATATAAAGGAAATATACATATGGAAAAATTTTTTGAAGAAATAAAAAATTTAATACCGGATGACTATGATGAATTTTTAAAATGCTACAATGAAGAACCATATAAAGGTTTAAGGGTAAATACCCTAAAATGTACCGGTGAAAAATTGCAGTCACTTCTAGACTTTCCACTAAAGAAAACACCTTTTTGTGATAACGGTTACTACTATCCTAACGAAGAAAAAGGACTTGGGAAAAATCCACTTCACCATGCAGGTGCTTTCTATATTCAAGAACCATCAGCCACTTCGGCAGTACCTATGCTTGGTGTAGAAGAAGGTGACTTTGTACTTGATATGTGTTCAGCACCGGGAGGAAAAAGTACACAGATTGCTTCTTTGCTAAATGGCAAAGGACTTTTAGTTTGTAACGAGATTATAAAAAGCAGAGCAAATATTCTACTTTCTAATATAGAGAGAATGGGTGTTAAGAATGCAATTGTAACCTCTAACCATCCATCAGTAATTGCAGAAAAGCTACCTAACTTTTTCGATAAAATTTTAGTTGATGCACCTTGTTCAGGTGAAGGAATGTTCCGAAAGGACAATGAGGCACAACAAGAATGGAGTTATGAACACACAGTAACTTGTAGTGTTAGACAATTGGAAATTTTGAACAGTGCAAAAACTTGCTTAAAAGAAAACGGTGTGCTTGTGTATTCAACTTGCACATACAATAAGCGAGAAAATGAAGGTGTAATCACAAAGTTTATTGAAGAAAACCCTGACTTTGTAATTGAGGACAGTGGCAAAACTTACGGTAGAAACACCCTAAAATATGCAAAGAGAATTTTCATCAATGATGGTGGTGAGGGTCACTTCTGTTGCAGACTTAGAAAGACATCATCAAATGACGGCTACACAGAACCATACAAATATACCAATCCAAAAGATGAAAAGAAGTATCTTGAATTTTACGATAGTATTTTTAATAACAGACCATTTGGCAGTAACCTAGAGGTTATTAAGGATAAAATTTATTTATTACCAAACAATATGCCTAGCATTAAAGGGCTGAATGTTCTAAGGGCAGGTATCTTACTAGGTGAAATAAAGAAAAATAGAATTGAACCTTGCCACAGTGCATTTATGGCAAGTAAAACAGAAGATTGCAAAAGCTATGTTGACCTTGATATTAACAGTGAAGAAATCAAAAAGTTTCTACATGGTGAGGAAATTTCTGTACCTAAAGAAACTAAAGGTTACACAGCAGTTGCAGTAAACGGCATTGTTACAGGCTTTGGCAAAGCAAGTAACGGTACACTAAAAAACAAATATCCAAAGGGATTAAGGAATTTATAATATGAATGGACTATCAAACATTGGTACAATTAAAGAAATTTTAGGTAGGCACGGTTTTACCTTTAGCAAAGGACTTGGACAAAACTTTCTTGTTAACCCATCAGTATGCCCCAGAATGGCAGAAGAATGTGGTGCAGATAGTGGAGTCGGTGTTTTGGAAGTAGGTCCCGGAATCGGTGTACTTACTCATGAACTTTGTTTAAGAGCAGACAAGGTTGTTTCTGTTGAGCTAGACCAAAGACTACCTGAGGTTTTGGCTGAAACTTTAGTAGAACATAAGAACTTCAAATTAGTTAGTGGTGACATTATGGAAATTGATGTTAGAAAGCTGATTGAAGAAGAATTTAAAGGTCTTGATGTGGTGGTATGTGCTAACCTACCTTACTATATTACTTCCCCAATTATTATGAAGTTTCTTGAAGAAAAGCTACCTATAAAGTCACTTACTGTAATGGTACAGAAAGAGGCAGCAGACAGACTGACTGCAAAGGTAGGTTCAAGAGAAAGTGGTGCAGTAACAGTTGCAGTAGCATATTACAGTACACCTGAATTTCTGTTTAATGTTTCAAGAGGTTCATTTATGCCTAGTCCTAATGTTGACAGTGCAGTTATCAGGCTGAACATTTCGGACAAACCTAATGTTGAAGTTAAGAATGAAAAGGACTTTAGAAAGGTAGTAAAGGCAGGTTTCTCTCAGCGTAGAAAGACACTTTCAAACAGTCTTTCCTCAGGCTTAGGAATTTCAAAGCAAGATGCAAACAGTCTTATTGAAAAGGCAAACCTTGCACCGTCCATTAGAGCAGAGAAACTTTCACTTGAAGATTTTGGCAGACTAACAGACTGCTATACGGAGTATTGCAATGGAGAAAATTAAAACACTATTTTTTAGAATTTTCACAAAAAGAGAAAAAGAAACAAAGTGGAATTGGATTTTCAGAGTTGGTGTAATGCTATTTTCACTTAGCATTTTGCTACTGATATTTTCAATCACTTGTACTGCACTTGGAAATATTGACGGTCTAACAATATTTTCACTAGAACCAAATGATATATCTACATATTCAGGTATGGCATCTTGCCTAGTTGCAGCTGTGGGAATTTTCTTCCTGTTCTGTGGTAAGGTTAAGAAAGCAGATTGACTATAATTACATAAAAATAAAAATTTTTTGGTGGTGTACATTGTGCATCACCTTTTATTTTCCCACAATATTAATTTAAAATGTTAATAACATAGTAAAAACAGGTAACAAAAACACCACCTACCGAAAGGTAAGTGGTGTATTTTTTTGCTATAAAGCTATTTGATTTTTAAATTTAAAAAATGAATTTAAAAATTATTCATCTCTGCCACAGCACTTCTTGTACTTCTTACCTGAACCACAAGGACAAGGGTCGTTTCTGCCAACCTTATTTTTCTTAACGATTGGCTTTCTCTTTGGCTTTTCACCATTGTCACTAACACCTGCCTGAGTTGGTACTGCTACCTGTTCTCTCTTTAGTGCTAGTCTGATTGGGCTTGGCATTGGAGCTTTGCTCTGCTTATCAAGTAGAACCTGATGAGCCTCTGCTGCTTTCTTTTCTTCTTCTTCACGAATTCTAGCCATTTCTTCCTGCTGAGCCTTAACTCTTGCAATTCTCTTTGGCTGAAGTAGGCAAAGTTTAACTGTATCTTCACGAATTGCAGCAATCATTTCGTCAAACATATCGAAACCAACAAGCTTGTATTCAACAACAGGGTCTTTCTGACCATATGATGCTAGGTAAATTGACTGCTTTAACTGTTCCATAGCGTCAATATGATCCATCCAATGTGTATCAACTGACTTTAGAAGATAAACTCTTTCCATTTCTTCCATTGTTTCAGCGTCAAGCACTTCTTCATTTTCCTTATACAAGTCAAGAGCCTTGTTTGTGATAAGTTCAACAATGTCCTTCTTGTCTAGCTTATCAAGTTCATCACCTGTAAATACTAGGAAGTCCTTATCAGGAACCAGCCACTTGTAAGTTTCCTTTAGTGAAGACAAGTTCCAAGATTCACGAAGAATATGGTCATTTACATATAGGCTAACATTTTCTTCAATTGTATCCTTTAGCATCTTGATAATGTCATCATGAACATTTTCGCCATTAAGAACCTGATCTCTCTGTCCGTAAATGATTTCTCTCTGCTTGTTCATAACATCATCATACTGTAGAACATTCTTACGAATACCAAAGTTTCTTGCTTCAACCTTTTCCTGTGAAGATTCAATAATGTTTGTTAGCATTTTGTTTTCGATAGGAGTATCATCAGAAACCTTAAGTGTGTTCATAATTGACTTCATTCTATCCCCACCGAATAGACGCATTAGGTCATCTTCTGTTGATAGATAGAATCTTGAAGTACCCGGGTCACCTTGACGACCTGCACGACCTCTTAACTGGTTGTCGATACGGCGAGATTCGTGTCTTTCTGTACCCATAATGTAAAGGCCACCTGCTTCACGAACCTTCTCAGCCTCTTCACTGATTTCATCCTTATATTCATCAAGAAGTTCTTTAAATGTATTTCTTGCAAATAGAATATCCTTATCATCTGTTTCAGAATAAGCATCAGCCTCAGCAATAAGTTCTTCAGAGAACTTCATTTTCTTCATCTGAGTCTTTGCCATATATTCAGCATTACCACCAAGCATAATATCGGTACCACGACCTGCCATATTAGTAGCAATAGTAACTGCACCAAGTTTACCTGCCTGAGCAACGATTTCAGCTTCTTTTTCGTGATGCTTAGCATTTAGAACATTGTGCTTAATGCCACGCTTCTTTAGCATCTTTGATAGTAATTCTGACTTTTCGATTGATACTGTACCAACTAGGACAGGCTGTCCCTTTTCGTGGCACTTAATAATATCTTCAATAATTGCATGGAACTTACCCTGTTCTGTTGGGAAGATTAAATCAGGTAAATCCTTACGCAATAGAGGTTTGTTTGTTGGAACTTCAACAACATCAAGTTTGTAAATTTCCTGGAATTCCTGTTCTTCTGTTAGAGCAGTACCTGTCATACCGGAAAGTTTCTTGTATAGACGGAAGTAGTTTTGGAATGTGATTGTAGCAAGTGTTTTGCTTTCATTTTGAACTTCTACACCTTCCTTAGCTTCAATAGCCTGATGTAGACCTTCGTTATATCTTCTACCAATCATCTGACGACCTGTAAATTCATCAACGATAATGATTTCACCGTCTTTTACGATGTAGTCAACTTCGTTCTTCATAACACCGTTAGCCTTGATAGCCTGATTAATATGGTGCTGAATTGTTAGGTTTTCAGGGTCAGTTAGGTTTTCTAGGTTAAAGAATTCTTCAGCCTTCTTAACACCGATTTGTGTTAGTGTAGCTGTCTTAGCCTTTTCGTCAACAATGTAGTCAATGTTGTTTTCAGCATAGAAATCTTCTTTATCTTCCTTAGCGTCAACTTCTGTAAATACATATTTCTTTAAAGTTTTAGCAAACTTATCTGCTCTTGTATATAGGTCAGTTGACTTGTCACCTTGACCTGAAATAATAAGTGGAGTTCTTGCTTCATCAATAAGGATTGAGTCAACTTCATCCACGATTGCAAAAGCATGACCACGCTGAACCTTGTCTTCCTTATAAACAACCATGTTGTCACGAAGATAGTCAAAGCCTAGCTGGTTATTTGTACCGTATGTAATGTCACAACCATACATTTCTTTTCTTGTATCGTTGTCCATATCCTGAGTAATAAGACCTACTGTTAAGCCTAGGTATCTATAAACCTTACCCATCCACTCACTGTCTCGAGTAGCTAGGTAATCGTTGACTGTAACAATATGAACACCTTCACCTGTTAGGGCATTTAGGTAAGCAGGAAGTGTAGCAACTAAAGTTTTACCTTCACCTGTTTTCATTTCAGCGATTCTACCTTGATGTAGAATAATACCACCGGTAATCTGTACAGGGAAGTGCTTCATACCAAGTACACGCCATGACGCTTCTCTACAAGTAGCAAATGCTTCAGGTAGAATATCATCAGTTGTTTCACCGTTAGCAAGTCTTTCTTTAAGAACTGTTGTCTGATTCTTTAGTTCTTCTTCAGACATATTTGTATATTTTTCTTCAAGAGCAAGTACCTTCTGTGTGATAGGTTCTACTCTCTTTAACTCTTTCTTACTGTAAGAGCCAAACATTTTTCTAAGTATGTTCATTTTTCTCATCCTTTATTTAGAAATTTGCCTATAATTTCCGATTATAGGTTATATTATAGCATAGTAATTACAAAAAATAAAGGGAAAGTACACAAATACTTCCCCTTAATAATATTTATAACACAATTATTTATATCAAATATTGTATATCTTAATTTGCAAGAGGTCGCATATAGAAAAATCTATTATTTTTATACAAAAACTTTAACGACTTCTTGTAAAGAATTACTTTTTATCCATTGAAGACATACAAGCAGATAGTGCAGTATTTAGAATAGGATTAGCGTTAGTAGAGCCATAACCCTCAACATCACTTACAACTGCTGCAAAAGCAAGTGGGTAGTCACTGTTCTGACAATAACCAACTGTCCAAGCATTGTTCTTGTCGCTACTTGGGCCATCAGACTTTACAGTTTCACCTGTACCTGTCTTAGCTGCAACTTCAAGTCCATCCGGAAAACTACCGTCACCGTAGTAGTTCTGAACATTGTTACGCATCATTTCTGCAATCTTCTTTGCAACAGAGCTGTCCATCATTCTACTACCTGTGCCACCACCGGTTGTAATATGAAGTGAAGTTAAAATGCTTTCGTCACTACCTAGCAAATATGGTAAAACAGGTTTTCCGTCATTTGCAACTGCTGAACAAATAATAGCCATTTGCATAGGGTTTACAAGGTCGGTATATTGACCCACACCTGACCATGCAAGTTGGTTCTTACTTGCTTTACTAACATCATAACTGCCGTCTTTTATAGGAATATCACCAATAGAGAATGAGCCGTTTATGCCCATTTCGTTGGCAACTTCAGTCATTTTTTCTTTACCAAGCTCTGTAGCAATCTCAGCAAAAACAATGTTGCAGGAATTACCGAAGGCTTGTGCTAAAGTTTCTGTACCGTGAGCCTCACCGTCATCACAGCAAACCTCACTACTATCGTCATCACCACCGATTTTTTCTACACCGGCACATTCCCAGGTACGAGTATCAATATCGTCAATGTACTTTAGTGCAGCGGCAGTTGTTACAATCTTGAAGATAGAACCGGGAGTATATGTACTACTTACAGAGTTATCAATATAGATACCCTTGTAGTCATCCTGGTTATCTTCGGTAATTGTAGGTGGTGCGTTAGGGTCATATGAAGGTGTTGATACATCGCATAGTATCTCACCTGTTTTGTAGTTAAACACAACACAAGAACCTGTCTTGTCGCCAAAGGCCTGATGTACTGCTGAATTAACTGTTGCATCAACAGTCAGACGCATATCACTGTTAGCCTTTAGTGATGATGGCAGACCAAGTCCAAATAATGGGCTGTAACCTGTAAGGCTCATACGGTACATTGACTGAATAGATGTGCCAATGTTGATTGTATCGTCACCAACAATATGAAGCATACTTTCTCTGACATTTTCGTCATCGTTGTACTGTCTCTTACCGTTAACTGACTTTGCAAGTTCGACACCGTTTCTATCTGTAATAGTACCTGCTTGAGTTAAACCACCATCAGAAGAAATATGACGATTATATGCCATATTAATCCATGTGTTTTGATTAAAGAATATTCTATAGGAAAGGTATCCTAATCCACCGATAATAAGCAGTACAACAATAAGTATCATACCACTTCTGCGTAATGTTCTTTTCATCGGATACAATTCCTCCTTTAACTAAATAATCAAATAAATTTATCCTCGTTTCTGAGAATAAGTTCTTTCGTCTGCTGCCTTAATAAATGCCAAAAGTCCCCAACAAGAAATCATTGAAGAACCACCGGCTGATACAAATGGGAATGTAACACCGGTTAGTGGCAAAATATCTGTTGCACCAAAAACATTAAGTGACATCTGTACAATAAATAAACCGGCAGCACAACAAGCAGAAATAGAATAGAATGTACTTCTACTTCTTGTGGCAATATCTCTTGTATAAATTGCTAGGCAAAGAATTGCAATAATAAGTACAAAGCCTACGATTATACCAAGTTCTTCACAAACAATACCAAATACAAGGTCACTTTCGGAAGCAAATACATACTTTAAAAAGCCGTTACCGATACCAACACCAAAAAGTCCACCTGATGCTAAATAAGTTAGCACATGGGCTTGCTGGAAACCACCGTCTGAGGCATATTCAATAGCATGTCCCCAAGTATTAAATCTCTTTGCAATATATGGCTTAATCTTTAGTATCAAAGCACCACCACCAATAGCTGTAGCAAGTGCAAGTAAAACTGTCTTAATATCACCGGAACGCATAAACGCAACAAATAAGAATGTTGCAAAGAAAATAAGTGCAGTACCAAAGTCACCCATTAGAGCAAGTTCACCAACACAAATTGCTGAGAAAATAATAAACTCAATTTTATTTCTTCTTGTCATAATTGAGTCAAGAGTACCTGCACCTACAAAGATATAAAGAATCTTTGCAATTTCTGATGGCTGAATTGAGATACCACCAACAGAAATCCAGTTAGCAGCACCGTTCTGTACTTTACCAAATACAAGGTTAAGTCCAAGCAAACCTACTGCACAAATCATTCCCCAAAAACGGAAACGCTGAACCCAATCAGGTTTTTCAAGCAACTTAACAATTATCATAAATCCTATTATACCTGCAACAGCAGTTACAATAGTCATAATAGACATTTTTGCTTCTTGCCTAACTTGCAACATCAGCCCAAGTCCCGTCAAGAAAAGTCCCAAGGCTTCTAATTCAAAGTTAGTTCTCTTTAGAATATTGCTGGACACAAAGAACAGTACCCAACCGATTATTGAGAAAACACCACAATAAACAAATGGCATTAAGTCTTTATCATAATAATCCCATGATGCCTCTATAGCCATTAGAAAATGGAAAATAGTAATCATAATCATAAGCTTATACTGTTTCATAGAAGGCTTATTGCTGATTTTACCCATAAATCTATTTGGCTTAATAGGTTCAATATACTCGTCACCTCGTTCAACTCTGAAAAGGTTTGAGCCAACTTGAATTTCATCACCAATCAAAAGTTTGGTACGGTTAACAGTAGTGTCATCTACTGCCTTAATACCCTTTTGAATATTACTTTTTACTGAGTCGATAATACTTGCAAAGAAAGATAACTTTCTTTCTCTGCCGTTACTGACTATTTTTTCACCGTTAACATAAGTACCCTGTGTACTACCAATGTCGGTAATCATCCAACCCTCTTGTCTACGCAAAAGAATACAATGATCTCTTGAAACGGCCGGGTCGTTAACCCTTATATCACTGCCCCTACTTCTACCGATAGAATTTTCCCAAAACAGAACCGGAATTTTCTCACCGGTTTCTACATTATGTAAAGTAAGCAGTGGTTTTTGTGGTCGTCTGTGACGACGCATTGATGCAAAAATTGAATAAATAATTACCAGTGCATATAGTGGAAGTACCACTCTGACTGCAACTACACCGGTATCTAGTAGCCACTGAAAGCTCATTAATGCACCACCTCTCCTTGTGGTTATTATACATCATTCTTAAAAATTGTCAACAAATAACATAAGTCGGGAGCAGACTTAACCTATTCCCGACCTAAAAAATTCTTATTCAACTGTTACTGACTTTGCAAGGTTTCTTGGTTTATCAATATCGTTACCTCTTGATAAAGCAGTATAGTAAGCAATTAGCTGAAGCGGAACAATAGCAAGCATAGGCATAAGTTCTTCTCTAAACTTAGGTACTTGGATAATCTGGTCAGCTACATCCTCACCAAATGTGTTATCTTCATCACAAATAAGGATAACATAAGCACCTCTTGCCTTAACTTCCTTAACATTGGAAATTGTCTTTTCAAGAAGTTGGTTCTGAGTTGCAACTGCAATAACAGGCATATCCTTAGTAATCAGAGAAATTGTACCATGCTTTAGTTCACCTGCTGCATAGCTTTCACTATGGATATAAGAAATTTCCTTTAGCTTTAGTGAACCTTCCATAGAAAGTGTATAGTCAAGACCTCTACCTATATATAGTAGACTATCGGCATTGATTAAAGTACTGCCAACATACTGACAATCATCCATAACCTTGTCTAGTGTTTCCTTAACTTTATCAGGAACTTCCAGCAAAGAAGAAACAAGTGACTTACATTCTTCTTCAGTAATCTTGCCCTTTGCAAAAGCAAGTTGGAAAGCAAACAGATACATAACTGCAATCTGCACCATATAAGCCTTTGTAGACGCAACGGCAATTTCAGGACCTGCGTGAGTATAGATAAGCATATCAGCCTCTCTTGCAATTGAGCTACCCTTTGCATTGACAATAGCAAGTGTCTTTGCACCATATTCCTTAGCAAGTGCCATTGCTGCTTTACTGTCGGCAGTTTCACCACTTTGAGAAATAATAATTACAAGGTCTCCTTCACCCACAAGTGGGTTTCTGTATCTAAATTCCGAAGCAATATCAACATTAACCGGAACTCTTGCAAGTTGCTCAATAACATACTTACCTACCATACCGGCATGCATAGCAGTACCACAAGCTACAATGTGGATATTCTTAAATTCTCTTAGCTTTTCAACAGTAATGCCACATTCAGATAAATCAGGCATACCGTTTACAATTCTAGGAATAATAGTTCTCTTAATTGAGTCAGGCTGTTCGTGGATTTCCTTAATCATAAAGTGTGGGTAGCCACCCTTTTCGGCAGCATCCATATCCCAATCAGCCTCTTGAAGTTCCTTAGTAACAGGTAGCATATGACTGTCAAAGAACTCAACACCATCATGAGAAAGCTTAACAATTTCATCATGGTCCATTAGGTAATACTTCTTAGTATAGTTTAGAATTGCAGGTACATCGGAAGCAATGAAACATTCTTTCTTTTCTTCACCGATACCGACAATCAAAGGACTTTCTCTTCTGACTGCATATACAACATCAGGATAATCTGCAAACACAATACCAAAAGCAAAGCTACCCTTTAGCATACGGATAACATTGTGAATTGTATCAATAGGATCACCGTTGTACTTATAGTCAAGAAGTTGTGCTACAACCTCAGTATCTGTTTCAGAAAGGAAAGTTCTGCCTTTCTTTAACAGATAGTCCTTTAGTTCAATATAATTTTCAATAATACCGTTATGTACGATAGTTACTCTCTCACCGGAATGAGGGTGACTGTTAATGTCAGAAGGCTGACCGTGAGTAGCCCAACGAGTATGACCGATACCGGCATGACCAAGTGGCTTACCCTCTCTTTCCATTTTTTCTGATAAATCTTTTAATCTGCCTTTAGTCTTTGCAACTTCAATCTTGCCATCTTCAAAAACAGCAATACCGGCAGAATCGTAGCCTCTGTACTCAAGTCTTGTTAAAGCTGAAACAAGCACATCACTACAATCTCTAGGTCCTACATAACCTACAATACCACACATATATTTTTCTCCAATACTTAAAATAAATTATTTATTTGTTTGATGGTTGAAAGTTGGCACAATCTCTGCCAACAATTTAAGAGCCTCATCGTCATTATTTTCACTGGCACATTCCTTAAGCTCATCAAGTGAATGAAGTAACTTATCCTTGTCAATATGAATCTGATTACCGATGAAAATCTTTTCATTATCTGTCTGTTTAAGTCCTTCTTCATCCATCAAAAGTTCCTCAAATAACTTTTCACCGGGACGAAGACCTGTGAACTTAATTTCAACATCTTTATAAGGAATCTTGCCGTACATTCTACATAGATTTTCAGCAAGAGTTGTTATCTTAACAGGTTCACCCATATCAAGTACAAAGATTTCTCCACCTTTAGCCATACTTGCAGCTTGTAGCACAAGGGATACAGCCTCAGGTATTGTCATAAAGTATCTGATAATATCAGGATGAGTTACGGTAATAGGCTTACCGTTTTCAATTTGTCTTTTAAAAATAGGAATAACTGAACCGTTACTTCCAAGTACATTACCAAAACGAGTGGTTACAAAGTCTGTCCCTGTTGTGTTTTGGCTCATATACTGAATAATCATTTCGCAACATCTCTTAGTTGCACCCATAACATTAGTAGGGTTTACTGCTTTATCGGTACTAATCATTACAAATTTCTTTACACCGTATTTTTGTGCAAGTCTCGCAACATTATATGTACCGAAAATATTATTCTTAATTGCTTCACAAGGAACTGTTTCCATAAGAGGAACATGCTTATGGGCAGCTGCGTGCCACACAAGTTCAGGTCTTTCCTGAGCAAAAATCTGTTCCATTTTGTCATAATCTCTGACAGAAGCAATAATTGTATCAAGGTTTACCTTGTCGCCATATTCCAGGCGTAATTCTTGTTGTATATCATATGCGTTATTTTCGTATATGTCAACTATAACAATTCTCTTAGGGTTATATTGTGCAATTTGTCTTACAAGTTCGGAACCGATAGAACCACCGCCACCGGTAATCATACAAACCTTGCCTTCAACTAAAGTTTTGATTGATGACTTATCAAATGTAATAGGTGGTCTGCCAAGTAAATCTTCAATCCTAATATCCTTAACTTGGTTTAATAGTCTTGTACCGTCTTCATTTTCGTCAAACAGTAGCTTTGAAATATAAGGAATAATCTTGATTTTACACTTTGTCTTAGAACAAATATCAAGAATTCTCTTTCTTTCTTCTTCTTCACAAGAAGGAATAGCAAAGATAATAAGTGAAATATTTTCTTTTTCACAAATATCAGGAATATCGGTAGTTTGTCCCAAAACTCTAACACTGCTAATAACATTGTTCTGCTTTAGTCTGTCATCATCAACAAAACCTACAGGGAAAATTGATTTTGATGGGTTATCTGAGTCTTGCTTTGCATTAAAAATATCTTCCAGAATAATCCTACCGGCATTACCTGCACCCACAATAAGAGTTCTTTCGCCTACACCAATAGCACCGGCATCATTAATTTTAATAAATGCTCGTTTAAAAATCAATCTAAATAATACAACACCAACTACTGAAAGCCCACCACTAATAAGTGTATATGGAAGAACATAGTTAAATGAATTGTATCTTAAAGAAAGGACTAATGCACTTAAAGCAACACCGGCTATCATACCGAAAAGACAAGACAGATAGTCCTTTGCATTAAAGTATCTCCAAGCCTTGTTATATGCACCACATATAAACAAGCAGAAAATACATATAATCACATTTATAAGTATAGAAACAACAACATAAGGTGTTTCCACAATACTTCTAAAACCTGTTTGGAAATCTAATACTTGTAAAATAAAGTTTGATATAACGCCACAAATTGAAATAATCACTGCATCAACAATAAGTAGCATCACTTTTCTGAAATTAAAATTTGAAATTCGCATATTTACCTCTCCGAAGTCCCTCTAAACCTCAACTCACATAAAGGCACTCCATAGATAAATTATATTACTATTAGCAAGTAAAGTCAATGTAAAGTGATTTTTTTCTATATATATATGTTAATACAGTGATAATAATTTGTTCATATATGATATAAAATTTTTAAAACATTTGCTACATAAAATGTTTATGCATTATTTATGTTTTAATTACCAAAAAACTTATTGGCAGTTTCTACTGAAATCGCAGCAGTTTTGCAGTAATAATCGGCATCAATTTTCTTAGCATATTCTTCGGTAAGCACAGCACCACCTACTAAAACTGCTGTATCTTTTAGTTCAGGTGTTTTTCTGATAAGTGCAATTGTGTCTTCCATACTCTTTAAAGTAGTTGTCATTAGAGCAGAAAGTCCAACCAGCTTAACATTTTCCTTTACTGCAGTTTCAACAACCAGTGAAGGCTCAACATCTCTACCAAGGTCAATTACATCATAACCGTAGTTTTCAAGTAGTACCTTAACAATATTTTTACCAATATCGTGAATGTCCCCCTTAACAGTAGCTAGGATAATTTTACCCTTTGATATACTTTCTTCATTTGAAGATGCTAACTTTTCCTTAATAATCTCAAATGCCTGTTGTGCTGCAGTAGCTGATGAAAGTAGTCCCGGTAAGAAAACTTTACCTTGTTCAAAAAGGTCACCAACCTTATCAAGTGCCGGAATAAGCTCCTTGTCGATAATTTCCATAGGGTCGGTATCTTCAAGTTTCTTAGCAGTAATATCGTGACATTCTTTCTTAAGACCTTTCATAACTGCATGAGTTAAAGTCATTTCGTGACTGTCCTTAACTGTTTCAATTACATAGTCACTGTACTTTTCAATAAAGTCACGACTTTCTTGGTCAAAACCTTTTAGCACTCTAAAGGCTCTAACTGCACCTGCCATACCAAATACACTAGGGTTGATAATCGGTAAGTCAAGACCTTTTTCCATAGCCATTGTTAGGAATGTTTGGTTAAGCAAAGGTCTGTGAGGTAAACCGAATGAAATATTACTAACACCAAGAACTGTCTTTACCTTGTATTTACTCTTAACAATTTCAATAGCGTCAAGGGTTTGTACTGCACCACTTTGCTGAGCAGAAACAGTAAGTGTCAGACAGTCAATGTAAATATCTTCTTCTCTAATACCTAGGGCAGTTGCTCTCTTAATAATTCTTTCTGCAATTTCAACACGCTTTTCTGTTGTTTCAGGGATACCGTCTTCATCAAGGGTTAGACCTACAACAGATGCACCGTACTTTGCAACAATAGGTAAAATCTCTGTTAAGGACTTTTCTTCACCGTTTACAGAGTTTACAATTGCTCTACCGTTATATGCTCGTAAACCTGCCTCAAGAACTTCAGGTTTTGTTGAGTCAAGCTGAAGCGGTAAGTCAACAACACCTTGTACTGCTTTAACAACCTTAACCATCATTTCTTTTTCGTCAATTTCAGGATGACCAACATTAATGTCAAGAATTTCAGCACCATCCTCTTGCTGACTGATAGCTTGACCTAGGATATAGTCCATATCGTTATTAACAAGTGCTTGTTTAAATAACTTTTTACCTGTAGGATTGATTCTTTCACCGATAATTCTTGGTTGATTGATTTCTACTACAGTAGTACCGGAAGAAACTGCAGTTACATATGGGTGAACATTCTTTTCATATTTATAATTCTTTAAATCTTCCTTTAGGCACTTAATATATTCAGGAGTTGTACCGCAACAACCACCTAGTACCTTTACACCCAGCTTAGAAAGTGCAGAAAGCTTTTCACCGAATTCTTCAGCACCCATTGTATAAGTGTTGGTTACAGGGTCAGGCAAACCTGCATTCGGCTTTGCAATAACAGGAACATTACACTTATTACAAATTCTTTCTAGGATAGGAGCAATTTCATCAGGACCTAAAGAACAGTTAAGACCAATAGCATCAGCCTTTAGTCCTTCTAGAGTAAGAATCATAGCTTCCGGTGAAACACCCTGGAATGTTCTGCCGTTTTCTTCAAAACTCATTGTACAAAGAACAGGCTTGTCACTGTTTTCTTTACAAGCTAAAAGTGCAGTTTTCATTTCAAGTAAATCTGTCATTGTTTCAATAGCAATAACATCATATCTATCATCGGCAGTAACAATTTCCTTGAAAATTTCATATGCTTCTTCCGATGACAAAGTACCGTTAGGCTGAAGTAGCTGACCGATAGGACCAATATCAAGTGCTACTAAAGCATCAGTACCTTCTACTGCCTTTTCTGTACAATCAAGGGCAGCCTTTACAACTTCCTTAACGCCATAGCCTGTATCTTCCAGCTTATATCTGTTAGTAGAAAATGTGTTTGAACAGATAATATCACTACCTGCATTTACATATTCTCTGTGTACTTCAACAATAGTTTCAGGATTAGTAATATTAAGTACATTTGGGTTATGACCCATCTCAAGACCTCTGTCCTGTAGCATTGTACCCATACCACCATCATATATAATAAAGTCTTTCTGTAGTAATGTTTTGAAATCCATTAGTTCTCCCTTCTATATGGACAATTCTTGTTTCCGCACTTCATACACTTTGAAGTACAGTTGATTTTTCCCTTTACTTCATTTTTATTTAGTCCGATTACTGCTGTAACAGACTTAGTAGGATTAAGCAACAGACTGTCTGATAGGCTTAGTCCCAACTTTTTCTCTGTATTTAAGATTTTAACAACTTCTCTTTGTTTTTCAAGAGGATAATCTCCATAACCGGGACTGAATCTGTTGGTAAAGTAAAGACCTTTGTATCTTTCCTTTAGTTCATCCTCAATCTTATCCATAAACTGTTCAATAGCAACAGATGCCATTGCATCAACTACAACAGCCTTTGCCATATCGGTTATCTGAGTTTTCCTCAAAAGTTTTTCTACATATATGCCTAAAGTTGCAGCAATAAGCAAGACTTTCTCACTTTCTGCTACAACTTCCTTAATGTCATTGCCACCAAGTGCCGGACTGTCCTTTGGAATTTCTGTAAAGGTATATGCCGGTCTGCAAACCTTTAACAGTTCACTTTCCACTTCATCCATAATGTCACTTGTCATTTTGTCTGGGTTAAGTGCCTTAGCACCCATATAACGAAGTGCCTCTGACCTATTTAAATTTGATAATGTTATCATAACAAACTTCCAATTGCTTCTGTAATTTTTCCGGCTACATAAGGGTTGTTCATTGTGTATAGGTGAATACCGTCAACACCATGTGCGATTAAATCAACAATCTGCTGAATTGCATAAGCAATACCGGCATCCCTTAGAGCTTCAGGATTATTCTCATATTTCTGCATAATTCTTGAGAAATTAGCAGGTAGACTAGCCCCACACATTGATACCATTCTCTGAATCTGCTTTGTATTTGTTACAGGCATAATACCGGCCGCAATAGGTACATCAATACCGGCACATCTAGCCATATCTTGGAATTTATAGAACACTTCATTGTCAAAGAATAACTGAGAAATTAGGTGTTCTGCACCACATTCAACCTTATGCTTTAGGTTCTTAATATCTTCAACCATATCCTTTGCTTCCATATGTACTTCAGGATAACAAGCACCGGCAAGTTCAAAGTCACCTCTTGCCTTAATATAACTACACAAGTCACTTGCGTGTAAAAAGTCCTTCTTTGGCTCAATACCGGGAACAATGTCACCTCTTAAAGCAAGGATATTTTCAATGCCCTTTGACTTAAATTCATCAAGTTCCTTTTCTACAGAAACTCTGTCGTTGTTAACACAAGTTAAATGTGCAAGTGGTTCAACACCAAGTGACTTTACTTTCTCGGCAATAATAGCAGTGTTGTTAGCCTCAGTACCACCGGCACCATATGTAACAGAAATATAAGCCGGATTCATCTTAGCAAGTTCATCAAGTGCTTTATAAACTGTTTCGATGCCACTTGTCTTTTTAGGTGGGAAAACTTCAAATGATAATACTGTCTTTCCCTCTTCTTTAGCCTTTGTATATAAGTTACTTAGTTTCATAATTATACCTCTATGTCTTTCCTTAGTTTAAATCCTCAGTAATAATTTTTTGTGCAAGGTTTGAGTTAGTATATCTCTTGTCATCGGTTACTTCTTTAATAACCTTTACACAAGGAGGAATAGGAATTTTTACATCTTCGCTATTTACCTCACATTCCATAAATGCCCTGTCATCCCAAAAAGGAAACACATCTATTTCGTATTTTAACCCTTCATAAATAAAAGTATGACGAACCTTATTAATAGTATTAAAGCCTTCCCTCTTATACTTCATTATATTGTTGTATTCTTCTTCGGTAATTTCATCTTCGTATTCAACTCTGGTTAGGTTGGTAATTTTCTTCTTAAAAGTTTTGTAGAATTTATAATTACCATTCTTACCTCTTTTACGAATTCTACCGTAAGCAGAATGTTCCATATAATTAGTATAGGTTTGCTCAATTTCCGAATAATCATAATCTGTCATATTTTTCATCATATCAACAGATGGATACTCAATCAGCCATTTTCTCTCTATCTCTAATGGTTCACTCATTTTTTCACCTTGTCTTTTCTAATTAATATCTTTAAGACATTTAGTATTTTACCATAGCTTTTAGTATATACAAAATACTTATTATTTATGGTTTGATATAGTTAAAAGCTATAGCAAAATCAAAATTTATACAAATTCTATTTTTAAATACACACATTTATTGTAACATATAAAGCTGAAATTTACCATATTATTTTTCATAGTTTTTTGCATATTATAAAAAATAGTGATAAAATATTTTTGGTGGTATATATGAAGATTAAGAAACATAAGGTTGCTTTTACCTTACTTTGCATTCTTCTTGCAATTATTCTATTTACAATAGGCAACATAATATATAGCAACTACTGTTTAACCTATAGCAATTATACTGTTGAAACTAACAAAATAAAAGGTTCGGTAAAGATGGTTGTAATTTCCGATACTGAGGGTGGTTTTATCGGTAAAGACAACAAAAGATTGCTAAAAAAAATTGATAACGCAAACCCTGAGATAGTTTGTATTGTTGGTGATATGGTAGAAAAAGGTTCTGATAACTTTGACAGTGCAATTTCTATCTGTAAAAGTCTGGCTAAAAAATATCCAACATATTATGCACTGGGTAATCATGAAAACGGACTTGGTGATAAATTAAAGGATTTTGAAAACAAAATTTCAAAAACCGGTGTTACTATGCTGGACAATAAAATGGTGGATTACAAAACTAAGTCCGGTGACAAGCTTACAATAGCCGGTATAAAGGAATATCCATTCTATGAATATGATTATCCAAATCACAACAACCCACAAAACAGGCTTTTCCAAAGCTACCTAAAGCAAGAGGATGACAACCATTTCTCAATTTTACTTTGTCATAAACCTGAGTGTTACATTTGGTCATTTAAGGACTACAACATTGACTTAATGGTTTCAGGTCATACTCATGGTGGCATAATCAGAATTCCATTTGTTGGTGGTGTATATGCTCCTGAACAGGGTTACTTTCCAAAATACACCAAAGGCTACTTTAAGGAAAAGAATGTTAACCTAATCATCACTTCAGGACTAAACACTTCAAGAGGTATTCCAAGGTTTTTCAATCCACTTGATGTTGCAGTAGTTACAATTAAGGGCAAATAACAGTAATAAAAGAAATTCCCATAGCATAAATTTAACTATCCTTAAAGGGAGGGTTAATATGTGAAAGGAATTGTGGAAAAACGAGCTGTTACCCTAGGCAATTATATTGCAGAAAGTGGAGATACTGTACGGCAAACTGCCAAGAAATTCGGCATTAGCAAAAGTACCGTTCACAAAGATGTATCTTCAAGATTACAAAAAATCAACCCATCACTGTATCTTGATGTAAAAAAGGTTCTTGAAATAAATAAAAGTGAACGACATATCAGAGGTGGAATTGCCACAAGAAATAAGTATCTTAACCTTAGAAAACAAAAAGAAAATACATAAACAAAGCAAAATATCACATTATAGAAACAGAAGTCTTACATAAAAAGGCTTCTGTTTTTTGTATATTTTCGTAAATTTCCACACATAAATATTCGACTAAAAGTAACATTTTACATATATTTCTATACCTTTACTTTACACTTGGAAATAATAGTAGTATAATCACTTCTATATAGGTATTTTGACAATTTGTCATTAAGTGAGGATTTATTTATGAGAAATATACCTTTTTCTCCTCCTGATATTACACAGACAGAGATTGACGCTGTTGTAGAAGTATTAAAATCAGGATGGATTACAACCGGACCAAAAACAAAAGCCTTTGAAAAAGGCATTGCAAATTGGTGTAATACAGATATTGCAGTTTGTTTAAACAGTCAAACTGCTTGTGCCGAAATGACACTTAGAATTTTAGGAGTAGGTCCTGGGGATGAGGTTATTGTACCTGCATACACATACACAGCCTCTGCTTCTGTTATCTGTCATGTTGGTGCTACACCTGTAATGATAGACTGTAAAGAAAATTCATTTGAAATGGATTACAACAAAATGGCCAATGCCATTACCGAAAAAACTAAGGTTATCATTCCTGTTGACCTTGCCGGTGTTATGTGTGACTATGACACAATATTTGATATTGTAGAAAGCAAGAAAGATTTGTTCAAGCCTAACAGTCCTATACAAGATGCTTTCGGCAGAATCATTGTTATGGCTGACGGTGCTCATGCTTTTGGTGCTATGAGAAATGGCAAAAAGTGTGGTTCTGTTGCTGACTTTACTAACTTCTCTTTCCATGCAGTTAAGAATATGACTACTGCAGAGGGTGGTGCAGTTACTTGGCGTAACCACAAGGGCATTGACAATGAAGCACTATACAAACAATATATGCTACTTTCTCTACATGGACAGACTAAGGATGCTTTTGCTAAAAACCATGGTACTTCTTGGGAATATGATGTAGTTGATACACAGTATAAATGTAATATGCCTGATGTGTTAGGGGCTTTAGGTCTTGCACAACTTAGCAGATATGATGAAATTCTTGATAAAAGGCACAAGATGATTGATATGTACAATGAGGCATTTAAAGATATGAACCTACAGGTACTAAATCATCATGATGAGAACAGCCGTTCATCAGGTCACCTATACTTTGTAAGATTTTTAGGTAAAGGTGCTGAGTTTAGAAATAAATTCTACCACAAAATGGCTGACAATGGTGTTATGTGTAATGTACACTTTAAGCCTTTACCAATGCTTACTGCTTACAAAGTAAAGGGCTTTGACATTACCGATTATCCTAACGCATACAATATGCACAAGAATCAGCTAACATTACCAATGAACAGTAAAATGAGCTTTGATGATGCACAATATGTAATTGACACATTCAAAAAAGTTTATGCTGAACTGACTGCTGAAGAAAATTAACAGTAAAACTTCTGTAACATCACTTGTAAAATGCAAGTGGTGTTATTTTTTATTAAAAATAAATCAGATTTTAAATAATATTCATTGAAATTTTCTAATTTTATATTATAATGTAGTTATAAGGGATAGTTTGTACTATTTTAAAGAAAAGGATTTTTGAAATAAAAATTGAAAAGAGGGAAACAATGAGCAAAGAAAAAATATTAGTTGTTGATGATGATGTCAACATTTGCGAACTTTTGCGTTTATATATTGAAAGAGATGACTATCAGGTTGTAATCGCCAATGACGGTGAACAGGCTGTTGAACTTTTCAACAGAGAACAACCTGACCTTGTTTTGCTTGATATTATGCTACCTAAGATGGACGGTTGGCAAGTTTGTAAAGAAATTCGTAAAACAAGCAACAGACCTATCATTATGTTAACTGCCAAAGGTGAACTTTTTGATAAAATTTTAGGACTTGAACTAGGTGCCGATGACTACATTATTAAGCCTTTCGAAGCAAAGGAAGTTATTGCTCGTATTCACGCAGTACTTAGAAGAACAGGTACTAATGAAGAAAAAGAAAAGGTTAAGGAAATCAACTGGGATAAACTTTCTATCAACCTAACTAACTATGAACTTAGAGTTGACGGTAAGTATATTGATACTCCACCAAAGGAAATGGAACTTCTTTACTATTTGGCAAGTAACCCTAACAAGGTATTTACAAGAGACCAACTTCTTGACAAGGTATGGGGTTTTGACTATTACGGTGACAGCCGTACAGTTGATGTACATATTAAAAGATTAAGAGAAAAAATTAATGGTGTATCCGACCAATGGAGTCTTAAAACTGTATGGGGTGTTGGATACAAGTTTGATGCAAAATAATGAAAATTTCTTTGTTTAAAAAATACCTATCCATAACAATGGGTATTATACTAATAGCCTTTATTATACTAGGCACTTTTCTTATGGTTTTTGTCAATCAGTTTTGGAACACGAGAAACCTAAACAAAGCTAAGGTAGACCTTAATTCCTATGTATTGCTAACCACACAAGCTCTGGAAAATAAAGACGGTAAACTTGAAGTTAAAGACCAAGAAACCTTTAACCTTATGATTGATTTAAGCAAAAATAATTCTTACAATCTTATTATTACAGATGCAGCAGGTACGGTTTACAGAATTACAAGACAAGACAAAAACATTAAAAAAGGCTACCAAATGCCTTATTATGTAACCAATGCACTAATAAAAGACCAGTATTACGAAAGTCAAAAGAAAACGGACTTTTTCTATAGTGATACAAAGTTAACTGTTGCCTCACCTTTCAAGTTAAAATTAACCGAAGGTACAAAAGAAGGTATGGCAATAGCCGGTTATATTTTTGTTTGTGTACCTGAACATACAATAGAAAATGAATTGCCTAACCAAATTTTCCACATCCTAATTTATGCAGTTTTGGCTTCTGTACTTGTATCTTGCTTATTAGCCGGTGTTTTCTCTTACACTCAATCTAAACAGCTAAAGCAAATGAGTGAACAAGCCAAGAAATTTGCAAAGGGTGATTTTTCAGGTCGTATTCCTGTAAAAGGTAAGGATGAAGTTGGTCAGCTAACCAGAGCCTTTAACGATATGGCTGATGCTCTTGATAAAGAAGAATCAGTCAGAAGGGACTTTATTGCAAACATAAGTCACGAATTAAAGACGCCTATGACCACTATTGCAGGTTTTATTGACGGTATTCTTGATGGCACTATTCCGGAAAGTAAGCAGAAACACTACCTAACTATTGTTTCTGAAGAAATATCACGACTTTCAGGACTTGTTGTCTCAATGCTAAGCCTTGCAAGAATTGACAGTGGCAAAACTACAATTTACAAAACTAAATTCTCCTTAATTTCTACCATTGTAAATATTCTTCTGACATTTGAAGACAGACTGGAAGAAAAGGAAATTGATATTATAGGACTTGAATCTGCCGATGGTCTTTCTGTTTACGGTGACCAAGCATTATTACATCAAGTTCTTTATAACCTAATTGAAAACGCTACAAAGTTTACACCACAAGGTGGACAAATCACTTTCTATGCCGAAAGCAAAGGTGATAAACTTTACTTTAGCGTTAAAAATACAGGTAAGGGTATTTCACAGAAAGATTTACCGTTTATCTTTGATAAATTCTACAAAACAGATAAATCAAGAAGTGAGGACAAGAAGTCCATGGGACTTGGTCTTTACCTTGTAAAAACTATTGTCAACCTACATGGTGGTGAAATTACTGTTACCAGTGAAATTGACAAGGAAACCTGTTTTGCTTTCTGGATACCTAACAAATAAATTTTAGAAGTAAGAGAAATATATATGGAAAACAATAATGATTTTGAACTAAATAATCCGGCACCTGCTCCTATTCCGGAGCCGTTGCCGGAGTTACAGAAAAAAACTAAGGATGGTGGCTTTAACGGTGTAGCTAATAGATTTTGCACCGATAAAAAGCCTTCACCTGTAAAGGAAATGCCAATCTTTACTGTTGGTGAGGAAAGACCTAACCGACCTGATGATACATTTTCCTTTACACCAAAGAAAGAAAAGCCGATTGTTGCTGAAAAGCCTACAGAAGAAAAGCCAAATAACAACGCTTTTCTAAGTGACCCTAAACCTATTGAAACTACCGATAACTCAGAAAATATTGAAAAAAATGTTTTGGGTAAATTCAATGTGCCTAATGTACAGAAACAAAGTTCCAAAAAAGGTGTAACAATCCTTATAACTGTTATTGTTACTGTACTTATTATGACAGGTGGTTTCTTTGCTTATTCTGTATTGACAGGTAGCAGAGGATTATCAGTTAAGATTGAGGGCAATACAAGTGGCAATATGTATGAGCAACAGGCTACAAACCCTGCAGGTGGCAACTACACCTCTGACTATACATTTGACCAATACTATGATGACCTTGTAAAAAATGCAGTAAACAGTACAACAACTACAAATAATGCTGCAAAGAACTACACAGACAAAAACTTTGACGGCATTATTATTGATACTAAGTCAAGTGGTAAAAAGTCAGCACAATCTGCTTATGAAAAGGTTTCCGACTCTACTGTGGCAATTCTAACTTTTGAAGATAAAATCTCAAGTGAAGAAAACGCTGAGGGTCAAGGTACAGGTATTATTGTTAGTAGTGACGGTTATATTGTTACAAACAGTCATGTTATTGGTGACAGCAAGACAGCATACAAATACCAGATAATCAATAATGATGGCAAAAAATATACTGCTAATGTAGTTGGATATGATACTCGTACAGACCTTGCAGTTCTAAAAATTAAAGGTAAAGACCTAAAGCCTGTACACTTTGTTAAGAAAAGTCATCTTCAAGTTGGTGAAGATATTATTGCAGTTGGAAATCCCGGTGGACTTGACTTTCAGAATAGCTTAACTAAGGGTATTGTTTCAGCTAAGGACAGAACATTAGACGACAGTACAGTATCATATATTCAGACAGATGCAGCAGTAAACCCGGGCAACAGTGGTGGTCCATTATGTAACCTTTACGGTGAAGTAATAGGCATTACAACTGCTAAGATTAACTCTGCAACATATGAAGGTATGGGTTTTGCAATTCCTACCGATACTGTGGAAACAGTTGTAAACAATATTATTAAATACGGTTATGTTGAAAACAGAGTAAGACTGGGAATTGTTGGTGTTGCAGTTGATGAAACTGCTTCTACTGCTCTTGGTATTCCTCAGGGTATCTTGATTACAGAAATTGCTGATGACGGTAGTTTTGCTAATTCCAGTGCAAAACCTAAGAACATTATTACTAAGGTGGACGGCACAAGAGTTAAAACATTTAATCAGGTTTATTCAGTTCTTGCTAAACACAAAGTTGGAGACAAAATCAATGTAGAAATTTGTAAGGTTGACAGCTCCAACCCAAGCAATAGCAAAACTGCTACAATCAATGTTACCCTAGTAGCCGATAAAGGTGAAACACAGAAGTAATTTAAATTAAGTCAAATACTAAGTTTTATAACACAATAGCCGATAGGTATCCCCTATCGGCTATTTTTGTTTTTAGTATTACAGTTAGGTAAATTAGGATTTGTAGTGCTATTTGATAGTTTCAACTAATATGGAATTGTAAATGAATTTACAATTCCAATCACTCCTTCCGTCTTTGCATACGCAAAGGGGACTTTGTCAATAATTTGATATAAAAAAAGTAAAAAAGAGGGGGATATTTACATTGCTAATCGGTGTGAAGTGACTTCTCAAAATCACAAGGTGAAAGATAATTAATAGATGAATGAATTCTTTTAGTATTGTAAAAATTCTCAATATAGTTGTAAATAAGGGAATATGCTTGCAAGTAGTTTCTAATCTTATGTTGATAAATACATTCCTTTTTTAATGAAGCATGAAAAGACTCCTGAGCTGCATTTTCATCACATGAATGATTTAGTGATGTATAACTATAAGCAAAATTATGGCTACTAATAAACTCTCTGTAACTTTCTGAACGCATTTGGGAGCCTTTATCTGAATGTATAATCAGTCCCGGTTCAGGATTTCTTTCATCAACTGCTTTTTTCAATGTTTCTATCATTTCATTAGATGTTTGATGTTCTTCAAGATTCCAAGCTACGATTTTCCTAGAATAAGCATC
>JBQKHY010000010.1:0-80993 GCA_052118065.1 Ruminococcus sp. LCP21S3_E8 | reverse complement strand
TTGCTTTGCTTTTTCCTTTTTTTAGTGCGTATTTTACTATGGCTTGCTTTTTCTTTGCTTCTTGTGTTATCATATTCATGAGGAGTACTTCTTTCTTAGGTTAATGTTTTTTTAGCGATTCCATTATACCATATTTTGAAGTTACTCCTCTTTTTTATTGGGTCATATCATTTTAGCACATACATATAATGATTTTATCCCTACTTTTTTCAGAAATTTTTAGATATTCTTCCGTTATTTTTGGGATAATAAAATTATGCTTAAGTTTATGTAAAATAAAAGAAAATTATATTTGTTATTCCCAGTGGTGTCTGTGTAACTGACCATGTGTGAGAAGTGCAGGGTAGTCCCATTGTCTCAGTACTTCATAGGCAGCAATAGCAACCGAATTGCTAAGGTTCAGACTTCTTGCATCTTTAACCATAGGAATACGAACACAACTTTCTTTGTGCTCCATTAATAAGTGTTCAGGCAGTCCTCTTGTTTCCTTGCCAAAAAGCAAGTAACAGTTATCGGGATACTCTACTTCTGTATGCTTATACAGTGCTTTAGTGGTGTACATAAAGTACTTTGCACCTTTAGTTTTTTCTAAAAAATCATCAAGACTATCGTAGTAGGTTATATCCAATAAATCCCAATAATCAAGACCTGCTCTCTTTACTGTTTTGTCTGTAATCTGAAAGCCAAGTGGTCGTACAAGGTGTAACCTTGCACCTGTTGCAGCACAAGTACGAGCAATGTTGCCTGTATTTTGTGGAATTTCCGGTTCAACCAGTACAATATTCAGTGTTGCCAAAATAATCACCTCTATTCTTAATTATATACTAAATTGAAAAATAGTACAACATTCCTAAATTGGTTTTCATTCACTTTTATATAATTTTGCATTTAGGTAAAAATACTTTTAGGAGGTGATTAAATGAATAACGGTGGAATGATGAAAGGTATTTGTGTAGGTTTAATGTCCGGTATTGCAGTAGGTATGATTGGTGAAAAGATGATGGATAACACCAAAATCAAAAAGCCTATGAAAAAGAAAATGAACAAGGCTATTCACGCAATGGAAGAAATGGTGGATACGGCATCATATATGTTTAAATAGAAAAATCCCACAACTATTTTACTTAGTTGTGGGATAAATTTTAGTCTTTTCTGATGAAATAATCTTTCAAACATTTTGCAATAAATAATGCAGTAACAAAGAAGATTATCTGTAAGAATGTAAAACTACTGTCACTTACAAATGCTACAATTAAAGAAATAATTGTGATTACGATAAATGATGCAGTGATAAGGTACATAGCACCTTTACTTTCTTTTCCTACTTGATTAAATAGGTAGTAGGTGAAGAAGAACAGTAGTAGGATAATCGGTAAGAAAATCACACCTAAAACCAGTGTACCGTTATATAGATTTAAGAAGTAAGGATTGCCACCCATTAATGTTGAAGTTTCTGTCTGTATAGTAGAGGACAATGTATTTAACATATGTGAAATGCTAAATAAGTTTTCCTTATCAATATAGTTATATACAAGGTGGAAATCTTTTAAAGCTATGTAGCACAGTACAAAAATAGCTAAAGGTAAAATCAAGAAAATTATTAACCTAATTATTAATGATGGTAGGTTACTTGTTATGAATTTACCTAAGTAATTTTCACTGTGCTTTTCTTTAATAAATCTATAGGTTGAACCTAGATTATTAAGCCATAATCTGATTAAATAAACTGATGTGATAACAGTTAAGATAAATGAAATAATCGCAGTAAAATCATTTACGGCTAAATTCTTTTCATCAAAGTTTACTTTCTGAAAATTATCAAAACCTAAGAAGTAAAATTGACTTCTTGAGTTACTGCCATCAACACAACTTACTGCAGTTAACTTTTCTTTTTCATAGTTATCTGTGCTTGTGTAGTTAATGTAAACTCTCTCTTTGTTATCTTTAAAGAAGTCATTGACAGTACCTTTTTTGTCATCATAAACACCTGTGATACGGTATCTTTCACCGTCTATTTTAAAGGTTTTACCTATTGGTGACTTACCGTCAGCAATTTTATTACCAAAGGTTTTGCTAACTACAGCAGTTTTACTTTTTTCTTTTTCCATAACATTTGTGATACCCTCATCAGTATAAGAAATGTTATTGTACTTTAGGTAGTTGTGATTTATCAGTACAGGTGTAATTTTTGTGTTGTTTACAGTAGCTTCACTAAGTTCACTACAAAATGAAGTGTCCTTAAAGTCCTCATATAGTTTTACCAGTTTTTCATAGTCCTTTATGGTAGCTTTGCTTTTGCCTTGTGAAGAAACATTTTGAATACTGATAACTGTGTTTTTGTTTTGACTTTTATAGTTGTTGATTACATATGTAAAAGTTGAGATAGAAGTAAGTAACAGTAAAGCAACAACTATGAAAGGTATAATTCTTTTCTTTATCATAATACATCTGCCTTTACTAAAACTCGTTCTCCTACTTTTAGGTCTTTGTCACTGTCTATAATTGCTAAAAAGCCGATATTTTCTTTGGTTATTTCAGTATATAAACCGTTTTGGTTAAGTATGTCAATTGGTTTTTTTGCTACAATGTAGTTGCCATCTGTGTTTTTGATAACATAATAAACTTCACCGTTATGTACTGAAGAAGTCGGTATTAATGTATTACCGCCTGTTGGGTCGTGGTAGGAATCGTCATCTTCATCAATTATATATCCTGTATTGGTTGTTGCAACTGTAACAGTAGGGTAAAGTAAAGCATCTATCTTAGTTGATAGATAAGTTAACCCACCGATTACCAGAAAGAAAATTATTGCAAAAGCCACAATACCTTTTTGAAATTTTACACGCATATTTTTCTTTTCCATAGTTATATCCTCGAAAATGAACTTCTAACATCTTTTTCACCTAAGAAATAGATGATTAAAGCCGGTATCATAAACATTACACCACAAGCAAAAATAATATTTACATCAGCAGTATCAACAGAAAGTGAAACTGATAGTGGGTACTTTGCTTTGTCTGTAAAGTAAATTAACGGTTGTTCAACAACACCCCATGTATCTACAAATGTCAGTAGTGCAAGGGACACTAGACCACCTCGTATCTGAGGTAAAATAATCTGGAAGAATATTCTAATGTATGATGCACCGTCAACTCTTGCAGCTTCTATTGATGAGTCGGAAATGTATCTTACACTTTGTCTTAGTAAGCAAATTCCAAATGCTGAGAATGTACCCGGAAGAATAATGCTCATAACATTGTTAAGTAAATCTAACTTCTGATACATAAAGTAACTAGGCACAAGTGTAACCTGAATAGGCAAGATAAGGAATATCATATATACAAAGAATAGCTTATCTCGACCGGGAAATTTTAGTTTACCGAAAGCAAAAGCAGCTAGGGAAGATACAATTAGCTGACCTATAACTGTAGGTACTGTAATTAGTACTGAGTTCCAAAATTCCTTTAAGTAGTCACCGTTTCTAAAGAAAACCTTGTAGAATTGTTCAAGTGAAAAATGTTCCGGTATCAGTTTAAAGGATGCATACTGACCGGTTGTAAAGTCAAGCATAGATGAAACTTCTTTGCTGGACATAAATGAACTTATAACCATAAACACAACCGGCATTAAGAAAATAAGTGTCAGCACAATTAGCAACAAATATTTTAATGATTTTTTTACTGTAAATTTCTTTTTCATTTTATCCTCATTCCAAATAATCTGACTTTCTCTCATACATAAAGAATGCTAACATAATACCAATGAAAATAATTGACATTACAATGGCTGATGAAGATAGCTGAGAGTAGTTAAAGTTGTTGTAGTTGTTGTTTATAAAGTTCTGTAGAAAGTAAACATTCTCATTTGGATATGTACCGAATAGTGAGAATGATTCTCTGAACATTCTAAATGAATTGATAACTGCCATTAAGAAAACAAAGAATGTTGTTGGAGTGATAAGTGGTAAAGTGATTTTTACTGTTGTCTTAAAGCTACTTGCACCCTCAAGGTAAGCACTTTCGTGAACTGACTTTGGGAGATTGGCAAGACCTGCAGTAAAGAGTATTACACAGAAACCACAGTTTTTCCATATGTAAATCAGGATAATCATTACCATAGAAAATCCACTGCTGAAGAAATGAACTGTATCAAAACCAAGTGAATTAAGAATATTGTTGATTACACCATAATCGTTAAATAGCATTTGCCAAATATAAATTAGGGATGCTGCCGGAATTACAATTGGCATTAAATATGCACTTCTAAAGAAAGAAGTTATCTTCTCAAAACTATTTAAAAATTGAGCAATCAAGAAAGAAATAATCATCAGTAACGGAATTGCTACAACTGTAAAAATCATAGTATTCTTTAGTGCATACAGAAATGCTTTGTTCTTAAAAATTGCTATGTAGTTATCAAGTCCTACAAAATGCCCACCTGACATTAAGCTGTTGTATATACACATTAAGTATGGAACTGCATAAAATACTGTAATACCTATTAATGATGGCAACAAAAATAAATATGCCCATACAGTTTGTTTTTTTTCAAATTTCATAGTACACCTTATTCATATAAATAGAGTTTTGTTTTACTGCTTAGGTTTGCAATAAAATTGTCAATAGAGATTTTGTTTTGCAAATAATCATCAACTAATGAGCCGATTACCTTGTCATTGTAGTAACCGTCTCTGATTTCATAGGTGTTGATACTGTTAATGTAGGATATGTATTTATCCATAAAACTTTCTTGTTCCTTAATTTCAGCAAAATCGGTATCACCATAAGCAAAACTACCTAAGGAATTATTTAGCGCATCTTTGTTAACTGTTATATTGTATGTATCACCATAATATGAGTCAAAGGTAATGAATCTTTGCATTCTTTCACCTAAAGAGTATTTGATAAATTCAAAGGCTTTTTCTTTTTTGTTACTATTATTGTTTATCATAAAGCCGCAACTAATAGTAGCTCTTGATTGATTTTCCTTTTCTGTAATACCACTGGTAAATGTTGTTTGGATTGAGCCATTTACCATATCGGTAAAGGATGATTCTTCTTTGCCATATACAAAATCGTAAAATAACTTTTCATTTTCCTTTTGACTTTTATCAGAGTCATAACCATTGGTTGAGTAATATTCTTCTGCATACTTTTCTAACTGTTCGTCAGAAATGTTGTCATAAGAAAATGTATTGGTACTTAACTTTGACATATGGGATAAGCTAAAGTTATATGGCGTGTAGATACCTGTTTCTTTATCGGTACTACCCTTAGAAAGTAAACATTCACTTTTGTTTAGGTCTTTAGTAGTTTTAGTATCTGCAATAGATTTCTTTACTAACTTTTTAAGAGACTCTATAGTGCTTTTAAATTTTTTAGTTTCAAAATCAGTTGTATAGTCCTCTTTGTTAATGTTGTCATTAATGTACTGCAAGATAATTTCTTTTGAACTTGAATAGCTATCTGTTAAGCTAAGGTTATTGCTATTGTTAGCAAATTTCTTTAGCTTTTCGTTAATATTGCTATAGGTTAGCTTTGTGTTGGTAGCAAGGTCATAGTCCTTAAATAAAGCTGAGTTTGAGATATAAATATCGGGTTCAATCAGCATAGGCATCATATACCTTTTGCCTTTGAAAACACCTGTATCCATAAGTGTACTGTCATAATCATCAAGGTTGATTTTTCTTTTACTTTTATTATTCTTTAAAAGTGTGTTCATATCAGCAAAAGCACCTTGATTAATCAGCTTTGATACTGGTAGTTCATTATCCAAAATAATAATATCAGGGCCACCGCCTGCCATTATTTCTGTTGACATTTGTTGTATCATTCTATCTCTTGAGGAGAACTTTACAACACGAACTGCATAGTCACCCATATGGTTAAGATTACAATAGTTGTTATACATATGAACCATATCAAGTAGGGGATAGTAGAACTTAGTGTCTTGGTCATAATGTAAATCTTTATTGTCAGGGTCAACATAGGTGTAGATGGTTACAAGATCAATGTTTTTGGATTGTTCCTCAACAAGATTTGTTCCTTTAGTTATGTATTCTTCATCATCGGAACAAGCAACTAGTGAGAACAATATGCATATGAGGAGTACCATCGTCGTTGCTTTTGAAAAAATGTTTTTCTTCATATTAAATATTCCCTTTCGCACAGTTAACATAATTATAACACTAATTATTTATAATTGTTAATAAATTTTGAACATAATACAATTTTGTGAGATATTATGAAAACTGTTAATTGCTTTTGTGCAAAAGAACGAAATAAAAAAGTCACCCTGTTTTACCAGAGTGACTTTTTTAGATATATAGAGTTTTTTACTTGTTATCAATATGAAACATAGTTTAGTGGGTTCTGTCTGTCAGAGCGTTCATCACCTGTTCTAACTTCAAAGTGTAGGTGATTACCTGTTGACTGACCTGTTGAACCGATAGCTGCAATTGTCTGTCCCTGTGTTACCTTTTGACCTTGGCTAACACTTACAGAAGAACAGTGACCATATAGTGTTTTGTAACCGTCACCATGATTGATAATAACATAGTTACCGTAACCACTGTCGTCATAACCTGCCCATTCTACTGTACCTGACTTTGATGCTACAACTGTTGCACCATAGCAGTTACCGTCAGCTATATCAAGACCTGTGTGGAACTCTCCACCTTCTCTGTAGCCGTAGCTTGATGAGATTGAATGTACTGATGGAGCAGGCCACATAAAGCCCTTGTTGCTTACATTTGCTTTTTTCTTTCCGTTACCCTTTACAATAACCTGGTCGCTTGATTTCTTTACAGTTTTTACATTCATAATCGCTGCATCAATCTGTACACCGTCTAGGAAAGAAACCTTGTATGTTGTTTCTTGCTTACCGGTAACACCTTTTTTGATTACCTTTTTGTAAGAAGAATCTTTGCTTTTGTCATATTTAACTTTTGTTGAATATGGTAGATTTTCTGTTACTACTTGGTCAGCTTTAACTAGAACCTGTAGTAGTTCTTTCTTTTCAGCTTTCTTGATTAATGACTCTGTGTCCTCAACTGAGTTGCTGTTGAAAATACCACTTTCAACTTTAACTTCGTTGTAGAAGCTGATTTCTGTGTTATCTTTATATTTTTTCTTAGCTTTGTTAATGATTTCATCAAGCTTATTCTGTAAGTCTGTTGCTGAAGAACAAACACCGATTAGCTCATCATTTACATAAAGACCTGCTACATCATCTGTAACACTTGTATCTGTTTCTACCATTGCATTTGAAACTGTCTGTGCATTGCTGGAAGTTTCATTCTGATTTACAACACCGATTTGATATACAGGTGTGAAAGAAGCATCTGTGTCTTTATTTAATTTATCATTTGTAATTTCTTTTGCATGTTGGATTACACCTGAGTCTGAAACTGAAGCAACTGTCTGTCCGTCAAGTTGAACATTTAGACCGAAGTCAATCCAGTTTGTCCAGTAGCCAACTGTTAATACAAGTAAGATAATTGCTAAAGTAGGGGCTACCTTGTTATACATAAATTTCTTTCTTGAAAAACTCTTTCTTTTGCTTTTCTTAGAAGGTGTAATGAATTTTACTATTCCTGAAAAGAATGTTGCCGGTACAACTACTATGTAGTAAAGCATAGATAAAATGTTGTCCATTCTCTTTGTTTTCTTTTCACTTGTTTTTACTGCAAGTTGCTTACGAACTTTTTTACTTCCTTTTATTCGCTCAATTTTTTCATATCCGTTTACGCTAATAAACTTAGTACTCAAATAAAAAACTCCTCATTTGTAACGATTTTGTAACAAACAACAGTATTAATTATAACAAACTGTTACAATTTTGCAATAACTTTGATAGATGTTTGTAACTATATCAATACAACATAAGGAGTTGAGTATTATTTTTGTTTAGATTGCACCATAAAACTTGTCAAGTTATGTTAATAGTATAAGTTCTCTGTGGTTAAGTCCTTTATTACATTGTAATATTCTACTAGGGAATTATGTGCTTTTTCAGCATCATGTGCAAGGTAGTTGCCACATTCAATTTTGTCTGTACCGGGGATTTTACCCTGATGATTCATACAATCTTTCATTACTTCTTTAATGTAAGCAAGTGCATCTTCGTTGCTTGTATCTCTCATTAGTAGGTAGAAACCTGTGCAACAACCCATAGGTCCAAAGTAGATTACATTGTCCTTTAGTTTACCGTTTCTTGCATATGTTGCGAATAAATGTTCAATAGTGTGCATTACATTAATGTCAAGAAATGGTGGAGTGTTTGGCTTAATAAATCTTAGGTCATATGTTGTAATATCACCGTCAATTCTTGAAATATATACTCCCGGTTCAAGTTTGTTGTGGTCAACAGAAAAAGATGTAATTCTCTCCATAATAATCTCCAATCAATATTTGTACATACAAACATTAAGGTCAACTGTACCCTCAATGCCGTTTATTGTGCCATCAGTAGAATATTGCCACATACCAAATTCATAGTAGTAATCAGGCAAATCTTCATATGATGCAAGCCATACTTCATAATTGTTAATTTTTGCAAGGTCATATTCGTAGTACAGTAAACTTCTGTTTGCATAGATAACAGGTGTGTAACCTGACTTTTCTATTTCACTGCAATATGCCTTTGCACAATTTGTCAATGTTCCTCTGTCCAGTTCATCAGTTCTGGCTTCTTCATTTTCGTAATGTTCCCAGTCATATGCCACAGGGTACTGAATGTTGTAGTCCTTAATTAGCTTTAGTGTGTAGTCTGCTTCTTCCTTGGCCTCTTTAGCTGTAATAGCTTGACTGTAGAAATACACACCAACCTTGATACCTGCACTTGTAGCACCTTCAATATTCTGCTTGAACTTTTCATCAGTATATAGGATACCCTTAGTGCCGTAACCTCTGCCACCACAACGAATCATAGCAAAGTCAACACCGGCTTTCTTAACCTTAGCCCAATCAATATCACCTTGAGCATAGCTAACATCAATGCCTACTGTTGAAATATTTTTGCCATCGTGTTTATATTCTATAAATCCGTTTTTGTTGGTGTAAAAGTTATTATCATCATAAGGATTTCTTGCCATTCCCGGAATTGCATTTATGTATACAGGGTCTTGTCCTGCCTCTGTACGAATAGCAATTTTCTCATTAGTACCAACTGAGTCTGTAGAAACTTGACTATGTACTTTGCTGTTATCTTCTTGTTTAATAAAGAATTTCCAAGTGACAAAGCCACCACCTAGGAATAGACAAATAGCCAGTAGAATAGAAACAATAACAATTATTAAAGTCTTTTTTGACTTATTATTTTTCTTCTTTGTTTTTCTTTTCCTTTTAGTTTGTCCATGTTTCATAATATAACCATCCTTATTTAGAGAATATCACAAAAGTTTAATTGTGTAAATGGTAAATAGGTGAATATTCTTGGAAAAGTAAGAAATAAAATGTAGAATAATTGCATATACTAATATAATAGGTTATAATTTTCTTGAGGTGATATTATGAAAATTGCTCTCTTTCAAAGTGATATTGATTGGTGCAACAAGAAAGAAAATTATGTTGTAGCTAAGAAGAAAATCAGTGAGGCTTCTGCTTTAGGTTGTGAAGTTATCTTCTTTCCTGAAATGAGCTTTACCGGTTTTACTATGAATATAAATGTCAGTAAAGAAAAAAATAATGAAACTATTGAATATATAAAGCCTCTTGCAAAGGAAAATAACATTGCAGTTGGTTTTGGTTATGTAAAAGATTTAGGCAGTAAGTGTGAAAACCACTATGCAGTAGTTGACAGTAGTGGTGAAGTTATCAGCGATTATGCTAAGATTCATCCATTTTCTGCCGGATATGAAAGTGAACATTTTGTTGGTGGCAGTGAGATTACAAAGTACAAAATCAACGGTATGAACTTTTCAACCTTTATTTGTTATGACCTTCGTTTTCCTGAAATTTTCCAAGCAGTTAGAAAGGACAGTGACATTATTGTTGTACCTGCTAATTGGCCAAGAAGTAGAAGTGTACACTGGAAAACTCTTTTAAAGGCAAGAGCAATTGAAACAGAATGTTATGTACTGGGGATAAATTGTGTTGGTGTACATGACGATACATATTATAGTGGTGACACAATGGCAATTAATCCTTTTGGTGAAGTTATTAAATGTGTCAGTAACATTCAAGATTTGTTAGTTGTAAATATTAACAATGATGTTGCTGAATATAGGGAAAAACTAAATACAAATAAAGACAGACGACCTGACTTGTATAAGAAATTTCTGTATTAAAATAGCACCATTACTCATTGAGTAGTGGTGCTTTGCTTATGTTTATAGATTTTTTGTCATAAATATGTGGGGGCAATATTCATCAAGATAAGGTTCACCTTGTTTTTCGTAACCTTGCTTTAGGTAAAATCCCGATACCCTTTCTTGTGCTGAAAGTGATAGGGAAGTACCACCCTTTTCTTTAACAATTTTCTCAGCAAAGTTAAGTAACTCTCTGCCTATGCCCTTGCCTCTGTAACTTTTAATAACTGCAATTCTGCCAAAGTGATAACCTTTTAATTCTTCATCATAAAAAATTCTGGCAGTTCCGATAGGCTTTTCCTTGTCATAACATACTAAATGAATAGAAATATTATCAATATCATCAAATTCATTTTTAAAGCCTTGTTCATCAACAAAAACCTCTTGGCGAATATCTTTTGCTTCTTTTGGCAATTTTTCGTAAGCCTTAATCTCCATTTTGTACCAATCCTTTAAAATCTCTTTTATTATTATAACAGAAATTGCGACAAAATAAAACTTTTTCTTTTCTATTATATATAGGAAATTTGTCGAAGAAATAAACCATATAAATAGTATATAATATCTTTGCTATTTTTTTGTAAATATTAATTGCAAACACCAATATAATCTGTTATAATGATGTAATGGTAACTACATATTGTTACCTTATTGTCAAATAAACTGACAAAAGTTATATTATAGTAAAAACTTTATTAATATTTTGAAACACTATATTACAAAAGGAAATTTTTATATTTATGAGAATAAGAAAGAAAAAGTGGGCAGCTCCTGAACTGGCAGAATGTCCTTTTTATACTAAAGAACCTGACCGGTACAAAGGCAAATGGATGAGTTGGTTTAAGAAAGAACAACCTATCCACCTTGAAGTTGGTTGTGGCAAAGGTACATTTGCCGGTACTATGGCAAAGAACCACCCTGATATTAACTATATTGCAGTTGATATTAAGGAAGATATGCTTGGTGTTGCAAGAAGAAATGTTGTGAAAATTTTCGGTGAACAGGAAGTAACTAACCTTGTGCTTGTACAGAAAAACTGTGAGCAAATCGGTGACACTTTCTCACCTGAAGATAACATTGAAAGAATGTACATTAACTTCTGTAACCCTTGGCCTAGAGAAAAACATAAAAAGAGAAGATTAACTTTCCCTAGAAAGTTAGTTCAGTACAGAGAGTTTCTACCTGATAATGGTGAAATTCACTTTAAAACTGATGATGATGAACTTTTTGAAGAAAGCATTGAGTATTTTAAGGAATGTAACTTTGAAATTACAGAGATTACATATGACCTACATAATAGTGATATTGATGGTGGTCCTATGACAGAGCATGAAAAAATGTTTTCTGATGAAGGTATAAAGATTAAATATTTGACTGCTGTTAAAAAGTAAGGAAGAATATATATGAAGAAAAAGACTAAATTCTTTCTTCTGCTAGGGCTGATTGCCTCAGTTGCAATGTCAAGTGGTTGTAGTTTTCCGGGGTTTACCTCAATGGACAGTATGATGCATCCACCTAAAGCAACAGGCACTAAGGCTGAAATCCAAGAGGTAATTGGAGAAAATGCAGGGGATGATTATGTTCTTGATTACCCTAAAAGTGGCAACAATCGCAGTGCAATTACTATGTATGACCTTGATGGTGATGAGGTTGAGGAGGCAGTTGTTTTCTTAACTGTTAAACCCGATACTACCGATGCAACAACTCATATGTATGTGATTGATGAAACAGAAGATGAAAAGTGGAAGATTGTGGGTGACTTTACAAACAAGAACAACGATGTTGATTGTCTGGAGTTTAGTGATTTAAACGGTGACGGTTTAACTGATATTATTGTTGGTTGGAATACATATACTGTAAATCAGAACAACCTTTACTGTTATTTGAACGGCAAGAAAGAAATGAAAGAAATCAATACAGGAGAAACCTACACAAGCCTTGTAACAGGTAACTTTATTGATAACTCTAAAAGTGAGATTATGACAATGAGCCTTACCACAACAGATACTCCTGCTAACGGTAAGCTGGTTACGGTTGACAGTGACAACTCTGTTTCTTCAATGAGTGTTGATATGGATGCAGATGTAGGCAAATTTGTTTCTTGCAGTTTAGGTATGCTAAGTACAAAGGAAGTTGGAGTTTTTGTTGACGGTATTACTTCATCAAATGACTACAACACTCAGGTGCTTTTCTATAATCAAAAGACTAAAAGATTGGAAAATCCTATTTATAAAAAAGCAAACAGAGGCAGACTTTCAACACAGAGAAGTACAACAACTATTTGTCAAGATATAGACAATGACGGTATTATGGAAATACCTGTTATTAAGAAATTACCTGTATTGGAGAATTTGGGAAACAACAATGTTTATTGCGAAACTTCTTGGTGTAATTACGACAACAACGGTAATTCTGCAAAGACAAAAAGTACAGTGATTATTAATGATAACTACGGTTATTCAATTAATATTCCTAATGAATGGATTGGTAACTATACTGCTTACTTTAACGGTAATTCATCAGTACTTACTTTCCGTCAAGTAGTTACAGACAGAAAAACAAAGAAACAATCTTTGGGTAAATATATGGTAACATATATTTCTACCTTAACTAAGGATTGGACTAATGTTGGTTCAAAACAAGGATATACAAAGATAGGGGATGTGGGTCAGTATTCTTACGGATACAAGATTGACAAGAATATCCCATATAAATTTACTAAAGAGAATGCTACAAATATTTTTGTACCTAAGGAAGATAGTGAGTCAATTGCTATTTCTCCAACAGAGGCATCTAACTTAAAGTAAAAGAATTTTTATATAAATTTTTCGGAGGTAAACACAATGAAAAAGATTTTAGTATGTGAAGACGAAGACGCAATTCGCGATTTTGTGGTTATTAACCTTACAAGAGCAGGTTATGAAGTAACAGAAGCTACTAACGGTGAAGAAGCACTTCAAAAGTATGATGAATTTAACGGTGACTTTGATGTTGCTATTCTTGATATTATGATGCCCGGCATTGATGGTTTACAGGTTTGTAAGGAACTTCGTAATATGAACAGTGGTATCGGTATTATTATGCTATCAGCAAGAACTCAAGAAATGGATAAGGTAACAGGTCTGATGCTTGGTGCCGATGACTATATTACAAAGCCATTCTCACCATCAGAACTTACTGCCAGAGTTGACTCACTTTACAGAAGAGTTGTAATGTCTGAAGCTAACAGTGAAAACAACTTTAAGGAAGAACTAAAGAGTGGTATCTTTACCCTTAACTTAAGAAACCGTTCATTAACAAAGAATGGTACTATTATTGAACTTACTCAGGTTGAATTCCAGATTATGGAATACTTCTTTAGCAAACCGGGTACTGCCCTAGACAGAACCGACATTCTAAATCATGTTTGGGGTGAACAGTATGTTGGTGAAGAAAAGATTGTTGATGTTAACATTCGTAGGTTAAGAATGAAAGTAGAGGATGAACCATCAAACCCTAAGTACATTGTTACTGTTTGGGGTCTTGGTTATAAGTGGGACGCTTAAAAATCATATAGGTAGGAGAAATTATGACAAGTGGTATTACAAAGAGATGGCTACTTAACATACTAAGTGTTGTTGCACTTATTATTGTAGTTATTGTGCTGTGTCTTTCCTTTATGATTAGGGCTTACTACTACAACAGTGTTGAACAGTCTATTTCCGTTAGATGTAACGAACTAACCAAGGTTTTTGATGAAGTTGATTCCGATACAACAACAGATTTCCTTACAACTGCTCAACAGTATATTGAGGATTTTCCGGATAAAAATCAACTTGAACTTCAGTCACTTAATTCAGTAGGCAGAGTAACTCTTACTTCTACAGGTTTCTTACCTGATGAAAAGGAAGAAATGCCTGACTTTGATGAAGCGTTAAAAAGTCCAAACGGCTATGCAGTATGCAGAAGTACACTTACTTCCGGTGAAAATGTTTTTGCCGGTACTAAGATAATTACAAGCCAAGACGGTACAGTTCTTGGTGCTATCAGATATGTTACTTCTTTAAGTGACATTAACTTTACTATTATTGCTTACATAGTAATTTTTTCACTGATAGGTGCAATAATTATTTTTGCCGTACTTATATCCGGTAGGTTCTTTGTTCGCTCTATTGTTGGTCCTATCAAGGAAATGTCCCAGACTGCAAGGAACATTGCGTCAGGTGACTTTGAAACAACAAAAATTACAAGTAAATATGATGATGAAATCGGTGACCTTGCTGAGTCTATAAACTATATGGCTCATGAACTTAAGCAAACCGAACAACTGAAAAATGACTTTATCAGTAGAGTCAGTCACGAACTGAGAACTCCGCTAACAGCCATTAAGGGTTGGTCAGAAACCATGCTGCTTACCGGTACAGATATTGACCAAGGTACTTTTAAGAAAGGTATGACTATTATCCTTAAGGAGTCAGGCAGACTTACAAGTATTGTTGAAGAATTACTTGATATTAGCCGTATTCAAAGTGGCAGAATGAAACTAATGACAGAGAAAATTGACTTAGTTGCTGAACTTGATGAGGCAGTTTATATGCTAAAGGAACGGTCAATTCAAGAGAGAAAGCACCTAATGTTCGATTCTCCGATAGAACCATTCCCACCTGTTATGGGTGACAAGAACAGACTAAGACAAGTGTTCTTGAATATTATAGACAATGCTCTAAAATATACACCTGAGGGTGGTAATGTTATAGTACAAATTCTTAATAAAGAAACTAATATTGAAGTGCTTATTTCCGATACCGGTTGTGGTATTGCACCGGAAGATTTGCCAAAGGTTAAGGATAAGTTCTATAAAGCTAATCAGAATGTTGGTGGCAGTGGTATTGGTCTTGCTGTTGCTGATGAAATTGTACAAATGCACGGTGGTACACTTGATATTGAAAGTGGTATCGGTGTGGGAACTACTGTGAAAATTTCTATTCCTGTTTATGACGAAAGTCAAAGTAAGGATGATAAGGGAGAAAATTAATGTCTCGAGAAAAAACTAAGAAAATTACTTCAATCGGTGGTTCAGCCCTAATTGAAGGTATTATGATGCGTGGACCTAAGAAAACTACAGTTGCAGTTAGAATGGGTAAACATGATATTTATACTGAGGATATTTCCTTTACAGGCTTAACTCAGAAACATAAATTCTGTAGATTACCCCTAATTCGTGGCGTTTGTGGTCTTGTTGACTCAATGAGATTAAGCTATAAAAGCTTGATGATTTCTGCCGATAAGGCTATTGAAGCCGGTGAAATTGAGGAGGAAGAACCATCAAAGTTTGAAAAGTGGCTTGATGAAAAATTTGGTGATAAGCTGGTAAAAATCTTAATGGTATTTGCATCAATTATCGGTGTTGCCTTTGCAGTTGCATTGTTCTTCTTTGTACCGTCATTTCTGTATGACCTTGTTTGTAAGGTAACAGATGTTGGTGAAAGCAGACTGTTTAAGTCAGTTTTTGAAGGTGTGCTAAAGATTGTATTGTTCCTAGGTTACATAGTTATTTGTAGCCGTATGCAGGAAATGAAGAGAGTGTTTATGTACCATGGTGCAGAGCATAAAACAATTTTCTGTTACGAAAATGATGAAGAATTAACTGTAGAAAATGTTAGAAAGCATAAGCGTTTCCACCCAAGATGTGGTACAAGTTTCCTTGTAATTATGCTTATTCTGGGTATCTTAATCGGTCTGTTTGTACCGGTTGCACCATTTGGTATTAACTGGCTAAGACCTGTAATTAAGATTTTACTTATTCCTATTACTTGTGGTATCGGTTATGAACTTATTAAGGTTTGTGGCAGATACGACAACACACTAACTCACATTATTTCAGCTCCCGGTATGTGGGCTCAGAGAATTACAACAAAAGAACCTGACGATAGTATGATTGAAGTTGCTATTGAGGCTATTAAAGATGTTATTCCTGATGACGGTAGTGATATTATCAAATGATTTTAGCTGAAATGAAAAATAAACTTTCTTTAGAACTTAACAGTGAGGAAAGTAAAAGTATTATTGAAATGATTACAGGATTTGACTCAATGGGTCAAATCCTTAATTCAAAAAAAGAGGTTTCAAAAGAACAAGAAAAAGAAATTCTTGAAATCTTACATAAACGACAAAATGGCTACCCTTTACAGTATATACTGGGTAAGTGGTCCTTTATGGGCAATGATTACTTTGTAGGTGAGGGTGTGCTGATTCCAAGGGACGACACAGAAGTTGTGGTAAGTAGTGTCATCCCTTATTTGCGTAATATAGAAAGTCCAAAGATTCTTGACTTATGTTCGGGAAGTGGAATAATTCCTATTACATTAAAGAAAATGTTTCCAAGTAGCGAAGTCTATGCTTTGGAATTGTCGGAAAAAGCAATTGTATATTTAGAGAAAAATATCAAATTCCATAATTGCAATATTATTTTGCATAAAGGTGATTTGAATTTACTTTACAAAGACTTTGAAGATGGTTACTTTGACCTAATCATCAGTAATCCACCATATATCAAACAAGAAGATATGTTAACCTTGCAAGAAGAAGTAAAAAGCGAACCTACTATGGCACTAGAGGGTGGAGTAACAGGTCTTGACTTTTACAAGGCTATTGTGTCAAAATACAGCAGTAAGCTAAAAAGTGGTGGTATGCTGAGTTTTGAACTTGGTGAAAATCAGTTTGATGATGTAAAAGCTATGATGACAGAAAAAGGATTTGTAAATATAAAGGAATTTTTAGACTTAGGAAATATTCAGAGGGCTATAAATGGGACTTATCTTTTATAATAGAAAGTTTGTTCGATTTTTTAGTTGACTTTTTGTATAACCATAATTTATAATAAGTAAGAACTAAGTCCTATTTTTGGGACAATGAAAAGGATGTATTATTATGGCAGTAGATAAGAATAAAGCGCTACAGACAGCGCTTAGTCAGATAGAAAAACAATTTGGTAAAGGTGCAGTAATGCGTCTTGGACAGAATGAACATATGAGTGTAGGTCATGTTAGTACAGGTTCTTTGGGACTTGATATTGCTTTAGGCATCGGTGGTCTACCTCGTGGCAGAATTATTGAAATTTACGGACCTGAATCATCAGGTAAAACAACACTTTCACTTCATTGCATTGCTGAAGGACAGAAAGACGGTGGCAATGTTGCATTTATTGATGTTGAACATGCTCTTGATCCGGTATATGCAGAGGCTCTTGGTGTTGATATTGATAACCTTCTTGTTGCTCAGCCTGATACAGGTGAAGATGCCCTGGAAATTGCAGAGGCTCTTATTCGTTCAGGTGCTATTGATGTACTTGTAGTTGACTCAGTAGCAGCACTTGTACCAAAGGCTGAAATTGAGGGTGAAATGGGTGACTCTCATGTTGGTCTACAAGCAAGACTAATGTCACAAGCACTTAGAAAATTAGCCGGTGCTATTAATAAAAGTAACTGTGTTGCAATTTTCATCAATCAGCTTAGAGAAAAAGTCGGTGTTGTTTACGGCAATCCTGAAGTTACACCGGGTGGTAGAGCATTAAAGTTCTATTCTTCCGTAAGACTTGAAGTTAGAAAGGCTGAGGCTATTAAGGTTAACGGTGAAGTTATCGGTAACCGTACTAAGGTTAAGGTTGTAAAGAACAAGATTGCACCACCATTTAAAGAGGCTTACTTTGATATTATGTACGGTAAGGGTATCTCCAGAATCGGTGAACTTATCGACCTTGCAGTTGATACCGATGTTATCAACAAGGCAGGTGCTTGGTTTAGCTATGGCGAAACAAGACTTGGTCAAGGTAGAGATAAGGTTAAGATGCTACTTGAAGAAAATGAAGAATTGGCTAAGGAAATTGAAGAAAAGGTACTTGCTAATATTGACCACCTAAGAGAAACTAAGAAAATGAAAAAGGGTGCTAAAGTACCTGAAATTACACCAAATATTCCTTCACCAACTGAAAAGAAAGCAGCTAAGAAAGAACCTGCAAAGAAAGCACCGGCTAAAGCTGATGCAAAACTTGATATTTTGGTTGAAGACTAATGGTTGTTACTGCCGTTGAGCCTAGGAGAAAGTCATTTTCTGCACTGTATATTGACGGTGAATTTGCAATGAAACTTGATACAGAAACTTTACTTGCAAATCATATTCGTGCCGGTGTAGAAATTGATGATGAAGACTTGCATAACCTTGTAATAGAAAGCAACAACAAGAGGGCTAAAGAAAAGGCACTTTGGCTAATATCCTATCGTGACCATAGCGAAAAGGAACTTGTTGACAAGATTAAGAGGGACTATAGCGAGGAATCGGCACTTGCTGCCGTTGCAAAGCTAAAGGACTTAGGTCTTGTAAATGACGAAAACTATGCAAGAAGATATTACAAGGAACTAACCCTTGGCAGTAAGCACCTTTCACCAAGAGGTGCAAAGTATAAGTTAATGGAGAAGGGCATTGACCGTAATCTCATTGACATTATAATGGAAGAAACCGAAGTTGACCAAAGGGAACAGATAAGATTTATTATTGAGAAAAAATATAAGAATTTCACCACAGATGAAAAGTATAAGAGGAGAGCAATCTCAGGTTTACAGAGAAAGGGATTTTCTTGGGATGACATTAAGTCTGTTATGAGTGAATATGAAGGGGAAAATTATGGCTACTAAAGTTAGTATTGTTTCGCTTGGTTGTGCAAAGAACCAAGTAGATGCTGAAATGCTTTTCTATAAGATTAGAGAAGCCGGTTATGAAATCTCGGAAGATCCCGGTGTTTGTGATGTGGCAATCGTAAATACTTGTGGTTTCATTGAGTCAGCAAAGCAAGAAAGTATTGATGAAATTCTTGAACTTTCTACTCTTAAGAGAGAAGGTCAGATTAAGAAGATTATTGTTACAGGTTGTCTTGCCGAAAGATATAACGACGATATGATGAAAGAAATGTGCGAGATTGACGCAGTAGTTGGTATCGGTGCAAATAATGATATTGTTGCTATTCTTGATAAGGTTATGGGGGATGAGAAAGTTCAGGCTCATCCTGATAAGCTACTTATGCCACTAGAAGGAAAAAGACTACAGTCAACACCTCAGCATACTGCATATATTAAGATTTCCGAAGGTTGTGACAACCGTTGTACTTACTGTGCAATTCCACTTATTCGTGGTGGTCACAGAAGCCGTAAAATGGAAAATATTATTGAAGAAGCAAAAGGTCTTGCAAGTAAAGGTGTTAAGGAACTTAATGTTATTGCTCAAGATACCACAAGATATGGTATGGACCTTTACGGTGAATACAAGTTGGCAGAACTTTTAAAAGAACTTTGCAAAATAGATGGACTAAAGTGGATAAGAGTGCTATACTGTTATCCGGATAAGATTACAGATGAACTTATTGATGTTATCAAAAATGAGGACAAAATCTGTAAATATATCGACTTACCACTTCAACATTGTAACAAAGATGTACTTCGCAGAATGAACCGTTCAGGTGACAAGGATCAGTTACTTGCTTTACTAAGAAAGTTAAGAAAAGAAATTCCTAACCTTGTTATCCGTACAACATTTATTGCCGGTTTCCCGGGTGAAACTGAAGAAGAATTTACTGAACTTTGCGAATTTATTAAGGAAGCAAAGTTTGAGAGAATGGGTTGTTTCCCATATAGCATTGAAGAAGGTACTCCGGCAGCTACTTTCCCTAACCAAATTGATGAAGATGTAAAGAACCACAGAGCTGAGATTGTTATGGATCAACAAAGCTACATAATGGATGAATTCCTACAGAATCAGATTGGTAAAGAAATGGAAGTTGTATGTGAGGGCTATGACAGATATGCCGAATGTTACTTTGGCAGAAGTTATCAGGATGCACCTGATGTTGATACAGTAACTTTCTTTACAGCCGGTGAAGATAAACCGACTGTTGGAGAATTTTATAAAATTAAAATCACCGACTTTATTGACAGTTCACTTGTTGGTGAAATTATTTAATAGGATTGATTAGATGAACCTACCAAACAAATTGACATTACTAAGAATTATCTTAGTACCATTTTTCATTATTGCAATGCTGGTTAACTTTCCTTTCCACTACTTAGTGGCAGGTTGTATATTCGGTATTGCTTCTGTTACAGATACACTTGACGGTAAAATTGCAAGAAGTAGAAACCTTGTAACTGACTTCGGAAAATTTGCAGACCCATTAGCAGACAAAATTCTTGTGCTGACTGCTTTAGTTTGTTTCCTACAAGTAGGGTTGCTTGGCTCTTTTGGTGCAATACCGGTTATCATAGTGTTGTTTAGAGAATTTGCCGTTTCAGGCATAAGGCTTGTTGCTGCCTCAAGTGGCAAGGTTGTTGCTGCCAATATTTGGGGCAAAATCAAAACAGTTTCTCAGATGGTAGGTATCTCAGTTATATTTGCTATGCAAGTTGTACTTGAAGTGCTTAATGCAATGAAAATTTCTACAGGCTTTGTCAGTGAAGTTTTCTATTACATAGGTAATGGCTTGATTTGGCTATCTACTTTATTCACCTTGATTAGTGGTATTATTTACCTAAAGGATAATATCGGTTTTCTAAAAGATAACTAAAACTAAGATGAAAAGAGATTTGGAAAATGAAAGTTAAAAGAATTTTATCATTTTTATTAGTAGCTGTTATTGCAGTTTCTTTAGTTGGTTGTACAAGTAATGAATATTGCAGTAGTCCATCAGAGGCTTATGAAAATAACAAAACGCAGAATAGTGCAATTTATATTAAAAGAGGCATTACCAGAGCACAGGTAAGCGATGATGTAATTATTTGGATTGCTCATAATAATAAGACGGATATTGTTCTTGCACCTATGATGGTTAAGGATAATAAATATTACTTTGCCGGCAAAGAGTCTGACTATTACATTCCTGATATTTCAAGAAAATGTGTAAAGAGTTCTATGTGGAACAGTTATAAACTTGACAATGGAGCAAAGCTAAAAGTTCATCTAATCAGAGCAAAAACAAGAAAGATTAAAGAGGCTGACGGTCATAAAGTTTTTGCTATTAAGGATAGACACTATATGGTTGTTTGGACTTACGAAAAATAATTTTTAAGCAAGAGTTTTTACTCTTGCTTTTTTCTTTATCTAAGTATATAATAGTGGTGATATTAAAAAGGCTTTGATTGGGAGAAGTATTCATCTTGATTTTGTCAGAGAGTAAACGCCATTGGCTGAAAGCGTTTTCAAAGGATTTTTGAAGAAATGCACCCATGAGCTGACAGAGGGAAAGTAGTATCTTTGTCCGTATTTCTGCGTTAAAGATTTGAGGGTTGCTTTGATTTTTATTTATAAATCAGAAAGACCAAACTCAGGTGGAACCACGATACATTCGTCCTGTACTTTTGTACAGGGCTTTTTTATTACAAAAATTTTTTACAGCATAATATATAATATAAAGTCTCATAGGAGTTGAAAAATAAGAATGTTCGAAACTATGAAATCTGACCTTGATGCAGTAATGGAGAGAGATCCTGCTGCCAGAAACAGGCTGGAAGTTTTCTTCCTTTACTCAGGATACAAGGCAGTAAGAAGTCACAGAAGAGCTAACTGGTTCTTTAGACATAATATGAAATTTATCGCTAGATTTATCAGTCAGCGTTCAAGACACAAAACAGGTATAGAAATTCATCCCGGTGCTACTATCGGTAAAGGTCTTTTCATTGACCATGGTATGGGTGTTGTTATTGGCGAAACAACTGAAATCGGTGAGAACTGTACTCTTTATCAGGGTGTAACTCTTGGTGGTACAGGTAAAGATACCGGCAAAAGACATCCAACTTTAGGCAACAATGTTCTTGTTGGTTGTGGTGCAAGAGTACTTGGACCTTTTAAGGTTGGTGACAATGCAAGAATTGCTGCCGGTGCAGTAGTTCTTAATGAAATCCCACCTGACTCAACTGCAGTGGGTGTACCTGCTCAAGTGGTAAAAATGCATGGTGAAAGAATTGATATTCTTGACCAAATCCATTACACCAATCCGGTAACACAACAAATTCAAAGACTTAATAATGAAATTGAAGAACTTAAAAAGCGTTTGGAGGATAAAAAATGATTTTATACAACACATTAGGTAACAAGAAGATGGAGTTTGTTCCACATACAGAAGGCAAGGTTGCAATGTACACTTGTGGTCCTACAGTTTACCACTATGCACATATCGGTAACTTGCGTACCTACATTATGGAAGATGTACTTGAAAAGTATCTTCGTTACATTGGCTATGATGTAAAGAGAGTTATGAACATTACCGATGTAGGTCATTTATCAAGTGATGCCGATACAGGTGAGGACAAAATGCTTGCCGGAGCAAAGAGAGAACACAAGACAGTTCTTGAAATTGCAAAATTCTATACAGATGCTTTCTTTGATGATTGTAAGAAACTTAACATTAAAACACCTGATGTGGTTGAACCTGCAACACATTGTATTCCTGAATTTATTAAGATGGTAGATACACTTCTTAAGAAAGGTTACGCTTATGAAGCAGGTGGCAATGTTTATTTTGACACATCAAAGCTAGATGAATACTATGTGTTAGGTAATCAGAATCAAGATGACCTAGCAGTTGGTGTTCGTGATGATGTTGATGAAGATGAAAATAAGAGAAACAAAACCGATTTTGTACTATGGTTTACAAAGAGTAAGTTTGATGACCAAGAACTAAAGTGGGAAAGCCCTTGGGGTTACGGTTATCCCGGTTGGCACATTGAATGTTCTGCAATTTCAATTAAGCACCTTGGTGAATACCTAGACATTCATTGTGGTGGTGTTGATAATGCATTCCCTCATCATACAAACGAAATTGCTCAGAGTGAAGCATATATCGGTCACAAGTGGTGTCCTTATTGGTTCCATGTAACTCACCTACTAGACGCAAGAGGCAAAATGAGTAAGAGTAAGGGTGGTTTCTTAACAGTATCTTTACTTGAAGAAAAAGGCTATAATCCTGTTGTATATAGAATGTTCTGCTTACAGTCACACTACCGTAAGCCACTGACATTTAGCTATGACAACCTTGACAATACTGCAAAGGCATACAACAAGCTGGTTAAGAAGATTTCTAACCTTAACCCTACAGGTGAACCTAATATGGATGAGGCTCAGCCATTAATTGATAAGTTTAAGGAAAATATGGATAACGACCTAAACACTTCTCTGGGTATCACAAGCATTTATGATGTACTAAAGGCTAACATTAGTGATGCAACAAAGATTTATCTTCTAAATGACTTTGACAAGGTTCTAAGCCTTGACCTAGTAAAGGCTGCTAACAAGCTAAAGGAAGAAAAGAATTCTTCTGTTGATACTGCAAAGGTTGAAGAACTTATCAAGAAAAGAACTGAGGCAAGAGCTAACAAAGACTGGGCAACTGCTGATGCTATTCGTGATGAACTTAACGCAATGAATGTTGTAATCAAGGATACACCTGATGGTATTACTTGGTCAGTAAAATAATTAAATTTTAGAATATTTCAAAACCCTCCACATAAATATATTGTGGAGGGTTTCCTCTATTATGGGTACATATTTGGAGGGTGTTATGCGTTTATTTATTCTTGATAAAAAGGGCTTGGCTATTGTTCTTTGTTGTCTTATGGTGACAATAATAGCAATAGGAATTTTGACAAATACAGGAATGAAAGCAGTACAAACTGCAACCGAGCAAAAGGAACTTCCAATTTATTCTGTAGAAACAGACAAAAAGCAAGTTGCAATTTCTTTTGATGCTGCATGGGGTGATGAACAAACCCATAAGCTACTTGATATTCTAAAAAAGTATAAGGTAAAGTCAACCTTTTTCTTAGTAGGGGATTGGGTAGATAAATATCCTGATGATGTAAAGGATATTTATAAGGCAGGTCACGACATAGGCAACCATAGTGACACCCACCCACATATGACTCAAATGAGTGTTGATGAACAGAAAAAGCAAATTGAAAATTGCAATAATAAAGTAAAAGAACTGACAGGGGAAAGGCCTAAACTTTTTAGACCACCATATGGTGACTACAACACAACTGTTGTGCAAAGTGTAAAAAGCCTCAATATGTATTGTGTTCAGTGGGATATTGATTCACTAGATTGGAAAGACCCTACTCCGGCAGAAATGGTGGATAGAATTGTGCCTAAGCTACAAAACGGCAGTATTATCCTTATGCATAACGGTGCTAAGAATACCCCTGAGGCTTTACCTATGATAATAGAGGCAGTCAGAGATAGTGGTTATGAGTTTGTGCCTCTTTCTAAATTAGTTTGTGATAATTGTAAAGTGGATTATAAAACCGATGTTACCGGCCGAACCCTTAAAGAGTAGTTTTTTAGTTCTATTTGTGGGTCAAGGTGAAAATAAAATTTACTATACAAATTTGGTTTTTTCAATTTTGTCTGTGGTTAAGGTGAGAATGATAAATTTGGGTTTGTGGGGCTAGAATTCACCTTGTTTTGTGGTAGATATTTAGAATTAGTAGAGACTAACCAGCCTCCCTTGTGTAAAGGGAGGGGGACCACGAAGTGGTGGAAGGATTGTTTAGTAGGTAGTAACAGATAGTAGAAATTTAGTTAGGAATGTAAAAACTATAATTTATATCTATCGAATAAAATTGATTTAGTAAATAGTTTGTACCATAACAATCCCTCAGTCGCTCTTTAAGAGTAAATTGTCATTCTTCCAATTTACGAGCGACAGCTCCCTTTACACAAGGGAGCCTTATTTGCTAAAAATTAACACTTTGTACTTATCCTCACAAACCCTAATTTATCTAACTAATCTTTACCCACAGACAAAATTGAAAAATCCAAATTTATCTAACTAACCTTAACCTACAATAGAAATCGAAAAAACTATATAACATTAGAAACTATAAATAAAAATCCCTAGGTGGAAACCTAGGGATAATTTGTTATAGAAATTTGAATTAAAATGTAAGTATTATAAAATTTATAATCATTAATTACTATAGTTATTAATTACTGTCATTTAGTGTGTTAATCAAAAACTAAAACTTAATATCAAATAACTAAAATTACAAATACTCAACATTATCAATAACTGCTTTTGCTTTGGTGAAAGATACATCAGGAAATTGCTGACTTAATTTTTCAACAAGAGGGGCGATAACCACATCTTCTGATTTAAAGTGTCCAACCTCAACAACGGCAATATCTTTTTCCATTGCCTCAATCAGTAGGTGATTTTTCATCTCACCTGTTAAGAATAGGTCACAACCGTTGTCAAGTGCAGTGAAAATTTCCTCAGCACCTGCACCTGAAGATACACAAATCTTCTGTACCTTGTCTTTGTCGGTATATCTTAAACCTTTGCAGTTTAATTTTTCTTTAACTTGTTTTGCGAATTCTTTTGCTGAAAGTGGTTTATTGATTTCACCAATATAAGCATATGTGCCATCAATGAATTTACCCTTCTGTAAACCTAAAGCATCACCAAGACAAGTGTTTACACCAAAGATTGGTGAAATGTCAAGGTTAGTGTGTAAGCACAAAGCTGAAATATTATTTTCAACTAATTTATATACAACACTGTTTTTGCTAACCTTTTTTAGTGGTGCAAAAATAATAGGGTGGTGGCTGATGATTAGTTCAGCACCAATTTCCTTTGCCTCCTCAACAACAGAAGATGTTATATCAAGGGCAACAAGAACTTTAGTTACAGTTTGGTTTTTGTCACCAACAAGAATACCACAGTTGTCAAAGTCAGCACAAGTATCTATTGGAGCAAAACTTTCGGTATAGTTAAAAATATCATTTACTGTCATTTACCTTTTCCTCCAATACGTTGATAACTTCTTCAAGACCTTCTTCACCAAGGACTCTTTTGTTTAGCTTACGGATTTCATTTAATAAGAAAATTTTACATTCTTCATCACTTGTATCCATACTGCCAAGATAAAGGTCACTTTCTGTGTAAGGTGTTTTCTTGCCGGTATATTTTATCTTCATTATTGTGTATGGTCTTTTGCCTTCGTGAGTGCATCTCTGCTCTTTGATTTCAAAACCATTTTCATATAGCCACTGAGTTAAGGTATAGTACCTTGTCATTGGTTGAATAATAAGAGTGTACTTTTCATTAGCTATATATTCACAAGAAGAAAGTATGTGAATAATAACATCAGCACCCATACCTGCAATAATAAAGGTATCAGCCTCATCTTCACCTATTCCGTTAAGACCATCACAAAGTCTTGTTTCAATCTTATCTTGTAAATGATTGAAAATTATGTTTTGGTTTCCCTTTTCAAGTGGCAAAGTATTAATGTCACAAGCTAAGGCTTTTCCACAAATTCCTTGCTGAATGAGGAAAACCGGAAGATACGCATGGTCTGTGCCTATGTCGGCTACTACACTACCCTTATCCACCATTGTGGCAATAGTCTGTAGTCTTTCGGTTAAAATCATTGACCGATAGCAGCCTTAATCTTTGCAATTAGTTCATCAGCATCTGTACCATGAACATAACAAGCTTCTTCAATGCTTTCGCCTCTTGAATGAGGACAACCTAGGCAATGCATACCGATTTCCATAAAGAATTCAGCAGTTTCAGGATAGCTGTCAAGTACATCGCCAATAATAGAATTTTTATCAATAGTCATAATTAATTACCTCCAAAATTTTTCTACATTATAACACATATTTTTTTATAATAAAAGCCTTTTCTATTATATATATTCTTATTTTCTGTACTTTTATTATAACCAAAAGCAAAATAAAAACACCCTAACCGTTACGGCTAGAGTGCTTATATATAACTATCCTTTTTCTTTTTAAGTTAATTATGCAAGACCTTGTTCTTTTCTCTTAGCAAAACATTCGCTACAGTAGTAGTCCTTGCCTTCCATTGGCTTAAATGGAATAACTGCTTCGCCACCACAGCTTGCACATACAGTTTTGTGCATTTCTCTTGATGACTTTACTGCTTGTTTTCTTGCTTGACGACAAGCTTTGCAACGCTGAGGTTCGTTTACAAAACCTTTCTCAGCATAAAATTCCTGCTCACCGGCAGAAAAAACAAATTCATTGCCACAATCTTTACAAATAAGTGTCTTATCTTCGTACATAGGTTTTACCTCTCTTGTTCTCTCACATAAGTGAATTTTTTAGAGTAACTTCTTTTTCGCTCTTGAAAGGGCATTGTCAACAGACTTTTTGTCAATACCTAGTTTTTCTGAAATTTCCATATAGGAGTACCCATTAATATAGTAGGTAAGTACCTTGTACTCTTTTTGGGAAAGAACATCTCTGGCTTTTTCTAGCAATAATGCAAATCTTTCTTCGTTTAGGACTTGGTTTTCAGGATTTGCAGTGTGGTCAGTAACATCAAGTTGTTCATCAAAAGGAACTGTACTTGACATTGGAATAGCCTTGTCCCTTTGGAACTTCTTTACAATGGTTCTAAAACGATTTTTTACACAAAGCAAAGCGTAATTCTTGAAACTAATAGAATGATTAGGGTCAAAGCTTTTTACTGCTGATAAAAGTGCCAGTAATCCCTCTTGAACAAAATCATTAGTGTCATAACCCTCTACTTTGTATTGGTTACTCAGTTTGTGAATTAAACCAAGATAACGGAAAGAAAGTTTTTCAAAAGCAAGGTTGTCGCCACATTTTGCATTTTGAATAAGGGTATTTTCGTTTTGACTACACATCATCAAAAAACCTCGCCGTAATCTGTGTTTAAATCTTATTCTACCCTTAATATGTTGATTTGTCAATGATATTTTAATATATTTCTATAAAATTTTTTCTAATATTTTTTATTATTATGCAGAATTCATAAAAATATTTAGTATTTTGTAACTTAATGTCTTTTTATTCCCTTTAATATATGATATTATTAAATATATAATGAAAAGTATTGTTCTTCTTATTAATATATAGTAAATATTGGAAGTGATATATAATGGTAGTAAGTTGCCTTAGTCTGGGTACAATAGGAATGGAAAGTTTCTTAGTAACAATAGAAGCAGATATTTCACAGGGTTTCCCAGCTTTTGAGATGGTAGGGCTGCCTGATACGGCAGTAAAGGAAAGTCGAGATAGAGTTAGAAGTGCAATTCATAACTGTGGTTTTGTCTTTCCGGACCAAAGAATAACAGTAAATCTTGCTCCGGCAGATATAAAGAAGGAAGGTCCACTTTATGATTTGCCAATAATGATTGCTCTCTTACTTGTTACAAGACAGATAAATGCAGACATAAGAAGTTCTGCTTTTATCGGAGAACTTTCTCTTTCCGGTAACATCAGAAGAGTCAATGGGGTTCTTCCTATGGCTATAAAGGCTAAGGAAGAAGGCATAAAGAACCTTTATGTTCCTTATGAAAATGCAAAAGAGGGAGCAGTTGTACAAGGGATAAATGTTTATCCGGTAAAAAACTTGTATCAGCTTGTAGCTCACCTAAACGGAATGGAAAAAATAAAACCTGTAGAATTTGAAAATGCAGATGTAGAAAATAACGAGAATTATCCGGACTTTTCTGATGTATGCGGTCAGTATGAGGCTAAGAGAGCATTAGAGATTGCAGCAGCAGGTGGTCACAATGTTTTGCTTATCGGACCTCCCGGTTCAGGTAAAAGTATGCTTGCAAAGAGAGTACCGGGAATTTTGCCTAAGATGACATTTGCAGAAAGAATAGAAACTTCAAAGGTACTTTCAATTGCAGGACAACTTCCTGAAGGTGTTTCATTAATTAATACAAGACCTTTTAGAAGTCCTCACCATACTGCTTCACCTGTAGCACTGACAGGTGGTGGTAATATTCCAAAGCCCGGTGAAATAACCCTTGCCAATAACGGGATACTGTTTCTTGATGAACTTCCTGAGTTTTCAAGAAAAACACTTGAAGGACTTAGACAACCTATTGAAGACGGTAAGGTGACAATCTCTAGGGTAAACGGTTCATATACATATCCGGCAAAAATGATGGTACTTGCAGCAATGAACCCTTGTCCTTGTGGATACTACAACCATCCTACTAAGAAATGTAGGTGTTCACCTCACAGTATTCAAAATTATTTAAACAGAATATCCGGCCCATTGTTGGACAGAATAGATATACACATAGAAGTTCCACCGGTAGATTACAGTGAGCTTTCTGCCAAAGAAAAAGGTGAGTCCTCTGAAAAAATCAGAGAAAGAGTAAATAAGGCAAGACAAATACAGATTGATAGGTACAAAGGTACAGGCATTACTTGTAACGCTCACCTAACAAGTGAATTACTGAAGAAATATTGCATTACAGATGAAAATGCTGACAAAATACTTGAGAAAGCCTTTGAAAGCTTGGGATTGTCTGCAAGAGCATATGACAGAATTTTAAAGGTTAGCAGAACTATTGCCGACCTTGACAACAGTGAGGTAATCAAAGGTGAATATGTTGCAGAGGCTTTGCAGTACAGAACACTTGACAGAAAGTATTGGGGTACAGATTGATTACAAATTTGTAGTAATATTTTTAATTCCTACAAAAACTATGTAAATAAATGTAGTTTAATTCTGTAGGATAATTTTCTAAAAGAAAATAGAACAAATGTTTATTCTTTAAAAGAAATAATTACAATAAAGTTACAATTTACTACAGGTCTAGTCACTTTCTTTAAAAATACTTTTTAGAACAAAAATTTTGAGTGCAACTTCAACAAAAAGTGTTACAATCCTAAATAACGATTGACTTAAAACCCATTTAGGGTTAATATATTAATTAGCCGTAAAATATCTTTGGGCTAATTATATTTAGATTTAAGAAAATAAAGTTAAAAACTTGTTATATTTTTTGAACTTTTGATAAATATAAGCATAAACCAAAATTGGAGAAATTGGAGAGTGCAGTTTTGAATAAATTTGTTGTAAATGGTGGAAAGCCTTTAAATGGCGAGGTAACAATCAGTGGTGCGAAAAATGCTGCTGTAGCCATTATTCCCGGTGTAATCCTTTGTGATGAACCTTGTAGAATTGAAAATATTCCTAATATTAGTGATGTAGCACTTATCGGTACTATCCTAAAAGAAATGGGTGCTATTGTTAAAAGAGTAAATAAGTCAACTTTAGATATTGACCCTAGACATATTAGAACTCACGAAGCAACTACTGACCTTGTAAGAGGTATGAGAGCATCTTACTACCTACTTGGTGCTTTACTTGGCCGTTACGGTAAAGCAAAGGTATTGCTACCCGGTGGTTGTAACTTTGGTGTTAGACCTATTGACCAACACCTAAAGGGCTTTGAAGCACTTGGTTGTGACCATGAAATTCTTGATGGTGCAATTGATATTAAGTGCAGAGAAGGTAAGTTAAAGGGTAACAACATTTATCTTGATGTTGTTTCAGTCGGTACAACTATCAACCTAATGCTTGCAGCAGTTAAGGCTGAGGGTTTAACAGTTATTGAAAACTGTGCAAAAGAACCTCATGTTGTTGATTTGGCAAACTTCCTTAACTCTATGGGTGCTGATGTTCGTGGTGCAGGTACTGATGTTATCAAGATTCGTGGTGTTGAATACTTACACGGTGTTACTTATTCAATTATTCCTGACCAGATTGAAGCAGGAACATATATGGCAGCAGCTGCTGCTACAAGAGGCAGAGTAACTGTAAAGAACATTACTCCTAAGCACCTTGACTCTATTACTGCTAAGTTAAGAGAAATCGGTTGTGATATTGAAGAATTTGATGAAGCAGTTACTGTTGATGCAAGAGGTAAGAATCTTACTCGTTGTAACATCAAGACTATGCCTCATCCGGGTTTCCCAACTGACTGTCAACCACAGTTTGTTGCAATGTTAACATCTTGTAACGGTACAAGTATCATTAACGAAAATGTATGGGATAACCGTTATCAGTATATTAGTGAACTTCAGAGAATGGATGCTAAGATTTCTGTTGAAGGCAGACTTGCAATTATTGAAGGTGGTACACCACTAAAACCTGCTCAGGTTAAGGCTACTGACCTTCGTGCCGGTGCTGCTATGATTATTGCTGCACTTACAGCAGACGGTACAACTGTTATCAGCAACATTCACTTTATCGAAAGAGGTTATGAAGAAGTTGTTGAAAAGTTCCAGCAACTTGGTGCTGATATTAAAAAAGTTTATGACCCTGAGGGTGAACTTGCAGAGTCAGTTTAATTAAGATTTTCAGGGGTACTTTTTGTACCCCTTATTTTTGTTTATAGAAGTTTTTAGAAGGAATGAAGTATTGTGGCAAAGATTATACCATTGTTTAGTGGAAGTAAAGGAAATAGTTATTACATAGGTTCAGGTGCAGGTGGTGTACTTGTTGATGCCGGTAGAAGTTGTAAACAAATCGAAAATGCACTTGCCGATAACAATATTGATATAAAGAAAATCAAAGGTGTCTTTATTACCCATGAACACAAGGACCATTGTTCAGGACTAAGAGTACTTGTAAAAAAGAATAATATACCGGTATATGCTACCGAAGGTACTATGAATGGACTTATTAAGGGTAAGTGCTTAGAGGCTAATGCAGTAACTAATGTTATCAATGGTCAAGTTGAACTTGATGATATGATGATAGAATCTTTCCCTACAATGCATGATGCAAATGAACCTTGTTGCTACAAGATTACTACTTCCGATGGCAGAAAGGCTATGATTGCAACTGACCTTGGTGTTATGACTGATGTTATCAGAGATGCCTTTTACGGTGTTGATGCTTTGGTACTTGAAAGTAACCATGATGTTAATATGCTTAAGAATGGTGTCTATCCTTACTATTTAAAGGAAAGAATTTTGTCTAAGTATGGACATTTATCTAACGAAAGTTGTGCAAATGAACTTCCTGAAATTATTAAGAATGGAACTATGAGAGTTATGCTTGGACACCTTAGTCAAGAAAATAATATGCCGGCTTTAGCAATAAAGGAAAGTGTGGATTATCTTTCTTCTATGGGATACAAGAGAGATTATGACTATACACTTGATGTTGCACCGGTAGAAAATAACGGAAAGGTAATACTCTTCTAATGCTAACAGTAAATATAATTTGTATCGGAAAATTAAAGGAAAAATATTGGGTTGACGCAATAAAGGAGTATAGCAAAAGGCTAGGTGCATTTTGTAAATTCTCAATTATTGAAATTAGTGAATGTAAAACTAATCAAGACCCTAATGAAAAGCAGATTGCCCATATTCTTGAAGAAGAAGGCAAGTCAATACTTTCTAAGATTAAGCCGACTGACTACACAGTAGCTATGTGTATTGAGGGTAAAATAATTTCTTCCGAAGATTTGTCAAAGCTAATTGATAATGTGCAGATTGACGGTAAAAGTACAATGAACTTTGTAATCGGTGGTAGTTGGGGACTTTCTAATGAAGTGAAGAAAATTGCTAACTACAAAATGTCAATGGGCAAAATGACCTTCCCACATCAAATGGCAAGAGTAATGCTAACTGAACAAATATACAGAGGTTTCCAGATTAGCAGTAACGGAAAGTATCATAAATAATAAGAATTTTTAGAATATAGAAAGCAGGTGAAGTTATGGCTTTTGATGGTGTAATGGTGCACTATGTAAAGGAAGAAATTAAGAGTGTTGCCCTAGACGCAAGGGTAAGTCAAATTCATCAACCTAACAGAGATGAACTTGTAATTGCACTTAGAACAAAGAACGGCAACAAAAAGTTACTTGTGTCTTCAAGGGCAAATTCACCACGAATTTGCTTTACAGAACATTCTATTGAAAATCCTGCAACACCACCAATGCTTTGTATGCTACTTAGAAAAAGACTGGGTGGTGCAAAGTTAGTTGATGTTAGACAAATAGAACTTGAAAGAATTATGTTCCTTGACTTTATTGCAACTAATGAACTGGGGGACAAAGTTAAATTAACTCTTTGTGTGGAGATAATGGGTAAGTACAGCAACATTATCCTTATTGATGAAAATGACAATATTGTTGATGCACTAAAGCGTGTTGACTTTACAATGAGCACCCAAAGATTAGTTTTGCCAAATATTAAATATGAACTGCCACCAAAGCAGGATAAGCTATGTATCCTAGAATGTAGTGGCAGAGATGTTGTAGAAAAGGCTATTAACACACCGGCAGAAATGCGACTATCTAAAGCACTGCTTTCTGCAATGCAAGGTGTATCGCCAATTATTACAAGAGAACTTGAGTATATGGTTGGTGTGGATAGCAACAGAGAGCTAACTGTTATTGATAAGCTAAAGCTAATTGAAAAGGTAGATAAGCTAAAGGAATATATTGTTTCAGGTGAAAAGTCACCAACAATGATGATTAAGCCTGAGGGCAAACCATTTGATATTGCATTTATGGATATTATGCAGTATGGTGAAATGGCCAGTAAAAAGAGATTTCTTGATTTTTCTACTTTGCTTGATTCTTTCTATTATGAAAGAGATAAAGCTGAAAGAATGAAGGTTAAAGGTCAAGACCTACTAAGACTTTGTTCAAATATTCAGGATAAACTTTGCAGAAAAATTGCAGTGCAGGAAAAGGAACTAAAGGATAGCTTAAACAGAGATAAGCTTCGCAAAAAGGGTGACCTACTACAAGCCAATATGTACAAGATGGTTAGAGGTCAAAGTTTCATTGATGTTGAGGATTATTACGACAACAACAAGATTGTTAGAATAAAGCTAAGTCCGACTCTTAACCCCAGTCAAAATGTTCAGAAGTATTACAAGGATTATCGCAGAGCAAAAACTAGGGAAGAAATGTTAACTGTTCAAATAGCCAAGGCTAAAGCTGAACTTCAGTATATTTCAGCAGTACAGGAAAGTTTAGGCAGAGCAGAAAGTGAAAGAGAATTAACTGAGATTAGACAAGAACTTGTTGATGAGGGTTACTTAAAGAACAGAAACCCTAAGGGTAGAAACAAAGCGCTTAAACTTTTACCACCTAAGGAATACAAATCATCAGATGGTTTTACAATTTATGTTGGCAGAAACAATAAGCAAAACGACAAGCTGACTTTAAAGACTGCCAGAAACTATGATATGTGGTTACATACTAAGGATATTCCCGGTAGCCATGTAATTATTGTAAGTGACAACAGAGAAATAACGGATACTGCAATTCTTGAAGCGGCATCTTTGGCAGCATATAATAGTAAAGCTAAGGACAGTGACAATGTTCCTGTTGACTATACTATTGTAAAAAATGTCAGCAAACCAAGTGGTGCAAAGCCGGGTATGGTTATTTATGTGAACAACAAGACTGTATATGTCACACCAAAGGAAAGTATATAAACTTTATTTATTATGAAAATATGAACAGACAACCTCCTTCTGCTTAGAAAGAGGTTGTTTTTTCGTCAAATTAACTATTTTATATTGTGGATATACCATTAGATTTAACATATATTTAATTTTTATTTAATATTCTTTTAAGTAATATTATTGACAATAGTATAAGTTAAAATTAAGTTAGGGTAATTTGGAAACAATAAAATATAAATAAAGAGTTTATTAAACAAGTTTCAGTAGGAGGTATCTTTTATGGATGCTTACAGTATTGTGCTAAAAGTGATTATGGCACTTGGTGGTTTAGGTCTTTTCCTAATCGGTATGAAAAGTATGGGTGAAGGCCTTGAACTTGCAGCAGGTAGCAAACTTCGTAATTTGCTAGAAAAAATTACTAGCAACAAGTTTATTGCTATGCTTGTGGGTGTTTTGGTAACAGGTGTTATTCAGAGTTCTTCTGCAACTGACGCTATGGTTGTTGGTTTTGCTAATGCAGGACTTATGGAATTTGGCCAGGCAATCGGTGTTTTGTTTGGTGCTAAGATTGGTACAACCGTTACATCACTTTTGCTGGCTATTGATATTAAATCTTTCGTTCCTATATTTATTTTCCTTGGAGCTATTGTTATTACCTTCTTCAAGAAAAATAACTATAAGTATTATGGACAGATTGCAGCCGGTTTTGGTATGCTTTTCCTAGGTCTTTCACTAATGAGTGATAACCTAAAGTGGATGGGTGAGAGTGAGGCTTTCCTAAGTATTGCCGATAAGCTAAGTTTCCCACTACTTGGACTATTTGTTGGTATTATCTTTACAGGTATTATCCAAAGTTCATCAGCATCTGTTGGTATTTTAATGGCACTTGCTTCTGCCGGTGTTATTACTTCTCTTGACCAAGCAGTATTTGTTGTATTTGGTTTCAATGTTGGTGCTTGTTCTGCTGCTATTCTTTCTTCACTTGGTGCAAACCGTACAGCTAAGCAGATTTCACTATCCAACCTACTAATCAGTTGCTTTGGTGCGATTATTATGACACTGGTTGCAGTGTTCTTACCGTTTACAGATATTATCAACTACTTCCTACCTGCCGATGCAGTAGGTGTAGCTGCTCAGATTTCTGCAGCACATATTATCTTTAATATTGCAATTACAGTTATCTTACTTCCATGTTCAAGTTTGATTATGAAGATTACAAAGTTAATTCTTCCTGACCTTGAAGAAGAGAAAGAAAAGATGGGTACTGTTTATCTTGATAACCGTATCCTTACAACACCACCTATGGCTGTTCGTCAGGTTGAAAAGGAATGTGAAAGACTTTCTTCACTTGCAAGAAAAAGCTACGATATGGCTATTAAGGGATTCTTTGACCGTGACCTTTCTTATACCGAAAAGGTAGAAAAGAATGAAAAGGTAATCGACTATCTAACTCACGAAATCACAAGATACATTGTTAAGATTAACGGTCTTGATATTGTGGATGAAGACAGAAAGATTATGGGTGTAATGTACAAGGCTATTCAGGACCTTGAAAGAATCGGTGACCATGCCGAGAACATTACTGAATGTACAAAGAGAATGATTGACAGTAAAATCTACTTTACAGATGATGCACTAAACGAACTTCATCAGCTGGATGCACTTGTAATTAAGATGATTGACTGTGGCTTTGAAATGTTTAACACTCAAAAGGCAACTCCAACACTTGCAGAAACAGTTGTTGATACTGAGGATGAACTTGATGATTGTTGTAACATCTTTAAAGAAAACCACATCAAGCGTATGAATGACGGTCTTTGTACTGCTGAGAATGGTACAATCTTCCTAGAACTTCTTTCAGCATTTGAAAGAGTGGGTGATCATGCAGACAATGTTGCATTCTCACTTCCTAGAAAGAAACTTGTTTCTTATGCTAACGACAGATAATTAAACAAAGCTAAAATTATGGGCTATTGCTTTTGCAATAGCCCTTTTTCATATTTATACATATTAAGGAGAATTTTTATTTTTTATTTTTAAATTTTGATTGTGGTAATCTTTAAATTTGAGAGAGTTTTAAATAAGCAGAATAGATAATTATTATAGAATTAAAAAATTATTCTTCCATTTGCTTACCTAAAAAAGCAGCAGCACTTTGACAGAGCTTTACTTCCGTATTTGTGGGGATTTTTACTGTGTCACTTTCTAACATACATACAGCACCTGTAACATCACCGGAAGCAATAATAGGGTAGATAATACCTGCCGGTGAGTCAATTCCCTCTACCGGAAAGGTATCGCCGTTGCTGGTTTCTGTTGCAATGTAACATCTTCTTTGTTCCATATATCGCTCAAGACTTTGAGTTACTCTCCTTTCAAGATATTCCCTTTTACTTGCACCGGATACTGCAATAACATGGTCCCTGTCGGTAATAACAGTTGGCATTTGGCTAACCCTCATCAGCACATCTGCATACTGAGTGGCAAAGTTCCCTAACTCTCCTACGGGAGAATATTTCTTAAAAACCACTTCACCATCAGTAGCAGTGAAAATTTCTAATGGGTCACCCTCACGAATACGCAGTGTTCTGCGAATTTCTTTAGGTATAACAACTCTGCCTAAATCGTCAATTCTCCTAACAATACCTGTGGCTTTCATATATCAACATTTCCTTTCTAAATTAATGGATATAACACCCACTAATATTATCTGTAAGTAAATATTGACTATGCCAAAAATTATAAGGATATTTATGGAATTTTTAATATTTTAATTTCGTCTGTGGGTTAAGGTGAATTTGATAAATTTGGGTTTGTGGAGTTAGAACTCACCTTGTTATGTGGTAGATATTTAGAATTAGCAGAGATTATCCAGCCTCCCTTGTGTAAAGGGAGGGGAACCACGAAATGGTGGAAGGATTGTTTTGGTAGGCACTTTAGATTATATAAGATTTATTCGATATATGATGTAGGGAACGAACACTGTTCGTTCCTATATTTATAGATAACTTTTATCTAATCGTACACATCTTATTTAGAGAACACAATCTACCGTGACAATCCCTCTGTTTTGCATTTGCAAAACATCAGCCACTGCATAAGTTCGCAAAGCCAAATTAAAATTTGGATGCTCACTTATCCCTTTGCACAAGGGAGACTGGCGAATATGTACAAATTCAAGGTAACTACATAGGACAAAATTACAATAAACTATAGGCTCACAGTCGTAGGGGCTTCACTACAAAAGTTTTTTATTCAAAAACTTTTGCATAAGTTCACATTAGCAAATCAAACTTCGCCTATGGCTCGTTTTCTTTGATGTTCACTTAATTGTTCGACCGTAATGAAAGTGTGATACCTATGGGTTTTTGTCCTGTTTACAGACTATAAATTTATAATATCTACAAATGACAAAATACAAATAGAAAGGTTAATTTTCAAACGGGACATCAATGATGTCCCCTACTACTGTAACTCAAAATTTTCATAATAATTAGTTAGAAATAAAGGGAAAAATATGAGTTACACGGTAGGGGCGAACATTGTTCGCCCGTAATGAAAGTGTGATACCTATGGGAATTTTGTCCTATTTGCAGACTATAAATTTATAATATCTACAAAGGACAAAATACAAATAGAAAGGTTAATTTTCAAACGGGACATCATTGATGTCCCCTACAACTGTAACTCACAATTTTTCTTATATTTTATAGTTAGAAATAAAGGAAAGTTTCAGCTATGATGATATTTTAAACAAGTTTAAAATATCATCCACTCCTTCAGTCGATTTATAAAAGGTAAATTGCCGTACCGTCAATTTACAATCGACAGCTCCCTCAGCGAGGGAGCCTTTGTCTTTACCATAATTTATACTAATTTATAAAGTCTGTACTATTTAAAAATTGCGTACTATTTTTAGATTTGTACAGACTATTTTGCCTCCCTCAGACGAGGGAGGTGGCGAATTTGTTTCAAAGAAACAAATTTGACGGAAGGAGGGAAAACAATTTATCACAGAGTTTTTTATCCCCACAAACCCAAATTTATAGAACCGATTTATCTTAACCCACAGACAAAATTGAAAAAAACAAATTTATATAACAATAGAATTAAAAAAATAAAAATTTTTGCAACACTTTCGGGTTATGGAAAGTATTATTAATAGAACAGAAAATTTTGTTATTTATGCAATGATTATAGCTAAAGGACAGTTATCTTAACGATAAAGTTCTATCAGCAATATGCCAGTAAATAGGATGTAAATTTTAGCAAAAATGATAATATATTTTTGGCAAATATAATGATATAATTGTTGTAATAGATAACACCGTTAATAAAGGGTGATTTTATGAAAAAGTTAATTTTAGTTGCAGTTGTATCGGTAGCTTTGCTTTTTGTAGGTTGTAAAAGTGAAAACAGTAATGAAGTATCAAGAAATACCAACAAGGTAGAAACTACTGCCACTACCACAACAACTAACAGTAAAAGTGGATGGCAACATTTGAATGAGAAGTCTGAAAAAGAATTTAGGGCTGATTTAGGAAATCCTAAGGTTGATGAAGATGCAAAAATTAATTATGTTTCTGCTAATGCTAAAAAGAAAATCAAAGCAGTTAACCTTACTAAAAAGCAAATGTCAATTTTGATAGATCATGCAAAATCGTATATGATGACTTCTTCTTATTCAGGTGCTTTATGCATTGAAGATTACAATAAATATTATGGTGTTTCTGATTTTAGAGAAATTAATATTTCTAATATATACAATTATTATTATTGTAAATTTACTGATGACAGTGGTAGAAAAGCATATGTTTTCTTTAGCAAAGCAGATAAGGATACAGTGATGGAATTGTTTTATATTTTCCTTGATAAAAATGATAAACCTATAAAATTTGATGATGATGAATTTTATCAAGATATAAATGATTTGAAATATGTTAACGATTTGGATAAGTGATATATGAGGTGATGTTATGAAAAACTATAAAATAGTTATTATATCTTTATTGTTGGTAGTTGTGTGTACACTCTGTTCTTGTGGCAATTCATCAACAGATAAAAGTGATAAAAATAAAGATACCAAAGCAAAAGCTACTCAACAGGTAGCTAACAAAACCGATGATGAAGACAGAATGTGCTTGTTTGAAAAAGATAAGAATTATGAAATTTATCAGTACAGATATAATGAGTATTCTTTTGAGTATGTTTTCTTTATTTATGATAACAAACACAGAAGAATTGATTGCAAAAATGTTTATACTCGTGAGCCTTATATTAGCCGAATCGGTACAGATAAGGTTGGTAAGAATATTTTGAGATGTCGTATTTCTAATGGTACTAACGCATATACTACTCAATACTATAATGTGTCTAACGGTAAGGTATCTAATGAATATAAAGGTGAAGTGTGTTCTGATGAAAAGAGAGTGGCGTACATAGATTACAAGGATGGTAAAACTATTTTAGAGGTTAAAAAGATTTTTGACAAAAAGCCATTTTTTGAAAAAGAACTGGATATGGGTGGAATTTCTACAGCAACTTTTATAGGAAAAGGAGAATTTGACGGAAATTCAATTACAATAACCTATGCTAAAGGTAAGAATTATAAGGATGTTAGGGAAACATTTTCACTTAATTAAAAATGATTTGAGGTAAGAGTATGAAAAACTTTATAACTATACTTTTAGTGTCTGTAGTAATACTATTTACATTAGGTGGTTGTAGTAATCCTGTTTCCAATGTACTAAATGATATGGATAGAACAACTATTACTTATAATAATGAAAAATATGTTGCCACTACAGATTGGCTAATTGATGATAGTAGTTATAAAGAAAAAGTAATCGAAAATGACGGAACAAAAATTCATATTTGGATTTATGATAATGATAAAAATGTGGATTTTATAAGTGACTCAGGAAGTTTGCTTTATCACAAAGAAAGTAGTTCATATCCTAAAAATAATTACAACAGTATTGAAAGCATAGAACTTTATAAGGGTGATGAAAATAAAATTATAAAGGATAAAACTTGCATAAAAAATCTGTTAAGTACAATTAATGGGAAAAAGAATAAAAATTCTTCTTCAAAAACTGATGAAGTTCTGTATTCAATAAGTATTCATTACAAGGATTATCCGGCAAGTTATTCTTTAGGTGAACTTGTAAAATGTGAAAGTGGTAACTATAAAATAGTTGATAATTATGGATATTGCTATAATCTAAATGCTGATATTTGCCCTAAAGAAATCTTAAAGTGATTTAATCAAGTGTGATATTATGAAGAAAATATTTGCCATAACTATAGTTATGGTATTGTCGCTAGTAATAGTGGGTTGTAACAATTTTGATAGTAATATTGAAAAAATAAGTGCAAGTAAAATAAATACATACTACACCAATGACTTTACAAAAGAAGGAGCTTATCGTATTGAGGCTAAGGGTCAAAGTGCAGTTGTAATTGTTGCACCACAAGACTCAGTAAAAAGTTTTAGTGCTAAAGAAGATAAAAAAGATATTGTATTTTCTTATTCAACAAAGAACAGTAAAAGTAAAGATTTGTCAATTTATAAGTATTGTTATATCTATAAGAATACCGATAAAATTGATACTGTTAAGATTTATAAAAATGGAAAAGAATCCTATTTTGTAAGTTGTAATGTTGGGGATGAAGAAATCTTAAAGTGATTTAATCAAGTGTGATATTATGAAGAAAATTATAGCCTTTTATGTGATAGCAGTAATAGTTATAGTGTCAGGGATTTGTGCCTTTAAATATTTCTTTTCATCTAAAACAAGTATCAGTGAAGGTAGTACCGTAACTATACAATGTGTTAATAAGAAAGTTACAGATATTTCTGAGAAAGATGCAAAAGAACTTTATAATATGCTTAACGATAAAGAGTTGTATTATGATTCAGGTCTTGCTTGTCCTTTTAGAGATGACTTTTGTATAAAATTTGATAATGGTATCTCTAAAGATACTTTTTATATCAGTGGTGAGGGTTGTGGCTCAATAAAGTATAGAAAAAAGTATTTTTCTCTATCAAATTTCCAAACAGAAAAATTGGAAAATATCTTGAATAAATATAATATTACATACCCTGTTTTGTAATTACAGTAAATAAAATGGACTGTTAAGAATGTATCTTGACAGTCCATTATTTTTTGTATTTTAAATTATAGAAAAATACAGAACAATAGGGAGCACAATGTGCTCCCTAAATATAAATCAATTATACTAAAAACTAATCAAAAAACAAATTGCAAATATAACTAATTACATAAATCACTTTCTCAGGTATCTGTTTATACCTGAGGACAGGTAGTCATAGCCTTTGAATTTACCTTTCTCAAAGGAACACACAAGGGTTACTTTTTTGCCTTTTCTTAAAATTTTTGCTTTATCAATTTTGTTATTTTTAATTACATAAACCTTGGTGTCTTTCTTCAAAACTTCTTTTGGAAATGTTGAAAGGCTTTTTCTGTTTAGAACAGAATTTGTAACGAAATATTCCTTTCCTTTATACTGTACCTTTGACCAACCGTACATATCGTCATAAATCCATTTTAGCTTTGTACCTTTCTTAACAGTTTTTTCTACTTTACTTGTTCCGGTAATATAATCTCGGTATCCATACTTATAAAGTCCTGTTTTCTTCTTTACTGTTACATAAATAACAGGATTTTTGTAGATATAGTTCATATCAAAGTTACCGGCATTTTTTCTGATTTTACCCTGAGAAGTATATTGCCAAATGTCACAACTGAAATCTTTTTTATCCCCATATTGAGCCAACCAAATGCTATAGCTTTTCTTGATTTCATTATAATTTAAATAGTTTTTGAACCAATTTGCATTGGCATATACACCGGCAGTATATCCGGATTTTTCAATAACCTTGCAAAATTCAATTGCAATTTTTGTTAGAGTAGTTTTTCCTAAATAGGTTAATTTCTCCTCTTCCATATCTATATAAACAGGCAAGTCAAGGTCCTTACCTTTAATCCATTTTAGGCAGGTGTTTGCCTCTTTCCTTGCCTCATTAACTGACTTTGCATAACTGTAGTGATACACACCAACACGGATTTTATTCTCTTTTGCTTTTCTGTAATTTTTATCAAAATATGGGTCTTTCTGATGACTTTCCATTCCATAGCCACATTGAATTATAACTGAGTTTATGCCAACTGATTTTACACCGGTGTAGTCAATGTCACCATTCCACTTGCTAACATCAATTGCCCTTTGCATTAGTAGTGTCCTCCTTTACTTCCGGTAATCCTGAGATTGAAGTAAGCATAGACAAAATGCCTGAAAGTAGTGATGCTGAAACTACTGCAACCCAGTTAACTTCATTCATCATTGCAGTAACACCAATGGTAGAAACTGCAGTTTGTGCTATGGTTTTTACGGCTCTGACAGTAGCACACTTTAGCCATTGTTTAAAATTTTTCAAATACATTCCTCCTAATGTTCTAGTTCTTCTATTCTATGATTTGCATTTTTGATTTCTTCCGAAATAACAGAAATATTTTTTTCTGCCTCATACATTCTTTCAACAACTTGATTGTGTTTGTCAACCTTTTTCTCTAGTTGTTCTATTCTGTAAGCAGTCATTTTATTTGTTGCAAAAATACCACCGATTGTACCGATAGCCGAACCTAGCAGTGTGATTAGTGCAACAACTACTTCTCCACTCATAAAATCCCTTCTTTATATTTTTTACTTGTGTTTCCATACAGGATGTTTTTGATAAAATGGGAACTTTTACTTCTTAATTTTTCTGTTCCAATGGTATTACATTTTATGAAATATTATTGTAGTAGTGATTTTTAGCTGACTTTACTGTCTATGTATTTCCTTGTATCGGCAATATAAGTTACTTGACAATCTGTATCAGCAACAATAGTTGTGTTTGGGAAATAGGTATGTAGTGACAGTATTTTATCAACTTCATCTTTTGACAAATTAACGGTAATGGGTTTTGACCGTGGTGCTACAACATATACTTCATTGTCATCAAGCCACTTTTTAAATTTTGCAATATCACCATCAAATTCAGTCATTCTGATTGCAATTCCAACACCACTGACATTTATCCAACCTATTGAATTATCAAAAGCAGTATTCTTTTCATTTTCTCCTACATCTAGATGACTGCACAAAATCAAAGGTTTGTTGTCTTTCACATCAAATGAATATGAATAGTCGTTTCTGAAAAATCTATGGGTTGTTTTTGAATAATTCCATTCGTAGCTGGTTGACTTTTTCTGTGATGTGATTCTTTCTACAAATAATCTTTGTGTTATGTAACCTGTACCATCACTATTTACTGTTAGAGTATCACACACATTTTCTATACCTCTTAATGTACATTGAATATTAACCTCTTGACTGTCACTATCATTTGTAACAGTAATTTTAGGATTGTTAATATCATTAATATCAACAGGATTTGTTGGTGTAGGTATTGCACTTTGAGTTGTTTTACCATACATATTTAATCCAACAATATTGTTGTTACTACTATCACTAATAGTGGTACTACCGGCTTTATCCGTTATGACTTTAATTGAGAGGTCATTAATCTTTTTATTTTTCTCAGCTAATTCATTTTTGAGATTTTCAATATTAGTTGAATTTGTAGAAATATTGCTATTTGTAGAGTCCTTAAAAATGTTAAAGTCAGTAATATTAACTTTGTTATTTTTCAAAGTTTCAATATCAGCAAGAGGTGTTGAAAGTTTAGAAGTAACATAGTCCCATACTGCTTTACTTGATGGATAGTAGGTTGTGCTGGGAAAGTTGATTGTATCAATTTTGTTAGATATATTTTCCTTTGTATCAAGGTCTGTTGTGTTAGCTTTCTTAGCTAACTCTTTTTCAACAGTTTCCTTATCAGCCTTGCTATTTACAAGTACATCAATATCTGTAATTTCAGCTAGGTGGCTGATTATATCCTTAACTACCTTTGCATCACTTTCAATTTTAGATACTTCATTCATTAGTCTAACCAGTGTACCATATTCCTTTGAAGTTTCAATTTCATCTTCATCACTTACTGTGCTAAGGGAAACTTCCACCATAAAGTTCTGTGAAGTTATGTATTTATCTTCATCCACTACTGTTATTTCACAATTTAGGAAACCGGCAGTATCAAGCATTGTACTTGTTAGTTCAACTATGATAATATTCTGCTCTAAATCAATTTCACAGTCATTGATAGCCTTTACTTCGCCATTGTTTGAGGCTTTAAGAATGGCTCTGTAGCTATCATTTAGGATTAATTCTTCACCAGACATTGTTAGTGTTACATCTATGAATCTTGTTTTTTGGTCACCTTGATGAGCAATAATATTAGGCAAAATATTTACCTTGTTTACATCAAGAATTATTGATTGGTGTTTTATATCCATATTTTCCTCCTTATATTTTTTAGTCATTACGGGGAAATGACTATATAAAATTGTAGAGAAAATTGAAAACCCTATCAATGCAATTATTGCATTTTTGAAAATTTCTTGATTTTATTTTTAATGTGATTAGGAAAATACTAGATAAAAAACACTTGTAACAGAAAATTATAATGCTAATATAGAATTATGATTTATAACCTATATCGTATAATAAAATGTAATGAAAAGAGGAATAATTGTGAAAAAACAAATATTAGCTTTGTTTATGGGTTGTGTGTTGTTGTGTGGTTTTTCAGGTTGTGGAAAAACCTCAAAAGCTACTGAAAATAAAACAACCACAACTACTGTTTCAAATGAAAATTTAAATAAAGATAAAGACGATACAGATTATAAAGATATAGATATAAAGCAGTCAGAAAAAAGTGATTACTATACTCCTATAGAAATCAAGAATGGCTACGATTCTTTACAAACTGATGACCAAAGAAAATTCTATGATTTGGTACTGGAAAGTACAAATTCTGTTGCTGAAGAAAAAGATGAAAATGACATTTATCCTTGCAGTATTGTAAATATGGAAAATACTGTCCTAACTCAAGCAGAAATCAGGCTTGTAATTACTGCTGTAAAAGAGGATAATCCTATGTTATTCTGGCTAACAGATAAATTTGGTTTTAGCAATACTGAGGGTTATACTGCAATACAACTTTATAGTTATGAGCCACCTGAAAAAATCAAGACAATGCAAAATAAACTTAATAAGGAAGTAAATAAGTTTATTAATTCTGTTGAATACGGACTTGATGATTTTTCTCTTGAACTTTTAGCACATAATTATATTAATGATAGATGTAAGTATGATGATGATGTTAAAGATTCAGATGATGACTACTTAGCATTTACACCTTATGGTGCAATTGTAAGTGGCAATGCAGTATGTGAGGGTTATGCAAAGGCATTTGGTTACTTGCTTTCTCAACTTGGTATTGAAAGTAAAGGTATTGTAGGTAAAGGCAGTCAAGAACTTCATATGTGGAATGCAGTGAAGATTAACGGCAACTGGTACTATACAGATATTAGCTGGGATGACAGTAAGGAATATAGCCGTTATGACTACTTTAATATTACAGAAAGTCAGTTAAAGAAGGACCATACAATCAGCAAGGTTTATTCAAAATGTTCAAGTGATGAGGTTAACGGTACTAACGGTGTAAAGGCTATTAACTTTAACCTTTCTGTACCTGAATGTGACAGTACAGAAGAAAACTATTATGTAAAGGAAGCAGTGCATTTTACTGATTTGTACAGTTATCAAAATGATGAAATGACAAATGCACTTTATAATGCAGCAAATAATAAAGAAAAGTATTTCCATATTTATATTGATCCTGTTTACCTGGAATATAACGGTGCAGTGGATCAGTTATTTGTTTCGGGTGATCAACTTTTCTTTACTTATATTGATACAGTAAATTCAATGTACCCAAGTAACTATATTGATAAGTCAGGTGTTTCTATTATTAAGAAAGAGAATTTATCGGTAGTTACAGTGAAATTAAGTTATTAAGGAGAAATTATGAGTTACGATGCACAAAAGTTTAAGGTAATTAAAAATGAAGAAATTGCCACAGGAATTTTTGATATGTGGGTTGAAAATCCTGAACTTTCAGTTTTAGCAAAACCGGGTCAGTTTGCACATATTCTTGTACCGGGAAAAGTTCTTAGAAGACCAATTTCTATTTGTGATGCAGACAAATCTTGCCTAAGACTTGTTTATCAGGTAAAGGGTGAGGGTACTGAAATTCTATCTAAAGTTAAGGTAGGAGAAGAACTTGACATTCTTGCACCACTGGGTAATGGTTTTGATATTAATCCTGAAAAGAGATATTGCTTTATCGGTGGTGGTATTGGTGTACCTCCAATGTTATATGCATCTAAGCAAAAGGAAAAACCGGTTGTAATTACAGGTTTCAGAAACAAAGACCTTGTAATTTTACAGAGTGATTTCCGTAAAGATAATTGTGAACTTTACCTTACAACAGATGACGGTTCAGCAGGTGAAAAGGCATTTGTAACTGATGTGTTAAAGAGAAAGTTAGATGAAATTGATGAAGTTTGTGCTTGTGGCCCTATGCCAATGTTAAGAGCAATTTCTGAAATTTGTAACGAAAATAATGTACCTTGTCAAGTAAGCCTTGAAGAAAGAATGGGTTGTGGCATTGGTGCTTGTTTGGTTTGTGCTTGTGAAGTTAAGAGAAACGGTACAAACGATTATGTTCATGTATGTAAAGACGGTCCGGTATTTGATAGCAAGGAGGTTGTATTTTAATGGCAGATTTATCAGTAAAGGTTGCAGGTGTTGACTTTAACAGTCCACTGATTGCAGCATCAGGTACTTTTGGTTTTGGTCATGAGTACAGTAATTTTTATGATTTATCAAACCTAGGTGGTATTTCTTGTAAGGGTATTACCTTAAAGAAAAGACTTGGTAATCCACCACCAAGAATTGCAGAAACTCCTTCAGGTATTCTAAATGCAGTTGGACTTCAAAACCCAGGGGTTGACCATTTTATTGAGAAAGATTTACCTTGGCTTAAAAAGCAAGGTACAGTTATCATTGCAAATATTGCCGGTAACACTCAGGAAGAATACGGTCAAATGGCAGAAAAGCTAAGTGATACAGATATTGATATGATTGAGCTTAACATTAGTTGTCCTAATGTTAAAAGTGGTGGTGTTGCTTTCGGTACATCTTGCGAAAGTGTTGCTAACATTACAAAGTATGTTCGTGACCATTGCAAGAAGCCTCTTATTGTAAAATTAAGTCCTAATGTTACCGATATTGCAGAAATTGCAAAGTCTGCTGAAGCAAATGGTGCTGATGCAATTTCTATGATTAATACTTTAACAGGTATGAGAATTGATATTAATACAGGCAGACCTATCATTAAGAACAACACAGGTGGTATGTCAGGTCCTGCAATTTTCCCTGTAGCAGTAAGAATGGTATGGCAAACTGCAAATGCTGTTAAGATTCCTATTATCGGTATGGGTGGTATCTCTAAGTGGCAAGATGCAATTGAAATGTTAATGGCAGGTGCTACTGCTTTACAGATTGGTACTTGTATGTTTACCGACCCATATGCACCTATCAAAATCAATGAAGGCATTGCAGAATTTATGGACAAGAATGGCATTAAGTCATTAAGTGAAATTACAGGCTCTGTAAAGCCTTGGTAAAATGAATAATAAACCATAAAATCATTATAATAGTAGTGGTGATTTTATGGTTATAATAAAAACTTTAGTATTAACATTTACTTCAATAATTGTACTTTTTATTTTGGCAAAGTTAATGGGAAATAAACAGATTTCTCAGTTATCTACCTTTGACTATATTAACGGTATTACAATCGGTTCTATTGCAGCAGAGCTTTCAACAGAAGAATGGGATAATGTGCTGGAACCTTTAACTGCTATGATAATTTATGGTTTGGTGGCAGTTGCTATTTCCTATATTTCATTAACTACAATGCCACTAAGGAGATTTTTTTCAGGTAAGACAACTATCATTTTTAAGAATGGAAAGTTCTACAAGAAAAATCTTTTAAAGTGTAAGCTGGATATTGGTGAGTTTTTGACAGAGGTTAGAGCACAGGGTTACTTTTCTATTAAGGATATTGAGTGTGCTTATCTGGAAAGTAACGGTATGGTTAGTGTACTTCCAAAAAGTGAGAAAGCACCTTTGACACCATATGATATGGGTATGAAACCTAAGAAAGCAGAGGCTGAACCTATATTGATTATGGACGGTAAAATCCTTTACAAAAACCTAAAGCAATGTGGCAAAGATGAACAGTGGCTAAATGAAAAGGTAAAGGAAAGCGGTGCAGTAATTTCTGATGTTTTTATTGCACAAGCAGATGGTGAAAACAACCTTTCTGTGTATGTAAAAACCGATGAAAGTGTTACTAATGATATTTTTCAGTAAGGAGATTTTCTGTTTTAAGTACTACAATTATTGCAAGTAGAAAGGCAATAAATATGATTATTATGGCTGTGGACTTGGGCAAAGCAAGAACAGGTATTGCAATTTGTGACAAACTGGAAATGCTAAGTTCACCACTAACCCAAATTAGTGAATATAATAGGGAAAGACTCCTTGAAAAAATTTCTAACCTAGCTAAGGAAAAGAAAGCAGAACTTATTGTTGTTGGTCTTCCTAAGAATATGGATGGCAGTGAGGGAGACTCTGCAAAAGGTGCAAGAGAATTTGCAGAAAAACTTGCTGAAATGTCCGGCATTAAAGTAGATATGCAGGATGAAAGAGGTACAACAATAACTGCTCATAATTACCTTAACTTTACCGATACAAGAGGTAAGAAAAGAAAGAATGTGGTTGATACAGTTGCTGCCACAATCATCCTTGAGGACTATCTGAATAAAAGAAAAAATCTTGCAAATAACTAAATTGGTATTGATAATATTTAGGTTGAATTTGTAATTGTTTTTTAGAAATCATTATTTTTAATCAGTAGTTACCTTAGAGATAAAAGTAATTAAATAAAAATATAAAATAAAAAATAAAGGCTTGTTCATATACATAATATGAATAAGCCTTTTGTGTTTTTTAAATTTTGATTGTGGGTATAGGTGAGTTAGATAAATTAGAGTCTTTCAATTTTGTCTGTGGGTTAAGGTTAGTTTTATAAATTAGGGTTTGTAGAGTGTGAATTATAACAAAATTTTGGCTTACAGTCGTAGGGGCGAACATCGTTCGCCCGTTTAATAGTAAAATGTTTTATACAATTTTGTCCTATGTAGGAACTAAAAATTATCACTTGCTACATAGGGCAAAGTTCCTATATAAAGGATAGTTTGTAACGGGACATCAATGATGTCCCCTACAACGGTAACTCATAATATTTATTATATTTAATAGTTAGAAATAGAGAAAAGTTTCTTCTATGATGATATTTTAAACAAGTTTAAAATATCAACCACTCCTTCAGTCATTCTTTAAAAGGTGAATTGCTTTGCAATTCACGAATGACAGCTCCCTCAGCGAGGGAGCCTTTGTCTTTACCATAATTTTTACTAATTTATAAAGTCTGTACTATTTAAAAATTGCGTACTAATTTTAGATTTGTACAAACTATTTTGCCTCCCTCGCTGAGGGAGGTGGCTTTGCGTAGGCAAAGACGGAAGGAGTGATTGGAATTGTAAATTCATTTACAATTCCATATTAGCTGAAACTATCAAATAGCACTACAAACCCTAATTTGTTGAAACATTTTTAGATTAGCACGAACAAACTAAAAAAAGCTAAAAAATTACCAATCATACTCCATATTAGAGATAAGGTAGTCTTTATCTACTTTATTAAAAGTAAATCTTTCGTGTAGGGCATTTTTGCCTACCTTACGATTACCCACAGGAACATAGTCATTTGAATATACTATAGTATAGTATACTTCAACTGTAAATTTATCATTGCCCACATTTTTTAATGTGCTAAAGTCAATCTTCTGTAATTTACATTCTTCTACAGTATCAAATAGAGCAGTAATTTCACCTTTACTGTAGTTTTCTCTTTTGTCCTTTACAAAGCACATATTAAAGTTATCAGCATTATGTTCTTTTAAAGAGTTGCAGTAAAGGAGCATTGTACTGTTGATTTTGTTTTTAACTTCTTTGTATTGGTCAACAGTTGTTGTTTGTTCTGTAGTTATTGATATTGAATTGTCTTTACTTTCATCACCACAAGAACATAGTGAAACTGCAATTACAATAGCAAAAACTATACTTATTATTTCTGTTACTTTCATAAAAATATATCCTTTCTAATATTAAATTAATAAATTTACATTATTATGGTATAATAAATAATTGTATAAATCAAGAGATTAATTGTAAATAATATTTATATATTAAATGTAAAATAAATAGTTGACAAAGCAAGATTAATGTGATAATATCAAAGCAATAAAGGGGAGTAGTTCGCAGAATACTGTGGTATAACCGTCAGTACACATACCTTTTGGTATCGGTTATATCTTAAAGAACGAGACTTTTATTGTAGTACCTAAGGTTATTGGGTGTTGCAATAAAAGTCTCTTTTTTGTTCTCTTTTTACTCTTTATCATTATTTTCTTTTGGGGAGGAGAAAAGATGAAAAACTTGTATCAAATGCCTAGCGAAGAAGTGCTAAAGCAGTATGGTACTTCAAAAGATGGTCTTACGGACAAAACGGCAAAAGAAAAACTGGAGAAAGATGGGGAAAATGCTTTGGCTGAGGGCAAGAAAAAATCAGCCTTTAGTGTGTTTATTTCTCAGTTTGCAGATTTGTTAGTTATTATTCTGATTATTGCTGCTATTATTTCAATTTTTTCCGGAAACCTAGAGGGTACTGTTGTAATTTTTGCAGTTATTATTCTTAATGCAATTTTAGGTACAGTGCAACATATTAAAGCAGAAAAAACTCTCGATAGCTTAAAATCACTTTCATCACCTAGTGCTAAGGTTATTCGTAACGGTGATAAAATTGAAATTGACTCAAAGAAGGTTGTTAAAGGTGACATTGTTATTCTTGAGGCAGGTGACTTGATTGTTGCTGACGGTAGAATAATCAATAACTATTCCTTACAGGTTAACGAAAGTTCCCTTACAGGTGAGTCAACTAATGTTGATAAAAATGACGGTATAATTGATAAGGAAGTTCCTTTAGCTGACAGAACAAATATGGTTTATTCAGGTAGCTTAGTAACTTACGGTAGAGCAATGGTGTGTGTTACTGCTACAGGTATGGAAACCGAAATCGGCAAAATCGCAACCTTAATGAACAGTGCTAAAGAGAAGAAAACACCTTTACAGGTTAGCTTAGATAAATTCTCAGCCAAACTTGCAGTAATCATTATGATTATTTCTGCTATTGTTTTTGTGCTAAACCTTATTCAAGCACCGGTTATTAACAAGGATACTATTCTTGAGTCTTTGATGTTTGTTGTAGCTCTGGCAGTAGCTGCTATTCCTGAGGCACTTGGTTCTATTGTTACTATTGTTCAGGCAATAGGTACTCAGAAAATGGCTAAGGAAAATGCAGTTATTAAGGATTTAAAAGCAGTAGAAAGTTTAGGTTGTGTATCTGTTATTTGTTCCGATAAAACCGGCACATTGACACAAAACAAAATGACTGTACAGAAAATCTATATTAATCACGAAAGTATCTTTGAAGAACAGCTTGACCTTGAGGTGGAAAGTCACAGACATTTGGTTTATGATATGGTCCTTAACAATGATTCAAGTATTGTTGACGGTAAGGGTATTGGTGACCCTACAGAATATGCTTTGTTGGAAACATTCCGTAAAATCGGCTATGATGAAAATGATATTAGAAAATCCCTTGAAAGAATAGAGGAAGTGCCTTTTGACTCAGACAGAAAGATGATGAGTACAAAGTACAAAATGCATGGTGTTAACCATATTCTAACTAAGGGTGCTTTGGATGTAATTCTTGATAGATGTATCAGTATTGCTACTAAAGATGGTGTAAGACCTATCACAAAAGAAGATAAAGAAAAAATCTTATTACAGAACAAAAAGTATTCCGAAGAAGGACTGAGAGTTCTGACCTTTGCTTATAAAGAGTCTGATGAACAGTTAAGTGTTGACACAGAGTATGACTATATTTTCTTAGGCTTGGTTTCTATGATTGACCCACCGAGAGAAGAGTCAAAACAAGCCGTTGCTGATGCAATAAGTGCCGGTATTAAGCCTATTATGATTACAGGTGACCACAAGGTTACTGCAACTGCAATTGCAAAGCAAATCGGAATTTTCCGAGATGGTGACATTGCAGTTACCGGTATGGAGCTTGACTCTATGAGTGATGATGAGCTTGACAAGACAATTGAGAGAATTTCTGTTTATGCAAGAGTTTCTCCTGAAAATAAAATCAGAATTGTTGAGGCTTGGCAGAGAAAAGGCAATATTGTTTCTATGACAGGTGATGGTGTTAATGATGCACCGGCACTTAAGAAAGCTGATATTGGTGTTGCAATGGGTATTACCGGTACAGAAGTTTCTAAGGATGCTTCCTCAATGATTCTTCAGGATGATAACTTTGCAACAATTATTAAAGCAGTTGCAAATGGCAGAAATGTTTTCAGAAATATTAAGAACTCAATTCTGTTCCTACTTTCCGGTAATATGGCAGGTATCTTTGCAGTGCTATATACTTCATTCTTTGCTTTACCTGTACCTTTCCAAGCAGTACATTTACTATTTATCAACTTGCTTACCGACTCATTACCGGCAATTGCAATTGGTATGGAAATGCCGGATAAAGATATTCTAAGGCAAAAACCACGAGACCCTAAAACGGGAATACTGACAAAAGACTTTACAGTACTAATGTTCCTACAAGGTGCATTAATCGGTGCAGTTACAATTATTGCTTTCTATATTGGACTACAGGTTAATTCAGCAGTTGCAAGTACAATGGCTTTTGCTACCCTTACACTTGCAAGACTTTTCCATGGCTTTAACTGCAGAGGCAGAGAGTCAATCTTTGAACTTGGTCTGTTCTCAAACATCTATAGTGTAGGAGCATTTGTAGTTGGTACACTGTTACTTGCCTTTGTACTGTTTGTACCTTTTATGCAACCACTGTTTAGCGTTGAAGTTTTGACAGGTGCTCAGGTAGGTTTTATCGGTTTACTAGCATTTATCCCTACTGTAATTATTCAGATTGTAAAGGTAATTTATAGCCAAATCAAAAAGACTAAATAACAGAAATTATATACTGAAATCCATAAATGTTCATTTGTCTTGAATATTTATGGATTTTTCGTTTAAAAAATAACATTTAAAGGACAAGTTCCTTCACATTCCATTGACTTTATAATTCTTACTTGATAAAATGTTTAACAATAAATGAAAGCGAGTGGTTGATGTGGATGAAAAGTTTTTACACGATACAGGTGTATTACTAACAAAGGTTTCTAAGGCTACTATCCATAATTATAAGAAGTTTAGTAAGGTAGCAGTAGAAGATGAGGATATTTCTGTATGTGGGTTAGAAATACTAACTTCGTTAAGATATTATCCTGATAAGAATACTGTTTCCGACTTAGCACAGAATATGGAAGTAAGCAAAGGTTTAGTGTCAAGAAATGTTGAAATTTTAAGAAAAAGTGGTTATCTGAATACATATCAAGATGAAACTGACAGAAGAATTCTTAGAATTTCCATTAATAGCGAAAAGGCTTTGCCTATACTGCTAAAGCAGAAGAAAAACCTTTTTAGCCTTATTTATCAGATGGCAGATGACTTAACTGATGAACAACTTATTCAGTTTAACGATACTCTTAAGATTGTTCTTGAAAACTGCAAAAATGCCAGTTTAGATAAAGAAACTAAGTTACCTGAAATTGATTACGAAAAATTTGTATTTTAAAATTAGGACTATATTCTTATAGTCCTTTTTTAGTTAGGAAAATTATGTACTATACATACCTTATAAGGTGCAGTGACAACAGCCTTTACTGTGGAATTACTACCGATATAAAAAGAAGATTTACCGAACATAAGGAAAAGTCACCTAAAGGTGCAAAATATACCCATACTCATAATGCAGAGAAAATTGAAATTGTCTTTGTTTCTGAAAACCGTTCCTTAGCCTCAAAACTTGAATATCAAATCAAAAGGCTTACTAAAGAGAAGAAAGAAATTTTAATTTCAGAAAAAAGTCTTGATGTGTTAGGGGATAAAGCAGATAAAAAATGTTATACATTATATAAAGAAAAATAAAAGTAAACATCATTTTACTTTTTCGGAATTTGTGTTATAATAAAATTTAAGTGAGCAAATCTTTATTTTAGAAAGGAATTGTACTATGAATAATACAAGAAAGCCTATTCCGATTACCCTACTTACAGGTTACTTAGGAGCAGGTAAAACTACTTTAATAAATCATGTTTTAAATAATCAGGAAGGTTACAAATGTGCAGTTATCGTTAACGATATTGGTGAAGTTAACATTGATGCTGAACTAATCCAGAAAACAGGTGTTGTAACTCAGGAAGACCAGAACCTTGTACCACTATCAAACGGTTGTATCTGTTGTACACTTAATGTTGATTTAATCAACCAAATTACTGACCTTTGCGAAAGTGGCAAGTATGATTATATTCTTATTGAGGCAAGTGGTATTTGTGAACCATTACCTATTGCACAGTCTATTGCTATGCTGGAGGGTGATGAAGAAACTCCTGCATTATGCCATCTAGATAACATTGCAACTGTTGTTGATGCTTTAAGACTTGCATCAGAATTTGGTTGTGGTGATGACCTACTAAAGAAAGAAGTTGCTGAAGAAGATATTGAAAATCTACTAATTCAGCAGATTGAATTCTGTTCTACAATCGTTCTTAACAAGGTTGATATGGTTAAGCCTGAACAGTTAGATAAGGTTAAGGCTATGATTAAGGTTCTACAGCCAAAGGCTAGAATTATTGAAACAACTTACGGCAAGGTTGCAGTAGGTGACATCCTAGATACAAACAGTTATACATTTGAAGATACTGCCGAATCAGCAGGTTGGGCTCAGGTTTATGATAAGGATGAAGAAGAGATGGAAGAAGAACATCATCACCATCACCATCACCACCACCATCATGACCATGACCACGATCATGAACATCACGACCATGATCATGAGGACCATTCACATTGTGACCATGAACATGGTGTATGTAACTGTGGCCACCATCACGATGATGACGAAGATGAATATGGTATCGGTACATTCGTATATCATAGCAGAAGACCATTTAGCCAGGAAAAGCTACAAGAATTTGTAAACCATTGGCCAAAGAGTGTTGTTCGTGCAAAGGGTATCGTTTGGTTTGATGACCAGAGAGACAGTGTGTTTGTATTTGAACAAGCCGGTGTACAGATTTCTGCTACTGAACAGGGCAAGTGGCTAACTGCTTTCCCTAAGGAACAACAGGAACTTTACCTAAAGGAATACCCTGAGGCTAAGAAGAACTGGGACGATGTTTATGGTGACAGAGAAATTAAGTTAGTATTTATCGGTCAACATATGGACAAAGAAAAGATTACTGCTGACCTTGACAAGTGTGTAACACAATAATTTAAAATATTTAATGGGTAGTTTCTCAACTACCCATTTTTTATAATATACTTTACAGATTTATGAAAAGTTGATAAAATGAAATAAAAATTATACACAAGGAGTTTGCTATGGAATTTAATGAATTGCTGGAGAAAAGAAGAAGTGTTAGAAAATATAAAGCTAACACTACTGTTGATAGAGAAACAATAGAAGAAATCCTCAAAGCTGCTCAACAAGCACCTACTTGGAAAAATTCACAAACAGGTAGATATTATGTTGTTACAGATGAAGAAAAGCTAAAGGAAATTAAGGAAAATTGCCTACTTTCTCGTAACGGTATTAATGCTGAGAATGCACCGGTACTTATTGTTACAACATTCGTTAAGGATTGGTCAGGTTTTGAAAAGAACGGTTCACCAACTAATGAAGCCGGTAACCTATGGGGTGCTTATGATTTAGGTTTACAAAATCAGAACCTAATGATGAAAGCATCTGACCTTGGTCTTGATACTCTTGTTATGGGTGTTAGAGATGAAATGGCTACAAGAAATGCACTGGATATTCCTTCTAATGAAATTATTATGGGTATCATTGCCTTAGGTTACAGAGATATTGAACCGTCTGCACCTAAGAGAAGAGAACTTGATGTTATTGCAAAGTTTATCTAATTAAATATTGGTATAGCAAAGCCCTATTCTTTTGAATAGGGCTTATTTTTGTGTTTTAATTTTACTGTTATATTCCTTTTCAATCCAAGCCATAAGTAGGTTTACAATTTTTTCTTGTTGAATTTCAGTAAGCTCAGTTGACTTATTTACTCGATACCATTTATTTAAGCAACCTCTACAGCAACACCCACAAGCATGTTGTGCTATAAAAACAGGATGACCTTTCATAGGTGTTTGTTTTCCGTCATTGGGAATATATTTTGGTGCAAGTCTTGTTTTTATAAAGTCCTTAGCATGTTGCCTTATTTTCTCTATACCCACTTTGTTTATATATTCAATGTCCTTTTCTTTTAAATGAAAACTTGAACGGAACTTTGATTTACTTAATTTTTCTAATGCCTCATCAATTGTTTGCATATTATTACTTCCTATAAATTTATACTACAATTATAAAGCTCTGATTTGTATTTTGCAATTGTAATTATATCTGTATTAAAAATTAAAATATTCACAAAATTATAGTGAGAAAACCTTCCTACATAGTGTTATTAACAGTTTTTAGAAAATGTACATCTATTTATTGACCGTAGAATTTTAAAGGTGTATAATTGGTAGTACCAATTATGGAGGGGTTTTATGAAATATATTCGTGAATTTGGGATTATCATTGTAATTTCATTAATAGGGGAACTTTTAAATTATCTTATTCCTTTGCCTATACCATCAAGTATCTATGGTTTGGTAATAATGTTTTTGTGCCTACATTTCAAGATAGTTAAAATTGCTGATGTAAAAAAGACAGCAGTATTCTTAATTGAAATTATGCCACTGATGTTTATTCCGGCAGCAGTAGGTATAATTGAGTCTTGGGATATTATTAAGCCTAATGTTATTGCCTATGCAATTATCACTATTGTTTCAACTGTACTTGTTATGGCAGTTGCCGGCAGAGTTACTCAGTTTGTTATCAGACATAGTAAAAAGGGGGATAAGGACTAATGAACTTTTTTGAGGATTCAGTATTTTTTGGTGTTGCAATTAGCATTTTGTCCTATGGATTTGGCATTTTGCTAAATAACAAGTTTAAGTTAGCTATTTTTAATCCACTGCTTATTTCTATTGTGGCAACAATTATTGTTTTGCTTGTGAGTGGTATTGATTATAAAGTTTATTACAGTGGTGCAAAATATTTTAACTACCTTTTAACACCGGCTACTGTTTGTTTGGCTATTCCTCTTTATGAAAAGCTTGAGGTGCTGAAGAATAACATTAAGGCAATTTTGATAGGTATTCTTTCCGGTGTACTTGCCTCTTTGCTATCTGTTTTAGGTATGAGTGTAATTTTTGGACTAAATCATACAGAGTATGTAACAATGTTACCTAAGTCAATTACTACTGCTATCGGTATTGGTATTTCTGAAGAACTTCACGGCAATGTTACTCTTACTTGTGTTATTATTATTGTTACAGGTGTACTTGGCAATATTATTGCACCGGCAATTTGTAAGTTGTTTAAAATCAAAGAACCTATTGCTAAGGGCATTGCTATCGGTACTGCAAGTCACGCAGTAGGTACTGCAAAAGCAATGGAAATGGGCGAAACCGAAGGTGCTATGAGTAGCTTGTCTATTGCAGTTTCAGGTTTGATGACAGTTATCGGTGCATCAGTGTTTGCTCAGTTTATGTAAGGTGACTTATGAAAGAAAATTCCAGAGAATATCAAAAAGCAGTTGACTATATTTGCAGTGAAATTGCAAATGGTAATATTTCTATAGGGGACAGACTTCCAACAGAAAGAACTTTATCGGAAAAATTAGGCATTAGCAGAAACTCCACAAGAGAGGCCCTGAGAAGTTTAGAAAATATGGGTATCACAGAAAGTGTGAGAGGTTCAGGCAACTACTATACAGGTAATGTGTCTAAGAAATTTTCCGAGATGATACGAACCTTACTTATGATAAAGGTAGTGTCTAAGAAAGATATTTGTGACTTTAGAAGAACAATGGAACTTTCTGTTTGTATGACAATTATGAATAAAAGTGACTTTGACTTTACTGAAATTGAAAGTGTACTAAATAAAGAAACCACTTCAACTGATGATGAAGTTGATAAGGATAAAATGTTTCATTATCTTCTTGCTATGTCCTCAGGTAATGTATTTTGGATGGCAATAATGGATGCAGTTATTGATGTGTATAGAGGATGGATTGATGAGGTAATTAAGATTATTGACATTGATACTAAAGAAAAGTTAGATACTGCACATAAAAATATTTTAAGTAGCCTTATCAGTAAGGATAAAGAAAAATGTGAAAACGCTATTAACCTACATTACGATATAATAGATGATGTTTTGAATAGTTAAGGATTTGGACTGCTGATGCAGTCCTTTTTCCTTTTGTGATTTAGCACAATGAAAGGGGAAATTCTACAAATTAATTTTTATTAAGGTTTATTAAATATAAAGGAAAATTTTTTGTAACTGTAATTTATTATGTTTAATATAACAAAATTAACTTGTAAACCAAAATAACAGTAATTTTGCACTATCAATCGCATATAAATAAATGAGAAAGGATGGTGTTTCAAAATTTGAATTTCAGAAACAAATGTAAAGCAGTAGTTTCTATTGGTATGGCAGCACTTTGTTTGCCTATTATAAGTGTCGGTGCTAAGGAAAATTTTACTGTAACTAAGGTAAGTGATAAGGAGAAGATAGTTTCTTCTGTACTGTCGGAAGGTATGAACGCCTCTAACATTAAGGTGAAAGGTAATTTATCGGGACAGATAGGTACTTTCAAAAACGGCAAAGGTAATGTTGGCATTGATGAAGGTCTTGTGTTATCCACCGGTTATGTGTCAAGTATTTTGGAGTCATCAAAAAGAGGCAGTGATGAGGTACATTTCTATAGACAAACAGATAAAGACCTAAAGAAAATGACTAACTTCAGTATGTATGATTTGGCAAGTGTAGAGTTTACCCTAACTAACAATGCAAACTATGATACTGTTTTAGCCTTTAATTATTCTTTTGGTTCAGCAGAATTTGACCAACCTGATATTTACAATGATTGTTTTGGCTTGTTTGTAGATTACGACAATGACGGTATCTATGATGAAAATATTGCAAAGCTACCTAACGGAAAAAACACTTCCATTATGAATATTAAGTATGGCAAGTACTTTACCGGTTCAGCAAGTAAAGTGTATAAAGACAGCTTTAACGGTATTAGTAATGTGTTTACTGCTCAAACATCAAAACAAATTCCTAAAGGTGGCAAGGTAAAACTAAAACTTGCAATTGCCGATTGTTCTGATGCAATTTATAATTCAGCAGTATTTATTGAGGGTAAGTCAATTAACCTAGGTAAGAAGATTGAGAACCCTATCATCAGTGGTGTAAATATGCCTAATGGTACATTAAGTCCTACTTTTAAAGACAAAGCTACTACCTGCACATATCAGTGGTATATTGCTGATGAAAAGGGAAAAGAGGGTAAGCTACTGCCTAATGAAACAGGTAAAACCCTAAAAGTTACTAAGGATATGGTGGGAAAATATGCTTACCTTGTAGTAACAGGTACAGGAGATTATTCCGGTACAGGTATTTCAAATTATGTTGAGATTGTTGACCTGCCACTAAATCAACAGAGATTTTCCTACTACACTAATTTCCATTATGATGAACCATATAACTTAACTTGTTACGGTAAAGGTGAAAACCTGGATATGTACTACATTATTACAGAAGATAGTGAAAAGCCTACTCCTAAAGAAATGATGACAAATGGTACAAAGGTTAAGTGTAACAAAACCACAACTCAGAATGGTTACAAATATAGTGGTGGTGAAATCTCAAGTGACCTTTATATAAAGAATCTAAAAAATCATATTTATGTAATGTTCGTTAGAGAAGAAAGTGACAAGATTGTTCATAGTGGCATTAAGGACAGACAACTTTACCCTATGTTCTGTAATGCTGAAAATCTAGGCTTTAACAGTAAAGAAATCAATGTTTGCAACAAGATTGTTAAGTTATATGACACTATGTTTAAGAAGAATGTTGCACCTAGTGAAACTGTGGGAAACAAGATTGATAACCCATTAAACAGTAATATTAAAAATATAGTGTTGTGTGAAAACCTTACAGATAATGTTTGCCTAAAGTGTAGTGATTGCCTTTCATTTAATGTAGAAGGTTGTATTGAGAAAACTTGCAAAGATTACGGTTATGTTGTGTATAACTGCAATAACGGTGACTTAAAAGATTTAGGATATAACAGAAGTAACATTCCTTGTGGTAAAGATTTGTTAAAGCTAAAGGGTGTTGAGGTTTATTCATTAAACAACATTACCAATACAGAAAAAATGTCTGTTTGTTATAATAACGGACTAAAAGCAAATACTATGAATACAGACTATATCTTTGCTTTTTGGTATATTGATGAAACCGGCAATATGGTAATGGAAAAGTCATATTACAAAAATTCCTATGAACTTGCATTACAAGAAATTGAAACAAAAGCAGAAGATAATGATGTGCTAAAGGCTTATGTTGAGCTATATAATGCACTTGATGAATTGTGTAAGTAGGAGGTGCTTTTATGAAGAAAGAATACAAAAAGCCGGAATTAATTGTGGAAACTTTTTCTACAGAAAGTGTTATGCTGGTGTCAATGACAGAACCATTTAGCTCAGTAAACCATACTGTTACCGGTGGCTTTGATGATGAAGATTAATTTTTAAAATATTATAATCTAAATAATCTAATAATCCCAAAACAAAAACTCCCTCGTTTGAGGGAGTTTTCTGCAATTATTTAAAATGTTTTGAAAGTAGTTTCAAAACATTTTAAAAATCTCTTTGATAATTTTGAAAAATGTTTCAAAGTTTTGAAAATCTTTTTGATAATTTTAAAAAATGTTTCAAAGTTTTGAAAATTTCTTCGATAATTTTGAAAAATGTTTCAAAGTTTTAAAATCTCTTCAATAACTTTGAAAATCTCTTCGATAATTTTAAAAGTTATTGCATAATTTTTAAAAAATAGTATAATAATTTTAGAGGAGGGATAATATGCAAACGGAAGAACTTGTTGAACTTGTAAAAGAGATTCAAACATCTAAAAGTGAGTCAAGAACATTAGAACTTAAAACTGCTGAAATTGGTTGTCCTAAAAAGTTATATGATACTCTATCAAGCTTTTCTAATCAAGATGATGGTGGAATTATAATTTTTGGAATTGATGAAAGTAAAGATTATTCAGTTGTTGGTGTTTATGATTCACAGGATTTACAAAAGCAAATTAATAATCAATGTAAAGAGATGGAGCCTGTTGTTAGACCATTAATTACAATTTGTGAAGTGGATGGTAAAAGTGTTGTTTCTGCAGAGATTCCCGGAATAGAAATCACTAACAGACCTTGTTATTATAAAGGTAAAGGAAAAGTCAAAGGTTCTTATATTCGCTGTGGTGACTCAGATGAACCAATGACAGATTATGAAATTTACAGTTATGAAGCATATCGTAAAAAATATCAAGATGATATTAGAGTAATAGATAGAGCAAGTATGCTAACTATTAATAGTGATAAATTTATTGAGTATAAATTGCTTTGTAAAAAGAACAAACCTAATCTTTCCAAAATACCTGACGAACAATTTAATGAACTTATGAGTATTACTAAAAATGGCAAACTAACTCTTGCAAGTGTATTGCTTTTTTGTGCTTATCCACAAGCATATTTTCCACAATTGTCTATAATCGCTACATCTGTTTATGGTAATGAAGTTGGTGTTTTAGGTGAAAATGGTGAAAGATTTAAGGATAATAGAAGAATTGAAGGTACAATAGAAGATATGCTTGATGGTGCATTACAATTTGTTAAAAATAATATGAGAGTAAGCACAGTAATCAATCCTCAAACAGGAAAGAGAAATGATAAAGCTGATTATCCACTAACTGCAGTTAGAGAAGTTATACTTAATGCACTTGTTCATAGAGACTACAGTATTCATACTGAAGGGATGCCTATTCAACTAACAATGTATAATGATAGGTTAGAAGTGGAAAATCCGGGTGGTTTGTATGGCAGAATGACTATCGACCAGCTGGGAAAAGTGCAACCTGATACTCGTAATCCTGTGTTAGCAACTGCAATGGAAACCTTAGGTTTAACTGAAAATAGATATTCAGGAATACCAACCATCTATTCTGAAATGAAAAATGCAGGACTACCTGCACCAAAATTTGAAGATAATAAAGAATCTTTTACAGTTACTCTTTATAATAACACAGAAAGTTTGAAGGATGGTATGGATTCAACAGATTCTTTACTTGAATTTTGTAGTATTCCAAGAACTAGGAGTGAAATCGCAAATTATTTAGGTATTACTACACCAAGTTATGCAATCAAGAAATACATTAAGCCTCTTATTAAAGATGGAAAAATTGAAATGACAAACCCGGAAAAACCGAAGAGCTCAAATCAAAAGTATTTTACTAGTGATAAATAGTAGAATTACATTTGTTAATGTAAAGTAAAAAAAGCATTGGAGAAAATAATTTCTTCAATGCTTTTTTGTTATGATTGAACATAAAATAAAAGGACTGAAAACAGTCCTTTTACAGATTAATTATTCATATAAAATTCTTTTCTCTGGGACTCTTGTGAGTGAAAAGCCTTAACCATTTTTGGTCTGTTATATCTTTGCTTTAGGATAAACATTAAGTCTATAATGCCCCCTAGAACAGATAGCCAAAACAGTAACCAAAAGTTAACACCTGACAAAAAGATAGGTAAGAGGATAGGTAAGAAATTAGCTATAATCATAACAATATGAGTAACTTCTTCTCTGCAACTGTTAGAAATCATCTTGGATAATCTCTTTTGCTTTTGGTCAAAATCTTCAGGGTTGTAGTCGGGAATGTGATTTTTCCAACTTGCAACTTTTAGAACTTTAAAAAGTCCTCTTTCGTAATTTCTTTCCCTAAACCATTTGTTGGTGTGGTTCCATGGTCTGCCTTTCATACTCTTGAAAAACCAATTAACAAAAAGTCGCATTGCAAAATGAAATAGCAAAACACCTAGTGTAACTGTAATAGTCTTGAAAATACTTGTTCTGAAAAATAAGAAAATTGCATAAAAAACTACAAAACCAATTAGCAAGAGCTCTGTTATGAAAATCATTTTTGCTTTGAAATTTGATTTCATAGTTTCTCCTTATTCCTGATTATTCTCGTTATTTTCGCTATTTGCAAAAAGTTCGTCAATCTTAATCATAATTGCATTTTCAACTCTCTTACGATGTAGTTCACAACTCATATCGCAAGTGCCTGTGATTTTGCCTGTTGTGTGGTAAGCATTAGCTGAGCAACCACCTGAACAATATAACTTAGCAAAACAATCTTGACAAGCCTCTCTTGAATAAACATTACATAGTTTAAATTCGTTAACAATATCTGTGTTCTTAACACCGTCAAAAACATTACCAAGTAGGAACTTTTCATCACCCACAAACTGATGACAAGGATATAGGTCACCCCAAGGTGTAACTGCCATATAGTCAGTACCAACACCACAACCTGAGATTCTCTTGTAGATACAAGGACCACCCTCTAGGTCAATCATATAGTGGAAGAAAGTAAAGCCTTTACCTTCTCTGTTTCTCTTGCACATTTCCTTTGCAAGTAGGTCATACTGATCCTTTAGCTTAGGAATATCACTTTCCTGTAAAGCATAGTCCATCTTAGGATCGGTAACAACAGGTTCCATAGCTAACTGTTCAAAGCCCATATCTGCAAGGTGAAGAATATCATTTGCAAAGTCTGTGTTGTAGTGAGTGTATGTACCACGAATGTAGTAGCCTTGCTGATTTCTTTCTTTAGCCATTTTCTGGAACTTAGGTAGAATAAGGTCATAAGTACCCTTATCGTTTCTTGTTCTTCTCATTCTGTCGTTAGTTTCTTTTCTACCGTCCAATGAAAGAACAACATTGTAACATTCTTTGTTAGCCCATTCCATAACTTCATCATCAAGAAGTACACCGTTAGTTGTCAGTGTAAAACGGAAGTTCTTGCCCTTTTCTTTTTCAATACTTCTTGCATAAGCAACAAGCTGTTTAACAACACCAAAGTTAAGTAATGGCTCACCACCAAAGAAGTCAACCTCAAGATTCTTTCTTGAACCACTCTGTTCAATAAGAAAGTCCAAAGCTCTTTTACCTACTTCAAAAGACATAAGTGAACGGTCACCACTGTATTCACCTTCACCTGCAAAGCAGTACTTACAACACATATTACAGTCGTGAGCAATATGCAAGCAAAGTGCCTTTAGCTGAGTAGGTCTTGCTTTAATGTCAATCTGTAAGTCCTTAAACTTGTCTTCTGAAAATAGTTTACCTTCTTTTTTTAGTTCCTCAATATCCTGAAAAATCTCTTCAATATCATCAGCAGTGATTTCAGGATATTTAGCACAAAGCTCAAGGATAATTTCTTCCTTACTTCTTGACTCGTATTTATCAATTACTTCAAAGGCTACTTCATCAACAGCATGTACACTGCCTGAATTGCTGTCTAGGACAATATTGTAGCCATTATTTTTATAACAATGTACCATAAAAATTCCCCACAATAAAAATCGCCATAGGAAACCCTACGGCGACCTTTTACTTTTTTAATTATTTTTCAGCCTTTAGCTTTTCGCACTGCTGATTTGCAATACCACAAGAAGTCTTACAAGCTGACTGACATGATGTCTGACATTCACCACAGCCACCCTTTTTAACTGATTCAGTTAGGTTTCTTGTATTAACTGTTACGATTCTCTTCATAGGAATTTTCCTCCTTAATTAATAACAAATTTATTTAATAATATTTTATATCATTTTTTACCTTGTGTCAATAGCACAACACACCTTAAAAGGGAGTTTATTGCTTTCACTCACCACATTAACACCTTTTTCTATTAAATATTTAATAGTATTAACTGCTTTTTCGTCAAAAACCTCACCTATTGAAATAATAGGTATTCCCGGTGGATAAGCATAAATATATTCACCGGAAACTCTGCCACAACAGTTTTCTATATCTACAAATTCCTTTTTCGTATCTTCAACTTCACAAGGCTTGATTTTCATTTTAGGAATGTGGTTTAGTGTTATATTTTCCTTTTCTATATATATACACTTTTTGTCAATGTTTTGTAGGGCATTTATCAGCCTTGTGAAACCCTTTTCTGTATCATATATGCTTGTCATAGCAATAATATAATCAGCTGATGCCATTTCTGTTTCTATTAAATATTTTTCTCTCAATATTTTTTGTAATTCTGTGCCTGATAGGTTGGTGTTTTGTGTTAGAATTACAATTTTACTTTTGTCAAAGGCAAAAGCATTTTCACCTTTATATATAGAAAGGTTTTTAAGTTTTCCACATTCTAAGTAAAAATTGTTAATTCTTTTTCTGTATGTAGAGAATAACTCTTTGCCTTTTTCAATAAGTTCACAAATACATCTGTCAACTGAAGCTACCATTAAGTAGTTAGGTGATGAAGTTTGAAAAGTCATCAGCCTTTTCTTAATAATATCTTTGTTCACTCTGTCGCTGCAAATATGAAGTAACCCTGTACCTGTTAAAGAGGTTAATGTTTTGTGGGTGCTTTGTATTACAACATCGGCGCCTAAATTTACTGCTGAATTTGGAAAATAATCATCAAACATTAGGTGACTGCCATGTGCCTCATCAACAATTAAAGTTACATTGTGATTGTGGCAAATTTTAGCAATACTTTTTATATCACTTACAATTCCTTCATATGTAGGAGAAGTTATAATACATACCGTAATTTTAGGATTACTGTTAAGTGCATCTTCAACATCACTTGGCAAAATTTCTCCCATAAAAGAATGTACCGATTTAGGCATTAAGTAGGTAGGGGATAAGTCCCAAATTTCTACTGCATTATAAACAGACTTGTGACAATTTCTAGCCATTAAAATATTGTCACCTTTTTTAGCACAACCTGTAATAGCCGATAAAATTCCAACTGTACTGCCGTTTACTAAAAAATAACTTTCCTTAGTATCGTATAAATTTTTAATTCTGTCTAAACTTTCCTTATAAATACCCTCAGGGTGATATAGGTTGTCTAAGTTCTCAACCTCTGTAAAATCAAGCTGATTAAATTCGCCTTGTCTTTTATTTCCCGGCATATGGAAAGGATAAATATTTTTTTTGTTGTATTCCTTTAAGTAATCTATAACTTTCATATTCAAACCCTATCTTAAAATGTAGGGGCGAACACTGTGTTCGCCCGTTTAAGGACTTTTGTATAAGTTCACATTAGTAAATCAATCTTGTTTCTTTTGATATTCACTTAATTTTTGACTGTTAAAGATTCAATTAATTTTCTCAATGATTTTTCAAAACTTTTATCCTGATCGGCAGTTCTCTTTTTAGGTCCTTTGGTGTGTTTACCTGCCATTCTTGCTTTTTTGCTGATATATCTTGTCATCAGTAATGAATCAATATTTTGGTCAGTATATATAAGACCGTTTTGATTGATAGGTTTACTGCCTCTGCTTAAGCACATTGCACCTAAACCGTAATCCTGAGTAACTACAATGTCACCTTTTTCTATAAGGTTTGCAATTTTAAAGTCGGCAGAATCAGCACCCTTTTCTACTGTTATAGTATCTGCATATTCCTTGTTAAAAATATGAGAAGTATCTGTAATTATAGTGCAAGGTAATTTATATTCCTTTGCAACTTTTATTGTAATATCAACAACAGGACAACCGTCACCGTCAATATAAATTTTCATAATATCACCTACACTAATTCTATCAATTATTATAATAAATAACAAGAAAAATCTTGTTTTAATTTACATTGTGTAGTATTATGTATATGTAATAATGTATATTATGAATAACTATATCATTTTATATGTTTAATTTATTATAGATGGAGGATATACCAATGGCACAAAAAGGTGACTTACTTTCAGTAAGGCAAGACATTAGGGTTGTTGATGCAACAATTAGAGATGGAGGACTTTGCAACAACTTTAGATTTGACGATAAGTTTATTAAGGACTTATATCAGGCAAATGTTAAAGCCGGTGTTGACTATATGGAATTTGGATACAAAGCATCTAAAGAAATTTTTAACGAAGATGATTTTGGTAAGTGGAAATTCTGTAATGACTCAGATATTAGAAAAATTGTGGGTGACAACAAAACAGGTCTAAAGATTGCAGTTATGGCTGATGTAGGCAGAACAGATTTTCAGAAGGATATTATTCCTAAGAAGGACAGTCCTATTGACCTTGTTCGTATTGCAACATACATTAACACAATTCCTGCAGCAGTAGAAATGATTGAAGATTGTGCAAAGAAAGGCTACGAAACAACTATCAATATTATGGCAGTTTCTAAGGCTAACACAGATGATATTAAGACAGCACTTGACATTTTAGGTCAAAGCTCTGTTAATGCTTTCTATATTGTAGATAGCTACGGTGCATTATATCCTGAACAGTCAAGAAGACTTGCTAATTTATATTGTGAATATGCTGATAAGTACGGCAAGAGTGTTGGTATTCATGCTCATAACAATCAGCAACTTGCTTTTGCAAATACTATTGAAGCTATGACTCAGGGTGTTAGTTACCTTGATGCTACAGTTGACGGTATGGGCAGAGGTGCAGGTAACTGTGCACTTGAACTACTACTTGGTTTCTTAAAGAATCCTAAGTACAAGGTTGCACCTATCCTAAAGATTATTGAAGAACATACTGAGAAGTTAAAGGCTGAAGGCGTAAAGTGGGGTTATGACATTCCATATATGCTAACAGGTCAGTTAAATACTCATCCTCGTCCTGCAATTTCTTATGTTAAAGAAGACAGAAAAGACTACTCAAAATTTGCTAATGAACTTTATGATATTATCAATAGCTGATTTTGTAGATGTTTATTAATTTTAAAAAGGAGTTTTTAAAATGAATATTTTATTAGCCGGTGGTGCAGGTTATATCGGTTCACATACTTGCATAGAATTAATTAGTGCTGGACATACAGTAGTAATTGCCGATAACCTTTGCAACAGTAAGAAAGAAGCTGTTAAAAGAGTTGAGAAGATTGTTGGTCAGGAAATTCCTTTCTATGAAATCAATGTTTGTGACCATGACTCTCTAAGAAAAGTATTTAGTGAAAATAAGATTGATGCAGTTATTCACTTTGCAGGTCTTAAGGCAGTTGGTGAAAGCTGTGAAAAGCCTCTAATGTACTACCGTAACAACCTAGACAGTACATTAACACTACTAGAAGTTATGAAGGAATTTGGTTGTCACAACTTTGTATTCTCATCTTCAGCTACAGTTTACGGTATTCCTGAAACTGTACCTCTTGTAGAAACAATGCCAACTTCTTGTACAAACCCTTACGGTTGGACAAAGTTAATGACAGAACAGATTTTACAAGATGTTACAAAGACAGACCCTGAACTTTCTGTTGTTCTTCTTCGATACTTTAATCCAATCGGTGCTCACGAAAGTGGCACAATCGGTGAAAACCCTAACGGTATTCCAAACAACCTAATGCCATATATTACACAGGTTGCAGTTGGTAAGCTAAAGGAACTTGGTGTATTCGGTAACGACTACCCAACTCCTGACGGTACAGGTGTTCGTGATTATATCCATGTTGTTGACTTAGCTAAAGGTCATGTTAAGGCTATTGACTATGCCGATGTTCACAAGGGTACAGAAATCTTCAACCTAGGTACAGGTGTGGGTTATTCTGTTCTTGATATTGTTAAGACTTTCAGCAAGGTTAACAATGTTGAAATTCCATATCAGATTAAGCCAAGAAGAGCCGGTGACATTGCAGAATGTTATGCTGACCCAACAAAGGCTAAAGAAGTTCTAGGTTGGACTGCTGAAAAGACACTTGAAGATATGTGCCGTGATTCTTGGAATTGGCAGAAAAAGAACCCTAAGGGTTACGAAGAATAATAAAGAAATAAAGAGGAAAATAATATGACAAAACGAATTAGTGCTGTTGTTCTTGCACTACTAATGTGCCTACTTACTTTAGCATTTTCTGTTACAAGCTTTTCAGCAGCAGAAAATCTAAAGCTAAACGGCAAAGTTAATGCAAAGGTTGGGGATAAGGTTACATATGAATTTTGTGTATCTGATGTTCCTGAAAAAGCTGAGGATATTCAGATGCAGGTTGCATATGACTCTCAGTATCTAAAGGTTGATCCGGACAAGGTTGAATACCTTGATGGTGGTAGTTCTGTTTATAACACTGACCTGGAAAACGAAGTACTGTTTAATAGTGCTAACGGTGTTCAAGGTTGGGATATGAAAGAAAAAACAATGATTCTTTCATTAACATTTGAAGTACTACAGGGTGGTTCTACTGATATTACCTATTATGTACAGTGCTTTGACTATCTATCAAATAGCCAAAATGTTGATACACTTAAGTTTACTACTGACTTTTTAGTTAACGGTAAAGCTGCAGAAAAGAATGTTACACCAAAGGTTAACGAAAACGGTAACGGTGGTACATTTATCAACTATGAAAACGGTAAAGGTACAAAGAACGGTGGGGATAACCCAATCGGTGGTCAGTATGGTAGATATAACACCAACAACCAAACTACTGATAGCAACGGTAATGTTGTAGAGAATAACGCAGGTGTTGCAACTGATGCAAACGGTAATACAGTTGAAAATGCTACAACTGCATATCAAGCAACTACAGAGTCAACTGCTATGAGAACAAACTCATCAGGTCAAAATGTAACAGACTCTAACGGTAAAGAGGTTTCATACACAGACTCAGATAATTTCTGGAGAAACCTAGGTATTGTTGCAATTGTTGCACTTATTGTAATAGTTATTGTAATTAAAGTTATTGTTGATAAGAAAAAAGGCAAAAAAGAAGAATAAACAGTTTTTCAGTTAATACTCTGTTCATATTCTCTTTTCATTTGTGCATTATGCCTATTTTGAATGTGCAAAGTTTGTGCATTTTATCGTCAACAAAATGTTACAAAATTGTTGCTTTACAAATTTTAAAGGTGTATAATTATGCCAATGGGGGGAATTTATCCCCACAAATCTTTATTGGTTTAATTTTATAGGAGGAGATAACTATGAAGAAGTTATTAAGCGTACTATTAGTTATGGCAGTTGTTATGAGTTTTGCAACTGTTATGTCAGTATCAGCTGACGAAAAAGAAGATTTAGTTGCAGCAGGTGCTTCACAGGATGTTGAAACAGCAGCAGCTGACGGTAATGTTTCTGTTGGTGCAGGTACAGATACTGAAACAACAGGTACATCTGGTAAAGTTTATTTTGAAAAGCCAAAATGGGCAGGTACAGTTTTCTATGCTCACATTTTTGAAACAGATAGCGGTACATCTTTCTGGGGCTGGCAGCTAAAGAAAGAAAAGCTAGAAGAAGAAGGCGGCAAGCTAGTTTACGACCTATCAAAGTTAGACGAAAGCACACAGCTAAAGGGTGGTCTAAAGGCCGGTACAGCTTATTCAATTATGTTCAGTGATAACACAGGTAACGAAACTTGTGCTCTAATGTTCAACACAAATTGTATCGGTGATACAGTTAAGGTTACTTCAAATGAAAAGACATTTGAAAACAATGTTGACTCAACAAAGCACAGCTACCCAATCTCATGGGAAAAGAACAAGAGTAAGTATGGTATTCCTCTAATGATTACTTCTGTTGGTACTGTCCAGGGTGAATTCATCGCTAAGGGTACAAAGCCATCTGATATTATTAAGACATGGGATAAGGATTACAAGCAGTATCCTAACAAGGCTTCTTATAGCCCACAGTCAAGTGCTAGAGACCATAAGACAAGACTTGCTGAACTCGAAAAGGAATTCGATAAGATGGTTAAAGAAGGTAAGATCCTAATCGTTGGTGGCGGTACTTACACAGAATCATCAAGCTCAAATAGTTCTTCAAACTCAAGCTCAAACAGCTCATCAAACTCAAGCTCAGACAGTTCTTCTAACTCATCAAGCAAGACTGTTTACAAGGATAAGAATGGTAACACAGTAACAAAGAATGCTGATGGTACATACACAGATGCAAACGGTAATACAGTTGACGCTTCTGATGTTACAGCAACAACAGAAACAACTGATACAGTTACAACAGGTGAAAGCCCAGTAGCTCTATATGTTGGTCTAGGTGTTATGTTTGCAGCAGCAGGTGTTTACTTCTTAACTCGTAAGAAGAAAGAAGCTTAAGTCTAAGGACTAACAAAACTCAAAACTAAAACTCAATTAATCAAGCCCCATCATAATTGATGGGGCTTTTAATTTTGCTATTTTAATTTCATTATTTATATTTTTACTTAATCTGTTTATACGAATATGGTAATGCTTTATGAAGATTAATAATGTGCCATATTAATAAGGTACTAATCATTGCTATGAAACTTTGTGTTGTTATGGGACTCTTGAAAATTAAAAAAACAAAATAAAAAAGACACTAATGATAGTGTCTTTTTTACGCACAAATGAAAATAAATATTCCTACAAAACAAATCTATTAAATTAATTAAAGGTATTCCTGCTTGTATAATAAATAATAAAAAATAGATTGTGTTTAGTAATATTTAATTTTTTGAATAAATATAATTTAATGAATAAATAAAATCAAACTAGATTTTCTTGTACATTCTCTTAACACATTCTTCGCAGACTTTAACGCCTTCAAATGTGATAACATTATCGCTTTCGCCACAGAATAGGCAAGTTGGCTGATACTTTCTAATTAGTAGACCATTATCCTTAGGAAGAATTTCAATAGAATCTTCCTTTTCTAGATTAAACATCTGTCTAACTGGCTTAGGGATTACAACTCTGCCAAGTGTGTCAATTTTACTTACATAACCGATCTGTCTCATACTTTTCACCTTCCCAAAAATACTACAAGCAGTAAATATAATATACGACAAAAATATACAAGTACCAACACTTATATACTTATTGCAATATTATTCTACCAAATGATAAAATTTTTGTCAAGTATGTTCAAGTTGCAGTTATTTCCGTTAGTTTGATTTTAACAATTTATTCAAATAATTATGAACAAAAGTGGTAATGTGTACATATGATTAATTATGTTTGGGGATTTTTAATAATAATTTCTGTAATTTGTGCCATTGTAACGGGAAATGGAGAGGGTGTTTCCTCCGGACTTATGAATGGTGCAGAAAAGGCAACTAAACTTTTAATAACACTTTTTGGTGTAATTGTTTTTTGGTCAGGCATTATGAAGGTGGCAGAAAAAAGTGGACTTACAGGCAAATTAGTGAAACTTTTGTCACCAATATTAAGAAAAATTTTTCCTGATGTTGATGAAAGCAGTAATGCATTTCAAGCAATGGCATTGAACATTAGTGCAAATTTAATCGGCATTGGAAATGCAGCAACTCCTTTCGGACTTAAAGCAATGGCTGAGCTACAGAAAAACAACCTTAGAAAAGATACTGCTACCGACTCTATGGTTATTTTTGTTGTAATGAATACTGCATCAATGCAACTTATACCTGCAACTATCGGTTTTCTTAGGGATAGTTATGGTAGCAAAGAGCCTTTCTCAATTATTCCTTGTGTAATTATTTGTTCTTTCTGTGCGTTATGTGTAGCATTATTACTTGCTAAAGGATTAAATAGGGTGAAAAGTTGGAAATAATAGTACCGGTAACAGTTGCATTTGTTGTGCTTTATGGAATGACAAAAAAAGTTAAAATTTTTGATGCCTTTATTGAAGGTGCAGTTGAGGGTTTACATACTCTTTATATGATTATTCCCACAATAACAGGGCTTGTAGTTGCAGTTGAAATGTTGCAACAAAGTGGTACTATTGACTTGATATGTAAAGCTGTTGAACCTTTAGCTGATTTTTTTAATTTTCCTAAAGAAATTGTACCTATGGCAGTACTAAGACCTATTAGTGGCAGTGGTGCTACTGCACTTCTAACTAATATATATGAAAACTATGGTCCTGACTCTTTAGTAGGTGAGATTGCCTCTGTCCTTGCAGGTAGTACAGAAACTACCCTTTATGCAGTTACAATGTATTTTGGCAGTGTTGGTATTACAAGAACAAGACATACATTATTTGTAGGATTATTTGCAGATTTTACTGCTCTTGTTTTGGCAATTGTGACAGTAAAATTAACATTGTAAAAGTTTTATTAAGTAGTTTTTTTGTCTAGACAAATTAATACTTGTGTTGTATAATAAATATAACAAAAAATAGTAAATAATTTTATTAAATTATAAGAAAAAAGAAAACGGAGGAACTCTAATTATGAAAAAGACAAACAAAGTTATTTCTTTAGTTTTAGCTCTTGTTATGGCATTAAGCATTCTTGTAGTTATTCCTACTGCTTCTGCTGCATCAACAGTTAGAATTAATGAAGTAAATGCAAATGTAGGATATTCTATTGTATATAATATCTATTTGCAGACTGATGAAAAGGCAAATGCAATGGAAGGTAGACTAAACTATGACAATACTGTCCTAGATTTAACATCACTTTCTTTTGATACTGCTAATTCATTTGACTCAAATACATCTGTAAAGGGCGATATGACTCAGGTTAGCTTTAAGGGCAAGAAGTCACTTTACGATTGTAAGTCAAGAAGAATGACTGTACTAACTGCTGTATTTAAGGTAACTAATACTAGCGATAAGTACACAAGTGCTACAACTGCTGATGCTGTTTCAGGTTGCTTTACAAAGCTAACAGGTGAAACAGGTACAGACCTAATGGAGCACACTAACACAAACATTACAACAAGAACAATCATCGGTGCAACTTCTATCAAGATGGCAAAGACATCTGTACTTCTTGATAACGGCAAGGGTGATAGTGAAGTTGTAAAGGTTAAGTCAGTAGGACCTGTAAACAATGATACAGATTCTTCTTACTCAGCAACTTATGTTTCATCAAACACAAAGGTTGTTAAGGTTTCAGGCAGAGGTACTTATGTAAGAATTACTGCAGTAGGTCCTGGTAAAGCAGAAGTTCGTTGTATCACTGATGGTAACTTAGCTACTGCTAAAATTAAGGTTACAGTTAAGCAGCCTGTAAAGAGCGTTAAGTTTAACAAAAAATCTGTTAGACTAACTAAGAAGGGTGCAAAGGCTAACCTAAAGGTTGCTGTTAACCCAACTAATGCAAGTGTTAAGAAGCTTACTGTTAAGTCAGAAAACACTAAGGTTGCTAAGGTTAATAAGTCTTCTGTAAACTCAGGTGCTACTTTCACAGTAACTGCAGTTAAGAAGGGCAAGACTTATGTTCGTGCTACTGCTACAGACGGTTCAAAGAAATTCAAGAGAATTTTAGTTACAGTAAAGAAGTAATTTAATAAATGCAAATAATTAACGGCTGACATCTGTCAGCCGTTTTTTATATCTGATGATTGATTATCCACCTAGTTAATTGTTGATATGATATTTCGTTCGAAGCAAGTTTTAAGATTGTAGAAGAAAGCTCATATTGTGTATATTCAAGTTCAATTCCGTTTAAAGCTAAAAAACTAACATTACATGTGCACCGATTCTTTTATTTCCATCAATAAATGGATGATTATTTACTAACCCAAAACATAATCGCGATGCTTTTTGTTGAATTGTTGGATATAAATCTTTATTTCCAAATTGCCGAAAAGGAGAATTTATGGCTGATTCTAATAAACCAACATCCCTTAACCCATCACTACCACCGGTTTTGGAGTGCTATTTTTAACTTTTTGTCATTTTTTGCCATCTCAAATAATCGCATAGGTAAGCCATTTTTAGCACTTTTGATTTTTGTAGCTTCTCATAATTTTGACCGTTTACGCGGTAGAATAAACGGTCAATAAACGGTCACCCGAGGGGCAAAAAAACAACCCTATTTCATAGTGTGAAAACTGCTGTATATAATACTTGAATTTATCCACAATTTATTATTGCTATGTGGAAAATATAGAAGTATTTTTATGCGTGGTGTTTGTATATCCTTTCTTTTCTCCTTTAGGCTCTATATTCTCACTACAGCAGTTTTATTATTATGGTGGGGAAGTTGTACCCATAAAACCACAACACCCCATACAAGGCAAAATAAAAGGAATTATAGTTCAAATATAACTTGCCTTATGATTTTATTGCTGTATAATGTATATAGGAGAACGGCTTAAGCTGTTCCACAATTGAAAAACTTTTTATTATTTAATAACCGTCTTGCAATTGCAGTGCAGGGCGGTTATTTTTTTATATCCGGTACTTTTACAAGCAATAAATAAACCACCCTATACAGCAGTATAAGGCGGTTTGTTTATGGGTTTATGTTACTAGTTATTTGTTATAGGTTTTCCGTACTTGTAAATTGTATCAGAAGGTAAATCGATATAGGTATTCCAATAAATACAAGTCCTACTGTTGTCTAGTTTTGCAAGTGGGAATAATTCTAGTTCTGCCAATTCTTCATACTTTGGAAGTGTTTTCATATCTTCTTTAACATCATATAGAACGGTTTTATTATCGTCAAAAGTTACCTTTAATATAAAGTCTTTTAAGGGTGTAAAGTTTTTAATTCTAATCATAAATGCACCTATATAATTCTATTTTGCGGTATCTCGTTCCATTGTTTCATTAATAGCCCTTTTTACAAAGCCGTTAATGGTTTCCCCCTGCTTTTCTGCGTGGGCTTTTATTACTTCTTTTTGTCCCTTTGGTACAGCTATGTTTATTCTATCGTATGCTTTGGCATTATATTTATTATTAGCCTTTATTCTTGCAGTGCTGTTCTTATTCTCTGCCATAGTTTCACCCCTTAATTAACCACTACAGCAGTATAATAATTTTACTGCTGTATGTATTGACTAGTTTTTATTGTTGTTGTATAATGAAGGTGTAAAAGGAACGGTTTGAGCTGTTCCACAATAGGTTTTATTTTTTAACCGTCTTGTATGTGGGGTACAGGGCGGTTATTTTTTTATGTTTTTATGACTTCTGCGAGTGCTACCAATAATAAAATTAATAATACTGTATCTGCCATATGTAACACCCCCTTCACTAGGGTGTTGGAACAACCGCCACCGTTCCTATTACAAGTATTATTATAACATATAATAATACACTTAACAAGTACAAATATGCACAATAATTACACTTAAACATTGTATATATTGCCTATAGAATGTACTTAAACATTGTAGTATAATGTAATTACAGGATAAGGAAAGGGGCAATACATAATGTTGAATAGGTCAATTATTTGTAAGGTAGCCAACCAATTACATAAGAGTGGTTATACACTTTCTCAGAGTTTCCGCCTTGCGTGGAGATTAGCCAAAGGAAAAGCAAGTGTAAAGGTTGCAGGTGTTACCAAAGGCAACAGACAACAAGCTATTGAACATTTAAAGAGATATAGCCTTGATATGGTCAGCTTTATCCTAAAAAGAGAACCTAACAACATATACGATAGTAATGCTATTTCAGTATATGCAAAGGTAGGCAACAGCAAAATGTATAAAATGGGTTATATTTCTGCTGTAGTGTCAAATTTATTATGTGGGGTGATAGATAACATTATATCCATAAAAGCAACTCTACAAGCTATTACAGGCGGTTTTTATGTAGATATGGTGCAAGGAATAAGATTACATTTATCAACTGAGGAGTGATAATTTGTTGGAATTTGATTTAGTTATATTTAATTTGTTAGTGAATACATACGATAGTGTTTATTTACTAGGTCTGAACAATGACCGTAAATTCATTATCGAGGAACTTTATAATGATTGTACAACAGCAATTAAGAGTATCAAGAAAAGAAATTTATTATCTAATACAGATTTCTCTGTTTTATGTGATTTTTGCAATACAGTTTATGAAATATCACAAAAAGGTATTTCTAAGAAAAGAATAATGAAAGCTGAAATATTAGAGGATAAATTTGTAGATGTAATTGATATGTTGGAAGATGTATATACAAAGAGAGGTTGAAAATATGAACGAACTGTTAGATAAGGCCACCATTATGGAAAATATGTTATATAAGATTTCACAAGATGTAAATGCTATGCAATATCTTCTTGAAGATTTAGAAGAAATTTTGTTTATGAACCCTAAGGATAAACACGATATTCAAAGAATAAAAACAGCATTTCCTAGAGCGAGAGCCTTGGCAAATGCACTTGACTGTACAATACTTGATGTGGATAAGATGTTAAGGGATAATTCATTTACACCTTATGCAAATGAATAAACAAGATACAGCAGTATAAATTAAATGAAACGCACCTAAGAGATATTTACAAATCTTAGGTGTGTTTTGTTTTATTTTATCCAATTTTAGGGGAGGGGGGTCACACGCGTAAGATGTGTGTTTTTTCAAACTCTTGCACCGGTATCTATTGAAAAACATATGTGCTTTTGATTAGGGGGGATGTGTTTACTGCTGTAAGTATAATTTATTATTTTGCAGTCAACTGCAAAATTAATAAGAAAGATAATTACTGTATAAAATAGTACAACATTATTGTTTTATGTTATTGTGTTTACTGCTGTAAGAATAATTATGGTTTTTGCGGTCAACTGCAAAATACTGTTGTTTCGTGTATGTGGTGTGTGTAGTGTATAAAAACTCTATATATTATATAAAACTAAAGAAAAAATAAAAAAATATAATTTATTATTTTTTTATATTCTATGGTATTCTATTAGAAGTTACATACACCACATACACTAAAAACAAAATAATATAGTGTTTATCAAGATTACTAAATGTGTATATAGGTAAAGAAAATAGGTACACTTTACATACACTATATACACTAAAATTACACTTTATTCAACATATTTATAATAAATGTCGATTAATTAGCCTTTCAATTTCACCAATATTTAAAGGTAAAAAATACTTATAACCTTGTTTTGTTCTTTTTTTGTTTATATTTTTGTAACTTTTTTGTAACTTTGAAAGAATTGTACCTACTTGTTTGGCGGTGCAATTACCTAAATTTTGACTTCTTATACACATAGAAATTTCAGCAGGTGAATAATAATTCCACAGTTCAACGGATTTATTAAAATCTAGTAAAGATAATACTTCCTGTTCAAAAGGTAACTCGGTTTTGTATTCTTCATTCTTCGCGTTAAGTTTTTGAAGTTCAAAGTCAGCAAGCCTAAAAGAATTATTATCCTGTTGGTATAGGTTTTCTATATATCCCCACATATTGAATATATCTTCCTCGGTTAGCTTATGTAATTTATCTTTATCAATAAAGCTAATAGGAATTACCCAAAACCTGCGGTTACCGGTAGTATCCTTTAAGAATTTTTCTTCGTTTACAGTACCACAAAATGAAGTAGTACGGGGATTAGTGGTAAAGGTAGGGGCATAGGGTAGCCTAATATTATCAAATGATTGAGTAATAAAGGCTTTTAGTTCTGCTTGTTCCTTTTTCAATGTACTGTCTAGTTCCCCAAGTTCACATATCCAACCACTTAACGCGTTTATTATGGTATCTTTATTCCTAACATCAATAGAGGCACCCTCTATAAACCATTCCCGTTTACCTGCCAATTTACGAAAAAATGAGGTTTTCCCTTTAGCTTGTAAGCCTTGAAGAACGAGAACACCTTCCGCTTGCACAGGGTTATCCGTTGTGTTATGTGCAAGTGCCACGCATTGTATAAGCCACTTTCTTAACAGCTCTTTTTGTAGGTCATCAGTAAGATTGAGGATATTATATATCTGCTGTAAGTAGCTTTCATTATCGTTCCTATATTTCTTTAACATATCTAAAATAGGGTTGTACCTATTGGCCAATGCTAAATTGTTTAGGTAATTATTTATCATCTTTAAACCGGCAGACAACCCCGTAACTTCATTTTCCTTGCAAATGTCATACAGTTTAGAAGGTAACACAGTAAGTTGATTTTCTTTAGGATAAGGGGATAATAAGTTACTTTTAGAAAGTTCTATTTCCCTAGTTGCTTGATTGTATCTAATATCAATTAAATTTTCTAGTAGAATATCCCTTATAACCTTTTCTGAAAGTGGTTTACCATAGTAGGGGTGTAACTTCTGTACCTCGGAAAGATATTTCTTTCTATCTTCTTCCTGCTGTTTCTTAATTCTTTCTTTCCTTCTCTTTTTCGTTCTTTTGATAAGGTTAAGAAACTCAGTTTTACACTTCTGTTCTTTTGCTAGTGGTGTAAGTTCATAGTCAATTAAATCTCTTAACATATCATCATTGTCAAGGCTAAAGATAAAGTCAAGTATTTTTCTGTCTAGCACATTAGATTTAGCTACAATATACATATCATAAAGAGGAAAAATATTTTCTAATTTTCCGCCTAGGTATTCAATATAATTTTCCGCTAAATCTTTCGCTTTTTCCCCTAATACTTCTATGTAGTCAGTATTAGCCGTTTCTATCGTGTCAACTTGTGGAAGTTCTCTTTTTTCTTTTCCTTCCGCCATTGTGCCACCACCTTAATAAACTGCCCTAATGCCATTTACAACATTATCTACAGCAGTATTATTATTTTGATTGAATTTCTCTGCTGTAGGGTTTTGTAAATACTCTAGTACAGTATCTAGGTTAATTAAATACTTCTTGCCTGCCTTAACACGAGGGATAACACCGGTAATAGTTAGTTGTCTTAGGTGGTATTCTGTTACTGCTGTATGTGGGTCAAGTTCTTTAATCTCGTTAATACATTCCTTTATAGTTCGCATTTTAGGAACTTTTAAAGGTGCTACATTGTTATAATCTTTCATTATAAAATTCCTTTCACTACTTAAATACATTGATTTTTATTAATTCTGCTGTATAATGAAATTAAAGACTATTTATATAGTCCTAATATCTTAGACCGCTGTAAGACTGCTAAACCTTTAACAGCGGTCTTTTTCTTTTGCCAATTTTTCAATGATATTGAGGAGTTGACTTTTTTCTTCCGGTGGAAGTTCCTTTCTTAATTTTCTAGTCATTGTTGCCTCACTTATTTTTAATGTGTCGGCCACTTCCCAAAGTAATACCCCCTTTTCTTTTGCTTTTTGTCTGATTTCAAGATTGTTTTGTATCATTAAATCACCCTTTTTTATTTATAGTGTTGACAAGTCATCATCATAAGGTTATTATATAATT